>CAZQXD010000021.1:0-59400 GCA_964597315.1 uncultured Candidatus Competibacteraceae bacterium
GCCGCGCGCTATCCTTCCCCGCCCTGAACGGCGGGGCTTGCCGCGCACCAGGTCACCTAGCAGGAGATGACGTGCGCCCAAAAGGCGACCAAGCCGAGGTCACGGCTCCCATTTGCGGATTCAGTGTGGCCTCGGTTCGACAACTTGGCAATACCCCCGGAGAGGGGGAGGGGCTTGGGGTTCAAGAAAGCACGGCTTACTGGCGGAAGTCAGCCAAGGCCGCGTTGAACGTTTCGCTAGGACGCATGACAGCTTTGGTTTTCTCGGGATCGGCCCTGAAGTAACCGCCGATATCCACCGGTTGGCCCTGCACGGAATTCAATTCCTCGACAATCCGCTGCTCATTGTCGGCTAGGGTTTTCGCCAGGCGCGAGAATTGCGCCGCTAGTTCGGAATCCTCGGTCTGATTGGCCAATGCCTGGGCCCAATATAGGGCCAGATAGAAATGACTGCCCCGGTTGTCCAGCTCTCCGGTTCTGCGGGAGGGTGACTTGTTGTTGTCCAGCAGCTTGCCGGTGGCCTCATCCAGGGTTTTGGCCAGTATTTTGGCCTTGTCGTTGCCGGTTTTGAAGCTGAGATCTTCCAGGGATACGCCAAGGGCCAGAAACTCGCCCAGGGAATCCCAGCGCAAGTGGTTTTCTTCCAGAAGCTGTTGAACGTGCTTGGGCGCCGAACCACCCGCCCCCGTTTCGAACAGGCTGCCGCCAGCCATCAACGGCACAATGGACAACATTTTCGCGCTGGTGCCCAACTCCATGATCGGGAACAGATCGGTCAGGTAATCCCGCAGAATGTTGCCGGTTACCGAAATCGTGTCTTTGCCCCGGATGATGCGTTCCAGAGAGAAACGCATGCCACGCAAATGGGACATGATATGGATTTCGAGTCCCGTCAGATCGTAGTCTTTCAGGTACCGCTTGACCTTCTTGATCAGTTCCAACTCGTGGGGGCGGTACTCCTCCAGCCAGAACACAGCCGGGGTATTGGATTGGCGAGCGCGGTTCACGGCCAGTTTTACCCAGTCCCGGATCGCCGCGTCCTTGGTTTGGCACATTCTCCAGATATCGCCTTTTTCGACCTTATGTTCGAGCAGCACTTTGCCTTGGTCATCGACGATGCGCGCCACGCCGTCAGTGGGTATTTCGAAGGTTTTGTCGTGGGAGCCGTATTCCTCGGCTTTTTGGGCCATCAGCCCCACGTTTGGCACCGAACCCATGGTGGTCGGATCGAAAGCGCCATGGGTTTTACAAAAGCTGATCATCTCCTGATAGATTCTGGCGAAGGTGCTTTCAGGCATCACGGCCTTGGTATCTTTCAGTCGACCGTCCGGGCCATACATTTTTCCACCCGCGCGAATCATCGCCGGCATGGAGGCATCGACGATCACATCATTGGGCGCATGGAGATTGGAAATGCCCTTGGCGGAATCGACCATGGCCAGTTCGGGACGTTTTTCATAGCAGGCATGGATGGCCTCCGCGATCTCGTCGCGCTGGGACTCGGGCAGGGTTAGAATTTTTTCGTAGACGCTGCTGAGACCGTTATTGGGGTTCACACCCAGGCTTTCCAGCAATTCCCCGTGCTTGGCGAACAAGTCCTTGTAGAACACCTTGACGGCGTGGCCGAAGACGATGGGATGCGAGACTTTCATCATCGTGGCCTTGACATGCAACGAGAACATCACGCCGGTTTTTCTGGCGTCCTCCATTTGCGCTTCCAGAAATTCGCACAGCGCCTTTTTGCTCATGAACATGCTGTCGATGACTTCCCCTTCCAGCAGGGAAACCTTCGGCTTCAGCAGGATGGTTTCACCGGCGTTGGTCACCAGTTCCATCTTGACGTCACAAGCCCGATCCAGGGTCATGCTCTTTTCGCTGGAGTAGAAATCCCCCTTACGCATATGGGACACATGGGTGCGTGACGCGGGACTCCATTCCGCCATGGTGTGGGGGTGCTTGCGGGCATAGCGTTTTACCGCAGGCGGCGCCCGGCGGTCGGAGTTGCCCTCGCGGAGTACTGGATTGACGGCGCTGCCCAGCACTTTGGCGTAGCGGGACTTGATGGCCTTGTCGGCGTCGGATTTAGGGTCTTCCGGGTAGTCGGGAATGCTGAAGCCTTGGGACTGCAACTCGGCGATGGCGACTTTTAACTGAGGAATGGCGGCGCTGATATTGGGCAATTTGATAATGTTGGTATCCGGGTCCTGGGTCAGCCGACCGAGTTCAGCCAGATTATCGGGAACCTTCTGCTCCTCCGTGAGCACATCGGAAAACTCCGCGAGAATTCTTGCCGATACCGAGATATCGCTGGTCACCACCTCGACGTCGGCTGTGGAGGTGAAGGTTCTGATGACAGGCAGCAGGGAGCAGGTTGCCAACAATGGGGCTTCATCTGTAAGCGTATAGATGATTTTAGATTTCTTCGTGGCCATTGGTCACCTTTCGGAAATTTCTCATGTGGCTCGGGTAGAGCGGGAAAGGACAGCGGTCATACAATAAACGTAGAAATAGTAGTAGATTTGCGGGCGGGCCACCAAGTTGTCGCTGATACGCGGCAACGCAACAGGGCCGGAGGTCTGAGTCGATGGATACCGACCCCGCCAGGGCCTGGGGTAACCACGGCAGGGGGGCCTCGGGTGGCCCTGTGAGGTCGGCGGGATCGTGGATAGAGAGACATCTCCATTGTTGGTGCGCCACGCTGCTAGCCTCTTTGTAGCTTAGCAGTCCGCATCAGGGGGAGGAAGGTCTCTCCAGCGCCGGGGCGGGATCAAAGGCGTTCCAGGAGCTGGCTCGGGACTTGGGAGCAGGCAGGGACACAGGCCCCGCCAGGGGGCGCGGGTCAATGGGGATGCTTGGAGCGCCCCGTGGAGTCGGCCCGTTGATTCAGATCCTCGGTCGTCGTCTGTAGACGCCGGGCCTTGAGCAGTAGCGCCACCGCCACCCACACCCCGAATCCGGCCAGGGGCCAGGCCAACAGCCAGGGCCAGACCAGGCTTAGCAGGCTGAACAACAACAAGCCTCCCCCGGCCCAAGCCATCACCCGGGCCTCCGCCTGGCCCAGGGAACGACGATCGGTAATGGCTGCCCCCACGGCGCTGCCGATGCCCAGGGCGCCGGCCACCGCCCGACCGCCGCTGCCCTTTTGCTCGCCCCGCTTCCGGGGCCGACGAGGGGCGGGCTGGACTCGACGCACCCGCTGGCGGGCGCCCAGTACAATCTCCGTGGCGTTTTCCAGATCCTCCAGATACAGGGTCTCCATGGCCCGGGCGAAGGGTCCGTCCTCCACAGCCACGTCCAGTTCCCAGTTGCTCAGCCAACTGGATAGGTTCAGATTGGTGGACCCGATCCGGGTCCAGGCGCCGTCGGCCACGGCGGTCTTGGCGTGGAGCATGGGACCGTTCCACTCGTAGACCCGCACCCCCGCCTCCAGTAGCGGTCGGTAAATGGTCCTGGACAGGGTACTCACCAAGGCGATATCACTGGCGCCGGGCACCAGCAGCCGCACATCCACCCCGTCCAGGGCCGCCGAGCGCAGGGCCTGGACATAGGTCGACGAGGCCAGGAAATAGGCATCGGTCAGCCACAGAGTCTCCCTGGCGCCAGCGGCGATGAGCTGATCCAGGCGGTACAGGCCGGTGGTGTTGGGCTGGCTGGCGATCACCCGCACTGCCATATCCCCGGCTGGGGGCGGAGGACGGCGAGGGGGTTCCGGCGCCGGCGGGCCGGCGCTGGCCCAGATTTGTAAAAAGGCATCCTCCACCGCCCGCACCGCCGGGCCACGCAGTTCCAGGCCGGTATCCCGCCAGGGCGGGATGTCCCGCTCGGGGTAGCCTACCCAGGGCTGGCCCACGCATAGCCCGGTGACAAAGGCCACCTGGCCGTCCACAGCGATCATTTTGCGATGATCCCGGCTCAGCCAGCCCAGGGGGCTGTCCAGGCTGAGGGGATTGAAGCAGCGCACCTCCACCCCCGCTGCCCGCAGCCGCTTCCAGAACTGCGGCCGGGTGCGGCCCAGGGCGCCCATCCAGTCGTAGAGCAGCCGCACCCGCACCCCGTCCCGGGCCTTTTGGGCCAACTGGCCGGCGAAGTCCTGGCCCACGGCGTCATCCTGGATGATGTAGTTTTCGAAGTAAATCCGTTCCCGGGCCGCTGCCAGAGCGGTATGCCAGGCCGGGTAGTTCTCGGCGGCGTCCCGCAACAGCCGGACCTGGTTGTCGGCGATCAGCGCCGCTCCGGTGGCCCGAAACAGGGCCTGGTCGGTGAGGGTGGGTTCCCTGGCGAGCAGGGCTGGGGCGGGTGACTTCATGGGCCGTAGGATTGCAGGGGGGCGGGTTTGACGCAAGCCTTGGAGTATTAAAGATTGCAATGCCTTGGACGATGGACGAAACAGCCGACCCCCACTACAGTTCTTTCCACGGGAAGCCAATGGAGACCGCCATGAAGCGCAAGCGCGCCCGGGAGATCAGGCTGGTGCTCACCAGCGCGGTGGTGCTGGTGAGCGCCGGTTGCGACGACTCACCCCGCTACGTCTACGCCAATCTTCAGGACTGCCTGAGCGAATGGGACTTCGAGGACTGCGACCGCCAGGCTGATGGCAGCTACGAGGCGCCCGATGACTGGGACCGTAGCTATCGCAAGTCCTACTCCGGCAAGAGCAAGGCCATCAAGACCGTCAAACGGGGCGGCTTCGGCTCCCTGGCTCGATCCTTCGGTGGGAGCCGAAGTTGAAGCGCGAGGCGGTCCAGCCCCGCCCCCGTTGGCGGGAACGGCTGGAGGCCGTGGGCTTTACCTTTCACAGCATGGCGGGCGTGTACTGGGAGGAAAGCGTCTGCTACGGGTTTTCCGCCGCCCAGGTGGATCGCCTGGAAGACGCCAGCGCCGAACTGCATGGCATGTGCCTGGAGGCCGTGGACCGGGTGGTTCGGGAGGGCCGTTACGAGCAACTGGCCGTGCCCGAGCCTTACCGTGAACGGGTGGAGCGCTCCTGGCGCCAAGCCGAGCCGTCGGTGTATGGTCGTTTCGACTTCTGTTACGACGGGGTCAATCCCCCCAAGCTCCTGGAATACAACGCCGACACCCCAACTGCCCTGCTGGAGGCCGCCGTGGCCCAGTGGTTCTGGCTGGAAGAACTTAAGCCGGGCATGGATCAGTTCAATTCTCTGCACGAACAGCTTATCGAGCGCTGGCGGGAACTGCGGGCCGACGCCCTGCCCATCCACTTACATTTCGCCTGCATCCACGACAACGAAGAGGATTACCGCACCGTGGAGTATCTGCGAGATACCGCCGCCCAGGCCGGGTTTACGACTTTCCCGTGCTTTATGGAGGATCTGGGCTGGGACCCGGACGCGCGGGCATTCCTGGACCTGGAGGGTCGCCCCTCCCGCGCCCTGTTCAAGCTCTATCCCTGGGAATGGCTGTTGCGGGAGGACTTCGGCCCGTACTTGCTGGAAACAGACTGCCAGTTGGTGGAGCCTTGGTGGAAAATGCTGCTCAGCAATAAAGGCATCCTGGCGGTACTCTGGGAGCTGTTCCCGAATCATCCCTATTTATTGCCGGCGGCCTTTTCGGCCGAGGGCCTGGGGGCGCCCTACGTGAAAAAACCCTTGTATTCCCGAGAAGGGGCCAACATCGAAATCCATGGCGCCTATGGTGTCGCCCCCACTCCCGGCGGCTACGGGGCCGAGGGCTTTGTCTATCAGGCTCATTGTCCCTTGCCCAGTTTCGACGGCCACAACCACGTGGTGGTGGGAAGCTGGATCGTTGGCGACCGACCCGCAGGCATCGGCTTGCGGGAGGACGATAGCCCCATCACCAAAAACACCAGCCGCTTCGTGCCCCATTATTTCCTGCCCGAAACCTGACAAGAGGAACTGCCATGAGGGGAGAAATTTTCGCATCCTTGGCCAATATCCCGGCCTTTATTATCTATCTGCTCACCGCGTTCATTCTATTGTGGCTGTTCAAGGCCGTGTACGTGCGGGTGACACCTTATCGGGAGTTCGAGTTGATCCGCCAGGGCAATTGCGCCGCCGCCGCCAGCCTGTCCGGTAGCCTGGTGGGGTTCTCGGTGGCCCTGGGGGCGGTGGTGGTGCATAGCGTCAGCCTGGTGGATCTGATTATCTGGGGGGTGGTGGCCCTGATCGTCCAGGTATTGGCCTTTCTGTCGGCCCGCTGGATGATCCGGGACCTGGCCGAGCGCATCGAACAGGGCAGCCTGTCCCACGGGGTCTATCTGGCCGCCCTGTCCCTGTGCGCGGGGATACTGAACGGGGCCTGCATGACCCCGTGACCAGGCGCTTAGTCCACCAGTCGCCAGCGCAGGTGGCCGCCTGCCCGTAGCGGCACCAGCCAACTGTCTCCGAAAGGCAGATGTTCGGGGACCGGCGTCTCCAGCCGCTCCAGGGTGATGGTCCCGGTGTTGCGGGGTAGACCGTAGAAATCCGGGCCATGGAAACTGGCGAATGCCTCCAGCCGGTCCAGGGCGTCGGCGTCCTCGAAAGCCTCGGCGTACAGTTCCAGGGCGGCGTGAGCCGTGTAGCAGCCGGCGCAGCCACAGGCGCTTTCCTTGGCCCCCCGGGCGTGGGGGGCGCTATCGGTGCCCAGAAAGAACTTGGGATCGCCGCCGGTGGCCGCCGCCACCAGCGCTTGACGGTGGCGCTCCCGCTTAAGCACCGGCAGGCAGTAGAAATGGGGCCGGATGCCCCCCTGGAACAGGGCGTTGCGGTTATAGAGCAGGTGATGGGCGGTGAGCGTCCCCCCCACCCGGGCTGGGGCCTGGCGGACAAAGTCCACGCCGTCTTGGGTGGTGATGTGTTCCAGCACTACTTTCAGACCCTGAAAGCGCTCCACCAGGGACGCCAGCACCTGCTCGATGAACACCGCCTCCCGGTCGAAAAGATCCACCTCCGGGTCGGTCACCTCCCCGTGGACCAACAGGGGCAGGCCGTGGCGTTCCATGGCCTCTAGGGCCGGATGGATGTTTTCCACGGCTGTCACCCCGGCGTCCGAATGGGTGGTGGCGCCGGCCGGATACAGCTTGCAGGCGTACACTTGCTCCGACTCTGCCGCCCGAGTGATCTCGTCCGGGGCAGTTCGATCGGTGAGATATAAGGTCATAAGGGGTTGGAAACCCGTACCCGGAGGCAGGGCGTCCAAAATCCGCCCCCGATAGGCCAGGGCCTGGGCGGTGGTGGTCACCGGTGGCTTGAGGTTGGGCATGACGATGGCCCGACCGAATTGCCGGGCGCTATGGGGGGCGACAGCGTGCAGGGCGGCGGCGTCACGCAGGTGTAGATGCCAGTCATCGGGGCGGGTCAGAGTGATGCGCATGAGCAAAGGTCCACATAGCCAAATGTTGGTTCCGGTACTTGATTAATCCGCACTGTTTCCGAACAGGACGGCTCATCAGTTTCGCACCCCCCGGGCGGTGTCGGGGCCGAGGAAACAGCCTTGCATCCTGGAGGGTTTTCGTCAGGGCGTGGTGAAAATCATAGCAGTTGACGGCGGCCCCGTGGTCGCTCACCAACTGCTGCTGATCCGCCTGGGCAGATGTGGGAAAAGCGCCCAGGCGCTCAGAGTGGGCACCTGGTCCGCAGTCACCGGTCGGCAGAAGTGATAGCCTTGCATTTCGTCGCAGGCCAATTGCTTGAGTAGGGAGTGCTGCTCCGGGGTCTCAACCCCTTCGGCCACCACCCGTAGTTGCAGGGTGTGGGCCAGCTCCACGATAGCGGTGACAATGGCTAGGGCATCGGCGTCGCGGCCCAGGCCACTGGTCAGGGAGGTGTCGATTTTTAGGCGGTCGAAGGGCAGGCGCTTGAGGTGTTGTACGCTGGAGTAGCCGACGCCGAAGTCGTCCACCGCCAGATTCACGCCCATCTCCCGCAACGTTCTCAAAGACGCATCCATGTCCTCCTGCATGGGCATCAACATCGTCTCGGTCAGATCCAGTTCCAGGCAAGAGGCTTCCAGGGCGGTCTGCCGCAGGACCCGGCATACCGTGTCCGGCAAGTCGCGGCTGCGCCATTGGATGGTGGCCAGATTAACCACGATGCGGGGTATCTCTAGCCCTTCGCGGCGCCACTGCTGGGTCTGGGCGCAAGCCGTGTACAGCGCCCAGGCGTTGATGGCGTCCACCAGACCGGCCTCCTCGGCCACCGGCATGAATACCCGAGGCAATAACAGCCCGCGGCGGGGATGCCGCCAGCGGATCAGGGCTTCCCAGGCGCTGATCCGGCCTCCGGCGGTCTCCATCCGGGGTTGGTAATAAAGCACCAACTGGTCCCGCTCCATGGCCTGAACCAAATCATGTTGCAGCGATAGCCGCCGTTTCGCGGACCGCCCCAGGGTCGCGGTGTAGAATTGAAAAGTGTCACGGCCGCGCTCCTTGGCGTGGTACATGGCGGTATCGGCGTACTTCAACAGGCTGGTGGGGTCCCGAGCATCCTGGGGAAACAGGCTAATGCCCACGCTGGCGCCGATGCGCACATCCTGCCCCTCCAGACGGTAGGGTTGGCTCAGGGTTTGCAGAATCTTGGCGGCCACGGTGGCGGCATCGGTGGTCTCCCGCAGCCCATCCAGAAGCACAATAAACTCATCGCCGCCTTGACGAGTGACGGTGTCCACCTTGCGCACCACCCCGGACAGCCTTCGGGCCACCTCCACCAGCAAGTTATCCCCGGCGGCATGGCCCAAGGAATCATTCACCCATTTAAATCGATCCAGATCCAGAAACATTACCGCGACATGCTGGTGGCGGCGTTCGGCTTGGGATATAGCCTGTCGGATACGATCCTCCAGGGCCATGCGGTTGGGCAGGCCGGTGAGATCGTCGTGATAGGCTAGCCGGGTGATGCGCTCATCGGCGGCCAGATCATTGAGCAGACTGACGCCTAGCAAGCTCTTCAGACCGATGACGGCTATCGTCAGCAGCGCCAGCCCAGGCGTATAACCATCCGCCCACCAGGCGCAGGCGGCGCCCAGCAGCAGGGACAGACATAGCAAGGCTAGGGCCTTACTCCGCTTGCGCTTGAAAGTCTCGGCATGGATTCCGTTCATGGCATCGAATTATTAGCTTGATTGCGAAGGTCTTGAGGGGAAAGCAAAAATAGGGCCAATTAGTAAAATTTGTTTTAAATCAATATTCTGAATTTCCATCGGCAATGAAATTTGCTGAAATTTCGCATCCTGCAAATTCAGCCCGATGGGCGCGGTACGATCCAAGCCGTAGACGCTTCTTATCCCGGTCGCTAGAATGACTCCCCCTACGGAGAGGTGGCTGAGCGGTCGAAAGCGGCGGTCTTGAAAACCGTTGAAGGGTAACCTTCCGGGGGTTCGAATCCCTCCCTCTCCGCCATGCATTCATCGACACCCCAGGTTTCCGGGGTGGGAATACGCCCTCTTGCCCGGTTTCTCACTGATCCCAGACCCCGTGTACCAGCAGGCCAGGCAACTCATTAATGACTACCTCCGGGAACACCCGGAGGGTCTACTCGCCGCTTTGGACCGCGAAGGGCTGGAGCGCCAACGCCAATGCTTTCTAGACACCTTCGGCCCGGCGGTGCTGGCGGATCTGGACGATGCCGGGCTGGCGTCGCGGCTACCCCATGGGCCTGACAACCGCGATTCCCTGGACTACTGGTTGGAATACCGCATCGGCGCGGACTTCGATACCCGATGCTTCGGCAGCATCGCCGGGGGGTCGGCCGCCAAGTTCGGTCTCTGGCGGGATCAGGACGGTCGCTGGCGGGCCAAGCGGCCTGGGGAGCGGGCTGGGAGTGAAATCGACGCCGCCGAGGCCCTGGTCCGGCTTCGGGAGCGGCGCCGGGAACTGCTGGCGGCGGTGGCCGCCCTGGAGCATCTGGTCGGGCGGGGTACGGGTGAACCGGACCCAGAAGCGGTGCAAAGGGCCGTAGCCGCAGCCGCCCCCCATTGGGGGAGCAGCGCCTGGTTGCATAAATATCTACACCTGGTCTTGCCGGAGCGGGTGACCGGTCTGCACACCTTGGCCTGGCTGCGGGCCGGACTGTACCGGCTAGGACAACCGGCGAAGGGGTCCGGGCCATATGCCCTGGATACCCGGCTGTTGTGCTTTTGGGGGCGGTTGCCGGCGGTAGCGGGTCTCCCTTTGGTCTTGCGCTACCGATTGCCGGGTTGGTTGACGCCCCGGGATCACTGGGTGCTGCGGCTCCCTGGGGGAGATTGCCGTAACCTGTTGGCGGACGACTGCTTGGCCCTGGGGCCGGAACAGTTGGACAGCCTGGCCGGGGCTTTCAGCCTCAGCCGCCGCCGGGAACTGCGCCGGGCCGTGGAAAGCGCCCTGCTGGATGCTGGCCTGGACAAAGACCCCAGCCGAGTGGCAAACCTACTGGCCCTGGGCCGGGGCCTGTCTGAAGGCGCGGTGGTAGCCCTGTTGGACGAGTCTGACCGGCTGGCGGCGCTGGGCGAGGTGCGCGGTCCCTATCGCCATGCGCCGGGCCGGGCGCGGCCTCATCAAGTGCCGGTGCGCTGGCAGCTACGGACGCCCTTGCCGCTGCCGGTCCTGGCCCCGGGAGAGGCCGAAAGCCTGACCCTGCTGGACCCGGCCGCCCCCTTGAGCGCCTGGCTAGAAGCGGCGCTGCTGGTTCAGGGCGCCGGTCCCTGGCCGAATTTTCAGGGGCAGCCGATACAACATTCGCGAGTTGGGGAACCACCCGCCGCTGCGGGCCTTTGCGGGGAACTCCTAACCACGCTGGCGCGCAAACCCCAGTTGATTCTTTATGGACCACCCGGCACCGGCAAGACCTGGCAAGCCCAGCGACTCGCCCTGGAAGTGGTGGCCCGCCATAATTACCGCTGCTTGCCGGAACAGTTGTCCGAGCGGCAGCTCGACGCCATCCATGGCCGGGACGGCGGCGAGCCGGTCATCGTTACCTGCGCGTTCCACCCCGGCATGGGCTATGAGGACTTTATCGAGGGCTTTCGGCCTGTCGCCGGGGGCTTTGAGTTGCGCCCGGGGCTGTTTCTGAGCCTGTCCCGGCGGGCCGCCGCCCGGCCCGGGGAAACGTTTGTACTGGTGATCGACGAGTTTAATCGGGCCAATCTGCCCCGGGTGCTAGGAGAGCTGCTGACCTTGCTGGAGCCGGGCCAGCGGGGCCGGTTGGCCGTGGTCCTGCCCCTGTCCAGAGAGCGGCTGGCCGTGCCTGATAACCTCTATCTTATCGCCACCATGAACACCGCCGACCGCTCCATATTGCTCCTAGACACGGCCTTGCGTCGGCGTTTCGCCTTTAGAGAGTTGCTCCCCCAACCGACATTGCTGGCCGACGTCCGGCTAGGAGAGTTGTCCTTGGCCGACTGGCTGGCCGCCTTGAACCGGCGAATCATTGCCCGGCTGGGCCGGGATGCCCGCAATCTACAAGTGGGTCATGCTTTTTTCATGGCCGACGGTCGGCCTATCCAGGACGCCGAAGGCATTGCCGCAGTGCTGCAAGACGAAATTTGGCCCCTGCTGCAAGAATACTGCTACGAAGACCCGGATGCCTTGACCGGCATTCTGGGCGGCTTGGTCAATGGGGCCGGAGAGCTACGCCGGGAGCTATTCGAGCCAGCGCGGCGGGCGGAGTTGACGGCAGCCCTGAGCCTGCTGCTGGAGCCTTTGGAGACGTGAATCCAAGTCCACCCTGTCTCGAAATAACGGAATGGTCCCGCACCGGTCCCGAGCAGGCGCCGTGGCTGCGTAATCTCACCCTGACGGCCGCAGATCGCCGCCTGCTGGACGCGCTGGCGGCTCGCAGCTCGCTACGGGTGGAGGAACTGCGCCATGGCCTGCAGGTGGAGGTGGGACCCCATGTGGGCTCGGTCAGCCTCAGCGCCTTACGCATCGACGTGCGGCCCAAGCTGGCGTTGGACGCAGTGCTGGCCATGGCCGCTTATGGGTTTCGGCTACGGGATCTGGTCTTGACCGAGGGCGGCGGACGCCATCCCGCCGCCACCCGGGGTTTCGTGGACCTGCTGGGTCTGGCGCTGCTGTCCCTGACCCGGCGTCTGGCCCGAGGCGGTCTATTACGGCTTTACCGGGAGCAGGATGCCGAGCTGGCATCACCTAGGGGGCGAATCATGGCGGCTTGGGCCACGCCGGGGCGGCTGCGCTGCCGGTATGCCGAACCGGCCGTCGACCACCCGCTCCATCAAGCCCTGGCCGGGGGGCTGTGGCTGGCGGCGCGGCTGGTGGCCGACCCGGCTCTGGCCTCTAGGTTACGCCACGCCGCAACGGGGTTATCGTTATCCAGGCCGCCCGGGCCGCCGACAGCGGAGTTGCTGCGCCGGGCTAGGGCGCTGTTGGATCGGCGTAGCGGCCACTACCGGGACGCCCTGACCTTGACGGTACTGCTCAGCCAAGGCTGCCGATTGGGAAGCTATACTGGCGCCGGTCCCTTGCCCTTGGGGGGATTTCTGCTGGATATGAACCGCCTGTTCGAAGGCTTTCTGACCCGCTGGCTCAGTAACCATGCTCCACCAGGATTGCGGGTCGCGGCCCAGCGGGGGTGGACCGATGCCTTCGTCTGGCTAGACAACCCTGCGGGCTGGCGGGGACCGGTGCTGCGCCCGGACCTGGTGTTCCTGCGGGGAAACCAGGTGCTGGCCGTGGGGGATGCAAAATACCGGGACCACGCCTCCCGTCCCCCCAGCACCGCCGAGCTGTATCAGTTGACCGCCTACGGGTTGGCCTATCCCCTTGCTGAGCCGGGGGAAGTCTTGTTGTTCTATCCTTTGGCGCCGGATGCAGTGGAGCGACCGGCCCGCTTGTATTTCGCCCCGGCCGGGAGCGGCGTCCGGCTGATTATCCGCCTAGTGGGAGTGCCCGTGGCGGCCCTGCTGAACGGACGGGAGGTCAATTGGTGGCCCCTAGGCGCGGCAATGCCGAGGGAATGTATATCCGATTAATCTTCTATGCTGTCTAAGAAAATAAACTTGAGCCGTGACTATTCCTAAGCCCGATAATCAAAAATATGGTTTTCCCATGCCACCTCGTTGCCGTCTACCGATAGTGCTACTCTGCCTCACCTCAACGCCTGCCCTGGCCCTGGACGGGGTGTCTTTGGGGGTAGGTTCTGGAGAAACCGATTTATATGCCTATCGGGTGGCCGTGCAGTGGCCCTGGCAGCGGCGCTGGTTGGAGTCCGGCGGCTGGTTCGTGGGGGGCTATTGGGAGCTTAGCCTGAGCTACTGGGAAAACGACCAGGCGCCTTCGATCTTCACGCCAGAGCGCTCCCGGGGGGGCAACGAGGTGCTGATCGGCGCCATCAGCCCGGTGTTCCGCTGGCAGCGCGCCGAGCCTTTCGGCAACGGTTTGTTACCCTTTTTGGAAGTGGCCGTGGGCTTTAGCCTGTTTTCCGATGATCGCATCACCCGCGACCGAAACGGCGTCTCCAACCCCCTGGATCTGGGCGGCCATTTTCAGTTCGAAGACCGCCTGGGGGTGGGAGTCCGCTTCGGGCGTGGGCAGCGCTGGGAGCTGAGTTACCGGCGCTTGCATTATTCCAATGGTGGCATCTGGGAGCGCAACGACGGCATCAACCTGAATCAGGTGAACTTGGGCTACTGGTTCTGAGCCAGGCCGGTGGCGCGTCTAATCGCCCGTGAAACCGATTTTGGCGTGACTGCCGTCGCAAAAAGGTTTATTGCGGGAGCCGCCGCAGCGGCACAGATACAGTTCCGTGGCCTGGTAGCGGGTTTTGGCATCGCCGCTCAAAACCTGAATCTCCCCCTTGACCTGCAATGAGCCTTGGGCCTGAACAGTGATTTGCAAGGGCTGGCCGGTCGTGGGCGGGTCGCTTTTGTCGGTGTGTTTGCCCAACTGCCCTGGGTCCCGGAATCCGGCGCGTGCATGGGCGCCGTCGCAGAAAGGCTTGTTTTTGGAAGCGCCGCAACGGCACAAGGCGATGCGGGTGTCCCGGAGCAGCAGCGTCCCATCCGCAGTCAGCACTTCCATATCGCCTCGCAGATATAGGGGACCATCGGCGGCAACGGTGAGGCTATTGACGGGCGCCGGGGCCTCGGCGGGGCCGCCATCCTTGCGCTGGTAATGGAGCGCCCCGGTGGGGCATCGGTGGATGACTTCCGCCACCGCGTTGGCCGTGGCTTGATCCGGGTCGATCCAGGGTTTGCGAGTGGGATCGAAAACGCCAGGCTGTCCGTGGACGCATTCCTCGGCGTGAATGCAACGGGCCTGGTCGTAGCTGATATGAATGGTTTGGCCTGGGTACTGGCGAAGCTTCTGGGACATAGCGGCCTCCGGCGTTAAACGTGCCTGCTGATACTGTAGTGGCCGCCGCCGAAAACGTCATGGTTTATTGGAGTTCAGGCAGCGCTCACAACGGGCGCGTCCCAGGCGCGGGCCAGGGGGGCGCGCGAGGTACTGTTTAGACGTAATTTGGGGGGCGGGTCGTAGAACCAGCCGTCTTCGTCGGTGATGACCAGCAACGGCGTTTCCGTATCCAGTTTGCGGAACTGTCTGACCAGGTTGGCTCCGTCCAGACCGGTGCCGATTATCACGAGAGGTTGCATGAATGACTCCTTGATTTTGTCGTCAAGTTTGAACGTGACGTTTGGAAACCTATACGGCGTCAACAGGCGCCGGGATGCAGGGGCGGGAAAAATTAAGAACTCTTCAGGTTCGTTATCTGAAAACCATACCGAGACAATGGCTGCTAAAATGGGGCGATGCGGGGGCCATTACGCAAAGCCTATAGAACCGATAAGGATAATCGAGAAGGCAGGCGATTCTCATGGCCATCCCGTTTCTGGCCATAAGCTTCCCCGCGGCTAATGGGCGCTATCAAACTTTTGATAAACACGTGACCGGGCTGCCGCCGGGTACTGACGAGAGGGAGACCCATGAGCCACCTGCTGCCTAGGAGGATTCCGCACATGCTGGAGTGGACTATCCTGGATGCCATCCCCGAACGCTTCGCTCCCATGCCCCTGCTGGAGCAAGGGGGCATCTGGAGGAGGCGCCATGGCGGATGAAACCTCGGCGATCGGATTAAACGCCAAACTGACCCGGCTCAAAGCGGTGTACCGGGAACGGTTGGTGGGCATGCTGGGGGAGATCAAGAACTGCTGGGATCGGGTTCGGAACCCCCAGTCACCATCCGAGCCTTACCTGACGGCTCTAGGCGAACTGTTTGTCCTGGTGCATCGGGTTGCCGGTTCGGCGGGCAGTTTCGGGTATCAGAATTTGTCAGCGACGGCCTTGCCCTTGGAGGCGCTGCTCAGGACCCTGCACCAGGAAGGGCGTCGGCCCACTCCCGAGGAGCGGGAACATATCGATTCGGGTATTCAGGCCCTGCTTGAAGCCTGGGATACGCGCACCGAACCACTGGAAACCATCACCCAAAAGCCGCTGGTAGAGACCGGGATGAATCATCCGGCCAAGGTATGGCTGTTGTCCAGGGATGCCGATCAGGTCGCCCAACTCAGCGCCCAGTTGACCCAGTTCGACTACCAGGTACAGGCTTTCGCGGACCCGGAGGCGGCATGGGAACGTCTGGCGCGGGAGCAGCCCGACGCAGTCATCTCCGATCTGAGTCTGGCGCAGACCGTGGAGCGGCATCTGGCCGGCAAGGCGCCAGTGATCTATTTGGGAGAGTCCGAGACCATCGACGCCCGTTTGGCGGCGGTGCGGGCAGGCGGCGGCGCGTATCTGGTCAAGCCGGTGGAGATCGACGAGCTGATGGGCTGGCTGGACCCCTTTACCCAAAGCAGCCAGCAGCAGCCCTATTTCCTGCTGATCGTGGACGACGACCGGCAACTGGCCGAGCGCCATGCTCTGGCTTTGGAGGCTGTGGGCATGGAAACCCGGGTACTGAACGAACCGCTGCGGATACTGGGTGTCCTGGCTGATCGGAAGCCGGATTTGATCCTCATGGAGGCTTATATGCTTTCATGTAGTGGTCTGGACTTGGCTCGGGCGGTGCGGCAGGTGCGGGCCTATCTGAGCATTCCCATCGTGTTTCTGTCCGTGGAGACCGACACCAATCGGAGGGTGGATGCCAAGCGGCTGGCGGGAGATGATTTTCTCACCAAGCCCATTGATCCTGATCGCTTGGTCCGCGAGGTGGCCGGGCGGGCGGAACGGGGCCGGGTGCTGCGGAGCATCATGCAGTCGGACAGCCTGACCGGCTTGCTCAACCATGTCTCTCTCAAGGAACGGCTGGAGGCGGAATTGGCGCGGGCGCGGCGACAACAGTCGGAACTATCGTTTGCGCTACTGGACTTGGACCACTTCAAAGCAGTCAACGACCGCCACGGCCATCTGGCCGGTGACCGGGTTCTCAAGGTGCTGGCCAATCTACTGTCCCGGCGGTTGCGCCGCTCCGATTTGGTGGGCCGTTATGGCGGCGAGGAGTTCGCGGTGGTCCTGACCGATACCGCACCGGAGGCGGCGGCTGGGGTGATGAACGAATTACGCGAGTCCTTCGCCCGGCTGGAGCATGGCGCCGGGGAGGGCGATTTCCACGTGACCTTCAGTTGCGGCGTAGTGGGCTGTTCTGGGCATGAACAGGTCGACGCCCTGGTCCAGGCGGCAGATTTGGCCCTGTACGACGCCAAAGCCCAGGGCCGCAATCGGGTGGTGGTGGCTTAGGGGCGCGGGGCTAAGCCCGGATAGTTCAGGTGTTACGGTTTTTTATCAGGTTTCGCGGCCATTATCATGCAACGTAATGAGTTTAACTTCCATCTACCCCCAGAACTGATCGCCCAACGTCCTCCAGATCGGCGTGGCGACAGTCGATTGCTGACCCTGGATGGGGACAGCGGCGCCCTGGCGGACCGGCGGTTTGTGGAACTGCTTGAGCTGCTACGTCCCGAAGATCTGCTGGTGTTCAACGATACTCGGGTGATCCCGGCGCGGATTTTCGGACACAAGGCGACCGGCGGACGTGTGGAAGTGCTGGTGGAACGCCTGCTAGACGAGCATAGCGTCCTGGCCCATATCCGGGCGAGCAAGCCGCCCCGACCGGAGGCGGAGTTGACCCTGGATGGGGGGATAGCGGTCACGGTAACGGGCCGTCGGGAGAACCTATTTGAACTGGGTTGTGGCCAGCCCTGGCTGGAAGTGCTGGAAGCCCATGGCCATATACCCCTACCGCCCTACATCCAGCGTCCTGACGATGCCAGCGACGCCCGGCGCTACCAGACGGTTTATGCCCGTCACGCTGGCGCGGTGGCGGCGCCCACCGCAGGATTGCATTTCGATGAAACCTTGCTAGAGCAGCTAGGGACCATGGGCGTGGAACGGGCTTTCGTCACCCTGCACGTGGGGGCTGGAACGTTTCAGCCAGTGCGCGCCGAGCGCATCGAGGAGCATCGGATGCATGGTGAGATCGCCCGGGTCGAGGCCGAGACTTGTCGGCAAATCGCCGCCGCCCGAGAACGGGGCGGGCGGATCGTGGCGGTGGGCACCACCTCGGTGCGCAGCCTGGAGTCAGCCACCGGAGAAGACGGCGTGACCCGGCCCTTTGCCGGAGAGACCCGTATCTTTATCTACCCTGGGTATCGGTTCCGCTGTGTGGATGCCTTGCTCACCAATTTCCACCTGCCCGAATCCACACTGCTGATGTTGGTGGCGGCCTTCGTCGGCCATGCTCCGATCATGGCCGCCTATCGCCATGCCGTGGAGCAAGGCTATCGGTTTTTCAGCTATGGGGACGCCATGTTCCTAACCCGCAGCCGCGAATCTCTCAACGCTTGAATCCGGCTCCCGACAACCCCATTCTAAGCCTGGAATCCGACTTCAACTCTGTGGAGCGCCATCCATGAAACGCATCATGTTGTTTCTAGCCACCAACCTGGCCGTGCTGATTGTCCTGGGTATCGTCGTCAACCTGCTGGGAGCAAACCGGTTTCTGAGCGCCCAGGGTATCGACGTTGGCACATTGCTGGTGTTTGCCGCCGTATTCGGCATGGGCGGTTCGTTTATCTCCCTGGCCATGTCCAAATGGATCGCCAAGAAGTCCACCGGCGCCCAGGTCATCCAGCAACCCCGAAACTCAACGGAGCAGTGGCTGGTGGAGACGGTGCGCCGACAGGCGGCCCAAGCCGGCATTGGCATGCCCGAGGTGGCGGTCTACGGCTCTCCGACCCCCAATGCCTTCGCCACTGGCGCCAATCGCAATAACGCCTTGGTGGCGGTCAGCACCGGGCTGCTGGCCAATATGACCCAAGACGAAGTGGAAGCGGTATTGGCCCATGAAGTGAGCCACGTGGCCAATGGCGATATGGTAACCCTGGCCTTGATCCAAGGGGTGGTGAACACGTTTGTTATCGCCATTGCCCGTATCGTGGGCTTTATGGTGGATCGCTTTTTGCAGGGCAATAACGAGGAATACCACGGGCCAGGCATCGGCTACTGGATCACCAGCATCGTCGCCGAGATTCTGCTGGGGGTGCTGGCCAGTATCATCGTCATGTGGTTCAGCCGTCAGCGAGAGTTCCGGGCCGATGCCGGCAGCGCCCAGTTGGTGGGTAGCCGCAAGATGATCGCCGCCCTGCAACGCTTGGGGAACATTCACGAGCCATCCCACCTGCCTTCGGAAATGCAGGCTTTTGGCATCAACGGCGGTCTTAAAGGGGGGTTGGCGCGGCTGTTCATGTCCCATCCGCCCATTGAGGAGCGAATTGCCGCTCTGCGTGGGGCTTAGCCCCCAAACTGAGCGAAATCGAAACGCAGGTCCGGGCTGGGGGTCTGTACCAAGTCCCCCTGTACCAGGGTGACCCCAAACTGCCAGATGCGGGCCAACTGGGTGGTGTTGGCCACCCGGTCAGCAATGAGTAGGGCGCCTTGAGTCTGGGCCTGCTCGGTAAGCTGGCGCAGCTTTTGTTCCAGGGCCGGGTCCCGGGTTGCCTGCTCGATCAAATTCGCGTCCAGTTTGAGGTAATCGGGCGCCAGATGTTGAAAAACGGATTCCGAGGTTTCCCCCCGGCCACAATGAGACAGGGCCAGGTGGCAGCCACTATCCCGGATCTGTTGGCGAAGCGCCTTGGCCTCTTTGAAATAGCGCTGGGCGCTGTTTTCCGGGAACTCCAGCACCAGCCCACCTTGGGCTAGGGTAGTGCTGCGGCAGTGGTCCTCCAGCCACTGGCCGAAGTCCGAATCCATGAGCGAGTTGCTGGAAAGCCGGACAAACAACACTATGGCGTGACCGGCCAAGCGGCGCTCGGCCAGAATCTCCAGACTGCGGGACACGGCCCAACGATCCAGCTCCTGCATCTGGCCATGTTCCTCGGCCAGGGCCGCCAGGGCTTGGAGCGCGATGGGCTGGCTCTCGGAGTCTTGCAGGGCTAACAGGGTCTTATAGCGATGTTGGGCGTTTCCGGTAAGGCTGGCAATGGGTTGGAACAGCAACTCGCGGCGGCCCTGATCGCAGGCGTCCCGAAGCTTTTTCAGCTCCCGCAAGGTTTCGGCGTCGGTCTGGGAATCGACGCCGACTGGGCTGTAGCACTGGATCTGATTTTTCCCCATCAGCCGGGCGGTTTCACAGGCTTGATCAGCCTGGGCGATGAGTTGTCCGGCCTCTTGTTGTTCCACGAAGCAGACCCCGATGCTGCAAGCGGTAGTCACCAATTGGTGGTCGGCCTGGAAATCCTTGGTCTTAATGGCATCGCGGATACGCTCAGCCAGGGCCATCACCTCTTCCCGTTGGGTTTTGGGGGTATAGAGGGCAAAACCGCAATCTGCAAACCGGGCCGCCACGTCATTTTCATGGATCAGGGTTTGCAGCAGCCGGGCGCAGTCACGGATCAACGCTTCCCCCGCCAGCGGTCCGTGGCGTCCCACCACTGCCCGATAGCCGGTGATCAAAATGTATAGCAGACCCCCCCTGTCCCTGTCATGGGGGGTCTGAGTCTGAAGTTGGCTCAGGAAATCAACGAAATAGAGGCGGTTATACAGCTCGGTCAATGGGTCGCATTGTTGCAGACGCTCCAGTTTCATGCGCAGGTCCGGGCCGCCGTCTAGCTCATTGATATCATGCACCGTCACTTGCTCACAGGATTCGCCTCGATAACTGGCCGGCGCGCAAGACCATTGCAGACTGACGGAGGAACCGTCGCCTCGCAGTCCTTCCAGCTCCATAGGCTTGGCGTCACCTTTGCCGCGGCATCGCAACAAGGTTTTGAGGGCTTTTCGGTCTTTGCGCGCCACCAGGTTCATGACGGTCACCCCCTCCAGATCGGCCTGGTCTTGGTATCCGAACATCCGTAGCCATGAGGGATTGGCGTAAATATGGGCGCCTTCATGGACATAGGCTATGGCATCCCGGGAACTGTCCAAGAGCAGGCGGGAGCGGCGTTCACTTTCCTGAACCGTGTGTTCGGCGTGACGCAACCGGCGCCGGGTTTCCAGGTGCCCTAGTTCCCTACCGACCACCCGCACCAGGTGGTCGGGGTCGTCTAGGCCCACCAAAGCGGCGGCCCCGGCGTCCAGTAACTGGGCGGGGGAGGGGGCTTCCGCACCCTCCGAAACCACCAGAATGGGAATGTCTTTCAAACCGTCGCTGATCCAGCCATGAATAGCGGCGATGCTGGGTAATCCCTTCCGAAGTCGGGCAATCACCAGATCTAGGGGCTTTGCCTCGATGATTTTCTGAATCTTTAGGGGGCTGGCGGCATACAAGGGTTCGACCACGTAACCCGCGCCGCGCAGATGCTTGGCGATTTCCTCGATGTCCGTGAGCGACTGATCGATAATCAATAGATTGAGAATGGTATGGCTAGACACACGGGACCTGCCGTTGGGTTGTTCGGTTCCACCGCCGGTCCGCTGTGGCGGTGATTGAGATAGAACCACGAGCCTGACGCCAGGACGCGGTTACAGGTATCATAAGCCGCTTTATTCAAGCGGTAGATCGCGAACTGACCAAGGCAGACCAGCTATGGCTACTTATAGTACCAATGAATTCAAAAGCGGACTAAAAATCATCCTGGACGGGGACCCTTACAGCATCGTCGAAAACGAATTCGTCAAGCCCGGCAAGGGCCAGGCTTTCAACCGGGTCAAGATCCGCAACCTCAAGACCGGACGGGTCATTGAGCGCACCTTCAAATCTGGCGATACCGTGGAAGGCGCGGATGTGTTGGATGTGGAAATGCAGTATCTCTACAACGACGGTGAGTTCTGGTATTTCATGGACCCCCAGAGCTACGAGCAGATCGGCGCCGACGCCAATGCCATTGGCGATAGCGCCAAGTGGCTCAAGGAACAGGATCTATGCCAAATCACCTTGTGGAACGGCGCCCCTCTGAGTATGTCGCCTCCCAATTTCGTGATCATGACCATCACCGAGACCGACCCCGGATTGAAAGGCGATACCTCCGGCGGCGGCGGTAAGCCGGCCACTCTTGAAACTGGCGCTGTGGTGCGGGTGCCTTTGTTTGTGCAGACCGGCGAAGTCATCAAGGTGGACACCCGTACCGGAGAGTATGTTTCCCGGGTCAAGGAGTAATCGGTCTTTGCCCGAGCAGGCGTTGCTCCGCGATTGGCGTCCCGGCGCCGGACTCGACGCCTTGCGGCTGCGGGCGCGGCTATTGGCTGGGATTCGCGAATTCTTCGCCATCCGGGAGGTGCTGGAGGTGGATACCCCTGCCTTGTCCCCGGCGGCGGCCAGTGACCCGGCCTTGGCCAGTTTCGCGGTTCGGTATCAGGGTCCCGGCCCACTCCATGGCCAGAATCTATACTTGCACACCTCGCCTGAATTTCCCATGAAGCGGCTACTGGCGGCGGGCAGTGGGTCCATTTATCAGCTCGCCAAGGTCTTTCGGGATGGAGAGGCAGGAAGCCGACATAATCCCGAGTTCACGCTTCTGGAGTGGTACCGACCGGGCTACGACCATCACCGGCTAATGGACGAAGCGCGGGATCTGGTCATTGCCCTGCTGGGGCAGCAGCCGGTCAGGCGGTTGAGTTATCGGGATGTGTTTCTGACCCATTTGGGCTTGGACCCATTCAGGACCGAGGTGCCGGAGCTGGCCGCCGTCGCCACCGTCCAAGGGCTTGTCCCACCCCCGAGCATGCCCACCACCGATCCCGACCCTTGGCTGGATTTGTTGCTCAGCCACTGTATCGAACCGCGACTGGGGCCGGGTTTGGTGTTCGTCTACGATTATCCTGCTTCGCAGGCGGCCCTGGCCCGGTTGCGTTGGGATGACCCCCACGGGCCGCCCGTGGGAGAACGCTTCGAGTTGTATCTGGACGGAGTGGAGCTGGCTAACGGTTTTCATGAATTGGCGGATGGCGCCGAACAGCGCCGGCGTTTCGAGGCCGACAATGCCGCTCGACAGGCCAGGGGCTTGCCGGTCATGCCCCTGGATGGACGGTTACTGGCGGCCCTTGACGCGGGTTTGCCGGATTGCGCTGGGGTGGCTCTGGGGGTAGACCGGCTGGTCATGCAAGCTGCCGGGGCCGACTCCCTGGAGGCGGTGCTGGCCTTTGCCATAAACCGGGCCTAGGGCGGTTAATTGCTTTATGGGTTGCAATAAAACTCCACTTCCCGCTGGCTCTGGCGCAAAGCGTCGGCCCGCTCGTCCGGGCTCATGACTACCTGCCGACCATCCGGCCCGGGCCGGGCCACATTTTCGTTATTCTCCAATAGGGTCTGATTGGCCGTCGCCTTTTGGCAGGCGTCGGCCCGCTGGGCCGTGCGCTCTTGGATAGAGGCGGGCGGGGCTGTGTCTTGGCTCTGGCTGTTGCCGCCTAAGCCAGCCTGTTCACGTAATTTCTGAAGCGCCGCCTCCGCGCCCGGCGGGGCTTCGGCATGCTTGTTCAGCCGCTGATAGGGAATGCCGTGGGCCGGCGGGGTGGCGGTGTAATGGACTCGCCCCGCGCTATCCTGCCATTTATAGATATCGGCCGCCTGGACGGGGGCTGTCAGGATCAAAGCCAGCAGCGGCAAGTATCTGTGCATTATGGTGTTCCCTCCTGGTGATAACACTTGAAAACCATCATGGATCGAAGGCCGCCGCTAGGCGCCAGCGTGGAAGCCCAATTATGGCCTGACTCAGGGGGTATCGGCCAACGGTGGATTTTTCTAGAGCCTGCTTGACCGGTAGGCGCCTTGTAAAGTACTTTGGCTGGTTCGTAGACAGTAATGCCTGCTAATGCAGCGGGTACTATTTCAACGGAGTCTGGTTGGGCTGGACGGCATACCTCAAGGCGACGGCCCTGGGGGGCGATTTCCGGTAAAACCAGCCTCTGTATTTCGTTTTGTCATGAGGAGACCGTTGTGGAACTGACCGGTGCCGAGATCGTCGTCCGCTGCCTCAAGGAGGAGGGTGTCGAATATGTATTCGGCTATCCTGGCGGCGCTGTCCTACATATTTACGACGCTTTGTACAATCAGAACGACGTCAAACACATTTTAGTGCGTCACGAACAGGGCGCCGCCCACGCCGCCGACGGTTTCGCCCGGGCCAGCGGCAAGCCTGGGGTGGTGCTGGTTACCTCCGGGCCTGGACTGACCAACGCCGTTACCGGCATCGCCACCGCCTATATGGACTCCGTGCCTTTGGTGATTTTGTCCGGGCAGGTGCCCACCAAGCTGATTGGCAACGACGCCTTCCAAGAGGTGGACTCGGTGGGCATCACCCGTCCCTGCGTCAAGCACAATTTTCTGGTCAAGGACATCAGCCAGTTGGCGGAGACCATCAAAAAAGCCTTCTTTATCGCCAACAGCGGGCGGCCGGGACCGGTGTTGGTGGACCTGCCCAAGGACATCACCGCCGCCAAGGCCAATTTCTCCTACCCCCGCAAGATCAAGATGCGTTCCTACAGCCCCACGGTTAAGGGGCATACCGGGCAGATTCGCAAAGCCGTGGACTTGATCCTCTCCGCCAAGCGGCCCATGCTCTACACGGGCGGCGGGGTGATTCTCTCCGACGGTTCCAAGGAACTCATCGAACTGACTCGATTGCTGGGCTACCCCATTACCAATACCCTGATGGGCTTGGGCGCCTATCCCGCCACCGACCCCCAGTTTGTGGGCATGCTGGGCATGCACGGCACCTATGAATCCAATATGGCCATGCACAACTGCGATGTGCTGGTGGCCATTGGCGCCCGCTTCGATGATCGAGTAACCGGCGCTTTGGAGAAATTCTGCCCCGGGGCGCGGATCATCCATGTGGACATCGACCCCTCCAGTATCGCTAAGAATGTCAGGGTAGAGATTCCCATCGTCGGCTCGGTGCCCAATGTGCTGCGCTCCATGATCAACATCATCAAGGACAGCGACCTGTCCGTTGATCGAGAGGCTCTGGCCCAGTGGTGGCAGCAAATCGACGAGTGGCGTGCGGTCAACTCCCTGTACTACAAAAACAGCGACAAGATCATCAAGCCCCAGTTCGTGGTGCAAAAACTCTACGAAGTGACCAAGGGCCAGGCTATCGTTACCTCCGACGTGGGCCAGCATCAGATGTGGGCGGCCCAGTATTATCTTTTCGACCAGCCCCGTCAGTGGGTCAACTCCGGGGGCTTAGGCACCATGGGGTTTGGTCTGCCGGCGGCCATGGGCGCCAAGTTCGCTTTCCCCGACCGGGATGTAGCCTGCATCACCGGCGAGGGCAGTATCCAGATGATGCTTCAGGAACTGTCCACCATGCTCCAATACCACACCCCGGTAAAAATCATTAATCTGAACAACCGCTATCTGGGCATGGTGCGCCAGTGGCAGGAGTTCTTCTACGAGAAGCGCTACTCCATGTCCTATATGGACGCCCTGCCGGACTTTGTGAAGCTGGCCGAAGCCTACGGCCATGTGGGCATGCTCATCGACAAGCCCAGTGACGTGGAAGGCGCCTTGGCCGAAGCCTTCGCCCTCAAGGACCGCACGGTGTTCATGGATTTCATCACCGATCCCGAAGAAAACGTCTTTCCCATGATTCCCGCTGGCGGCGGCCATGCCGAAATGCTCCTGGCCGGACGGGATGAAATGCGTTCCACCCACGAAGAAGGCATGGTGTTGGTCTGATGCGGCACATCATTTCTATCCTATTAGAAAACGAAGCTGGGGCCCTGTCCCGGGTAGCGGGGCTGTTCTCGGCCCGGGGTTTCAACATCGAAACCCTGACCGTGGCCCCCACCGAGGACCCCTCCCTGTCCCGAATGACCCTGGTCACCCGGGGCACCGACGAGATCATCGAGCAGATCGTTAAGCAGCTCAACAAGCTAGTGGATACGGTCAAGCTCATCGACCTCACCGAGGGACCCCATATCGAACGAGAACTGCTGCTGCTTAAGGTCAAGGCCAGCGGCGAGGACCGCGCCGAGTTGCACCGGCTGGTGGATATCTTCCGGGGCAGCATCATCGACGTCACCGACACCACCTATACCGTCGAGCTGACCGGCACCGGCGAAAAACTGGATGGCTTCATCAGCGCCGTGAACCATGATCTGATCCTGGAAGTGGTGCGTTCCGGGATCAGCGGTATCTCACGCGGCGCCAAATCACTACGCGCCTGAACAGCGCGGCCCGATAGTCTCATTACTGGAAATACTCGTTGCAATGAATATCTACTACGACAAAGACGCTGATCTCTCCATCATCCAAAATAAGACCGTGACCATCGTCGGTTACGGCTCCCAGGGCCATGCCCACGCCAATAATCTCAAAGACTCTGGGGTAAACGTGACCGTGGGGCTGCGTTCCAACTCCGCTTCCGTGGTCAAGGCTGAACAGGCCGGGCTGACCGTCAAGCCCGTGGCCCAGGCGGTGGCCGAGGCCGACGTGGTGATGATCCTGGCGCCCGACGAACACCAGGCCCGCATCTATCGGGAGGATATCGAGCCAAACCTGAAGCAGGGCGCGGCCCTGGCTTTTGCTCACGGGTTCAATATCCATTTCGGTCAGGTTGTGCCCCGCGCCGACCTGGACGTGATTATGATTGCCCCCAAGGGGCCGGGCCATCTGGTGCGCAGCACCTACACCCAAGGGGGCGGCGTGCCTTCCCTGATCGCCGTTTACCAGGACGCCTCCGGTCAGGCCAAGGACATCGCTCTGTCCTATGCCGCCGCCAACGGTGGCGCCCGGGCCGGGGTTATCGAGACCAATTTCCGGGAAGAGACCGAAACCGACCTGTTCGGTGAACAGGTGGTGTTGTGCGGCGGCCTGACGGCCCTGGTGCAGGGCGGCTACGAAACCCTGGTGGACGCCGGCTATGCCCCTGAAATGGCTTATTTCGAGTGCCTGCACGAACTCAAGCTGATCGTGGACCTGATGTACGAGGGCGGCATCGCTAATATGCGCTACTCCATCTCCAACACCGCCGAGTATGGTGACCTGACCCGCGGCCCGCGAATCATCACCGAGGAAACCCGCAAGGAGATGAAGAAAATCCTCAAGGAGATCCAGGACGGCGAGTTCGCCCGGGAGTTCATCCTGGAGAATCAGGCCAACGCCGCTACCCTCAAGGCCAAGCGCCGCATCGGCCGGGAGCATTCCATCGAAGTGGTGGGCGAGAAGCTCCGGGGGATGATGCCCTGGATCAAGCAGAACCGCCTGGTGGATACCAGCAAGAACTGATTCCGGGCCTCCCGGGCCACAAGCTTCGGCCGGGCGTGAACAGCGCCCGGCTGTATTGTTTCAGAAGATGTAGATATTGAACGACGGGCTGCGATCTGGCGATGTCGGCGTTTTCCCTGGCGTGTAACGAGACCTTGATCGACGGTCGTGGCCTTGTGGGGAAGTTGTTCGCTGGGCTGCGGCGGATATGCGCCCACCGTGGCGGTCGCGGGACGCTGGTTATCCAGCCTCTGCCCGGCATCGGGGATATGGTCTGGCATCTGCCTCATCTGCATGCCCTGGCGGACGTAGAGGGTCCGCTGACACTGCTAGCCAAGCCACGTTCCCAGGCCGTGGATTTGTTCATCAATGACCCCAGCGTAGCCCGCATCCTATCCCTGGAGCGCCGACCCGGCCACCACGACGGCCTGTGGGGTTTTATCCGTTTGGTGCGGGAACTGCGCCGCGAGCGTTTCAACAGCGCCTGGCTATTCCATGGTAGCACCCGTTATGCCTGGGCGCTGCTGCTGGCCGGTATTCCCCGAACCACGGGCTACGGGCGCGGTCTGCAACGCTATCTGTTGAGTACGCCGGTGACGCTACCGCCGGAACGGCTCGAAGATCACCCCATCGCCAAAGCTGATTTGCTGCTGAGGCTGACCGGCCTGACCCCCGCCCCAGAACCGCGGCTGCGGCTGGATGCGGTGCTGGCGCAGAAGTTGCGGGAGCGTTATCAGGCTTGCCCACGCCCCTGGATCGCCTTCGGCATCGGTAGCAGCGAACCCTATAAACAATGGGGCGCGGCGCGTTTTGCCGCCCTGGCCATCGCCCTGGGCGGGGAGTACGGAGCCAGTGTGTTTCTGCTGGGTGGTCCCGGGGAGCGCGCCCTTGGGGAGGCCATTTTCGTGGCCGGGCAAGCGGCATCGGTTAGCATCATCCATCCCGCCCAATCGGTCGCCGAGGCTATCGCCCTGCTGACTCACTGCCGGTTGTTCATCGGCAACGACACGGGCGCCCTCAATATGGCGGCGGCCCTGGGCGTGCCCGCCCTGGGGTTGTTCGGAGGCTCCCGGCCGCTGTCCCACTCGCCACATATCTGGGCGTTGCTGCCTGGCGCCGGTCAGGGCATGGACGGCATCACCGTGGAGCAGGTGCTGGTGGCGGCGCGCTCACTGCTGGAGGACCGTTTTGCCGGCTAATCGACTGGTCCGCCTAGAACAGGCTTTTTTTGATTGGGGTTGGCTGCTTCCCGTGCTGCTGCCCCTAGCCCAGGCGGGGGGGCGGGCGGCTTTGCACATTATCGCTGCCGCATATGTGCTCTGGGGCATCATCGCCTTGTGCCGACGCGGCTTTGAGGGCGAGCGAACGGCCTTATGGCTTTACGGTCTGCTGCTGGGCGCCTATGCCATATCCATCCCCTATGCCCAGGACAGCCCGCGTGCGGCCGACAAATGGCTGACCTTCGCCTATCAGAGCGCGGCGTTTCCACTGACCTTGGCGGTGTTTCAGCGGCAGGGTCCAGCGGCCGCGGAACGCCTCGGGCGTATGCTCCGGTTTGGGGCGTTGGTGCTACTCCCGGTACTTTATGGGCGCATGCTGTGGCTTGCCCTAGGCGATGACTGGCGCCCAGCGCAACAACTCAAGGAAGACAATCTGGTTTGGTTGCTGCCGTTTCTTCTGGCCGCGCCCTTGTCTTCCGGTGGACGCCGCGGCTGGTGGACAGTTGGCGTCCTGGCCACGGTGCTGATCTACATCGAAATATCGGGGGGGCGGGCGGCGCTGTTCGGGGCGCTGTTAGGGCTGGTCGTATACGGGGTAATCGGCTGGCGTTGGCGGCCCGTGCGGATACTGGCGCTGGTAGCGGCGTTGCTAACGCTGGTTATGGCCACCGATGCCGATCATTTTATCCGCTCGGCTCATCGGGAGGCGTCCCTGAACACGGCCCTGGATACGTTTACCAGCTTGCGCACTGTGCTTTGGCGGCAAGCCCTGAGCCACCCCCCGGAACGGACCCTGACCGGTGTCGGAATGGGGAATCTTCGCTATCACGACGCGGTGGCCGTGGTAGGGGAGCAGCGCTTCGGTCATTTACATAACTTTATTCTGGATGCCTGGTACGAGACCGGCCTGCTGGGTTTGGCCGCGCTGCTGGCGTTTTTGGCGTATCCCTGGCTACGGCTGGCTAGGGCCTGGCCCCGGTTGGAGCCACCTGCCCGCCAGCGACTGGCGCCGTTTATCGCCGCCACGGTGGCGCTGGCCGCTACCGCCATGCTGAGCTTTTCCTATGCCTCCCCGCAGTTCGCCTTGTATTTGTCGATACTGATGGCGGCGCTGCTGGGTATGGCGCGAACCACTCCCTCCCTTCCCCAATCCGAACCGGGCCCGGAACACAGCGGCTTGAACTGATGGCCGCCGGTCAGCGTTGGCTTCAGTCCTTCCGGTGAAAGTATTCGTTCTGCCGGGTCATGCCGAGGATGGCGTTCCATAATGCCCCCTCGGTGTCGATCTTGCGCCGCTCCAGGGTGGCCAGGTGAATGGGCACATGGGTAAAGCTATTATGCCAGTGGCCGATGACCAGATTGGTTTTGCCGGCCATGGCTGCGTGGACGGCGTTCTCCGCCAACAGATAGCAATAAATGGCGTCGGCGCCGTGGGCGGGGACGCTACGTATGTAATAACTGGGGTCAAAGTACTTGACGGTGATCTCCTGGCCCAGTTGCTCGAAATGACGGGTGATGCGGGTTTTCAACAACTCACCGATATCCTGCTTGAGTACATTGCCGGAGGCGTCCCGGCGCTCGTCGGCCGCTTCGAACAGATGCTGGCCAGCCCCCTCGGCTACCACGATGACTGCGCTGCTCCGTCCAGATCGAAAGCGCCGTTCCAGGGCCTTGAACAAGCCCCGCGCGCCTTCCAGTTCAAATGGCGCCTCTGGAATCAGGCAGAAGCTCGCCACCGAACTGGCCAGACTGGCATAGGCGGCGATAAAGCCCGAATCCCGGCCCATGAGCTTGACCAGGCCGACGCCGTTCAAGGCCCCATTGGCCTCGTTAGAGGCGGTGGTGACGATGCCGGAGGCGGCGTAGACGGCGGTTTCAAAACCGAAGGAGCGGTCGATAAAGCTCAGGTCATTATCGATGGTCTTGGGTACGCCCACCACGCCGATGGCCAGGCCCCGGACCTTGACCTCCCGAGCGATCGCCGAAGCGCCCTTGAGGGTGCCATCACCGCCCACGCAGAACAACAGGTTGATGTTCATGTCCGCCAAGGTATCCACCATCTCGGCCACGTCCTGTTTACCTCGGGACGAACCCAGCAGGGTACCGCCCCGCTCATGCAGGGTGTCCACCATAGCGGGTTCCAGGCGCATGGCCAGTTGGTGCTGACGGCTCAGGCCCCGGTAGCCATACCGAATCCCATAGACGTTCTCCACCCCATAGTCGAAATACAACACCCGCACCAGAGCCTTGATGACATCGTTGATCCCCGGGCACAAGCCCCCGCAAGTGACAATGGCGGCCCGGCTCCACAGGGGGTTATGAAAGATCCGTCGGCGTGGACCGGCTTTCTGAAAAGCTGGAAACGACGCCCCTGCGGTAGTAAAAATCTGTTCCAGGTCAGAAACTTCAGTGGTAAACGCCACCTGTTCGGCATCTTCCACGAACTGCCGACCCCGGATCGGGGAGTCGTGGCGAGGCTGGCCCAAGGCGTCGATGACGAAGTGATAACGCTCTGGATGGGCGATGACATCACGGTAGGGCATGGGGGTTTTACCTTCCAGGAGGCGGCGCGTAGGTCCTTAGCATAGGTTAACCACAAGGCCGAGCCAAACCACCTACCGGTACCGCAGGGACCGCTATACTCGCTACACGGAGAACTATTTACCGTTGTCCAAGACGGTCCGGCTATCCGGCGTCATGGACCAGCAAAGGAGACATCATGGAAATACAAACGGCGCTGGTTGTCGATGACTCCCGGGTGGGTAGGATCAGTCTTACCAAAATGCTGGAAAAGCGCGCTATCGAGGTGGCGCAAGCGGATTCCGGCGCAGCCGCTATTGACTACCTCAAGGCGAAGCCCAGGGACGTGGTGTTTATCGATTACATGATGCCGGAGATGGACGGCGTGGAGACGGCCCGGCGTTTGTCCGTCGACCCGGCTACCGCTCATATCCCTTTATATCTGTATACCGGAGAGGAGGCTGGCGAGGCCCAGCAACGTGCCCAGGAGGTCGGCATCCGCGGCTTTCTCTCTAAACCCACCCCCGAGGATCAGTTGGACCGGGTGCTGGCCGAAGCCGCCGCCAGTGGACCACCGACGCCCGCTCCGGCGACCCGACCCGCCGTGCCGGACCCGGCCCAATTGGAGACCCTGGTCCGGCAAACGGCCCGGACAGCCCTGGAGGAGGTCATGGCTGGCCCACTGGCCGAACAGCTACGGGAGGCAGCCCAGATAGCCGTGGCCGGGCAGATCGAGCAGTTGGCCGGAAAACTGCAAGAGCAGGCCGTGGCGGCGGCCCGGGAGAGCGCCGAGGAAGCCGTTCAAGAATCCCAGGAAACCGCCAAGAATACGGCCCGGGAGACCGCCGAGTCGATTTTGCGCCAGTCCCTGTTCGCCATGGAGGCCACGGCCCGGCGCGAGGCCGAAGACGCGGCCAAGTCCATCGGTACCGAGCTATGGCGGGAACTGGACCGGCAACTGGGGGCGTTTCTGGACAGCCCGGCATTGCAGAATCGGTTGCGGGAGGTCGCTGTCCCGGCGCCGTCGGCGGGAATGGATGAGCAGGCGGTTGTGGCGACGACTCGCAAGGTGGCCACGGAAACCGCTCGCGCCCAGGCCCACGAAATCGTGCGAGCGACGCTGGCTGAACACCTTGGGAGCCGTGCCGATGGCGCTACCCGCGCCCGGGCAGCGGCCAAACAGGCCACGGTGGTGGCGGCGGTGGCCTTGGCCACGGCGGTGGCGGCGGTGGTGGCGGCGCTGCTACTCTAAAACGTCCCCATTCCCGACCGTTTCGCCGGTGAAGACAGGATTATAATCCCCCTTCACTATCCAGGAGACCCAAGCCCATGCCCCACCAGGGAATCGTCGCCGCCGGCCACCCTAGAACCGCCGAAGCCGCCCGGCTGATCCTGGAAGCGGGTGGCAACGCCTTCGATGCCATTCTCGCGGGGCTGTGCGCCGCCTGCGTGGCCGAACCGGTGCTGGCCTCCCTGGGTGGCGGCGGATTTCTGCTGGCCCACGATGGCCACCAGTCCCGGACTTACGATTTCTTTGCCCAGACCCCTAAGCAACGACTTCCCGAAGCGGATATCGACTTCCACCCGGTGTGCGTGGATTTCGGCGCCGCCGTCCAGGAGTTCCACATCGGCATGGGGTCCATCGCCACTCCGGGGGTGGTGAGGGGACTGTTTCAAGTGCATCAGGACCTGTGTTCCCTGCCCATGTCCCGTATCGTGGAGCCCGCTCTGGAACTGGCCCGCCAGGGAGTGGCCCTGAATGGACTGCAAGCCTATATCTTCAGTCTGGTGGCTCCCATCTACACCCACCGCCCGGAGTCCCGGCGCCTGTTCACCCGCCCCGATGGGGACCTGCCCAGGGAGGGGGATGTCATCCGCCTGCCCGAGTTCGCCGATGCCTTGGACGTGCTGGCCCGAGAAGGGGATCGGTTATTCCACGAGGGTGAAATGGGCCGCGCCCTGGTCAGGGATTGCGCCGCTGGTGGAGGCCACCTTCGCATGGAGGATCTGCGAGACTACCGGGTGGAGCGGCGTATTCCCATGGCCCTGGACTATCATGGCGTCCGGCTGCTCATTAACCCACCTCCCTCTTGTGGCGGCATTCTTACCATCTTCGCCCTCAAGCTCCTGGAGTCCTCCGGTATCCGCGATCTGAAACGGGGTTCGGCGGAGCATCTTGCGCTGCTGGCCCGAGTTATGGAACTCACCAACCAGGCGCGGGTGGAGAGCCAGCTCCGAGATCTGTCCCCCGAACACCAAGAAGCGGTGCTGCTGGACCCGCTGCTGCTGGAACGCTACCGTCGCCAGGTACTAGCCCACCGGATGAGTCGCCGTGGCACCACCCACCTGAGCGTGGTGGATAACCGGGGCCAGGCCGCCAGCCTCACGGTTTCCAACGGCGAGGGTTGCGGGTATCTGCTCCCCGGCACTGGTATATACTTGAACAATATGCTGGGCGAGGAGGACATTAACCCCCATGGGTTTCACCGCTGGCCTCTGGATCAGCGGCTGAGTTCCATGATGGCCCCGGCTTTGGCTTTTTGGCCCGACGGTCGCTTGGTGGCCCTGGGTTCCGGGGGTTCCAACCGAATTCGCACCGCCATTCTCCAAGTGTTGGTGAATCTGGTGGATTTTGGCCTGGACCTGGAACCAGCGGTTCAGGCGCCCCGGGTTCACCACGAAAACGAATTTCTCAATCTGGAAGGCGGCATTCGAGAGGATGTGGCCCGCGCCCTCGGTGAGTTGTTCCCTGCCCACAAGGTCTGGGATGACCGCAATCTATTCTTCGGCGGCGTCCACTGCGCCGAGCGCCACCCCGCCCACCGGAGACTGGCCGGGGCGGGCGACCCGCGCCGGGGCGGGGTGTGGCTACCGGCATGACACCTATATGAGGCTTTCCCCATGGAACTCGTCACCAAAAAGTTAATTGAAGAAGTCGTGGTCTGCGCCGTAATTTTCGCCATGATTGCGCCGGTGCCGGCGTTTATGATCACTCTGATCGTTTTTCCACTGCTCCATACCTACGTGGACAGTAATACCCTGGTATTTATCGTCTGGGCCTTGTGTTGGCCGGTGATGATGGGGATTCAGTTCCGCCGCCCCCTGCGGCGCTGGTGGACGGGCCGGTCGGCCGCCCAAAGCAAGCACCTGTCATCCCGGGACATGCCGGGCTAAAAACTAACGGCCTATACTTGAAAAACCGTATCAATCCCAACCACGCAAAGGTGAACCTATGAAATCGCGTGCCGCCGTCGCCTGGGAACCCGGCAAGCCCCTGGAAATCGAGGAAATCGACGTTGAAGGCCCCAAGCAGGGCGAAGTTCTGCTACGGGTGGTGGCTACCGGGGTCTGCCACACCGACGCCTTCACCTTGTCCGGGGCGGACCCGGAGGGCGCTTTTCCCTGTGTGCTAGGCCATGAAGGCGGCTGCGTGGTCGAGGAGGTGGGGCCTGGCGTAACCAGTGTTCAAGCCGGGGATCATGTCATCCCCCTGTATATCCCCGAGTGCGGGGAGTGCAAGCAATGCAAATCCAGCAAGACCAATCTCTGTCAGGCCATCGCCAATACCGAATGGTCCGGCTTGATGCCCGATGGCGACCGCCGCTTCTCCAAGAATGGCAAGCCCATTTACCACTATATGGGCACCAGCACCTTCTCAGAGTATACGGTAGTCCCCGAAATCGCCCTGGCCAAGGTCAACACAGCCGCGCCCCTGGACAAAATCTGCCTGCTGGGCTGCGGCATCACTACCGGCATCGGCGCCGTACTCAACACCGCCAAAGTGGAGCCGGGCGCCGTGGTGGCGGTGTTTGGTCTGGGTGGAATCGGCGTGAGCGTGATACAAGGCGCCGTGATGGCTAAGGCGTCCCGGATTATCGCCGTGGACATCAACCCGGAAAAATTTGCAATGGCCCGGTTGATGGGCGCCACCGATTGTATCAACCCCAAGGACCACAGCGTCCCCATTCAGGAAGTCATCGCCGAAATGACTGATGGTGGAGTGGACTACTCCTTCGAGGCCATCGGCAACGTCAACACCATGCGCGCCGCCCTGGAGTGCTGCCATTTAGGGGGTGGCGAGTCCACCATCATCGGCGTGGCCGGCGCCGGGCAGGAGATTCAGACCCGGCCTTTTCAACTGGTTACTGGCCGGGTCTGGCGGGGCACCGCTTTCGGCGGGGTCAAGGGCCGCACTCAGTTGCCTGGCTACGTGGAAAAATACCTGGATGGCGAGATCAAAGTGGATGAGATGGTCTCCCATACCTTGCCCCTGGAGGACATCAACAAGGCTTTCGAGTATATGCATCAGGGTAACGGCATCCGTTCCGTTATCGTCTACTGAGCCTTCGTACCCCCACCGTCGTGGGTGGGGGCAGCCTGGAGCGACACAGACCCATGAGCGAACTGGAACTAATCAGCCGCGTCAAGCTATTCGACGGCTGGCTGGAGACCTATGAACACCCCTCCAGCGCCTGTGCCTGCGTTATGCGCTTTTCCATCTATCTGCCTCCCCAGGCACAGCAGGGGCCGGTGCCCGCAGTGTACTGGCTGTCGGGACTGACCTGTACCGATGAAAACTTCATGGTCAAGGCCGGCGCTCAGGGCCATGCCGCTCAATTGGGCCTGGCCTTGGTGGCCCCGGATACCAGCCCCCGGGGACCCGACGTAGCCGACGAGGCCGACGCTTGGGATTTTGGTAGTGGCGCCGGTTTTTATGTGGACGCCACCCAGCCGCCCTGGTCCCGAAATTACCGGATGTACAGCTACGTCACTCGGGAGTTGCCGGCCCTGATCGAGTCCGAGTTTCCAGTGCGCCCCGGGGTCAAATCCATCACCGGCCATTCCATGGGCGGCCATGGGGCGCTGGTGGTGGCCCTACGGGAACCCACCGCCTGGCGCTCGGTGTCGGCCTTCGCCCCTGTGTGCGCCCCCATGGAATGCCCCTGGGGTTTGAAGGCGTTCAGCCACTATCTGGGTGAGAACCGGGACGCCTGGGCGGCCTACGATGCGTCGCGGTTGGCCAGAACCGCTTCGCCGCCCATACCCCTGCTGATCGACCAGGGAGACGACGATGAGTTTCTAACGGAACAGCTCAAGCCCGAGTGGCTACAACAGGCTTGCTCGGAGGTGGGCTACCCCTTGGATCTGCGCATGCGGCACGGATACGACCACAGTTATTTCTTTATTGCCACGTTTATTGGCGAGCATTTGCACTATCACGCCCGGGCGCTAGCGGGGTAAAACCCCAAACCGCCAGGGAAGGCAAGACGTTTTTCTTAAAGGACCTGTCTGAATGACCGATTATCCCACACAAGTATTTTTAACATTCTCGGAGAGAGGCATGCTACTGCCTTGACTCCACTATTCAGGTATGGTGGAGGGGTGGTGATAGCAAAATAACAAGCTGGAGGGCTTATGAAAGCGTTATTTCTCGCCATCCCTTTGTTGGGAGGGGCGTTTGCGTCGGTGGCAGGGGAGCTGCTGTCGGAGCGGGTGCCCATTGTCAATCGGGGCAGTTCCACGTTTTATATTAGCGGCCATATCGCGGGCTATGGGGCCACCCAACTGCTGGTGGATACCGGTTCCGGTTACACCACCATCAACGAAGAAACGTTGGCGGTCCTACGACAGAACGGTCGCGCCGAATACGTCAAAAAACTCCAGGGGATTATGGCCGACGGTACCAGCCGTATCGTTCAGGTCTATCGACTGGAGTCGATCATGTTGGGCGAAAACTGTTTAATTCGGGACGTGGAGGCGGCTGTACTGCCGGCCAAGACCCGGGCAATTCTGGGCATCAACACTCTGCGCCGGGTATCCCCATTCACATTTTCCGTGGACCCTCCTAGCCTTGAACTCAGCAACTGCGTGGCTGGCTCCGCACCAACCGAAACGATATTGGATCAAAGCACTCAACAACCGGCGGCTATATCACCCATAAAGGGTCCCCGGCAGGAGGACTCGAAGCCGGGGACCAAAGACGTCGCTTCGACGACTAGCTAGGTACAACGAAGGGGAGGACGGCTCCCCTTCATGGCGTCAGAGCGCGAACTTACTCAGCTTCGAACTGGGCGAACTCTTCCTGATCCAGGACGCCATCTTGGTTGGTGTCCAGATCCGCCCACTGCTCCATCAGGGTAGAGTCAGCCTGGGCTTCGTCTTGGCTGATCTGATTGTCCTGATTGGTATCCAGGGTCTGCATGTCAGAGGCGTAGGCGGTGCTGGACAGGGCAGCGGCGGCGAGGACGGCTAGAGCGATCTTGGTGTTCATCTGGGTACTCCTTCACTTAAGTTCTGGCTTATGTTGCTGGAGTCGGTTCCCTTTGACCTAGAGACTGGCGTTGCGCCTTTCCCTGTCCACGCCCAAGTCATTAGCACCATCTGTGCCAAATTTATTTTTATATAAAAAACAATAATATGTAATTTAAGGACAAAAGGGTGCGGGCCAAAATATGTCGGTAAAAAGCGACTGGGTACGGAGTTCATTCATCCCTAAAACCCTTCCAAGGCCGGTCCTGTCGGCCTTGCCGGGCGAGTTGGGGAATGTCTGCATAAAACGACAGCGGCGGACAAGCGGGCTTACGAATGAGGTTCACATTTAGAGAAAGCCACATTTATTTCAATCTGCCCCGACAAGGTGTTGCAGGGGTGTCCGCGTTCCCCTCCGCCGCGTATATACTTAGGCACTTCGTATCTCAGCCAGGAAAGGAACAACGATGAATGACTCACTCGAATGGCTCGGCAACAGCGCCGCTGTCGTCGGCATTCTGATTTGCCTGTTGACCGGCGTGGTCCGAGTGACCGGCAGTTATTATTTTCTGGGCTTTGAAGCCCTGACCCTGTTCATAGGAGGCACCGCCTTGATGGTCTTTGCCTGCTTGGTCAAACTCCATCAACTGGCTCGGCGCTGATATCGGCCCCTCTTTAGGACCAGCCCTACAGTGAATCCCGCTCACCGTCCACCGCCACCCGAGGCTGTCGCCGGTTTGCTTCGCAGCCGGCGCACCATCCACGACTTCAAGCCCGAACTTCCCCCTAGGGAGTCTATCCTAAAGGCCATTGATTTAGCCCGCTGGGCGCCCAACCATCGGCTTACAGAGCCTTGGCGGTTCTATCTGCTGGGCCGAGAAACCGCCGAGGCGATTGCCCGTCTCAATGCTGACCGGGTGACCCTTCGGCAGGGACCGCAAGCCGGTCGCGCCAAGTTGGACCGCTGGCTGGCCATCCCCGGCTGGCTGGTGCTCACCTGCGAAAACAGCGCCGATCCGGTGCGGGCGCGGGAGGATCTGGCGGCCTGCGCCTGTGCCGCCCAAAACCTTTCGTTATACCTATGGAGCGAGGGTATCGGCGTCAAATGGACCACTGGCGAGGTGACACGCAGCCCCGAGTTTTACGACTTGATCTGGGTAGCCCCGGATCTAGAGACCGTCGTGGGGTTGTTCTGGTATGGCTACCCCGCCGAGATACCCCGCACCGCGCGCAAGCCGGTGGGGGAAATCCTGGTGGAACTGCCCTGACGGCCTTGTTGGCTCAATGAGCCTGGGAAACTTAGAGCGCCTGTTGCGACCCGCCACCGTGGCGGTGATCGGGGCTAGCGAGCGGCCCGGCTCTGTTGGCGCGACCCTGCTGGCCAAGCTCCTGAAAGCTGGTTTTCAGGGCGCTCTATATCCAGTCAACCCCAAGTATGCCGCTGTACAGGGGCTAAGCTGCTATCCCAGCGTGGCTCGACTACCCGAGGTTCCCGACCTGGCCCTGGTGGCCACTCCGCCGCGCACCCTGCCGGGACTGATCCGGGCCTTGGGGGGGCAGGGGGTGGGGGCGGCGGTGTTGATGGCTGGGCGGGGCGGCTGGCCGATAGGTCGGCGTGGGCAGGCCCTGACCCGGCGGCTGCTGAGTCTGGCCCGGCCCCGGGGGGTGCGGCTGCTAGGGCCCAATAGCCTGGGGCTGATGGTGCCGGCGTTGAGCCTGGATGCCAGCCTGGCCCCTAGCCAACCCCGATCCGGCAAGGTGGCTTTCGTGGCCCAGTCCGGGGCGGTGACCGCGACGGTGCTGGGCTGGGCCGAGGCCCGGGGGCTGGGTTTTTCCCAGGTGCTGGCCTTGGGGGATACGGCCGATGTGGGCATTGCCGAAGTATTGGACTACCTGGCCGGGGACCCCGGTTGCGAAGCGGTGCTGCTGTATCTGGAGTCGGTGGGCGAGGCCCGTCGATTTATTTCCGCCGCCCGCTCGGCGGCACGGGTCAAACCGGTGATCGTACTTAAGGCCGGCCGCCACGAGGATAGCGAAAAGGCCGCCCGTACCCATACCGGGGTACTGGCTTCCCGGGATGCCGTTTACGACGCGGTATTCCAACGGGCTGGGCTACTGCGGGTGAACAGTCTGCACGCCCTGTTCGGAGCGGTGGAGGCCTTGTCCTCACCGGTCATGGTTCGAGGTGATCGGGTGGCCATTCTGGGTAATGGCGGCGGGCCGGGGGTGTTGGCCACCGACGCCCTGGTGGAGGCCGGGGGGCGACTGGCTAGCCTGACCCCCACCACGCGGGAGCGGCTACGCCGAGCCGGGGTGGTGGAGGGTGCGGTCAATAACCCCATCAATTTGGCCACCAGCGCGCCGGGTATGCACTACGAAAAGGCTTTGGGGGCCTTGCTGGAAGATCCCGGGGTGGACGCCGTGGCGGTACTCAACACCCCCACCGCGCTGACCTCGGCGCCGGAGGCCGCCCAGGGTGTGGTGGCGGCCCTGGGAGAGCGGACCGGAACGGTGTTCGCCGCCTGGTCCGGCAGCGTCGGCCTGGAAGAGTCCCAGCGGCTATTCGCCCGCCGGGGTATCCCCTGTTTCAACACTCCCGTCGAGGGGGTGCGGGCGTTGATGACCCAGGTTCGTTTCCGGCGTAATCGGGAGCTTTTGATGCAGACGCCAAGACCGGCTCCGGGCTTCGAGCCAGATCGGGCCGCCGCTCGGGGGCTTCTCAAGGGCCGACAAGGATGGCTGGATGGGGCCACGGCCCTGGCCCTGCTGGCGGCCTACGGGGTGCCCGCAGTCGCCACCCGATTGGCGACCGGGCCAGTCCAGGCTCAGGCTCTGACCGGTGAACTGAACGGTCCCTGGTGTCTGAAGCTGGACTCCCCGGATATTCTCCACAAGGCCGCCGCTGGCGCGGTGGCGTTGGGCCTGGAAACCCCCCATCAGCTTCGCGCCGAGGCCGAGTTCATGTCCCGGCGGCTGGCCATCTATCATCCAAATGCCCGGCTCCGTGGGTTCATCGTCCAGCCCATGGTCCGTCGCCCCGAAGCCCGGGAGCTGATTCTAGGCATGACTGTGGATCCCCAATTCGGCCCCGTGCTGCTGTTTGGCCAGGGAGGTACGGCGACCGAGTTGCACCAGGACGTGGCCTTGGCCCTGCCACCCCTGAACCTGCACCTGGCCCGGGAACTGATGACCCGCACTCGGGTCAGCCGACTGCTGGAGGCTTACGGAGAGGTGGCCGCCGCAGACCTGGAGGCCGTGGCCCTGGTGCTGGTGCGCCTGTCCCGGCTGGTGGAGGAACTGGCCGAAGTGGTGGAACTGGAGATCAATCCCCTGCTGGCCGACGCTGACGGGGTGCTGGCTCTGGATGCCCGGGTGCGGGTCGTTCCATCCCGGGCGTCGGCGGCGTCGCGGCTGGCCATCCGTCCCTATCCCCGAGAGCTGGAAGAATCCATCACGCTGGCCAGCGGCCAGCGCTTGAAGCTGCGTCCTATCCGCCCCGAGGACGAACCGGCCTTGCGGGCGGGGTTTGGACGCTTGTCGCCCGAGGAGGTCCGGCTGCGCTTTATGCACCGTATGAACGAGCTGACCCATGCTGCTGCGGCCCGTCTCACCCAAATCGACTATGACCGAGAAATGGCCCTGGTGCTGATCGCCAAGGTCGAGGGCGAACCAGCCATCGTGGGTGTGGTGCGGCTGTTCGCCGACCCTGATGGGACGCGGGCCGAGTTCGCCATCATCGTTTGGCGGCCCTATGCTGGCCAGGGTCTAGGCGCCCTGCTGATGCGCCGGATCATCCAATACGCACGGGACCGGGGCATTCGGGAGCTTTTTGGTAGCGTGCTGAGGGACAACGACGCCATGCTGGCCCTGGCCCGTGGTTTAGGATTCCGGGAGGAACCGGACCCGGAAGAACCGGGCTTGCGGCAAGTGGTGCTGGAATTGCGATAGCTGGTGGGGTGCGGTTTCCGGGATGGCCCTGTCTCCCGTTTCGCTAGGGCTTGTGTATATCGTGATCCGGCGGCTGGAGACGGTCTGTGGCGTTCGGGCTTAGCCGACTCCAGAGCGTGGCTTGAAGCGCCCTTCCAGCAGTTCCCGCCGTTGGATCAGCATGTTCCCCAGATGCTCCATGACCGCCCGTACCCGGGCGCTGCGCCGTAGGTCTGGGTGGGTGAGCAGCCACAGACCACTTTCCAGCTCTGGCAGCGGTCCCAGCACCCGTTGCAGTTCCGCCGCTGGGTCCCCGAGAAAGCAGGGCAGCACCGCCAGCCCCAGTCCGGCGCGGGCGGCGTGGACTTGGGTAAGCACATCGTTGGTGCGCAGGGCCATTGTCCCGTTTCCCCCCTTCCGGTGTAGCCAGCGGGTGGCGGGTAAATGGGCCAGGCTGTCGTCACCGCCGATCAAGAGATGATCCGCCAGTTTTTCCGCCGTTGACGGGGCCGGGTGCTTGGCTAAATAGGCGTGAGCGCCGTAAACCGCCCAGGCCACCGCCGCCAGCCGCCGCCCCACGAGGTGTTCTGGAGGCTGGTTGTCTGGGCGCAAAGCCACATCGGCCTGGCGGCGAGCCAGATCAAAAAAGGCGTTATCGGTGGCCAGTTCCAGGTTTATGGATGAATACACAGAATAGAAATCGCCCAGGACCGGCAGCAAAACCCCCATGGCCAGGGTATGGGTGGTGGTGATGCGCACCACCCCGGCGGGCGCCGCGTCCCGTCCGGACAGGCGACGGTCCAGGGCCAGCATGGTGGTCTCGATGGTGGTGGCGTCGGCCAGGATATCCTCCCCCGCAGGGGTGAGGGCGTAGCCTTCTGGCAAGCGCTCGAACAGCCGAGTGCCTAGCTGCTGTTCCAGGCCCTTGATGCGGCGCAATACCGTGGAATGGTTGACCCGCAGCGCACGGGCCGCCCCGGACAGGCTGCCGGCACGGGCCACGGCCAGAAAAAAGCGAAGATCGTCCCAGTGGAACATCTGTGCAAATTTGCAGGATCAGTCGGCGGTTTTTGAGAATTCTACTGCATCAGGGCACAGAGTAAAGTGTTGATCACACCCGAGAACTATCGGCGCAACCCAAGTAATCAGGAGCTTTTACCCATGATCGATACTAAAACCGCACCTTATGCCGCCCTACTGCTGCGCGTCAGCCTGGGCGTGATGTTTCTGGCCCACAGTCTGTGGCTGAAGCTGGTGGTATTCGGCTTGCCGGGCACCGCCCAGTTTTTCGGCTCCCTGGGCCTGCCGCCCGCTTCCGCCTACCTGGTATTTGCCGCCGAGGTGGTGGGTGGGGCGCTGCTGATCGTCGGCTACCAAACCCGCTGGGTGGCCCTGGCCTTGATCCCGGTGCTGCTGGGAGCCACCTGGACCCACGCCGGCAACGGCTGGCTGTTCACCAACCAAGAGGGCGGCTGGGAATACCCCCTGTTCCTGAGCGTGGCCGCCGCCGCCCAGGCGTTGCTGGGGAGTGGCGCCTATGCCCTGAGCGGGCGGCCATCTGAGTCGGTTTCCTCAATAGCGGCTGACCGGCTGGCCTGAGCCGTGAGGCGGCCCCTTTATCTCCCCCAGATTCAAGGGGGAGGTCAAGGGGGTTGGCTACAGCTTGTGATAGTTGGGCATGAAGCCCTGGCGCTTGTAGAGGGCGAACCGGTCTCGGCCGTTGGCTAGAATCTCCGGGCGCTGGTCCACCATGTCGGCGACCCGTGGGAAATCCGTGTAAAAGGTCGGCGTGGCCGCAGCCATATTGATCAGTAGGTCCATCCCCGGCGGTGGCGGTTCGTTGCCGATCAGCACCGGAGAGGCATCGTCCGGGGGCGCCGGGTGCGGGGCGTGGGGGATGAAGCTGTTGGGATCGAAAGTCCACAGCAGGTCGTCCAGCAGCCGGGCCTGGTCCTGGGTGTCCACATACAGATACACTCGGTGGCCCAGCCCATAGGCTTTCCGGGCCAGTCGACAGGCGAACAGGGGCCGGGTATTGGGGCTGGCCTCGGGGAGGCTGTAGAAATCCACCTGGGGCATGGCCTTAGTCCTTGACCGCTTCGGCGGTCGCCACCTGGTCCAGTAGATATTGGGTGAGCAAGGGCACGGGGCGGCCGGTAGCGCCTTTGGCTTTGCCGGATATCCAGGCGGTGCCGGCGATATCCAGATGCGCCCAGTGCATTTTTCGGGCAAACCTGGACAAAAAACAAGCGGCGGTGATGGTGCCCGCCGGACGACCGCCAATATTGGCCATATCGGCGAAGTTGCTATCCAATTGTTCCTGATACTCATCCCATAGGGGCAGTTCCCAGGCCCGGTCGGCGGCCTGGCGACCGGCGTTCAGCAGTTCGGTGATCAGGGGATGGTGATTGCCCAGCAGGCCGTGGGGGTGATGGCCCAGAGCGATGATGCAAGCCCCAGTGAGGGTGGCGATGTCGATGACCGCCCGAGGCTCGAAGCGTTCGGCGTAGCTGAGGGCGTCGCATAGCACCAGCCGCCCCTCTGCGTCGGTATTGAGAATCTCGATGGTCTGGCCAGACAGGGACGTGACGATATCCCCGGGTTTGCTAGCCCGGCCTCCGGGCATGTTCTCCACCGCCGGCACCAAGCCCACCACATTGAGGGGGAGGTTCAGTTCGGCGCAGGCCAACAGTGTCCCCAGCACACTGGCCCCACCGCACATGTCGTATTTCATTTCGTCCATATCGGCGCCGGGCTTCAGGGAGATGCCGCCGGTGTCGAAGGTGATGCCCTTGCCCACCAGAGCGATGGGTTTTTGATGCGGGGAGCCATTGCGGTAGTGGAGCAGGATCAACTTGGCCGGTTGGGCGCTGCCCTTGGCCACCGACAATAGCGATCCCATACCCAGTTTTTCCATGTCGGCCACGTCCAGAATCTCGGTCCTGAGGCTGGGGTAGTCCTTGGCCAGAGCCTGGGCGCACTCGGCCAAATAGCTGGGGGTGCAGATATTACCGGGCAGGTTGCCCAAGTCCTTGGCCAGACGCATGCCTTTGGCGATGGCCTGGCCCTCCCGCGCCGCCTGCTCACCGGCAGGCAGTTCCCGACGACTGGGGACGCTGAGGGTGATCTTGCGTAGGGGGCGGCGGGGCTGATCCTTTTTGCTTTTCAGGTCGTCGAAACGGTACAGCGCCTCCTCGGTGGTCTCCACCGCTTGGCGGACTTTCCAGGCAATGTCTCTGCCCTTGACGCCCAGTTCGGTGAGATAGCACACCGCCTCGGTGGCGCCGGTATCGTTGAGGGTGTGAACGGCGGCGGTTATCGCCTTGCGGTAGCGACGGTCATCCAGGTCCCGTTCCTTGCCGGTCCCCACCAGCAACACCCGGTCGCACAGGCTGTGGGGCAGATTGACCAGCAACAGGGTCTGGCCGAGTTTGCCTTCCATATCACCCCGGCGCAGCAGGTTGGATAATAGACCTTCGCAGGCGGCGTCGAACTGCTCGGCGGCGGGGGACAGCCGGCGGGGTTCGTAGACGCCCAGCACCAGGCAGGCGGTGCGCTGCTTTTCCGCATTGCCGCTTTTAACGCTGAAATCCATCGGTTGCTCCCGGTAGTGGTACTGAACATCTAAACTAGCAAAGATGTACGGGGACGGGTCATGCCCCTGCCCCATGGGGGATTGTATTTCGCCGTGAGTGTAGCCGGATTTTTCCCATTCACAACGTTGGCGCGGAGGAGGGTTTGAGCGGGTGTTGTCCAGAACCGATCGTTACATCATCCGGGAGGTGCTGCTGACATTCACGGCCACGGGGTTGGTGCTGCTGGCTATTGTGCTCAGTAGCCGGTTGGCCGGGTTTTTCAGTCGCGCCGCTAGCGGGGCCATCTCCCAGGACGTGATCTGGCTGTTACTGGGCCTTCAGGCAATCCGCTTTTTGATCATTCTGATACCAGTGGCGTTTCTGTTGGGGGCGATGCTGGCCTTGGGGCGCTTGTACCGGGACAATGAAATGACGGCCATGACCGCTTGCGGTTTCGGCCCTGAGGCGGTGTTCCGGCCCCTGCTGACTCTGGCCCTGCCCCTGGCCTTACTGCTGGGATTTCTCAGTCTGTATGTGGTGCCCAAGGCGATGGAACTGCGCTATGGGTTGCTAGAGCAGGCCCGCCAGGAGGCCGAGGTATCGGTGTTCAAGCCCGGCACCTTCCGGGAGATTGCCGGGGGACGCTATGTCATCTATGTGGAGGAACTCGTCGATAACGGCGCCACCTTGCGTAAGGTATTCGTCAAATCCAGCCTTCCCGAAGGCGTGGCCGTTACCACCGGCGCCAGTGGGCGCCAAGAAATCGACCCGGATACCGGCGACCGGTTTATCGTTCTGGAACGCGGCCACCGCTACGAAGGGGCGCCGGGCCAGAAGGATTATCAAAATGTACGTTTCGAGCAGTTGATGGTGCGCCTGGAAACAGCGCCAGCCGACCAAGGCCGGGAACGGCTGGAATCCCTGCCCAGCGAACGCTTGTGGAACACCAGCGAGCCGGCCGGCAAAGCCGAGTTACATGCCCGCCTCGGCGGCTCCATATCCGTGGTGCTGCTGGCCTTGCTGGCCCCTCTGCTGGCTCGGGCTAAACCCCGGGAGGGTCGCTATGGCCGCTTGGTGGCGGCGATCCTGGTCTATGCCATTTATCTCAATCTGCTCGGGGTGGGGCAGGCTTGGATCGAGCATGAAGTACTCTGGCCGGCGCTGGGTCTGTGGTGGGTCCACGGCCTGCTGGCGGTGCTGATCCTGATCTTGTGGTATGCCTATTACGGGCGAGGGGAGAGGGCCTATCGGCGGTTTCGTATCCGGGCCAGGCATCCATGAACCGCATTGACCGCTATATTTTCCGGGCCGTGCTGAGTACGGCGCTGATTGCCTTGCTGGTGTTGCTGGGTCTGGAGACTTTCTTCACGCTGCTCACTGAACTGGCGGACGTGGGCACCGGGGATTACGGTACCGTGGAGGTGCTGCGCTACCTCTTGCTGTCCACCCCCCAGCGCATCTATCAGGCGTTTCCCATGGCGTTGTTGCTGGGCGGTTTGTTGGGCATGGGCGCCCTGGCCCAGAGCAGTGAACTGGTGGCTATGCGGGCCGCCGGGTTTTCGCTGATGCGGCTGGTGTTGGCGGCGCTGCAAGCAGGGCTGTTGCTGGGGCTGGTGGGATTGGGGGTGGGGGAGTTTCTGGCCCCCGACGCCCAGTACGCCGCCGAGGAGCTGCGGGCTGTGGCCAAGTCCCAAAACAGGGCGATTCGCCGGGGCCGGGGTTTCTGGGCCAGGGATGGCAACTACTTTATCAATGTCAACGGGGTGCTGCCGGGGGTGCGGTTGGCGGGGATCTCTATTTATGAACTGGACGACCAGGCCGATCTAAAATCCGTACTCTGGGCCGAATGGGCGCGCTACGATCGGGACCACTGGGTGCTGGTCAACGTCCGGCGCAGCACCATGGCGCCCGAGCAGGTCGTGACTGAAACTCGGGAGTTCCTGCATGTGGAGTCGGTTATCACTCCGGGCATGCTGGATGTGCTGGCCGCCGACCCGGAAGACCTGGCGATTCGTGATCTGCTGATCTATAGCGATTATCTGACCAGAAACGGACTGGATGCGGGTGAATACCGGCTGGCCTTCTGGACCAAGGTGCTAGGCCCCCTCTCCAGTCTGGCCATGCTGTTCATCGCCATGCCTTTTGTATTCACCTCCCAGCGCAGCGCCGGGGTTGGCCAGCGACTGGTGGTGGGGATCATCCTCGGGTTATTGTTTTATCTGGGCAACCGGCTGCTGGGCAATGTGGTGCTGCTCTACGGACTGCCGCCCCTGGTGGGGGCGCTGTTGCCCAGTCTGCTGTTTTTCGGCGTCGGAACTTGGCTGCTGGCGCGGATGCGCTAGGGCGCCGGGGGCTTTTTGGGGATGCGTACCAGGCGTGTGCCGGACAGGCGGTCGTGCCAGCTCAGTCGCTCCCGGTCCACCAGTTGCCAGATAAATCCAAGCCCCGCCGGCAGCCAGGATAGCAAGGCGGCGGCAAATCGCCGGAATGCATCCCACCAGTCCAAGGGGGCGCCGGTGGTGGTGAGTACTTGGAGCTTCCAGGCCCGCATGCCCAAAGTTTGGCCGCCATGGGTCCAGAACCAGCCATAGAAAATATAACTCACGGCCAGCAGATACGCGGTGAACCAAGGACGGTTGGCTAGGGGAGCGTCGCTGGTGAAAGCCTCCGCTCCCCAATACCAGGCGCCGAGCGCCACTACGGGTAGGGCGGCGGCGAATAGCACACCGAACAGCAGCAGAGCATCATAAACCATCGCCGCTAGGCGTCTAGGGAGCGCCGCCGATGGGCCGACGGCCGGTTCACGGGCCAGGTGGGTCATTCAGGTCGTCCACGGTGATGTCGAAGAGAGGGTGCATTTATCAGGAAATTAGCTATGTTTAGTCGGGACTTTCGCGATTCCCGCCGCGCTTGAACCGGCGCGGCTCTAGTTTGACAATTTAAGGAGACGCCATGGCTATCGTATCCGAGTTATTGGCCAAGCCCGGCGTGATCGCCGCCGGGGAGTATACCTATAAAGCCGAGCTGAATACGTACTCGGGGGATCTCAGCGAGGAGCAGGCTCGCATGCTGTCCATTATGGGCCACGCCACCACCAAGGGCGCCACCATGCAGGCGGACATCCTGGGGGATATAGACCCGAACAGCGGGCTGTTGCCGGTTCGGGGCTGGTTGGTGCGGGGTGAGCGTTATACTTTGTGCGTGGTGGCCAACGTGTACTGTCTGCTGGAGAACGGCAAGAGTTCCATCAACAGTATCCTGAGTCTGATGCGCAAATCCTTGGCCGACGCCAGCCTCGATCTGGTTTAACCGGCCTTGATGATGCTTTTTCCGAGAATTTTATTTATGGTTAGCCGTGGCGTACGCCATCCGGCGTCGGAGCGTTGCCTGATGGTGGCCTTCCAGCGCCCTATAAATAATGACCTAGCGGAGGCGGCATGGGTGTCGTAACCGAACTTTCAGGGAAGCCGGGCGTGATCGCGGCCGGCGAGTATTCCTATCGGGGGGATCGCTTTTCCTACCGGGGTGAACTCAGCGAGGAACACGCCCGTATGGCGTCGATTATGTGCCGCGCCACCACCATGAGCGTGGTCATGCAGGGGGATATTCTGAGCGACGTTAGCCCGGGGGGCGGCTTTCCGCCGCTGCGGGGCTGGCTGCTGCGCGGACCTGACCAAACCCTATGCGTGGTGGCCAATGTATTCTGTCTCATCGACAATAACGAGGGGTCCTTGAACCGCATACTCGGCTTCATGCGCCGGGCGCTGGCCCAGGAAACCATGGACTTGATCTAGTCACAACCCCAATAACCTAACCCCAAGGAGACGTGACATGGCGACTCTCGACAAACTCATGGCCCTGCCGGGCGCCCTGGCCGCTTTTGAATTCCGCGGCAGCGGTGAAATACTCAAGCAGCACATCAACGACAACGAAACAATCAGTGTCGATACCCTGGATATGCTGGCCCATATGTGCGCCGCAAACGTTAGCATCGCCTCCATGCAAGCCCGGGGCTGGGAGAAGGTGACCGATATGAAGGGCTTTTATCCCATTAAGGAATTTACCCTAGTGGGTTTTGACTGGTCGGTAATCGTCAGCGCCGTGGACCGGGAAGCTTCCAAATCCGAAGGTAAGGACCTGCTCACACCCTTTCTAGGCGTGGTGGTGGATAACGGGGCGGCCGATTTCGAGGCTGCCTTCAAAGCCATGGAAAGCTAGGGAGGCGCTCATGATCAAACGTCTCCTGGCGCTGGACGGGGTTTTCGCCGTCTGCCATTTCCGCGACGACGGCCAACTCATTGAAGGTTATGGCCTGATGGGCGACGAGGACATGCTTCGACTGGCCAAGTTTGCCCACGATTACCGGCGCATGGTACAGGGCAACGCCGATCAGTTGTCTATGTTTACCGGCATGCGCGGCTGGACACCGCCCCAAGGCTGGATTGTGCGCAGCAACGGCAAGTCTGTCTGTGGTTTCGCCAATCTGGTCTGCGTGGTGGACAACGCCGAAGGTAATCTGGATGAAATCATGATCGAACTCCAGGAAATCTCCCACTGGTAGCCATACCCCGGACGCCGGCTTTCGGGTCGGCGATCGCCCTATTTCGAGCCGAATCACGCCGCCCCGTCGATCTGGGGAATTGTCGTCCTCAATCACCGTCCAAGCCACACAGACTGAGACAGTTTTTTACCTGAAGCTGTTTGGGTAAAGAATATAATCTCCGTGGGGGGCGCGGCCGATACTCCTTTGGATGGCATCTGGCATCGCGGTTTGCCGACAACGACATGGGCGGTGTAAGTCATGAGAATGGGTGTTCACGCGCTAGCGATCTGGATAGCCGTCGGCTTGTGGGCGGTGGCGGCACAGGCCCAAACCGGGGGGATGGCCGAGCTATTGCGCCAGCGGTTGCAGGTCGATACGACCCGCGAAACCGTTCACGTCGTGGGCGGACCCTTAAGCTCCCCGATGGCGGTAAGCCGGTTTTATGCCCAGCGCAACTATCGACCGGCCTGGCTGGAGGACGGGCGATCCCTGGCGACGACCCTGGTGGCGATCCTAGAGAAGGCCGAGCAGGATGGCCTGCGTATCGAGGACTACCACACTCGGAGCTTGCGCCTCGGCCTGGATGATATGGCCGCAGGAAATGGTCTGTCGGTGGACCTGGAACTGCGCCTTACCGACGCCTTCATGACCTACGGCGCGCACCTGCTATCGGGACGCTTGCCCCAGCATTGGGGGCAGGGGCGCTTCAGCCTGACCCCCCGGAGAATGGACCTGGCAGTGGTGCTGCAAGAGGCGCTGTCCGACGGCTCCCTGTTACAGGCCCTAGCCAATCTGGCCTCTCCCCATCCCGAGTATGGGCGGCTGCGCGCCGCCCTGGAGCGTTACCGCGAGATTGCCCAGGCGGGCGGCTGGCCGACCATCGACCCCGGACCGAAGCTGGTCCGGGGCGACCATGGTCAGCGGGTGGCGCGATTGCAGGCTCGGCTGCGGGTCAGCGGCGATCTGGAACCCGAACCGCCCATTCCAGCCGGTGAGGCGGTGTTCGATCTGGCCCTGGAGGTGGCGGTGAAGCGTTTCCAGCGACGCCACGGACTACTGGCGGACGGAGTGGTGGGCGCCAATACCCTGGCGGCCCTCAATGTGGATGCCCACCAGCGGGTGCGGCAGATCGAACTGAATATGGAACGCTGGCGCTGGCTGCCGGAGGATTTGGGACGCCGCCATATCCTGGTGAATATTCCCGGGTTCGACATGCGCGTGGTTGAGGACGGTCGACCGGTGATGGAAGTACCGGTCATCGTCGGACGATCCAAGCGTCCCACGCCGATTTTCACCGCCAAAATAAGCTATCTAGTACTCAGCCCTTATTGGTACGTGCCCGAAACCATTGCCCTGGAGGACAAATTGCCGCTACTGCGCAGGGACCCTTACGCCTTGTTTCGGGAGGGAATCCACGTCTATGACGCCCGCACCGGGGTTGGGGTGGACCCCGGCCAGGTAGACTGGAAGGCCGTGGGCAAGGGCAATTTTCCCTATCGACTGCGCCAGAACCCGGGGCGGAGCAATGCGCTGGGGAGTATCAAGTTCATGTTCCCCAACCCATGGGATATCTATCTCCACGATACCTCGTCCCGGCACCTGTTTGGCCGCAGTCGGCGGATGTTCAGTTCCGGTTGTGTGCGGGTGGCCAAGCCCTACGAACTGGCGGAATACCTGCTCAGGGATGATCCTCGTTGGTCCCGGAGGGCCATCGAGAACGCTGCTCGGGGTGGGCGGGAGCGTTCGGTGACCCTACGGGAGAAAATCCCGGTGCATCTGCTGTACTGGACGGTGCGGGCGGAGGAAGATGGCACCGTGCGGTTTCTGGACGACATTTATGATCGGGATATATCTCTGGCCCGGGCCTTGTCTTCAAGCTAACCGTCCCGGCGTGTATCATCTGTGTATCAGTGCAGGCGTTGGGTCCCGGGGTTGGGAATCGGCTTTTGCACCGGTTGTCCGGGCGAGGCGTGATGCAGCACCATCCGCCAGCCTTGGTCGGTACGCCGATAGGCATTGGTAACCAACAGGGGCTGAGTGGGCTGTTCCGCTTCGCCCAGCACGGTAATGTTTTCTTGCACCATCCGTATGGCTAGCTCCTTTTGATGCAATTGATGCACGGCATTCACATGAAAACACAGCCGGGCGCCGCCATCGAAGAGTTGCCGCCAGCTTTCCTGAATGCTGGACCTGCCTTGTAGCCTTGGCCCCAGGGGATGGATGCAGACAATATCCGGGCTATCGTCCCAAACGGCCATCATGGCGTCTGGATCACTGCTTTCGAATGCGTCGTAAAACGCTTTTTCCGCCGCTTCAGGGGTATCGTACAAGGTGCCGCCCATGGAGAGTCTCTTGGAGGTATGGATGAGGTCACCTTAAGCCGCCTGCGGCCGTGGCGCAATGCTGGCGGAGCTGAACCGGAGTGGCCAATGACTCAAAATCAACATCCGCCAGGGGATGTGCCGTCACAACCCTTCGATCCCGCTGGGTGGTCCGGGGATCGCATGTTGTCCATTCTCAGCCACGAATTGCGCATACCGGCCAACAGCATCATCGGTTTGAGCGAATTGTTACAACGCGGCCCCTTGGACGACCGCCAGCGGCGGCTGACGGCGATGATTCACCAAGCCGGGCAAACCCTGCTGCGCCTGGTCAACGATGTACTGGACCTGTCCCGACTGGAGGCGGGGCAGCTACGTCCCGAGGCGGTTTGCTTCGATCTCCGAACGGTGGTGGAAGAGGCTTTGGAGATGCTGGCCGCCCAAGCCGAGGCTAAGGGTCTGGCCTTGCTCCAGGATCTACCCCCCTCTCTCCCCACGGCTCTAGTGGGAGACCCCAACCGCCTGCGCCAGGTATTGGTCAATTTACTGGACAACGGCGTTAAGTTCACCCAGCAAGGCGAGGTGATGGTGCGGGCCAGGTGCGTGGAGGCTTCTTGCGAACAGGTCCACCTAGAACTGGAGGTCAGGGATACCGGTGTCGGTATTCCCGAAGCGGAGCAGCAAGCGGTTTTTGATCCCTTTTCCAAGATCAGCGCCGCCACGGCGAGCGCCTACGGCGGTAGCGGGCTGGGGCTTAGCATTGTGCGTCGGGTAGTGGAGTTGATGGAAGGAGATATCCACCTGGACAGCCGTCCTGGGCAGGGCGCTCGGTTCGTGATCCGGTTACGGCTAAACCGGCAGGCTGCCCCGCTACCCCCCCCTCGCGAGGGACTGGTGGGCCAGGCCGTCCTGGTGGTGGATGGCAATGCCACCGGCCGGGAACTGCTCCGCCGTCAGTTGCTCGCTTGGGGGATGACGGTTCGCGTCTGTGCCTCGGCCGCCGAGATCGACAGGGAAGCGGTCGGCCTGGACAGCCCGATATTGGTGCTGCTGAATCTACCACCGGCGGAATCCATTGCCCTGGCTCGGCAGCTTGGCGCCCGTGAGGATCAATGTCTAGAGCCGATCCCCCTGTTGCCTTTAAGTTGGGTGGGGAGCAAAGTCCATGGAGGCTGGCGTTTGACTCGACCTGCCCGCCAGGAGCAGCTATACCATACTTTACTCTCCGCCGTGGCCGGGGAGCGGCGGGCTGCTCGTTCGGGAACGGCCTTGGGCCGACGATACTGGCGGGCCCGCCTCTTGTTAGCCGAGGATGACCCCATCAACCGAGAGCTGACCCAGATCATGCTGCGGGATCTGGGATGCGAGGTGCTGGCGGTGGAGAACGGTCGTCAACTGATCGAAGCCCTGGATCAGGACACCTATGATTTAATTTTCATGGACTATCGGATGCCGATGCTGGACGGCCTGCAAGCGACGGCGGCCATCCGAGGACGGGAGGGGAGCCGGCATACGCCCATTGTGGCGCTGACCGCCCACGTGACGGACGGTTTTCGGGAGCGTTGTCTAGCCGTGGGCATGGACGATTTTCTCGGCAAGCCCATTGTCCAGGAACAGTTGCGAGCCATGCTGGCGCGCTGGCTGCCGATTCGGGTTGGAGACTGCCCGGTGCCAGTGGCGGTCGAGTCGGCAGTGACGCCAATCGCTGCGGGGCCGCCCCTGGATCGTCTGCGCCTGGAAACCATTCGGGGCTTGCAGTCGCCGGAACAGCCGGATTTGCTGGGACGGGTCATCGACATCTGGCACAACACCGCTCCTCGGCTGCGCCACGAGCTGGAGCAGGGTTATCAGCAGGGTAATGGGTTGGCGGTGCGGGATGCCGCCCATACCCTAGCCTCGGCCAGTGGCACCGTAGGCGCCTTGGGCCTGGTGACTTGTTGTCGACGGGTGGAGGCTGCGGCGGCGGGTAGCAAGGATCTCGACGCCGCTATCGCGGAACTGTTGCTGGAATTCCAACGGGTCACCGTGGCGTTGAGCGTCGAGCGTGAGACGATCCCGTGACCACCACGGAATCCACCGGGCGGCGGGTCTTGGTAGTGGATGACGATCAGGGCGCCCGCTTGCTGACCCGGCTGGCTTTGGCTCAATGGGGCCTGGACGTACTCGAAGCCCAAGACGGTGTGGAGGCCGTGGACTTGTGTCGGCGGTTGCGACCCGACGCGGTTTTGTTGGACGCTCGGATGCCGCGGATGGACGGATTCCATGCCTGCGCGGCCATACGCGGCCTGCCTGGCGCCGACAGCCTGCCCATTGTCATGGTGAGCGGCCTGGAAAAGCCAGCATCCGTGCTTCGGGCTTACCGGGTCGGGGCTACCGATTTTGTGGTGAAACCAGTGGCCTGGGAGGGGCTGTGGCCGCGTTTGGAGTTGTTATTGGCCATGGCCGGTCCACTGGCGGCGCTCAGGGCTGCGGATCGGCAAACAGGAGCGCCAGTGGGCATCCTACCGGACCTGTTTCTGGAGCTGAACCCGGAGGGAGTCATTCTGGCTGTTGCCGATGCCGATGCCGCTGCCTTCCGTGGGGTTTGTCCCCGCCCGCCGACGGTGGGTGATTCGCTGCTAAACTGGCTACCCTCAGGGCCGGTGGCGGCCGCCCTGGCCCAGCTCCGAGCCGACGGGAGAGCTTCTTGCCTGGCGTCTCCGTTCATGGTCGGACGCCGATGGGTGCGGCTGCTTGGTAACCAGAATCGGCTCCTCGGCGTGGTTCGTTACCTGGACGGCCCGGCGCCCAAGCTATAAATCAAAAGGAGACGACGCCATGCCCCTGCACCAGATCAACCACCCACTGGTCCAGCACAAGCTGGGTCTGATGCGCCAGGCCGACATCAGCACCAAGAGTTTTCGGGAACTGGCCTCCGAGGTGGCCCGGCTGCTGACCTACGAGGCCACCCAGGACCTGGAGATGGAGTCTCGGACCATCGAGGGCTGGGCGGGGCCGGTACAGGTACAACGAATCAAGGGCCGTAAGATTACCGTGGTGCCCATCCTGCGGGCCGGACTAGGGATGCTGGAGGGGGTGTTGGACCTGATTCCCGCCGCCAAGGTCAGCGTGGTGGGTTTGCAGCGGGACGAACAGACCCTGCGGCCCAGCACCTATTACGAAAAGCTCACCAGCCGCATGGACGAGCGCATCGCCCTGATCCTCGACCCCATGCTGGCCACCGGTGGTACCCTGATCGCCACCGTGGACATGCTCAAGGAGGCCGGTTGCACCCATATCAAAGGCTTGTTTCTGGTGGCCGCCCCGGAGGGAATAGCCGCGATCCAGGCTCGGCATCCAGACCTGGAAATCTATGTGGCAGCGGTGGATGAGCGGCTCAACGACGTGGGCTATATACTGCCCGGACTCGGCGATGCCGGGGACAAGATTTTTGGCACCAAGTGACGAAGAACAGTCGTGTAGGGCTATCGCGGTCATCGCCGTGGCCCAAGATCGGGTCAAAGACACCAAGGTTTATTCCCTGATCCGACAGACGATCTTGCGGCCAACATCCGGGTGACCGACAATGACACCCTGGCCTGAGGCCGGGCGCGGCAGGCGACGTCCCAGAGCAAACGCTATATACTGCCGCACCCGGCTCAACACACACATTTCGAGGAAATCTCTGCAAGTGACCAGACAATCCAGCTACACTCGCGAGGACTTGCTGACCTGCGCCCGCGGGGAAATGTTCGGCCCCGGCAATGCCCAGTTGCCCCTGCCGCCCATGCTGATGGTGGATCGCATCGTCTCCATCACCGCAGATGGCGGCGCCCATGGCAAGGGAGAAATTGTCGCGGAGCTGGATATCAATCCCGACCTTTGGTTCTTTGGCTGCCACTTCGAAGGCGATCCGGTGATGCCCGGTTGTCTGGGAGTGGATGCCATGTGGCAGTTGGTGGGGTTTTTTCTGGGCTGGATGGGTGGCCCCGGACGAGGGCGGGCCTTGGGTTGTGGCGAGGTGAAGTTCTCCGGCCAGGTGCTGCCCACCGCCAAAAAAGTGACTTATCGGATCACCATGAGGCGAGTCATCCTGCGCAAACTGGTCATGGGAATCGCCGACGCCACCATGGCGGTGGATGGCCGCGAGATCTATTCTGGGCGCGACCTGCGGGTCGGGCTATTCACTTCCACGGATAGCTTCTAGGAGAGCCTGTCATGCGACGCGTGGTCATCACCGGTATCGGCATCGTTTCCAGCATCGGCAATAATCAACGGGAAGTGGCCGATGCGCTGCGCGAAGGCGCCAGCGGTATCAAGTTCTCCGAAGAATACCAGGAGTTGGGTTTCCGCTCCCAGGTCCATGGGCCGATCCGCCTGGACCCGGCTGAGCATATCGACCGCAAGGTGTTGCGGTTCATGGGCGATGCCGCAGCCTTCAATTACATCGCCATGCAAGAGGCCATCAAGGACGCCGGCCTGGACGAGGCCGTGGTCTCCCACCCCCGTAGCGGCCTGATCGTGGGCACCGGCGGGGCTTCTCCGGCCAATATCGTGCAGGCCGCCGACATCCTGCGCACCAAGGGCCTACGCAAGATAGGTCCCTATATGGTGCCCCGCACCATGGCCAGCACCACCTCCGCCTGCCTGGCGACCCCCTTCAAGATCAAGGGCGTGAACTACACCATCAGCTCTGCTTGCGCCACCAGCGCCCATTGTATCGGCAACGGCATGGAGTTGATTCAATGGGGCAAGCAGGATGTGGTCTTTGCCGGTGGCGGTGAAGAGGTCCACTGGAGCCTGTCCTGTCTGTTCGACGCCATGGGCGCCCTATCTTCCAAGTACAACGAGACCCCAGCGCGAGCCTCCCGCACCTACGACGTGGACCGGGATGGTTTCGTGATCTCCGGGGGCGGTGGCCTGGTGGTCCTGGAGGAGCTGGAACACGCCCTCAAGCGCGGCGCCACAATCCATGGGGAAGTGGTGGGCTATGGAGCCACCTCCGACGGTTTCGACATGGTGGCTCCATCCGGGGAGGGGGCGGCCCGCTGCATGCGTCAGGCCCTGGAGACCGTGGATGGACCCATCGACTATATCAACACCCACGGCACCAGCACCCCGGTGGGGGATATCCGCGAGTTGAACGCCATCCGCGACGTGCTGGGAGATCAACTCCCACCCATCGCCTCCACCAAGTCCTTGACCGGCCACGGCCTGGGCGCCGCTGGCGTGCAGGAAGCCATATACGCCCTACTGATGATGAAACATGGCTTTGTGGCCGCCTCCGCCAACGTGGAAAACCTGGACCCAGGGGCCGAGGGCTTTCCCATCGTCCGGGAGCGCCTGGACGGCGTGGGACTGAATCAGGTCATGTCCAACAGCTTCGGCTTCGGCGGCACCAACGCCACCCTGGTGATCAAGCGGTACGAGGGCTGAGCTTTCATGGCGCTGTCGCGGGCAGGGCGGGACAAGCATGGCGGCCTGCCCATGTGGCGTTCAGCCCGCCGCCGTCGCTTCCCGATCACCCCCCCGCCGCCGGGCCAGCCAGGCCGCCAGGTTCTCCCCCAGCACCAGCAGACAAGGGGTCAGCACCAGGGTTAGCAGGGTGGCGAAGGCCAGGCCCCCGGCGATGGCGCTGGAAAGTTGGGTCCACCACTGGGTGGAGGGAGCGCCCACGGCGATGTCCCGGTGGATCAGATCGATGTTCACCGCCAGGACCATGGGCAGCAGGCCCAGTATGGTGGTGATGGAGGTGAGGAACACTGGGCGCAGGCGGTGAGCGCCGGTGCGCAGGGCTGCCTCTACCGGGTCCATGCCCTGGCGGCGCAGATCGTTATAGGTGTCGATCAGCACAATATTGTTGTTGACCACGATGCCGGCTAGGGCAATCACCCCGATGCCACCCATGACGATGCCGAAGGGTCGACCGGTGACCATCAACCCCAGCAGTACTCCGGCGGTGGAAAACACAATCGCCGACAGCACCAGAAACGCCTGATACAGGCTGTTGAACTGGGTGACCAGAATAACGGCCATCAGGAAAATCGCGGTGACGAAGGCCCGCCCTAGAAAAGCCATGGTCTCCCGTTGGTCTTCGTCCTGACCCTTAAAGCGTACGCTCACACCAGGACTCAGTTCAGTCTCGGCCAGAGCGGCGCGGATGGCCTGGACCTTATCATCTACCAGAAGCCCCTCGGCCACGTCGGCGCTGACGGTCATGACCCGCTGGCCCTCGGTGCGGTTTAGGGCGCCCGTCTTGGGGGCGGGTTCGAGGTTGACGAAGTTGGTGATGGGCACCAGTCCGGTGGCGGTGGGTACCCGCAGTTGGTCCAGTTGGTCCAGGTTACGGCCCCCGAAGGGAAAGCGCACCCGGATATCCACTTCCTCGTCGGTATCGTTGGGCCGGTAATCGGCTACTTTGATACCGGTGGTGACCATCTGCACGGCATTGCCTAGCAGGGTGACATCGGCCCCGTAGCGGGCGGCTTTTTCGCGGTCCACCCGCAAACGCCATTCGATACCCGGCAGAGGTCGGCTGTCTTCCACGTCCACCAGGCCCCCAAGCTCCCGCAGCAAACCTCGCAACCGCTCCACCGCCGGGGCCAGTGCATCGGGGTCGGGGGCGCGGACCTCCAATAGGATGGGCTTGCCCTGGGTGGGGCCGTTCTCCTGTTTACGCACCTCCACCACGATGCCGGGCAGGTCGGCGGTGCGCTCCCGCAGTTCCTGGAGAATGAGGGAGGCTGGCCGCCGCTGCCGCCAGTTGACGAATTCCAGTTGAATCACCCCGATCACGTCCTCGGCCAGGTTATTGGACGGGCCACTGATGGTGCGGGCGTAGACGCTATTGAATTCCCCAGCGCCGTCCTGGTCCAGCCGCAAAATTCGCTGTTCTACTTGGCGCACCAGGGCATCGCGCTCCCAGATGGACAAATCACCCCGGGCGTGGACCTGAATCTGGGCGAAATCTGGCTCCACCTCCGGGAAGAACTCCACCCCCCGTCCCAGGGCGCCATAGGCCAGATAGGCGGCCACCACCAGCAGCAGGGCCGTCACCAACACCTTGCCGGGGTGGCGCAGCAGCCGTCCCAGTATCCGCACATAAGCGCCGGTGACGCCATGGACCTGGTTCAGGTCTCCGGTTTCGGCGGCCATGAGGTTGGCCAGTTGATGATCCTTATCGGCGCCGTGGCGGCCCACCAGTCCCCCCAGCACCGGTACGAACACCAAAGCCATGGCCAGAGAGGCGGTCAGGCAGGCGATGACGGTAATGGGCAGGAATTTCATGAACTCCCCCACGACCCCGGGCCAGAACAACAAGGGCATGAATACCGCCAGGGTGGTGGCGGTGGAGGAGATAATTGGCCAGGCCATGCGCTTGGCGGCTTCATTGTAGGCCGCTTTCCGGGACAAACCCTCGGCCATGCGCCGATCAGCCAGCTCACCCACCACGATGGCCCCGTCCACCAGCATCCCCACCACTAGGATGAGGCTGAACAGGGAGACGATATTCAGGGTGTAGCCCAGGGTGTGGAGGACCAGAATGCCGGCCAGGAACGACCCGGGGATGGCGATACCCACCAGTACCGCCGAGCGCGCCCCCAGGGCGGCGACGATCACGATCATCACCAGAATCACGGCGCTGAGTACGTTGTTTTGCAAGTCCCCCAGCATTTCCCGGATGGTCCTGGACTTGTCCTGGATATAGTCCACGTGGATGCTGGTCGGCCAGGATTGGCGGGCCTCGTCGATAATGGCCCGGGTCTGTTCGATGGTTTCGATGATATTGGCGCCGATGCGCTTTTTGATTTCCAGGGCCACGGCCGGCTGGCCGTTGACCCGGGCAAAACCTTGGGGGTCCTTGAAGGTCCGTCGGACCAGGGCCACGTCCCGGAACGTGATGACCGTGCCGTCGGCCACTTTCACGGGCAGGTTCAAGACATCGTCAATATCCTCGATCACCCCAGGCACCTTCACCACCATGCGCCCGGCTCCGGTGTCCATAGCCCCGGCGGCCACCAGCCGGTTGTTGCGGCTGATCAGGCTGAACAGTTCCTCGTAGCCGATGTTATAAGTCTCCAGTACCAGGGGATCGACCACCACCTCCAGCAGTTCCTCCCGGTCGCCGCCGATGTCCACCTCCAGCACCCCGGGCAGGGATTCGATGCGGTCCTGAAGGTCCCGGGCCAGGCTCACCAGGGTACGCTCCTCCACGGGTCCCGAAAGAATGGCCGTGAGTACGGGAAACAAAGCCACGTTGATTTCGTTCACCGAGGGTTCGTCGGTATCCGCTGGAAGCTGGGTTTTGGCGATATCCACTTTTTCCCGGACATCCTGGAGGGCGCGGGAGGCATCGAAGCCAGCGTCGAATTCCAGCATCACCGAGGCGTGGCCCTCGCTGGCGGTGGCGGTCAGTTCCTTGAGGCCCTCGATGGACTGCAATTCTTTTTCCATGGGGCGGATCAGCAGCCGTTCGGCGTCCTCCGGGGCAATGCCCTCGTGGGTCATGGACACATAAATCAGGGGGATGGCC
>CAZQXD010000021.1:59414-64240 GCA_964597315.1 uncultured Candidatus Competibacteraceae bacterium
TCGGCCTCCTTGGGAATATCCAGATAGGCGCCGATGCCGCTGATGAGGATAAAGGCGAACAGCAGTAGGGCGGTGCGGGTGCGGTCGAAGGCGGCGTCGATCAGTGGGTGCATGGGATGATCCCCTCAGCCCTCGGACACGGGGGTGACCGGCTCGCCGGGTTGTACAAAACCCTGGCCCACGGTGATGAGGGTGGCCTGCTCCGGTAGCCCCGATACCCAGATGCCGCCGGTTTCGGCTCGGACGATGCGCACCGGATGGAAGGCCACCCGGTTGTCCTCGTCCACGGTCTTGACCCCCAGGGCGCCGTCCTGGTCCAGGGATAATAGGGCCGGAGAAATGTGGTGGGCGCTGACCGTTTCCACGGGGATGATGACCTCGGCGCTGACCCCGGCGGTATACCGGCCCTCGGGGTTCTGGAGTTCCACCTCCACCCGGAAAGTCCGAGTGGCGGCGTCGGCGGTGGCCGAAATATATCGAATCTGGCCCCGGGCGACCTGACCGCTGATCAGCCGCACCGTGGCTACCCGGCCCACGCTGACCTGGGCGATGTTTTGTTGGGGTATCTGGCCGCTGACTACCAAGGGGTTGTCGTCTACCATCACCGCCACCGGGTCATTGACCGCCACGTAGTCTCCGAACTCCACCAGCCGGTCATTGAGAATGCCCTCGAAGGGGGCGCGGATGGCGGTATTATTGATCTCCAGCTTGATGCGCTCCAGCTCGGCCCGGGCCGCCTCCATCAGGGCCATGGCTTCGTTAAGCTGGGTCTGGGCCTGATAACCGGTTTGGCGCAGGGAGCGGATCGCCCGGTAGTTTTCTTCACGCTGTCGAAGCGCCGCCCTGGCTTGGGCCAGCCGGGCGGCCCGGTCGTTCATGGCCAACCGCAGCAGGGATTCCCCGGCCACGGTCCGCTGGCCTTTTTCAGCCAGAATGGCGTTCACCTGACCACTGGTCTCGGCTTTCAGGGTTACCACCCGATTCGGTTCCACCTGGCCTTGGAGAGTGATTTCCCGCACCACGGCTTCGGCTTGCTGGTCCCGGACCCGCACCCGCATGGGCCCGGTTTCTGTGGCTTGGGCGGGCAGAACCGTGGGGGTAGCGCTGTCGGGCTTGGCGCTCAAGTAACCACTGCCCAACCAGAGACCCAAAGCGATGACCAGCGCGATGGCGATAAGATAGGATTTGTTCAAACTCGCGGGTCCTGATAGGTTCCGGGTCCGGTGTGCATTGTGCCACAACCCAGGATATAAATAGCGCGTATGAAAACGAGAGCTTTTTCCAGAGACCCCAGGCTATTGCAGGGGATGGTATTTTGAATCCGATCAGCGGGCCGGTACTGTATTTTCGGGGTTGTGCGGCAAACAATTGGCGGTTGGCGGCGCTGCTGGTGATGCCGGGTCAGTCCCCGCCACCTCCTCTCAGGGCCGCCGGGGCCAGCGTTTCGGCCCGGCGTTTGGCGGGTCGTCTGGACAACTCCGTGTGGGTTTACGAGTTTGCCGTGCCTGTTGACCCCGGAGGGGTGGACTACAGCATCGGCGAAGCTCGCTGGACGATCTATCCGCCTTCCTCCCAAGCTTTGCGGGTGGCCTATACCGCCTGTAACGGCCAGGAGGACCAGCCCCTGGGCGACGGCAGCCCCCAGCGCAACGAGCGATGGCGGGATCTGGCGGCGCGCCATGCCCAACAGCCCTTCAATCTGTTGATCCAGGGCGGCGACCAGTTGTACGCCGACGGGGTATGGGAGTCGGCTCCCGAACTGGCCCGCTGGCGACGGCTAGGGCGGCGGGCGCGGGTGGCGGCGGCGTTTCCCGAAACCGCCGCTCAGGCTGCGGCGGATTACTACCATGACCATTACTGTCGGCTATGGGCGCAGCCGGAATTGGCGCCGCTGCTGGCCTCGATCCCTTCCTTGATGATGTGGGACGACCACGACATATTCGATGGCTGGGGCAGTCATGGCCCGGACCTGCAATGCTGCCCGATGTTTCTGGGTGTCTGGCGGGCCGCCCGAGAGGCGTTCGCCCTGTTTCAACTGGCGGCCCGGCCCGAGTCCCTGCCGGCGGGCTTCGGCGACCCCCAAGGCGCGCACTTCGGCTGGTGTTACAACCTGGGCGACTGGGGCTTGATCGCCCCGGACCTGCGCAGCGAACGCACCCGTAACCAAGTTCTCGGGGAACTGGGCTGGAACTGGTTCGAAGCGGCCCTGGAGTCCCTGGCCGGCTGCCGACGGGTGCTGCTGGTGTCCACTGTGCCCCTGATCAATCTGGACCTGTCGCCCCTGGAGCGGTTGTCGCTGTTGCTGCCGGGGCAGCGCTTCTATCAGGATGATTTCAGGGATCAATGGCGCAGTTTCCGGCATCGAGCGGAGTGGCGGCGAATGCTGGGCCGGCTGCTGGATTTCAGCGAGCGCGGCGGGGTGGCGGTAACCGTGCTGTCCGGGGAGATTCATCTGGGGGCGCTGGGGCTGGTGGAGCGGGGGGCGACCCGTATTTACCAGCTTACCGCCTCCGGCATCGTCCATCCGCCGCCGCCCCAGGCTCTGGTGCGGGTTTACGGGTGGTTGAGCCGGGGCAGCACCCTGGTGGAACCCGGCTGTCGGGTGCGGATGCTGCCCCTACCGGGCTTTGGTGGACGCTACTTGAATGCCCGCAACTGGTTGTCTCTGGATTGCCGGGCCGATGGCGGAGCCGAGGCGGTGTGGCGGGCCGAAGGGGTGGGCGAATTGCCCCTTGATCTGGGGCAGGTGGCGAGCCGGGACTGAGGCGTTGTCACAGTTCCATGCCTTCCGCCTCCACCACCATGGCCAGAGCCTCCTCGATCATGGCCCGGGCCTGGGCTGTGGCGGTGTGCAGCCGACGATGCAGGGCCGCATCCTCTGGGCTGGTGTTGATACATTCGGCGCTATAGGTCTCAAAGGCCACCAGATTGAAGACTAAGTCCACCAGATGGTGCGGACATTCACAGTGTACGGCGGTGGAGGCGTTGGCAATTCGGATCAGGTGCTGGGTGTCGTAGCGACGCCGGGAAAGGGCCTGCTCGGCGACCGGCTCAAAGGATGGAAGAGGCTGCGCGTGGTGTTCCGCGAGGCACAATTGGCGTAACTCCGGCATCCCTACCGGCGCTCTTAGGGGGGTGATCAGGGCCGTATCCAGTCGGGTCACTGTCTGTTCGGTGCCGAAGCCGTAGATCACTAGGGCGCGGTGGGCGCCGGAGGCTTGCAATAACTCGTCCACGTCTTCCAGGGTGGAGGCGTGAACTGTGGGAAACTCCAGCAGCAGAATATCGGGATGGTGTTCCCTGACAGCGTCGAGAAAGGTCTGTCGGTCCCACTCCGCCACCACTAACTCCAGTTCCTGTAGGGTGTTGTCGGGCTGTTGCATCCGTGCCGTCAGGGCCGTCCCGAAAACCGCCACGCGGCAGCGATCCGGCTTGTCCATGGGGATCGAAAAGTCCTTGGCAAGGCATAACTCCAGACGTTCCTGAAGCTGTTCCAAGGGTAAATTAGCCACCGTGCCCACGGCATTACCTTCGTCCACCAACCGCTTGATCAGCGCCAGTCGAACGATGTCATCCTTGCTGTACAGCCGGTTACTGCCCTCGCTGCGTTCTGGGTTGACCACCCCATAGCGACGTTCCCAAGCCCGCAAAGTGACAGGGGCAACGCCCGTGAGACGGGATACGGCGCCTATTTTATAGGCAGGCTCTTTAAAATCGGGTTGTTTTTTTGTCATGGCATAGCTAGTCGGTGTCGGCAACGGCAAGTCAGGACCGGGCAGGTCCAGCTTAAAAACTTTATCACCCAGTCGATGCTTGGCGTAGACTTATTGTTGGCGGTCGCCGGTCTGATTCCTGCTGCGGCGCCGTCCTACAGCCGTTTCCGGGATGCTCAACGTGGCAGCAAGCAGTTACTGGTGCGTAGTGGACCGAACCACCGGCGAAATCCTCCGTGAATGCGCTTTCAAGGAACATGCTGAATCAGAAGCGCGTCATTTCCCCCAAGGGTGCGCGGTGCAGTTGCCCCATTATAACCTGCGCCGCTACCCTTGGGATCGCTGGCAGGCGCGCGCCCTGGCGGCGGGCGTGGATGAAGATTTAATACAACTCGGGCGCAAGGTGATACGACTGGCCGAGACCTATGGCCGCACCTGGTCGGAGCAGGTCAAAACTGACTGCGGTCTGGATGATGACGGCGCCGCTATGTTGACTCTAGCGCTCAATGACCCAAAGCGGACCCGAATATTATGGGAACAGTTGCTGGAGGATAACGGCATTGAGGCGCATCAACCCCCGAAGCGTTGATATACCGCAACCATGGTCAGCCCAGCGCCACAGAAACGGCGAGGCTGGCTGAACTGCTGGCTAGGCACGTTCAGGTATCCGCTTTCAGTACCGAGCGACGGCAGTTCAAAAGCAACGAACCTTCGGCCCATGCCGCGTTGGTAGGCAAGCTGGCCTAGGAAGGGAGCGGCGTATCTCGCACCTAGGAGCCTCGGCGTTCCATCATATGGGGTAAGCCATCGCTGCGGATACGAACCTCTAGCCAGGAAAATTCTGACTGATCCACCCTGCCATCATGATTAGTGTCCAGGTGTTGCCAGGACCCCCTGTTTTCGGGGGAGTTCTGGATCAGGCGGGGGTGGGCGGGCTGGTCGTCAAGGCAGTTTGTAAAACCTGGGGTGGTTCCATCAACCACCGCAGCAGCTGCGGCAAGGAGACTGGCTGTGATGACCGCTTTCATGGCGCCTGACCTCACGGGTGTATTTTAGGGGTCGCCCCAGAACTTGAGCAAATGCTATGCCAAAGCAAAATACATAACAAAAACA
>CAZQXD010000022.1:0-61032 GCA_964597315.1 uncultured Candidatus Competibacteraceae bacterium
CCCGAACGGCCCATGCTGCTCGGAACGGGCCGGCCAGGAACAGCGGGCGAGCAACATCAGTGCCAGGGCCGCAGCGGCAAAGGCCAGCAAACCGTTGCCAGCCACCTGGCCGAGACGGGCGGTGGCATCGCCCCGCACCATCCGGGCGTCCAGGCTCAGCACCCCAGTCGCCAGGATGACCCCGGCCGGGTCCCGGATCGGTAAACTGAGGGCGAAGCCTGCTCCCAGCCGGTCGTAACGCAGGTCGCCTGGCCCCTCCAGCGTCCGCCACCGCTCGTCTCCGGGCAGGGCTTGGCCGATCCATCGGGGGTCGCTGCTGTAGCGCATGACTCCGTCGGCGAAAGCCAAGGAAGCCGCCGCCCCTGACCCCGCATCGGGGTCTAGCCGTAGCCGGGCCTCGGCCCGTCGCAGCGGGGCGGTCAGATCATTGAAACGCCAGGCGGCGCCAGGCTTACCCAGCACGGCCTGGAGTTCCTGTTGCAACAGCCGCGCCGTGGGAGCGAACTTGGACAGCGCCGCTTGTTCGTGGAGCCGGTCGTAGTTGGCGACGGTGAGCAGGGATACCCACGCCAGAGCCAGGGCCAGAAGCACCAGGGTTCTGGAGGTGAATTGCAGTTGCCGAACAGTGGACATGGGGGCCGGTACCAGGTTCACCCTTACAGGGTGGCCACGCACAATTGGTTTGAATCGAGCTTAGCGGCGCCGACCATCCGTGTGTCAGAGTGCCACTGGTTGCCGCTCTGGCGTAGCTGATAGCTGCCTTCGAACAGTAGCCTCGGATCGGCCTTGAGCAGCCAGCCGTCCTGGGTTTGGCGTACGCCGATTTCGGCATCGGGGGCATGCCAGCGGCAGCGGTGGGGCAACACGGTCAGGGACGGACTGGTCAGCCCCAGCCCCCGCCGGGCCACATAGGCCACCGCCAGGGCGCCGGTGCCACAGGCCAGGGTCTCCCGGTTGATGCCCCGCTCGTAGCAGCGGTACTCCAGTTCCCCGGAGGCCGTGCGGCGGGCGAAGTTGACATTGATCCCGGCGGGGAATAGGTCGGTGTAATGGGTGTTCAGATAAGCCCCGATCCGGTCCACCAGCCAGGTCCCGAACGAGGCCCGTTGATGACCTTGGATGGCGGCTTTATCCGAAGTGGACGACTCCCCGAATATACAGTCCGCCAGTTCCGGCACCGAAAACATCTGCTCGGGAAACACCACCAGGTGGGGTTCGCCGGTAAACACCAGATAGCCGGCCAGGGCCAGGGAGGTCTCGGGGGTATAGGGCTTGAGATCATGACTGCGGAACCGCACGATCAAGTCATCCACGAAATCCATCTGGTCATCGAAAACACTGAGCGCGTCACGGTCCACCAGCGCCGTCGGAGTCCGCCGGGGATATCCCATGTTGGCCCAACTACCCAGATGCCCGACGGCGGTGCCGATGGTGACCGGACGCGGCTCGGCCAGGGGCAGTTCGGTGAGAATGGAGACCACGTCCACCCCATGGCGGGCGTGCAAATAGTGGGCGATGCTCATCAGACCATTGCCACAGCACAGGGCTTCCCGGCCATCGGGTTCGAACATCCGAAACAGATAATCGGCCTGGTCCGCTTCGGGCGAGGCTTGCCAATACCCACGGTGCTCATTGATGGCGTCCAGGGTCTGTTTGGTGCAGCGCTGGATCACTAGCAGGTTATCGCAGCCGACCCCGAACTCGGAATTAGTCGCCTCCCAGGCGAATCTGGATTTGTCGGCTTCACAGAGGATTTGTCGTTCGGTCTCATCGACGATGACGAAGTTGTTGCCGCAGGAAGTGTACTTCACAAAGGGGATTTGGAACATTGCGCGGACCTCATGGCTGGATTCTCAAGCGTTTCACAGTCGCTGGCGGGCTACTGTTGACGATCGATACTGCTGGATATTTCCGCCTCTAGGGCTGTTGCAGTCCATACCAGCAAGAACCTTGCCAAAGTTTCTTAGATGCTTGTATTTGTTTATTTATCCATGAGTTCTATCAATCTCTGGAGTATCTTTGGCGGCTTTGGCCGGCTCCTACGGGGTTCGCGGTCGCAATTTGCAAACGAGTCTGCAATTGGCTACCCGTTCCAACTCCCGTTCACCCCCTCTAACGGGACAAAGAGTGCTAAATTCTCATCTATGGGAGTGTTCCTATCGGCGGGTCGGCCCTTGGCTTTAGGGCTTGAGAAGCAAAATTTTGTAGCCCCATCGCCCCATGGCCTGGCCTGCCCCTAGGGTTCCGGTCATTGTCCTTCAAAGCTTTCCATGCGATATTTAGGGTTATTATTGATATTGTCGGGTAACTCCCCTAAAAACTTCTATCGAACGCGAGAGGTGGATCGTGGACCGTGAACAGATGGAATACGATGTGGTGGTGGTGGGCGCGGGACCGGCGGGGCTGACCGCCGCTATCCGGCTCAAGCAACTGGCCACGGAGCAGGACCGCGAGATCAGCGTCTGCGTCATCGAAAAAGGCTCCGAGGTAGGCGCCCATATTCTGTCCGGGGCGGTGATCGAGACCCGCGCCCTGGAGGAGTTCATGCCCGACTGGAAGGAGCGGGGCGCGCCTTTGAATACCCCCGCCAAGGAAGACCGATTTCTGTTTCTAACCCGTGAACACGCTTATAAACTGCCTACTCCGCCGCAAATGCATAACGCGGGCAATTACATCGTCAGCCTGGGCAATGTCTGCCGTTGGCTGGGAGAGCAGGCCGAAGAGTTGGGGGTGGAAATCTACCCCGGTTTCGCCGCCGCCGAGGTGCTATACGGCGACGACGGCCAGGTGGTCGGGGTGGCCACCGGGGACATGGGTCGGGATCGGGACGGCAACCCCACCGATGCCTTCGAGCCGGGGGTGGAATTACGGGGCCGACAAACCCTTTTCGCCGAGGGCTGCCGAGGCTCCCTAAGCAAGACGCTGATCGAGCGTTTTAAGCTGCGGGAGGGCGTCGACCCCCAGACCTACGGCATCGGCATCAAGGAACTGTGGGAGGTCAAGCCCGAGAACCATCACCCGGGCCGGATCGTGCATACCGTGGGCTGGCCCCTGGACAGTTCCACCTACGGCGGCTCGTTTCTGTATCACCTGGAGGACAACCAGGTGGCGGTGGGTTTCGTGGTGGGCCTGGACTACCAGAACCCTTATTTGTCCCCTTTCGAAGAGTTCCAGCGCTTCAAGACCCATCCCGAGATCCGCGCCACCTTCGAGGGCGGCCGACGAATCGCATACGGGGCGCGGGCCTTGAGCGAAGGGGGCTTGCAGTCCCTGCCCAAGCTCACCTTCCCCGGCGGCCTTTTGGTGGGGGATACGGCGGGCTTTCTGAATGTGCCCAAGATCAAGGGCACCCATTGCGCCATGAAGTCCGCCCTGCTGGCCGCCGAGAGCGTTTTCGAGACCTTGGCCGACGATGGCCTGGAAGCGGCGGCTTATCCAGAAAAATTCCGCCAGAGCTGGCTCTACGAGGAACTCAACCAGGTCCGCAATATCCGTCCCGCCTTCCGCTGGGGCCTGTTCGGGGGCATTCTTTATTCGGCCTTGGACACCTATCTGCTGCGGGGCAAGGCCCCCTGGACCCTACACCAACACGCTGATCACAAGGCCCTTAAAAAAGCCTCCGAGTGCGAAGAAATCCACTACCCCAAACCCGACGGCAAGCTCACCTTCGACCGACTGTCCTCAGTGTTTATCTCCAACACCAACCACGAGGAGGAACAGCCCTGTCATCTGACCCTCAAGAACCCGGCGGTGCCGATCCAGGTCAACCTGGCCGAGTACGACGCCCCCGAGCAACGCTACTGCCCGGCCGGGGTCTACGAGATCGTTCGGGACGACGACGGCGCCAACCCCCGCTTGCAGATCAACGCCCAGAATTGCGTCCATTGCAAGACCTGCGATATCAAAGACCCCACCCAGAATATCCATTGGGTGGTGCCCCAGGGTGGCGATGGGCCGAATTATCCCAACATGTAGCAATACAGCGAGTGTACTATCTTGGCATTGAAGGGCACCTGTTTAACGGCGGACACCCAGTAGTTGCAATCGGAGATCTGCCTGGGTAATCTCTTGGACAGCCACATATGGAGGTGCCTATGGAGCTTTCCAAGAAAACCACCATCCTGTTTCCACCGGAATTGCACGAACATCTCGTCAAGGTGGCTCACCAGCGGGGCGTGAGTTTAGGCACGCTGGTGCGCCAGGCTTGCGAATCGGCGTATGGCTCCGTCCGCGGGGACACTCGGCGCACCGCCGTGCGACAGCTTGCCGACATGTCGCTCCCGGTGGCCGATCCAGATACCCTCGGACGTGAATCAGTGCCAACTCCCGGGGAATTGCTGCCTTGATCTTGATCGATTCCAACATCTTCATGTATGCCGCCGGTGCTACACATGCCCATAAGGCGCCCAGCGTGGCTTTTCTGGAGCGAGTAGCCAGTAACGAGTTGGATGCCACAATCGACGCTGAGGTGCTACAGGAGATACTGCACCGCTATCGTGCCATCGACCACTGGACCGATGGTCGCCGGGTCTACGAAGCCGCGCGAAAAATAGTCCCACTGGTGTTACCTGTTACCGCTGAAATACTCGACACCAGTTGTGATTTTCTGGAGCGGTTCGAGCAGCTTAGCGCCCGGGATGCGCTTCATGCGGCGGTGGCCGCTCAATATGGCGCCAGTTCCATTTGCAGTTATGATCGGGATTTTGACGGCATCGCCGGTATCCGGCGGATGGAACCTGACCAATATTGAGCTACTAAATGAACGCCAGAAAGACGGACGGGGCGCCGCCCGGGGATATCGCCACAGGCGCAATGGGAAATCGGACGAATACCCTTGATTTTTCCCCCTTAACCCCCATCCTTGCCTCTGGTAGGCTATGAACCGCCCGCATCCCGAGCGGTCTCACCTTATGATTACCAGCAGGGATTTCAACCGGAGGTCAAGCACTGATGATCCGCAATGAGCAAATCGTAACCCGTTCCGCACCATCGGAACTGGCCACCAACAAGGTACTACGCAATACTTACGCGCTGCTGTCCATGACGCTGCTGTTCAGCGCCGCCATGGCGGGCGTCTCCATGGCCATGGGTGCTCCCCTAATGCACCCGCTGCTGACCCTGGCCGGCTTTATCGGGCTGTTCTTTTTGACCGCCCGCACCGCCAATAGCGGCTGGGGGCTGGTGTCGGTGTTCGCCCTGACCGGCTTTATGGGCTTCACCCTCGGTCCGATCATCAGTTTTTATCTGAATCTGCCCAATGGCGGACAACTGGTGATGACGGCCATGGGGGGGACGGCGGCCATTTTCCTGGGCCTGTCCGGCTATGTCCTGACCACCCGTAAGGATTTCAGTTTCCTGTCCGGGTTCCTGGTGGTGGGTCTGCTGGTGGCGATTCTGGCCATGCTGGCCAATCTATTCTTCCAGATTCCCGCCCTGTCTCTAGCCTTGTCGGCGGTGGTGATCCTGATCATGTCCGGGTTCATCCTCTATGACACCAGCCGTATCATCCACGGGGGCGAGACCAACTACATCATGGCCACGGTGGCCTTGTTCGTGAGTATCTACAATATCTTCGTCAACCTGCTGGCCCTGTTGGGCTTCGCCAGTAGCGATTGACGGATCACCGGCCGGCCCCTCCCCGGGGCCGGCGGCTTTAGCTTTTTTTCCAGGGCCTGGGGCAGCCCATGAATCGCTTCCAGCCTTTGGGAAACCGTCCCTCATAGCTGTCCTGCTTACAGCCGTACCACCCTTCCACGAACTGCCGCGTCCCGCTACCCGTTCCGAGTTTCGCCTCGTCCAGAAGCCCCCAGGCCGTGGCCGCGTCGTTCAATACCCCCAAGCTATCCTGCAAGCTGGCCGCCGCGGCCCCATAAGCGGATGCCTCCCGCTCCGGGTACAGGCTGGCAAAAAAGTCCAGGGCATAGCGCAGTTCCTTGATGCGGATACGCAATTGATGACGCTCGGGAACGGATAAGTCCTGAAACATCCTGCCCCGCTTGATCACCCGGCGGTGATCGCGCCGTAGCACGGCGGTGGAAAAATCCTGGGCCGACCGATCCAGGCTATGCAGTTGCTCCGGTTCCAGGTCCCGGCGCCAGGCGCGGGTCTCCAGCCAGGCATGGACGGCCAGGAGCAGTCGATGGTAGCGGGGCAGTTCCAGAGCCTGACGCAGTTCATGGTAATGGGCGGCGCGGATGGCCTTGGCCGCGCTTAGCAGAACCCGAATACCGCGCTTGTCTGGAACTCGGGCGACCATGGGTTCCAGACCTTCGGTGATGAACACGTCCCAATCCCGGCAAGGCCCCAGCCAGCCATTCAGCCAGCGCAGTTCTTCCACCAACTCCGGCGCCTTGCCGATCAGCGGCCGGTAGACCTTGAGGCAAGCCCGCAACCGGCGCAAGGCCACCCGCATCTGATGCACCCCTTCCACCTGCTCCCGGCGAGCGGCTTCCACATTGGCCTGAAGATGAGCCAGACAGCCCCCCACGATGGCCATGAACGCCTGTTCGGCGCTGGTCCCGACCGCCAGTTTGAGCTTGGCGGCCTTGCGATGGATCACTGGACGCTGGGACAGCCGATCCTGGGCGCGGCTCGCCAGGTCATCCCCGGCCAGGGGCAGGGGTCGGTCCGCCGCCAGTTGCAGGGCCAGATCGTAGACCGCGCCGGGGCCACCGTCCCAGCCCAGCAATTGTAGTCGGCACAGGGGTTCCATCTGGTCGCCAACCCGTAACCGACCCTGGTCCAGGATCAGCTCCACCTTGGCGTCACCCGCCAGGGTCAGGCGCCAGCAACCCCGTTGGGCCTCAAGCTCGCAGACCGGCTCCAAAGGAGCGTCCTTGAGCGCCTCCCCCAGTCGCCGACCGATGCGACCCCGCACCGGTAGCTTGGTGCGATCCACCTCCCGCCCCTCCACCGGCGCTTCGGCTATGAGTTCGCCCCTATTCAGGGTATCCAGGGTCTGTAGCCAGCGTCCATTGGACCAGCGGGTGCGCAGGCGCAACCCCAATCCCCGCAGGGCCTGTCCGGGGCTGTCGTAATAGACCTCCTGAAGCCGTTGATGGCTGACCGGGCAATCCGCCAGCACGGGATGGTCGGACACGGCGTCGGCGTCCCGGGGCGATAGGTCAAATATCAGGCATCGAGGATTCGCCACCGCTCTAATCCGTGGGAATCCCGTAACGCCGACCGATGCCCTTGGGTTTGCGTTTCTTCAGGCGGGTAGCCTCGCGCTGGCGTCGTTCCACTAGGTCGATGAGTATCTGCTGGCTGCCCCGTTGGTCGTCGCCTTCCCCGGGCTGGCGCTGGATATAAGCCCCGTCGGGCTGCATCTCCCAGGCGCTGCGCCGGTCATTGAGCTGCACATCGAGGATCTGGCGCAGTTCCTGGCGCAGATCGACGGCTTCCACGGGGGCCACCACTTCCACCCGGCTCTCCAGATTGCGCTTCATACAGTCGGCGGAGCCGATGAAATACTCCTCGTCACCGCCATTGCGGAAATAAAAGATGCGGGCATGCTCCAGGAAGCGACCCACGACGCTGATGACGGTGACTTTGTCAGACAGCCCCGGAATGCCTGGGCGCAGTCGGCAGGAGTCCCGCACGATCAAGTCTACCCTGACCCCCGCCATGGCCGCCCGGTATAAGGCGGCGGTGATGTCGACATCCTCCAGGGCGTTCATCTTGAACTGGATCAGCCCCGGATGATTTTCGGAATGGCCCTTGATCTCCCGCTCGATTTTCTCCAGTAGGGCCAACTTGAGCACCTTGGGCGCGGGCAGCAGCTTGCGGTAGTTGCGCTTGGGGGTGTAGCCAGTGGTCAGGTAATTGAACAGTTCCGTCAAGTCCTCGCCGATCACTTCGTCACAGGTGAGCATGCCCAGATCGGTATACAAACGGGCGGTGCCAGCGTGGTAATTGCCGGTGCCGATATGGGCGTAACGGCGCAGACCGTTGTAATCCCGTCGCACCACAAACACTACTTTGCTGTGGGTCTTGAGTCCCACCACCCCATAGGTGACATGGATGCCCGCCTCTTCCAGATAGTTGGCCCAGCGGATATTGGCCGACTCATCGAAGCGGGCTTTGAGTTCCACCACCACGGCCACCTGTTTGCCGTTGCGGGCGGCATCCATCAGATACTTGATGATCTTGGAGTCCTGGGAGGTTCGGTACAGGGTCATCTTGATGGCCAGCACTTTTTCGTCGCGGCTGGACTCCCGCAAGAAACGCTCCACGGAGGTGGCGAAGGACTCGTAGGGATGTTGCAACAGAATCGGCCCGGTCTCCCGGATGGCATGGAAAATATTGGACAGGGATTGCAGTTTGGGATGGTCGATGGGGGCGTGGGGGGCGTCGTGTAGCTCCGAGCGATCGATGCCCGCTACCTGGAACAAGTCCCGCAAGCCCATCATCCCGTCCACTTCGAACACGTCCATGGCCTCGTCCAGGCCCAGTTCTGCGGCCAGCATGCCCCGATGCACAGGGTCCATATCCCGCATCACCTCCAGGCGCACGATGGGGGCGAATTTGCGGTCCCGGAGTTCCGACTCGATGAGTTGCAGCAGGTCATCGGCCTGGTCCTCGTCACGCTCGGTCATGGCGTTGCGGGTAACCCGGAACAGTTCGCAGGTCTCCACCAGCATCTTGGGGAACAGCAGGTCCAGGTTATTGGCCATCACGTCTTCCAGGGGCACGAAGACCGGCTCGTCGCCCAACTGGATATAGCGGGAGATACCCGACCCCACCGGCACCTTGACCCGGGCCATGGCCGCCTGGTCGTCGTCGGGATAGCGCACCGTCACCAGCAGATTGATGGACAGATTGGAGATGAACGGGAAGGGGTGAGCCGGGTCCATGGCCTGGGGGGTGACCAGAGGAAAAATATTCTTTAGATAGTAGTCCCGCAACCACCCCTGCTGCTCGGCTGTGAGGCGCTTATAGGAGCGGATATAGAGACCCTGTTCCTTGAGCAGCAAATGCAGTTCCCGGGCCAGCTTGCGCATATCCTGTTCGATTTCCCGCACCATGGTGTGGCATTCCACCAATTGCTGCTGGGGGGTGCGGCCGTCCACGGTTAGGGTTTTCATGCCGGCGCCCACCTGTTGCTTGAGGCCGCCGATACGCTTCATGAAGAACTCGTCCAGATTGGAGCTGACGATGGCCATGAACTTGAGCCGCTCCAGCAAGGGGGTGCGGGGGTCCTGTCCCTCGTGTAGCACCCGTTTCTGGAACTCCAGCCAGGTCAGCTCCCGATTGAGATACCACTCGGCGGAATTGAGGTCGAAATGGGCCGGTTCCGGTTCCGGTTCCGGGGCCGGTTCCGGGGCCGGTTCCGAGACCGGGGTCCGGGTTCGGCTGCTCCGGGGTTTGCGGCCAACGACTTTCTCGCCCCTATCGGCATTGGGCTGGGCGGTGGGTTCGGACATAAGACCTCCTGGGATTAGATTCTATACACCACATGTAAAAACATCAGTTCTTGGATTTATTGCCGCGCCCCGGAGCCAGGGCGGCGTCTAGCCGTCGGCAAAGGGTTTCCAGAATTTTGACCCGAGCGTAACGCTTGTCGTTGCCCTCCACCAAGGTCCAGGGGGCAACCTGGGTGCTGGTATGCTCCACCATGTCATTGACCGCCTGTTCGTAGTCGTCCCAACGTTCCCGGTTGCGCCAGTCCTCGTCGGTGAGCTTCCATTGCTTATAGGGCGTCTGTTCCCGCTCTTGGAAGCGCCTGAGTTGTTCATCCCGGGTGATATGCACCCAGAACTTGAGCAGCACGATGCCGTGTTCCGCCAGTTGCTCCTCGAAGTCGTTGATCTCGGCATAGGCCCGCTGCCATTCATGGGCGGAGGCGAAGCCTTCGATTTTTTCCACCAACACCCGACCGTACCAACTCCGGTCAAAAATAGTGATCCGTCCGGCTCGGGGTAGGTGCCGCCAGAACCGCCACAGATAATGGTGGGCGGCTTCTTCGTCGGTGGGGGCGGCGATGGGAATAACCTGGTAATTACGGGCATCCACGGCGCTGATGACGCGGCGGATGGCCCCACCCTTGCCGGCAGCGTCCCAGCCCTCGAACACCAAAATAGTGGACACCCGCCGCTCCTTGGCTTCCTGCTGCAAGCGGTTGAGCTGGCCCTGCAAACCGCGCAGCCGGGCTTGGTAGTCTTGCTTGTCAAGGGCCAGGCTCATATCCAGGGCGGACAATACTGTATAGGCGGCGCCAGGCTCGGCGGCGGCCCCGCCGTTTTCCAGACCGTCGGCCAGTTCCTGGGCCTGCTGTTGGCGGCGGGCCTGGGCCTCCAACCGATGGGTGATGGCGGAGCTGACCCGGGTCTCTTGCAGACGGTTTTCGATGGCGTCGCGGATCATGGTGGCCACGGTGACGCTTCGATAACGCTCGTTGTAGCCCTCGACGATCTTCCAGGGAGTGGCGCCGGTGCTGGTCTTGAGCAGCGCCCGTTCGGCGGCAGCCATGAACTTGTCGTACAGGCGCCAATGGTCCCAGTCGGTATCGGAAATCTGCCAGTGCAGTAGGGGATCTTTCTCCAGCTTTTTCAGGCGCTGTTTTTGGGCCTGCTTGGACAAATGCATCCAGAACTTGAGAATCAACGCCCCATCGTCGGCCAGGGCTTTTTCGAAGGCGGCGACGCGGCTGAGACGTTCATCGAACTGGGCAGGCCCGGTGCGCCCGTAGACCTGATCCAGAATGGGCAATGAATACCAAGAACTCAGCAACAGCCCGATCCGGCCCTTGGGGGGCAGTTCCCGCCAGAACCGCCAGTACAGGGGCCGGTCCCGTTCCTCGTCGGAGGGCGCATCGAAAGCCCGGGTGACCAGGTAGCGGGGGTCCATCCAGGCATTGAGCAGATTCACGGTTTCACTCTTGCCGGCCCCATCCACCCCGCCGAACACGATGATGACCGGAAAACCCGCCCCCCGCAGACGGTTCTGCACATCCAACAGTTCCTGGCGCAGCACGGGTACGCGTTCTTTGTAGGCATCCTTGGACAAGGTGCGTTTCAGCTCGGCGGTACGAAACATAATCATAGGGTCCTTATAGATGACAGGTTGATGACGTCTCCTTCAGCCCTGGGTCTGTCCGTAAAGCCTAGCGTAAAGACCCGCGTTGTTGAGCAGCTCTTCGTGGCTGCCTTGTTCGATAATTCGCCCGTCCTCGAATACGCAAACCCGGTCGGCCTGTTTCACCGCGCTCAGGCGGTGGGCCACGATAATCGTGGTGCGCCCGGCCAGAAATGTCCCCAGGGCCTGGTGCAGCCGACCTTCGGTCTCGGTATCCAGGGCGCTAGTGGCCTCGTCCAGAATCACTACCTTGGGATCGGCGAGCAGCATCCGGGCAATGGCCAGGCGCTGGCGCTGGCCCCCGGACAGGCGCACTCCCTGGCGGCCCACCACGGTATCCAGCCCCCGCTCCAGGGTCGCTGCGGTAGCGGCCAGTTGGGCGGTGGCCAGGGCCTGCCAGAGCCGGTCGTCGGGAAGCTCCCGACCCAGGGTCAGGTTGGCCCGTAGGGTGTCGTTGAGCAGCGCCGGATGTTGCAGGACCGTGGCCACGTTCTCCCGCACCACGTCCAGGCCGATCTCCCGGACCGGCACCCCGTCATAGAGCAACTCCCCTGAGCGGGGCGGGTATAGGCCCAATAGCACCTGCACCAAGGTGGTCTTGCCGCCGCCGCTGGCCCCCACCAGGGCGATCTTCTCCCCGGGACGAATATCCAGATTCACATGGTCCAGCACCAGGGGACCGTCCCCGTAGGCAAAACACAACTCCCGCAGGGTCACGCCGCTGGTCAGCCGTCCGGCAAAGGGATTGGACCGATGAGGATAGACTGGCTCCCGCTCCAGGGCCAGCAACCGGTTGATCCGCCCCAGTGCGGCCTTGGCCCCGGCGAAGGCGTACTGGATATTCAGAATCTCCTGTACCGGGGTCATCATAAACCACAGGTAATTGAACACCGCGAACATCTGGCCGATGCTTAAATCCGAGTACAACACCAGGAACATGGCCACCGCCCGAAACACTTCGAAGCCGCCCATGAACACCAAAAACGACAGTCGATTGGCGGCCTCGCTCTGCCAGGCATAGGCGCTGGCGTGGTCCCGTACTCCCCGGGCTTTGTCCGTGAGCCGCTTCAGGTAATGGCGTTCCCGGTTGGCGGCCCGAATCTGCTGGATCACCTCCAGGGTCTCGATCAGGGCTTCCTGAAAAGCCCCATAGGCGCTGTTTTCCCGGCGCTTGAGGTGCTTGACCCGCTTGCCCAGCAGCACAGTAAACCAAATCACCAGGGGGTTCATGAACAGCAAAAACAGCCCCAGGGGCCAGTGCAGCCACAGCAGCACGGCGGCGGTGCCGATCAGGCTAAACAGGGCCACCAGGAACTTGCTGATGGTCACCCCCACGAACTGGTCCACGGTGTCCAGGTCGGTGACGAAATGGGAAGCCACCGCCCCGGAGCCTAGGGTTTCGTACTCTCCCATGGACACCCGTTGCAGATGGGCCAGCATCTGGCGACGCATCCGGTAGGTGATGTCCTTGGCGATCAGGGTGAACTGGCGCATCTGCCAGACCCCCAGGGCCGAGGCCGCCAGACGCAGGAGCAGCGCCAGGGCCAGCACCGCCAGGATATATAAGGCCGGGCCACGCCAGGCGCTGGGGAACAGGGCATTGAGGGTAGCCACCACGGCGCCGGGCTGATCCAGCAGCACCTCGTCCACCAGCAGCGGCATCAGCAGCGGCACCGGCACGGCGGCCAAGGCCGCCAGCACGGCGATGCCATGGGCCAGGATCAGTTCCCGCCGGTGGGTCCGGGCCATGGCGAAGATCCGCTCCCAGGTATAGACCCGGGGGCGGGTGTGGCGGGGCCGGGACCGTTGTCTCGGGTTGTCGCTAAGCGTGGCGATCCGGTTCATGGGCGCGGGGTTCGTCTTCCGGCGGGCCGGTTACGGTGTGGAACAGGGGCGGATCGAGTGGGTTCGCTCCAGGCCAAAATGACAATGATCCGGCTATTGGAGCGCCGGTGCAAATCGACGTGAGGAAAGCGTGCCGGTCAGGCGATTAGAGTTCGTCCGGCGCGGGCAGCGGGTTGTGGGGGTCCCGCACCGCTTCCCCGTCCAGATAGGGACCTTTCAGGTCGCCCAGAAAATTAAAGCGGGAGTGGCCAAACACCGTGGCATAATAGTCTTCCAGCTCCTGGGCATACAGCCCGGCCAGGTGGGGCAACAAGCGGCGCAAATAGTGATCCAGGCGCACAAACCGCCGGGCGGCCTCGTCTTCGTCCTCGCTCGCCGTCAAAGGTTTATCATAGACGGCCCAACCCAGGGGATAATCCTCCCACAGATCGGCCCTGCCCCGGGCCTCCAGCCAGGTGTCGATAAATTGCTTTTCTTGGATCGAGGCGGGTTTGACATAGACCGGCAGATGCATAACGAAACACTCCCTTTCCACGATGGCGACGGCGACCGCAGCCGTGTTCTATTCTAGAAACTATCGGCGCTGTCGCCGCCTGCCTTAACGCCACCGAGGAGCAGACCATGGCTTATCGCGTCGTTACCGAACAAAAAACCTACACCGGCAGCCCTCTGGAGATCCTAGGAGCCATGAGCCAGGATCGCTGGTATACCGGTCGCCGCTCCACGGACTGGATGGGCGACGTGGCGGTGCGGGTCAAAACCAACACCGGCGCCCGGGTCCGGGTGACCGATGCCCAAACGTTTTTACAGGATTTGGTCGATGCCGGGCTGATCCGCCTAGAACGGGTTTGACCGGCATCAGGCCGCCCGCTCGATCAGTTCCCTTAGCCGGTGGTCCAGATCCACCAGGTCATGGGGACCGATGGAAAGATTCAGCCGGCTTTCATCCATATTCATCATCTCCGCCAGCAACCCTCCCAGGCCCCGGGCTTTGCGGTCCACCTCCAGCAGCACGCCCAGCCGGTCATCCTCGGGCAAGCAGACCACTTCCAACTCGTCCAGCCGACCCTGGAACGGCCCACCGGCGGGCTTGAACTCGAACTCCTGTACAAACCGACGCCCGCGCAGACCGGAGGGCGCCGGCTCGCAATCGGTCTTGACCAGTCGGAAACCCAGCCCCGCCAGGGTGTCGAACAGGCCCTGCATGAGTAGGTCCGGCACCACCTGGATGGCATCCTTATCGCCGGGGTCCAGGGCTTGTTTGATGTCCAGACCGGTCTGTACCCAGACCTTGACCCCGCCTAGGGTCAAGGGCGTGTCCAGAGGCACACGCAGGACCACAGGTAACTCTCGCTGCTCCCCAGGAGCCAGTGTAAAAGGCTCGGCCAACTGGGTGCGGCCCAGTTCGGTGGTTTCGGTAACGGTCTCGTCATTGCGCTCTATCGGGTAACGGGCGTGAACCGAGAAATAAATCGCATCGACGTGTTGCTCCACATCGCCGCCGGTGATCCGCACCGTGGCGGTCAGGTTCTCGCCGGGGGCAAAGCGCTCCCCATGCAGTTCGGTATCCACCTTGGCGGAGCCAATGCCAATACTGGAGAGCATCCGTTTCATCAGTGACATAAAGCAACCTCGTTGGTCTGGGAAAGCATTCGCCGCACCCATGCTACACGCCAGGACGGCTCGCACAAAACACAGGGCAATTTTTTCCGGCCACCACGGGCTTTTCGGCCCGAGCAGTGAGGCCGGATTAGAAAAGCCGAATTATGAACCACCCTGCCTCTCCGGGTTGGCCGCTCAGTCGGTATTTCGCTCGCCAACAGGCGGCAACGGATTTACCCGTTGACGGGTTGGGGTGGTTCTCGATCGATGCGGTTCGTTCCTCACCGCATCCTACGGTTAGCTATAGCCTGCTGGGGTAGTTCTCGATTGATGTGGTTCGTTCCTCATCGCATCCTACGGCTAGCTACGACTAGCTGGACATGCAACTTGTTGATAGGTTGATAATTGTAGGATGTGGTGAGCTTCGCGAACCGCATCATTGTCCGGGTGGACAACCAAGACGGTACCTACGGCTAGCTACAGCCTGCTGGGATACCCGACCGGCTCAACGCCGATCCCAGGCCAGCAGCATCCCGACCAGACCCAACAGGGTGGTGACGGCCAGCAGCAAAAACAGACCCAGCCAAGGCAAGCCCACCAACAGGAGAAACCCCTGGTCTTCCGGGCCAATCGCCAACATCAGGGCCATGGCCGAGCCGCCCGCCGCCCAGTAGAGAACCGCCGTGAATAACTGTTCCATGCTCGCGTCACTTCCCGCCCTGTATCGTTGACCTGAATTCAAAAACCCGACCTGACCTTTATTTAAGGGTTTCTTCTGTTCCCGCTGGTCGGTAGACGATCATGTAATTTTCCCGTTGCGGGGCTACTGCTCAGGGTTCTGGCGTTATCGGATGGCCGGGACCAGCACGTATAGGGCGCTCGTCTTCCAGGTCTCGCCGCGCCCGGGGCTTGGCCATTTCTTCCTCGAACCAGATGTCGTGATGCTGCTTGGCCCAGTTCATGTCCACCCGACCCCGGGTCATGCCTTCTAGGGCGCCCTCGGTGCCCAGGGTGCCGATATAGATATGGCCGATGGCGAAGGCCACGAAGATAAAAGCGCCCACGGCATGGAGCAGATGGGCAGTCTGCATCAGGTCCCGGTTTTGGCCGTAGTTGGGGAAGTCCAGGATCAGTCCGGTGCCCCCCACCAGCAGCAGGCCCACGAAGAAAATCAGCCAGAACCAGACCTTCTCGCCGCCGTTCATGCGCCCCGCCGGGGGGTGTTTATGGCCCACGATGCCGCCCCCCTGCTTGAACCATATCCAGTCGTGGCGCTTGGGAATGTTGTGGCGCACCCAGGCCAGGAACTCCATGAGGATGCCAGCCAGGAACACCGGCCCCAGGGTATTGTGCAATAGCTTGGCCAGTTCCGCCCAGGCGGCAAAAGCCGACTTGCCCAACAGCGGAATCAAGACCGCCCGTCCGAACAGCAGACTCATGCCGGTGACCGCCAGGATGATAAACAATACCGCCGTGGTCCAATGCAGGATTCGCTCCCAAAGACGCCAGCGGACCATGGTCATCCCGGAGCGGCCTTTGTCCAGACGCGCCTGGCCCCGGAGCAAATAGAACAGCACGATGGCCGCCACCACCCCACCCAGGAACCAGGCCCCGTAATTGGCCACCGGACCGTTACGCAGTTGCCGCCAGTTCTGGCCAGCGGTCTGGATCAACACATCGGTCTCCTGGCCTTTGACGGCGCTATAGCCGTGTATGCCCTTGCGTACCTCCCGCCAGTAGTCGGCCCGTGGGTTGCTTTCCTGGGCCGCAGCCTCGCCCCCGGGCAATACCGCCAGGGGCAATGTCAGCAGAGTCAGAACCAGCAGCAGCCAGACCGTTTTGCACATCCCCATAGCCGTCACCTCTTGTTTTGTACCGGCCTCAGCGGTCGGCCTGGACCTGGCGAAATCGCTCTCGCAGTTGTTGCTGGTGTTGCTTATCGGCCTCCACTTTGAGCAAGGGATCGGTTTCACCCTTGTAGACACCCTGCTCATGGAGAGTCACGTTGGTGTCCTCGTAACAACCCACCAAGGCCGTCAAACCCAACAAAGCCAGGGCCAGTGATAACGTTTTCGGCATGGCGCCTCCCTCCTGATAGAGCTGAGATACGGTCGACCCGACGGGACGGCCGCCGACATCACGCCTTATAAGCCGCGCCCCAACCCCACGGATCGGGCCGACCACCCCGGCGGGTGGTGCGCTCCCGGTAGATGTCCGAAACCATATCCCCGTCGCCGGCGATCAGCGCCTTGGTGGAGCACATCTCGGCGCATAGGGGCAGTTTGCCCTCGGCCAGGCGATTGCGGCCGTATTTGGTGAGTTCCTCCAGGGAGTTGTCCTCCTCGGGACCACCGGCGCAGAAGGTGCATTTATCCATCTTGCCCCGCACCCCGAAGGCGTCCTGTTCTGGAAACTGAGGGGCGCCGAAGGGACAGGCATAGAAGCAATAGCCGCAGCCGATGCACAAATCCTTGTCGTGAAGCACCACCCCATCGGAGGTGGTGTAGAAGCAGTCCACCGGGCACACCGCCGCGCAGGGGGCGTCGGTGCAGTGCATGCAGGCCACGGAGATGGACTTCTCCCCGGGCTTCCCGTCGTCCAGGGTCACCACCCGGCGGCGGTTCACGCCCCAGGGAACCTCATGCTCGTTTTTACAGGCAGTCACGCAGGCGTTGCATTCGATGCAGCGTTCCGCGTCGCAGAGGAATTTCATTCGGGCCATGGGTGGTCTCCTTTAAGCCGGATAGATTTTGCATAGAGTGACCTTGGTCTCCTGCATCATGGTCACCGAATCGTAGCCATAGGTGGTCGCGGTGTTGGCCGCCTCCCCCAGCACATAGGGATCGGACCCCTCGGGGTACTTGTGACGCAGGTCCTCGCCCTGAAAATGCCCGCCGAAGTGGTAGGGACAGAACACCACCCCCCGGGCCACCCGGGGAGTGACCATGGCCTTGATCTTGATCCGCCCCCCTTCGGGACTTTCCAGCCACACCATCTGGCCGTCCCGGACAGCGGCATCGTGGGCGTCGCCGGGGTTGATCTCCACGAACATGTCCTGCTGCAACTCCGCCAGCCAGGGGTTGGAACGGGTCTCCTCGCCACCCCCTTCGTATTCCACCAGTCGACCGCTGGTAAAGATCAGCGGATAGGACTTGGAATAGTCCTTGGTCTGGATGGAGGCATAGCGGGTGGGCAGGCGAAAGAAGGCCCGGCGGTCCTCGTAGGTGGGATACCGGGACACCAGGTCATGGCGGGGGGTATACAGGGGTTCCCGATGCACTGGGATGGGGTCTGGATACTCCCAGACCTTGCAGCGGGCCTTGGCGTTGCCGAAGGGAGCGCAACCGTGGGCGATGGCCACCCGCTGGATGCCTCCGGACAGATCGGTCTTCCAATTTTTGCCCTCGGCCTCGGCTTTTTCATCCTCCGTGAGGTCGTCCCACCAGCCCAGTTGCTTGAGCATGTCGGCGCTGAACTCGGGATAGCCGTCGGTGAGTTCCGAGTCCTTGCTGTAGGCGTCCTCCGCCAGCAGATTAACCCCGTCCTTCTCCACCCCGAAGCGAGCCCGGAAGGTCAGCCCGCCCTCGGCCACCGGCAAGGAGGGGTCATACAGTAACGGCGTGCCGGGATGCTTCATTTCAGGAGTGCCCCAGCAAGGCCAGGGCAGGCCGTAGTAATCCCCGTCGCAGGGTCCGCCCTCGGCCTTCAGGGTCGTGGTGTTGAAGGTATGGCGATTGGCCAGATGCAGCTTCAGCCGCTCCGGGCTTTGACCCGTATAGCCGATGGTCCAAGTGCCCCGGTTGATCTCCCGGAGAATGTCCTCGATATCGGGTTCGTCGTTCTCCACCTTGATGTGCTGGGTCAGCTCGTCGGCGAAGCCCAGCCGCTTGGCCAGTTGGTACATGATAGTGTGGTCGGGCCGGGACTCGAACAGCGGGTCGATGACCTTCTCCCGCCACTGCAAGGAGCGGTTGGAAGCCGTGGCCGAACCATAGGTCTCGAACTGGGTGCAGGCGGGTAGCAGATAGGTGTTGTCCTTGCGATCGTGCAGCACCGCCGACACCGTGGGATAGGGGTCCACCACCACCAGCAGGTCAAGGGCCTCGAAGGCTGTCTTCATCTCCGGGCCGCGGGTCTGGCTGTTGGGGGCGTGGCCCCAGAAAAACATGGCGCGGAGCTTATCCTGCTGGGTGATGTTCTCCTTGGCCTCCAACACCCCGTCGATCCACCGGGAGACGGTGATACCGGCCATATTCATGGGCTTGAGGGTGGGCACGCTGCCGTCCTGGTCCTCGGCCTTGCCGCTGTCGTAGTCCCCCTGATCGAAACGGTTTGCGAGCCAATCGTAGTCCACGCCCCAAACCTTGGCCCAGTGCCTCCAGGCCCCCTCGGACAGGCCGTAATAGCCGGGCAGGGTGTGGGAGTTCGGCCCCACGTCGGTGGCCCCCTGGACGTTATCGTGGCCCCGGAAGATATTGGCCCCGCCGCCGGACACGCCGATGTTACCCAGGGCCAGTTGCAGAATGCAGTAGGCCCGGGTGTTGTTGTTGCCGATGTGGTGCTGGGTGCCGCCCATGCACCAGACGATGGTGCCGGGTCGGTTCTCCGCCAGGGTTTGGGCGGCCTGGCGGACCTCTTCCTCCGGCACGCCGGTAATATCCCGGACCACCTCGGGGGTCCACTTCTTGACCTCCTCCTTGACCTCATCCATGGCATAGACCCGCTGGCGGATATAGTCCCGGTCCTCCCAGCCATTTTCGAAGATATGCCAGAGCATGCCCCAGATCAGGGGCACGTCGGTGCCGGGGCGCAGCCGGATGTATTGGTCGGCGTGGGCGGCGGTGCGGGTGAAGCGAGGGTCCACCACGATCAGCCTAGCGCCGTTCTCCTTGCCCCGCAGCACATGCTGCATGGCCACCGGATGGGCTTCGGCGGCGTTGGAGCCGATGAAGAACATGGCCTTGCAGTTGTGCATATCGTTATAGGAGTTAGTCATGGCTCCGTAGCCCCAGGTGCTGGCCACCCCCGCCACGGTGGTGGAGTGGCAGATACGCGCCTGGTGATCGGAGTTATTGGTGCCCCATAAGGCCACCATTTTCTTGAACAAATAAGCCTGTTCGTTGTTGTGCTTGCTGGAACCTAGCCAGAACACCGAGTCGGGACCGGACCGCTCGCGTATTCGGGTGATCTGCTCAGCGATCTCGTCTAGGGCCTGTTCCCAGGAGATTCGCTGCCACTTGCCGCCCACCATCTTGGTGGGGTACTTGAGGCGCCGGGCGCCGTGACCGTGTTCCCGCACCGAAGCGCCCTTGGCGCAGTGGGAACCTAGGTTGATGGGCGAATCGAAGGCCGGTTCCTGGCCGGTCCAGACGCCATTCTGGACCTCGGCGTCCACCCCGCAGCCCACCGAACAGTGGGTGCAGACGCTGTGCCTGATCTCGGTCTTGACCGCCGGATCAATGCGTTCGGCATGGGCCTTTTGCATCATTGACAAAGGCAGGCCCGCAGCCACCGCCACGCCGCCCAGGGACAGGCCGGAACGCTTGAGGAAGGTCCGCCGGTCCACGGCGGCGCCGAAAAAACCTGGAGCCACAGTTTTGGCGTCTGCCGGGCTGCCCACGGTTTTCTTATTGAGTTTCATGGCTTGAATCCTCCAGGGTAACGCCGTCGACTAAATCGTCCGGGCGCTGCGGTAGTAATCCCGCACATGCTGGGTTTCCTCATAGCCCTTGGATAACCGCTTCGGGTTTTCGCCGCTGGCCTGGACGGCGGGGGCTTGCGCGGCTTCCAGCCCCAGGGCCACCGCCCCGCTGGTCATCACCACGCCCTTGATAAAATCGCGACGGGTGGCGCCGCTTCCGCTTTTGCTCGCTGCATCGTTCATCGTCAATCTCCTAGGGAAGGGGTGTTGCCGACCGGCCATACCCGTCGCTCAGACCGTCATGGCCAGGTATTTGGCTTCGATTTCCATGAACCGCTCCCCGACCAGTCCCACAGCGCGATAGAAACGCGCCGATCCGGTCTGACCCAGATCTCGAAAAAATCGCCCCAGCCAAGGGGCCAGGTGTTTTTCAAAAAACAATCGCTGCATCCCAAAAGGGATAGTTGGATCGGTGATAATCATACCCATGGTCTCGCACAAAGCCGCCGCGTGATCTTCTGGCTCGCGAACCCCATCCCGGCGTTCAATCCCCAACCGGGCCAGATCCAGGCGCAGTTCCGCCAGGGGCTTTTCCATCAGAAACCCGGTGAGATACCAGGAGCCATAAGGCACCAACTCACCCTGGCCGATGCCGATGAACAACTGGAAATACTCATCGTCAAGGTCGGCCGACTCGGCGCTCTCGGCTGCCTGCCGCAGCCCGCGCCACGCCTCCGCCATAAGGCTGGCGGCGGCCTCCGGTATCTGAATTGACCGCAACAGCGCCAGCATTCCCGCATCGGGGGCTTGGGCCAGCAGATGGCCTAGTAGGGTGTAGGCATTGGCGCGCAGCGCGTCTTCCTCGCCCAGGCCCGCAGCGGACAACGGCGTTGGTTCGGTCATGGTTTGCATTCCTTCAACCCCGTTCTTTTCGGGGGGCCAGTACCGCTTGTCCATCCCGGTACAAATCCTCGACCCGACAGCTCTCGCACATCCGCAAGCGGTTCAGGGCCTTGTCGTCCTGAAACATCCAGTGACCGTGAAGTTTTTCCGTCATCTTGTGGATCAGGGCGCGAGTGGCGAACGGCTTGCCGCATTGAATGCAGCAAAACGGTGGCTCTTCGTTGAGTACCTGGGAACCGCGACGTTGCTCGGGATCGTAAATAAAGCGCGGCGTCAGTGAGATGGCCTGCTCGGGACAGGCCCGCTCGCATAGCCCGCATTGCACGCACAAGGCTTCGCTGAAATTCAAACGCGGGGCGTCCCGGTCGGCGGTCAGGGCCTGGGTGGGGCACACCGCCACGCAGCCCATGCATAGGGTGCAGGCGTCCCGATCCACCTGAACCTGGCCGAAGGGAGCGCCGGAGGGCAAGGCCGCCACCGCCTGGGGTCGGGGCGCATGGCGATACAGATGATCCACGGCCAAGCGCAGTGTTTGGCGCTTCTGATCGTGGACGGCGAAACCGGCAGCGGGCCAACTGGGCGCGCCCAAACCCTCCAAGGCCGCCAGCACGTGGGCATCATCCCCCTCCAGCCAGCGCAGCCGCCGACCTTCGAAGCCCATGCCCTCCAGCATGGCCCGGGCATAATCCAGTTGGGTGTTCAGTTCCCTATGCACCGAAGGGGGCAAACCATGAACCGCCAGCCAGGCCAGGCCCCCCGCCCCGTAGGCCAGGGCGGTCAACCAGACCTCCAGGCCGGTGGAGCCCAGTTCGTTCAGCTCCACGGGCAGCACCCGCTCCGGCAGCGCCCCCGCCAGCCGGGCCAGCCGCTCCCGGCCCGCCGCGGCATCGTGGAACAGCAGCCAGGGGGCGCTCCCGCCGGCCTCTCCGTAAGCACGCAACAGGCGCCGTAGCTGATCCAAGGTATCCGTGGCCCGGGGATAGGCGTAGCGGATGGCGCCGGTGGGACAGGCGGCGGCGCAGCTTCCGGCCCCCTGGCACAGATAGGGGTCCACCTGGATCAACTCGCCCAGGGACTGAATGGCCCGAGCCGGACAGACCTCCAAACAACGGGTACACCCTCGCTGGCCCCGGCGGCCATGGGCGCAGATGGCTGGGTCGTAAACGAAAAACGCCGGTTTCTCGAACTCGCCTACCCGCTCCGGCAGTTCCGCCAAGGCCCGGTCCAGGGCTGCGGGGTCGGAGCCTGGAGCGTAATAGCCCGGAGGGGGCAGCTCCTGATCCAGCAGCGGCGGCATATTCAGGTCCAGCACCAGGTCGAACTGGGGCTGGCCGGAGGCGGTGAGCGGACCCAGCTCCAGCTCCCCGTCGGGACCCGCCAGATAGACCCTGAACGCCCCTAGGTGTCCCACCACCCGGGACGCCCGGCCCCGCAACAGTTCCGGGTCTCCGGCCCGATCCCCGGGGCCGACCTCCGGGGCCAGCACCGTGCATTGCAATTCCCCGCCCAGCCGTTCGACCGCAGCCAGGGCGGGTCGCAGGGAACCGAGTACCAGCAGCCGTCCGGCCGAACGATAGCCCACCAGGGCGGTAGGCTCAGCTTCGCCCGGTATCGCTTCCAGGGCGATCCGGCGGGCCTTGCCGTCGCTACCGGTGGCGGCCAGTTCCAGGAACACTGTGCCGTCACTCACGACCCACCAGCGGAGGGATCGGGACCCGGTTCGGACTTGGTGGCTGGTGTGGGCGGATTCCGGGCCGGGGAGGACGGCTCCGCCTCGCCGGTCTCCGCCGTCGCGGCCTCGGCCAGTCGGCGCCGGGCTTCCAGCTCCAGCATTCGCCTCATCTCGTGGGTGACCACCCCCCCCAAGGGCCTGAAATCATTAAAATTGCCCTCGTATTCGTTGAGGATGCAGCGGGTCTGGTACTTGGGCAGATGAAACAGCTTGCGCAGCGCCAGTTTGCGCAGTTCCTCGCTCACCCGGGGAGACAGAAATCCCGACATATCGGAATGCTCGTCCAGGGTCTCCAGGGGGGGCATGTCGGCGTCATCGGGGGCTGGCTCTTCAGATGACCGAATAGAGGGCGCCGAACCCCGGTTGGCCGGACCCCGGTTGGCCGGACCCCGGTTGGCCGGACCCCGGTTGGCCGGACCCCGTTCCTCCTGTTTGCGGCGCGACCAGCGGCCCAGAAACGTCTCATCGGAACGTTCTTCCGAATTAACGGGCGCCGTGGATTTGGCCATGCCAGTTCTCCCGCTTGCGTGCTTTTTTGATTTCAGGCTGGTAACGGTCCAATACGAAGCGCTCCACCCAGCGGTAGATTTCCGGGGGCATGGGAACGGCATGCACCTCATCGCCGGCTTCCAGATAGGCTTCTGCCTCGTAATGGCTAATTCGGGTGAGCACGGGTACGACCCGGTTATCCACGGGATCTTCCCGGCAGATGATAAATACGCCGGGCCGCTCGCTCAGCAGGTTGTAGTAATAACTCTCGGCCTCGTCCCGGTGCAGCGCCAGGCTGAAACCTCGGTATAGGTACTGCTCACGCTCGGCGTCCTGGCGGATCAGAGTACCGCCAGCGCCGGACGCGCCCTTGCCGTCGTTCATGACGATGCCCAGGGCCTGCCAGTGGTCTCGGGACCAGCGTCCCCCGCTTTTTCGCCGCCTCTCCATGACAACCGCGACCGTGTAGGATGGGGATGATAAATCCCTTTCGGGCTGCCCCCGGGTCATACGCCACCTCTAAGGTGATACACACATTCCGATCAAGGAAATTTGTTTCATAGCTTGTCTAAATAGCATATCCGGCTGCGAATGCAACCGGATAGAGAATTGTTTCCCGTTATACGAAACGGCCGACCCGAGGGCCGACCGTTGGTTTTGACGCCGGAGACTCAGAGGACCAGGGCCTCTAGGCGCTTTCGCAGGGACTGAGCCAGGTCCTTCCAGTCGATGAGCGCGGGGGGGCTAACCGTCAAGTCCACCAGCTCCACCTCGCCGCCGTCACGGTTGGTGCAGACCAGCACTTCCACGTCCTTCAGGTGCAGGGTGACCCGCAGTCCGTTATCGGTGTCCTGCTGACCCGTTTCGAAGGCGTCACGCACGCCGCGCAAGGAGAATCGCACCAGATGATCCAAGTCCAGGTCATCCAGGGCCGCCGCAGCCTCGGCGCTGGTGGAGCGGTCGATCACTTCGCAAAAGCCCGGAGACCCGCTTACATTTACTGTGGGCAGCCAGGTGAAAGGATTGAGGTCGATCTCCCCGGCCTGCTGATCGTTGCTGACCCGGAACACCAGTTGACCATCTTCAATCTCACCCATCAGCCCGAACACCACGGCATCCTGACCGCGATCACCATGGAACAGATCGGAGCCGTCGCCCGGCGCCCAGATAAAGACATCGTTACCCCGACCACCGAAGGCGCGGTCCCGGTTTTGGGGATTGAAATGCTCGGTGCCGCCGATGAGAACGTCATTGCCAGGGCCGCCGTCCAGAATATCTACCCCCAAGCGGCCGATCAGCACATCATGTCGGCGGGTGCCGGACAACACATCGCCGAACTGCATACTCTGGTCGATCCCACCACCGGCCAGGGCCGGGTCCTGGGGCTGGACGATGGGGTTCGCGGCGGAGTTGTTGTCGGCGCCGATGAACACATTGCTGATCCGACCACCGATGTTATCGGCCAGGGCCGGGGCCATGCCGGCGGCCAGCAGATTCAGGGCGATGGCGGAGCAGATCAGAGACTTAGTGGGTTTCATGGTGCTATCCTCAGTTGGCTTGAAGGTCTGTTTCAAAGTATGTTGCGGGGAGGCGGCTTTGGCGCTTCCCAACAACCGGCCCGGCGCTTCCTCGGGGGGTGTTTTGCTACCCGCCGGCTGTTGATGGTCAGAATACGGAGCTGGGCTGGACCGGTCATAAGCAAACGGTAAAGTTTCGGTAAAGGAGTGGTTAAAACCATGAACCGCCCACCGGACTCAGGTGATAAGGCCTACCGGCTGGATCTGGACAATCAGTGCCTGCTGCGTGGCGAACAGCGCGTCCAACTCACCCCCAAGGCGTTCGCCGTGCTGGAACACCTGCGCCACCGGCGGGGTACGCTGGTGACCAAGGATGAGTTGCTGGCGGCGGTCTGGCCACGGGTGTTCGTGGGCGACGCGGTGCTCAAGGTGGCGGTGCGGGAAATACGCAAAGCCCTGCGGGACGATCCCAAGACCCCCCGTTACATTGAAACCCTGCATCGGCGTGGCTACCGCCTCATCGGCGATTTACCCTTGATCTCGGCCTCCCCGTTGCCTTCGCCCACCCCCGCTAGGTTAGCCGCCCCTAGCGTCGCCCAGGTTCCACCGGGCCGTGAATCGGCCTGGCGGCGCTTGGATAGCTGCTGGAGTGAGGCCCTTCAAGGTCGCCGTCAATGGTTGTTGGCGGGTGGCGAGCCAGGGGTTGGCAAAACCACGCTGGTGGATGCCTGGCTGGCCGCCCTGCCCCCCACCGACGGCTCGTTGTGGGCCAAAGGTCACTGCCTGGAACAGCGCGGCGGGGGGGAATCCTATCTGGCGGTGCTGGATGCCCTGGGCCGCTTGTGCAAGGGGTTTCAGGGCGCCCGTGTCAAGGGCCTGCTGGCCAGCAACGCTCCCGGCTGGTTATTGCAACTGCCCTGGTTGTTGGAAAAATCCGAACTCGCCGAGTTGCGCGAGAAATTGTTCGGCTTCACCGGCGAACGCATGCTGCGGGAATTGGCCGTGGCCCTGGAAACCCTCACCCATGACAGTCCCTTGATTCTGGTGTTCGAGGACTTGCACTGGGCCGACCATGCCACTTTAGAATTGCTGGATTATCTGGCCCGTCGGGATGAACCGGCTCGGCTATTGGTGGTGAGTACGTTTCGCCCTGGGGAGATCGAAGGCGGACACCACCCCCTGGCCGACCTGCGCCGGGAGCTGAACTTGCATGGCCGTTGTCGGGAACTGCTCCTAGACAGCCTAGACCCGGAGGCGCTGGAGGCCTATTTGGAACAGCGGCTGGTCGGTCCACCTCCCCCAGAACTGGCCGCCACTCTTTATCGGCGCACCGGGGGCCATCCCTTGTTTCTGGCCCGGGCCGTGGATTTTCTGCTGGAAGAACAGGTACTCGTAAAAGATCAAGGAGACTGGACCCTGACCCGACCGGCCCAGGACCTGGACATTGCCCTACCCCCGGGCCTGCAACAGGTGCTGGAGCGGCAGATGCAGCGCCTGGATGACAGTCAGCGGGCGCTGCTATCGGTGGCCGCCTTGGCAGGGATGAAATTCACCGCCGCCGCCGTGGCGACCTTGTTGGAGATCGACTTGCTGGATGCAGAGGACCGCTGTGAAGAAATCGTCCAGGGAAAAGGCTGGTTAAAACGGGCCGAGGCGGTGCAATGGCCGGATGGCACCTTGAGCGGCGCCTATCGATTTGTGCATGTGCTGTACCGGGATGCCTGGTACGACACCCTACCCATGGCTCGCCGCCGCCGCTTGCATCTGGCCCTGGCCCGACGCTTGGAAACCGGCTGGCAGGGTCAGCACGCGGCGGTGGCCGCCGAGCTGGCTGGCCATTTCCTGCATGCCAGGGAGGCTGGCCCGGCTATCGACTGGCTGTCCCGAACCGCCGACGTGGACGCCGCCCGCTTCGCCCACCGAGAAGCCAGCGCCCGCCTGGAACAAGCCATGACGCTGCTGCCCCGGCTCGAACCCGCCCGGCGTCGGGAGTTGGAACCGGCGCTGCTGGAACGGCTCAATCAGCAACGGTTGGCCGCCGGTCGGCTGGATCAAGTTATCGACGGCTGCCAACGCCTGGCCGAACTGGCCAGGGAACAGCAGAACCCCGCCCTGGAGGCACGGGCCTTACTCGCCTTGGGCAACGCCTTGTTCTGGGTAGACCGGCAGGGCTGTCTGGCCGCCGCCGACCAGGCCATGGCCCGGGTCAAGGACCTGCCCGATCCCTTGCAGCAAGCCCAGGTGCGCGGCTGGCAGGCCCATTGGCAATGCCTGATCCGGGGCTACTCACCGGACCATGAAGCCGCATACCGGCAGGCCGTGACCGTCGCCCGCCAGGCTGGGGACCGCATCATGGAATGCCAGCATTTGCCCCTGCTGGCCTGGCTGTTGTCCTTGCAATCCCGCTACACCGAGGCCGTGGAGGCCGCCGCCGAAGGCCAACGCCTGGCCCGTGAACTGGGGGATGGACGACAATACCTGAGCTGCCAGTTCTTTCGGGCCTGGGCTTTGTTCTACGCTGGGCGCTGGGGAGAGATGCAAACAGCCATGACCGAGGGACTGACCCTAGCGGACAAGAACGGCCACCTACCCTGGAGCATCCATTTCCGCCTCCAGCAAGCTTGGCTGCGGCTACATTGTTTTGATTTCACGGGAGCTTTGCAGCTATGTCAGCCGGTGGCGGAACGCCTGGCCCACGCAACACCGGGCAGCGAGGGGTTTTTATGCCTGATCCTGATGGCCCGGATTCATCTGGGATTGGGCAGCGTGGATGCCTCCCGGGACTGCCTGGAGCGCATTGACGCCTGGCTGCGAGACAAGCCCCAAGCCATGGACTGGGTGCTGGGCCTGCCTTGGCGGGCAGCCCTGGCCGAGCAACAGGCCGCAGCCGGGGATTGGGCCGCCTGCCGGGAGACGGCCCGGACCCTGAGCAGCGTGGCGGATGGACCGGGCGAGCGCAGCTACCAGGTGCTGGCCAGGGCCTGGGAGGCCGAGGCGGCCCTGGCTCTCGGTGATTCCGGCGGCGCCGAAGCGGCCCTGGCCGCAGGCGGGACAATACTGACCCAGGGCGCCGCGCCCATGGCGGCCTGGCGTCTGCATGGGGCCGCCATGGGCGTCTGTCAGGCCGCTCAAGATCCCTCCGGCGCGGACCAGGCGCGACGCATGGCAATGGCCGTTCTGAACAGCCTGGCGGACTCCCTGGAACCGGGCGACCCCTTGCGGGCCAGTCTGCTGGAGGCGGCGCCGATGGGCGATACGCAAGGCATATGACCGACCTCAAGAGTACCGCCGCCGAACTGGACAAGCGGACCCGCCAGCAGGCGATGGTGGCTGACCTGGGGCTGCGGGCCATGCATTTTGGAAATGTTCAGGCCCTGATGGACGAGGCGGTGCGGTTGGTTGCCCAGGCCCTTGGGGCGCGGTCTTGCGAGGTATTCGAACTGCGACCTGGCGGCGAAGAACTGCTGCTTCGGGCGGGAGCCGGTAGGTCCCGAAAACCGGCCCGGATGAGCGCCGACATTAGCTCCCTGGCTGGCTATGCCTTGACCGCGCAATCCCCCGTGGTAGTGGATGACCTGTCCAAGGAAACCCGCTTTACCCGCCTGGCCCTGGCCGCCGAAAATGACGCTGTCAGTGGTATCGGCGTGGTCATCCAGGACCGCCGGCAGCCCTACGGGGTATTGAGCGCCCACAGCAATAAGGTCCGGCATTTCACCCATCAGGATGGGGCGTTTCTCCAAAGCATCGCTAATATCCTGTCCGGGGCCATCCAACGACGCCAGGACCGCCATGCCATCCAGCGCCAGGAAAAACGTTTCCTAGCGTTGATGGACGTCACCACGGCCATAGTGTGGATCGCCGACGGCGTCGGCGCGTTTGTGAAGCCTCAGCCTTCCTGGGAGTCTCATACCGGCCAGCCCTGGGAACGGCACGCGGGTTTCGGCTGGCTGGATATGCTGCATCCAGACGACCGGGAGTCGATCTTCCAGAGTTGGAGCCGGAACTTGAAACTAGGCAGGGAATACCGGGCCTCGGGGCGATTATGGAGCGCCGCCGCCCAGGATTTTCGCTACTTCGAGGTGTGGGCCGTGCCGTTGCGGGACGCCGTCGGTGGCCCCGTCCAGGAATGGGTCGGCATCGTCCAAGACGTGGATGAGCGTCACCGGGCACAAGCCGCCCTGACTGAAAGCGAGAACCGTTTTCGGGAACTCACCGAAGCCATGCCCCAAATCGTCTGGACGACCCAGAGCGACGGTTTCGTGGATTATGTCAATCGTCGCTGGACCGAGCTGACTGGTTTTTCCCTGAAAGATACCCGTGGGAAGGCCCGCTGGGTCGAGGCCATCCACCCCGATGACCAGGAAATAACCCTGGCGCGGTTCCAGGACGCCGTGGAGCGGGGCATCATCTATGAGAGCGAATCCCGTTACCGGATGCGCGATGGGAGCTATCGCTGGTTTTTGAACCGGGGCTTGCCGGTGCGCGGCCCTCATAACCGTATCGTCCGCTGGCTGGGCACTTGCACCGATATCGACGACCAGAAGCGCACCCAGGAATTGCTGTCCCAGGCCGACCGCCAGAAGAATGAATTTCTGGCCATGCTGGCCCATGAGCTACGCAACCCACTGGCGCCGATCCGCGCCTGCGCCCAAATGATGGGTTTGATGCACCTCAACGATCCCAGGCTGGAGGAACTGAGTAACACCCTGGAACGCCAGACCAATCATCTGGCCCGGCTGGTGGATGACCTGTTGGACGTCTCCCGGATCACCCAAGGACGGATCGAGCTGCGCAAGCAACGGCTGCGCCTGGACGACGTGGTCAAGGACGCCGTGGCCACGGTCCAGCCCCTACTGGACAGCCGTGGCCACCGCTTGGCACTGGAGCTGCCACGCCAGCCCTTGTGGCTGGACGCCGATCCTACCCGGCTCACCCAGATCGTCGCCAATTTGTTGAGCAATGCGGCTAAATATACCCCTCAAGCAGGCTGTATCCAGATCTCGGCCTGTCCCGATCAGGACCAGATCGTCATTCGGGTGCGAGATAACGGCAAGGGCATCGCCCCGGACCAACTGGAACGGGTTTTTGACTTGTTTAGCCAGAACGCCCCCACCCTGGACCGGAGTAGCGGCGGCCTGGGTCTGGGGCTGACCCTGGTTAAACGGCTGGCCCAGATGCACGGTGGCGATGCGCTTGCCCATAGCGAAGGCCCCGGTCAGGGCAGTGAATTCCTGGTCCGGCTGCCCGCCGCCAAACTGCCCGCCGGTCCCGAAACCCGCCCACGGGTGGATCACAGTCCGCGCGATCCGGCGATCGGGCAAAGGCGTATCCTGGTAGTGGACGACAACCACGATGCGGCCTCTTCCCTCACCCGGTTGCTTGCTTTGCTGGGCCACCATACCCGCGCCACCTACGACGGCCGCAGCGCCCTGGAGCAAGTTTCGGACTTCGACCCGGAGGTGGTGCTGCTGGATATCGGTTTGCCAGAACTGGACGGTTATCAGGTAGCCCGGCGGTTGCGGGCCATGAAAGGCGGCCAAGAGCGGTTGCTGATCGCCATCACCGGCTATGGCCAGGAGCATGACTGGCGCCAGGCCATGGCCGCCGGCTTCGACCACCATCTGCTCAAGCCGGTGGATGTGAACGTGCTGAAAAAACTGCTGTGACCGGCGCCAATTGATCCACGCCGCTGCTTCGCTGCCCCCTCGGGCATCGGCACACATCGCGTCAAAGGCTATCCCGTGGAGGATTGTGCAACATGCAAACTATCGCTCCGATCCTGGCGTTTAGCGCCCTGTTCCTATCCCTGTCTTGCGCTAACCTGGCCGCCGCCCCACCCGTGGAGCGGGTGGAACTGCCGCCGGGTTTCGTCATTGAGGTTTGGGCCGACGGCCTGCCCAATGCCCGCACCCTAACCCTGGGCGACAAGGGTACGGTGTTCGTGGGCACCCGCCGGGCCGGTCGGGTTTACGCCCTGCGCGATGAAGACGGCGATGGCCGGGCGGAGCGGGTCTGGGTGCTGGCCCAGGGTCTGAACATGCCCAACGGCATCGCCCTGCGCGACGGCGATCTCTATGTGGCGGCGGTGGACCGGCTGTTACGCTATCCTGCCATCGAGGAACATCTGAATGATCCGCCCACGCCGGAAGTGCTGCGCGACGATCTCCCAAAGGACGCCCATCATGGCTGGCGCTATATCGGCTTCGGTCCCGACGGCAAGCTCTACCTGCCGGTGGGCGCTCCCTGCAATATCTGCGACCGGGAAGGCTATGCCCAACTCCGGCGCATGGACCCGGATGGACGTAACGAGGAGGTCTATGCCCAGGGACTGCGCAACACCGTGGGCTTCACCTGGAACCCGGATAGCGACGAGTTGTGGATCACCGAAAATGGCCGGGACTGGTTGGGGGATAACCGTCCTCCCGACGAGTTGAACCACGCCCCCCGACCTGGCCTGCATTTTGGCTACCCTTACTGCCATGGCCGGGATATCCCTGACCCGGAGTTCGGCAAGGGCCGAAGCTGCGCCGACTACAGGCCCCCCGCCCAGGAACTCGGTCCCCATGTGGCTCCCTTGGGGATTGTATTTTATACCGGCGATCAGTTCCCACCGGAGTACCGGGGCCAGGCGTTTATCGCCGAACACGGGTCCTGGAACCGCAGTGAGAAGATCGGCTACCGGGTCAGCCTGGTGCGCTTCGAAAACGGCCGCCCTGTGGACTACCTGACCTTTGCCCAGGGCTGGCTGGACGGGGAACGGTTTTGGGGCCGACCCGCCTATCTGCTGCAGTTGCCCGATGGTTCCTTGTTGCTGTCCGATGACCATGTGGGAGCCATCTACCGGATTAGCTACCGTGAGGGAGATGCGTAGTGTTTTCCGGCGATCATGGATACACTAGATACAGAGCCTAACCATAATCATAATTCTATTCGTGCTACTTCCAATCCATTCAGGAGACTATGCCATGACTCATTCGACCCTGCGTATCATAGCCCTCATCGCCCTGCTGCTCAGCCTGGGCGTCGCCCTGGGGGGTTGCAACACTATCCGTGGCGCCGGCCAGGACGTGGAAGCCGCTGGTGACGCCATCGAAGAGGAAGCCGAAGAGGCCAAGACCTATTGATCGAGACCCTGGAAAGGAGGGTCGGGGCGCGCCCCGGCCCCCTTTTCGCGCCGATTTCCACCCGTTTCGAAAACACTTGCTGGAAACCCTGATTTTACCGCCCGGCGGCCCTATTTTACTGGGGCTACTGGGGCTTGTTCTGCTGACCTCCCGGCCACGTCTGGGCCTTGCCCTGTTAGCGGTCGGCGTCCTGAGCGCCTATCTGCTGAGCATTCCCATCACCGCCGTCCTGCTCAACCGGCTGAGCCAACCCTACCCGCCCTTGCCCGAAGCCCGCTGGGCCGACTCCAAAGCCGACGCCATTGTGGTGCTGGCCGGGGGGCTGCGTACCCACGCCCTGGCCTTTGGGGGCGTTACCCTGGCGCCCCGCACCATCAGCCGGGTTCGTCACGCCGCCCGGCTGGCCCGCCGGACCGGCTTGCCGGTGATCGCTAGCGGCGGTTACCGCCATCTGGACGGTCCCAGCGAAGCGGAGCTGATGGGCAAGCTGCTGCATGACGAATTCCGTGTGCGGGGGGAAGTACTCATCGAGGAGACCAGCCAGACCACTCGGGAGAACGCTTGGAATACCGCCACCCTGTTGCAAACTCGGGGCTGGCGCCAAGTGCTGTTGGTCACCCAGGCCGCCCACATGGCCAGGGCCGTGGCGGCATTCCGCCGGGCTGGCGTGGTGGTGATTCCGGCCCCGACGCTGTTTTTCGACGACCAGCCCAATCCCGGCGATGTCTATTCCTGGCTACCCCAAATCGCCGACATGGAACAGATCCGCTACGTGCTTCATGAGTGGCTGGGCAGGCTATGGTATCGCTGGCTAGATGGCCCGGCGCCGGACTGAACGAGGGCGTGGTTTGGGACCACGCAAGCCCCCAGTCAAGGCCGGTTGGCGGGGGGCGCGCTGCCGGCTTCCAGGACCTTGTACACCGTGCCGCTGGCCAGTAGGGCGGCGAACTCCTCGGCGGGCACTGGGGGACTGAATAAATAGCCCTGCATCTCGTCGCAGCCATGCAGCGCCAAAAAGCTGTGCTGGGCCGAGGTTTCCACCCCCTCGGCCACCACGCTGAGCTGAAGATTATGGCCCATGGCGATGATGGCCCGAGTAATGGCCTCATCATGGCTGTCCATGGGGATATCCCGCACAAATGACCGGTCGATCTTCAGCCGGTCCACGGCAAACCGCTTGAGATAACTCATGGATGAGTAGCCGGTGCCAAAATCGTCGATGGCCAGGCTGACCCCCAGGGACTTGAGGGCCTGAAGATTGGTCATGGCTTTTTGGGTATGGGCCATCATGGAGCTTTCGGTGATTTCCAGTTCCAAAAACTGGGGCGCAAGGCCAGTACTTTTCAGGGCCTGGCTTACTGTATCGACGATATCGTCCCGCAGGATCTGCCGCCCGGATAGATTCACGGATATCCGCACCGGCGGCAGCCCCTGATCCTGCCAGGATTTGGCTTGCGCGCAGGCGGCGTTCAGCACCCAGCGGCCAATGGCCACGATCATCCCCGTCTCCTCGGCCAGGGGAATAAATCGCGAGGGCTGCACCAGACCCAGCTCCGAATGGCGCCAGCGCACCAGGGCCTCGCCGCCGACGATACGGGCATCGTTAAACTCGTCCAGGGACAATTGCAACTGGTAGTACAACACCAGTTCATCCCGCTCCAGGGCATAGCGTAGATGGTTTTCGAGAGTGAAACGCTCGATGGCCTGCTCGGTCAGCTCCCGGGTATAAAACGCATAATGATTGCGACCCAGTTCCTTGGCCTGGTACATGGCGGTCTCGGCGTTACGCAACAGATCCTGGGCGGCATTCCCATCATCCGGGTACAGGCCGATCCCCACGCTGGCGGTGATAAACGCCCCGCCCTTATCCAGTTCGAATGGCCGGGCGAACTCAGTATGAATTTTCTGGGCCACTAGCGCGGCATCCCTGGGGCGGGAGAGGTTTTCCAGCACCACGGCGAATTCGTCCCCACCCAGCCGAGCCACCGTATCCTGCTGGCGCAGCGCCCGAGACAACCGCCGGGCGGCGGCCCTGAGTAGTTTGTCCCCCATTGCGTGGCCAAGGGTGTCGTTGACGTTCTTGAACTGGTCGAGGTCCAAGAACAGCACCCCCAAGTGTCCACCGCTCCGCTGGCACTGGGTGATGGCATGGCGCAGCCGGGCTTCGAACAACAACCGGTTGGGCAGGTTGGTGAGCGGGTCGAAATGCACCAACTGGTCGAGCAGGCGCTGAGATTCCTTGATTTGGGACAGGTCCGAGAACACCGCCACGTAGTTGACAATCTCCCCCTTGTCCCGCACCACGCTGATGGTCAGCCATTGAGGATACACCTCGCCGTTCTTGCGGCGATTCCATACCTCCCCCTGCCAACGGCCAACGGTTTCTAGAGCCGACCATAGGGTGATGTAAAACTGCTGTTCGTGGCGGCCGGATTGCAGAAACCGGGGATTGCGTCCCAAGACTTCCGCCTCGGTGTATCCGGTAATTTCCACGAAAGCCGGATTGACAGTGACGATATCGCCCTTGGCATCGGTGACGATCACCCCTTCGATGGTGTTGTCGAACACGGTCGCCGTCTGGCGTAGGCGTTGCTCCATGCGCTGGCGCGCTCCTAGTTCCCGACGCAGATCCCGGGTGCGCAAGGCAACCTGTTGTTTGAGGGTCCAGGACCAGGTCAGGGCGCCGACGGTGATCAGGGCCAGGGGAATGAGTATCCAGGCCAGACCCCGCAGCAGATCGGTCGAAGACAGCCGGTTATCACCGAACCCGCCAAACCATTCGTCAAAAAGGGCATCCAGCCGACCACTGGATTTCAAAAGCTCCAAACCCAGGTTCAGTTCGTCCAGCAAGGCCGTGTTGCCCTTGGTCACGGCCAGGGCGTACTCCACGGGCAGCAGCAGGGGACCGGCGCTGGTGAGATTGCTGAGTTGGTAGTCGCTGGTCTGGTGGCGGCCCACGAACTGGGTCACCATGGCGTAATCGTGGTGCCCCGAGGCCAATAGCCGCAACACCTGGGGTTCAGACTCTATGGGAATCAGCTCCAGGTCCAGTTCTTGGCTGGCCAGAAAATCGTGGGACAAGGCCCCTTGCTGGACGATCACCGAGTGGCCTTTGAGCTCCTCCAGGGAGTCCACGGAGGGGGTGCCTCGCCGGGAGATAAGTTCGTAGTACACCAGGGTAAACGGGCGAGTGAAATCCACGGTTTGACTACGAGGCTCGGAACGGTACATGGGCAGGACATGGATACGCCCAGCGTCGATATCCTGCCGCGCCTTGGCCCAGGCGCTCAGCCGGAACACCGGCTGGAAACCCAGAGTCTCCCCCAAGGCCCGCAGCAAATCCACATTGAACCCCACCGGGTGGCCGGTGGCGTCCAGTGACTCGTAGGGGGGGAAGGCATGATCGCCGCCCACCACCAAGCGCCGCTGGAGCGGGTGCGGCTCCAACGCATTGTCAGGTAACACATCGGCCTGAACCGAGGCCGCGACCAGCCCAGTCAACAGCGCCCCCAACGCCCAGGCTTTCCCTCGCCTGCCAACAGTTCGTTGACGTTCCATTGTTATAATTATTCCCGTGATAGCCACAACTTAGCTGTGGAGTACGTCGCCGCCCACGCAACGATCAGCCCGGGACTCATTGTAGGCCCAGAAACGGCGTGGCGTCATCACTTGTAACCCCCCCATTCCCCCAAGAGGGCGATTATGACCGCCAACCGTGGATAGGCGCGCCATGGGCCTGAACCGCCACCCCGAGGGGCTAAACCACTTGTCGTGATTTACCTCGCCTCCGACGCCCGGCGCACAATAGAGCGCATGGCTCCCGCTTGCCATTAATAACCATAGGACGAGGCTGGTTCGGCGCTGAGCCATGCCACCGCCAGGGCGAGCATAGCCGGTACCGCCGCCGCCAACCCAAGGATCAAGGGGACCAGGCGTGGGCCAACCCCGCCCCGCCCTTGCAGCCATGAGCCGGTCAGGACCACGGCCACGGGCGCCAACACCAGCAGGGCCAAGGCCGGGTGGCTGAGCTGGGGAGTGTACAGCCCCAACACCCCGCTCAGGGCCACCAGGGCGCCTCCGCCCACGAGCAGCAAGGTGGTCCCGAAGCCACCCTCCCCTCGCCCCGTCAGCAGGCCCAGATAGAGCCAAGCGGCCGCAGCCCCGACCGCCGCCGCCAGCGCCCCGCCGAGTTGGGCCAGGGAAACGGACGACCCCAGGAGGGCCACGCCGCTAGTGGCGGCGCCGGACACGACCAAGGAGGCGCAAGCCGCCAGAGGGCCGTATCGCTCCCCGGCGATCTCCACAGCCCCCAGAAACACCATGCCGCCCACCGCCAACAGCGCCAGACTGAGCAATAGCCCGGCCTCGGGACCAGTCCCCAACTGCCGCCAGGCAAACCAGACCAGACACCCACAAGGAAAGAGGACCAACGCCGCCCAGCGCCACCGCCGCCCGGCCCCGGCCAGGTCCAGGACCAACCCCGCCAACCCCCCGAAGGCCACCAGCCAAAACAGTTTTTGCTTGGAGGCCGGTGGTGGAAACGGCGGCAACCCCTCCATGAGAACATAAGCTGTCAGAAACCCCGCAGCCACGCCCAGCCCCAAACACAGGGCCAGGCTTGAAAGGACCAGCCGCGACAACGCCGCCACCACCAAACATAACAGCAAGGGCGCCACCGCCGCCTGGAACAAGGGATTTTGAAGTAACTCCACCAGATCACCTGCTGGGGCAACACCCCGAATCGGGCTTACAAAAAAATAGCATATCAACAGCCGTCACGCGCCGCTGCCGAAAGGTCTAGGCTCAGGTGGAGCCAGTTCCATGGCCTATTCAGCATTGTTCGGACCACCAACGCAACCCCTCCAGATCCCGGGCGCCCCTGAACGGCGCCCTCTGGTATGCTGTTTTACGGCAACGGTCGCAGGGCCGCCCACCTAACGCGGCAAACCGTCCCAATATTCGATGACACTCTTCAATCCGTTGGTTCTTATGCACTTTAGAATACCTGCTAGTACGGCTCCGGCGGCCCTAAGCTTGCCGTGGAGGCTGAGCTTGGGGTGGCTGTTCTGGTTGGTCTTCGGCACGGCGGCCTACGCGGAGCCATACAGCCCCCCCCTGCCCTGGCCAGAATCGACCCCGCCCCCGGCCCCATCTCGGGTGTTGCGGGTCGGCCCCGGCCGCCCCCTGGCGACCCCCGCAGCAGCGGCCCGGCGGGTTCGGGACGGGGACCGAGTGGAGATTGATGCCGGTGATTACTTTGGGGACGTGGCGGTGTGGCGGGCCGACGGGCTGGTGCTACGAGGGGTAGGCGGCCAGGTCCGACTCCATGCGGCCGGCAACGCCGCCGAGGGCAAAGCCATTTGGGTGATTAAGGGCGATCGAGTCACGGTGGAGAACGTGGACTTCATGGGCGCCCGGGTTCCGGCGCGCAACGGCGCCGGCATTCGCCACGAGGGTGGTCGGCTGTGGCTGCGTAACTGTCTGTTCCGGGATAACGAAATGGGCCTGCTCACCGCTAATATCCCGGCCATGGAGGTGCGTATCGACAACTCAGAATTCGCCGCCAATACCGTGGACTACCGGCGCTATGGCCGACTGGGACATAACATCTACATTGGCCGGATCGCCCGCTTCACCCTCATCAATAGCGCGGTCCACGATGCCGTCACCGGCCATAACGTCAAGTCCCGGGCCGCCAAGAATTATCTGCTCTACAATCGTATTGGCGATACCCAGGGAGGCTCCAGCTATCTGGTGGACCTGGCCGAAGGGGGACATGCCTATCTGGTGGGCAATCTGCTGTTTCAGAACACCGCCGCCGAAAACCCGGTGCTGGTGTCTTTCGCCGCCGAGCGCAACCGCGACCGGCGGGATCAGGCCTTGCACCTCATCAACAATACTCTGAGCAACGGTCTGGGAGAGTCTGGCGTATTCGTGAACAACCACGCCGTAGCTCCAGCCTGGCTGGTGAACAATATTCTGGCCGGCGGAGGCGTCCCCATACTGGGGCCAGGCCGCCTCGAAGCCAATCTAACGGCGGTCGATCCGGGCCTGGACGAAGGGTTCCGGCCCCAGCCCGGCTCCCCGGCCATTGACGCCGGCCTGGAGCCTGGTCATCCGGGCGAGTGGCTGCGGCCAACATTCGAGCCAGGCTATCCGGGCCTGCCGCGACCCCGGCCTCGTATCGGCCCCCTGGACACGGGGGCCTTCGAGTTCAGCGGGCCGCCCAGCTCCCCCGATTTTTAGCCAGTTTCAGCTGATCCCGCAGCCGGGCCAAGCTGTCAGCAGCCGAGTCGTTGCCCTGGAGTACGTCATGCACCGCCTCCCAGAAGTGGGTGGACACCTGCATGTATTGAGCGCCGGTCACCGCCGCAGGCCGGACGATGGCGCTATCCAGAATCGACCGCAACTTTGCGAAGAAGGGATTGGCTTGGAGTACCTCGTGGTCATCGTAGAGGCTCATGATGGTGGGTGCGTAGGCGCCATGAATGGCCCGCTGCTTTTGAACCGTCACGCCGGTCAGATAGCGCACCAGATCGGCCGCCACTTCCGGGTGCTTTGAGGTCTTGGCCACCGCCAGTTGCCAACCGCCCAACACACCGGCGCTGCGTCCCTTGGCGCCGCCCTTGGGCAGGGACGCCACATCCACCTTGCCGCTCAGGGGGCTGTCGGGGTGGTTGAGGATGCCCCAGGCGTAGGGCCAGTTACGCATAAACACCGCGTCACCGTTCTGGAAAGTAGTCAGGGTATCGGTTTCGTTATAAGACAGCACCCGGGGCGGGGCGATGGAGTTGATCCAGCTCGCCGCCCGCGCCACCGCCAGGATGGCATGGGGATTGTCCACGGTGATCTCACCCTGCTCATCGACCAGTCCACCCCCACCATAGGCACCGATCCATTCCAGCGCGTTGCAGGTCAGGCCCTCGTAGGCATTGCCTTGAAACACCAGCCCCCAAAGCGACTCGGCGCCGGCCTTGCGTTCCTCGGTCTGGATATAGAGCGCGGTATCGGCCAGCTCCGACCAGTCCTGGGGCGCCGACAGGCCGTATTTCTCCAGCAAGTCCTTGCGATAATAGAGCAAACCCACATCGGTGAACCAAGGCATGCCCACCAGTCGCCCGTCCACGGTATTGTTGCGGATGATCTCCGGGTGGTGGTGCTGGATCGCCTCTTCGGGGATATAGTCTTTGAGATCGATGAAATACCGTCCCAGCAGCCCTGGCCAGATGACATCGATCTGATAGACGTCCACCACATCCCGGCCATCGCCCAGGTCCACTAGATATTTAAAATAGCGCTGATTGGTTTCCTCGGGGGGATGGGTGATTTTGACGGTATGACCGCTTTCCTGAGACCAGGCTTTGACAGCCTGCTCGCAAAGCTCCCGCTCCTGGCCCACGGCGCCGCAGGAAATGGCGATCTCGGCGGCCCAGCCCGTGCTGGAGACGCAAAAGGCTGTCGCGGTTAGCACCCAGGCCCAGAGTGTATGACGCATGGTTTTACTCCTTCAGAATAAAGTGGATGCCCAGACTTCTGGCTGAATGGGCTAGTCTGGAAACTTGTAATGGCGCCAGAGGCTCCGCTAGCCAAAGAGTCCGGCGTCGTGGTCGTTCATGCTGCATTTTTAAGAATAGATCGTTTGACAAACCAAACAAGGCCACTTTACTGGAAAGCCACTTCGGCGAAGCTGCGCAGCTTGCGGCTGTGCAGGCGCTCTAGACCGTTTCGGCGTAAAAACTCCATGGCCAGCAGGCCAATCTCCAGATGTTGGCGGACTTGATTTCGGTAAAAGGTGTCAGCCATGCCCGGCAGCTTGAGTTGGCCATGCAGGGGCTTGTCGGAAACGCACAGCAAGGTTCCGTAGGGCACCCGAAAGCGAAAGCCGTTGGCGGCGATGGTGGCCGACTCCATGTCCACGGCAATGGCTCGGGACTGGCTGTACCGGCGCATGGGTTCCAGATACTCCCGCAACTCCCAGTTGCGGTCGTCCACGGTGGCCACAGTGCCGGTACGCATGACTTTCTTCAGTTCGTAACCGGTCAGCCCCGTGACCTGCCCCACGGCGGACTCCAGAGCCTGCTGAACTTCCGCCAGTGGCGGCAGGGGCACCCACGAAGGCAGGTCGTCGTCCAGCACATGATCCTGGCGCACGTAACCATGGGCTAAAACGTAGTCTCCCAGCCGCTGGGTATTGCGCAAGCCCGCACAGTGGCCCAGCATGATCCAAGCATGGGGCCGCATCACGGCGATATGATCGGTGATGGTCTTGGCGTTGGATGGCCCCACGCCGATATTGATCATGGTGATGCCAGAGCCGTCGAGGCGCTTCAGATGATAGGCGGGCATCTGGGGTAGGCGCTGAACCCGGACACCGAAGGGCGGCGCCCCCTCCAGATTACGGTTGGGGGTGACGTAGTCGCCGGGTTCCACGAAGGCGCTGTAGGCCCGGCGCCGCTCGGCTTCCTTTGCATCGCTGGTTTCGGCCATTAGCCGCAGGCCGTAGCTCACGAACTCGTCGATATAGAACTGATAGTTGGTGAAAATGACGTAGTTCTGAAAGTGTTCCGCCGAGGTGGCGGTATAGTGGCGCAGCCGCTGTAGGCTGAAATCCACCCGCGGCCCGGTGAATAGGGCCAGGGGTCGGGGCCGGGCGGGATGGACGCTGTGGGTGCCGTTGACGATGCTATCGTCCATATAGGCCAGGTCCGGCAGTTGGAACAGATCCACCAGCCGACGCAGATTCTCCGGGTCTAGATCCCCTTCCACATGAGGGCCTTCGGGGAAAGCGAAATGCAGGGGAATCTGGGTGGAGCATACCCCCACTTCCAGGGGCTGTTGATGGCTTTTCAACAGTTGTTCGAACTGGTGACGGTAATAGCTCTCGAACAAATCGGGTCGGGTCAGGGTGGTACGGTAGACACCGGGACCGGGCACGAAGCCGTAGGACAGCCGGGTGTCTACCCGAGTGGCCTTGCCGGTGGACAATTGCACGTAGGGGTAACAAGCTCCTACCCGTTCCTTGAAGCGGACACCCTGGGCGAACTGACCGAAACAGTGGCGCAGCCAGGCGGTGTTGGTGTCGTAAATCTCCCGCACCCAGGCCAGGGCTTGACCGGCATCAGTGAACGCCCTGGCGTTACCGGGGGGTAGGGGCGGACGGATATCCTCGGGGGCGGACATGAATGGCGGCCTTTACACGGTGTCGCCCACAGCCTAGCCCACCCACCGCAAATAACAATGCCGATAAGGAAACCAGAGTGGAATTCAGCACCGAACTGCTGTGGGTGGGACTGGCCGCCGTGGCCTTGGGAGGGTTGGTGCATGGCGCCCTGGGGATCGGCTTTCCCATGGTCTCCACGCCCATCATCGCCCTGGCCACTGATGTGCGCACCGCTATTCTGCTGACCCTGCTGCCCACCATGGCCGTCAATCTGGTGAGCATCTACCGGGGCGGGCGCTGGGGGGAGAGCCTGGGCCGATACTGGCCGGTGGCGGCTTGGATGCTGGTCGGCAGCGTCCTGGGGACTTGGCTGCTGATGGTCCTGGACCCGGCCCCGTTTCGGCTGCTGCTGGCCGCGCTGATTCTCTTTTATCTGTATTCCAGCGCCGTGCGGCGGCTCGGGCTGTGGTCCTGGATCGGCCATCACCCCCGCCTGTCGGGAGCCGGTTTCGGCGCCGTCGCCGGGGTGCTGGGGGGCACGGTGAATGTGGCAGTGCCGGTGCTGATAATCTATTTCACCGAACTGGGGCTTGGCCCCACCGCCTTGGTGCAGATTCTGAACTTGTGCTTTTTTGGGGGCAAGCTGGCCCAGACGGGCACGTTTGGACTGGGTGGCCAGTTCACGGACTCCATCGCGGCCCTGTCACTGCCCCTGACAGTCATGGCTGGCCTGACCCTGGCGGTGGGCATTCGGCTGCGGGAACGGGTGGACACGAACACCTACCGACGCTGGCTGCGGCAGCTGCTGCTGGTGATTGCCGGGGTGTTGGTAGTCCAATATCTAATGGGGTATTGAAAACCCAGCGTGGGGCGAGCGGCTCCCCACTCGCTCAAGCTGGGTTATACTCCCAGCTTTTCCACGGCCCCCGCCGCTACAAAACGACCCAACGATCAACCCATGGAAAAAACCTACGAGCCCCACCGCATCGAGCAACGCTGGTACGACACCTGGGAACAGCGCGGTTATTTCGCGCCCTCGGGACAAGGGCAGCCCTATTGCATCATGATCCCGCCCCCCAATGTTACCGGCACCCTGCACATGGGCCACGCCTTCCAGGACACCATCATGGACGCCCTGATCCGCTACCATCGGATGCGGGGCGACAACACCCTGTGGCAGCCGGGCACCGACCACGCCGGCATCGCCACCCAAATGGTGGTGGAGCGGCAGCTCGCCACCCAGAACAAAACCCGTCACGATCTGGGCCGGGATGCCTTTGTCAGTCGGGTCTGGGAGTGGAAGGCCCAGTCCGGCGGCGCCATCACCAAGCAGTTGCGGCGCATGGGCGCCTCCCCGGACTGGTCACGAGAACGGTTCACCATGGACGAGGGGTTATCCGAGGCGGTCCAGGAGGTGTTTGTCCGGCTCCATGACGAGGGCTTGATCTATCGGGGCCAGCGGCTGGTGAACTGGGACCCGGTGTTGCACACGGCGGTCTCCGATCTGGAAGTCATCAGCGAGGAGGAGCATGGTTCCCTGTGGCATATCCGCTATCCCCTGACCGAGGGGGGCGGCGACCTGGTGGTGGCCACTACCCGCCCGGAGACCCTGTTAGGGGACACGGCGGTGGCCGTACACCCGGAAGATGAACGCTATAAGCACCTGATCGGCCTGCATGTGGAACTGCCCCTCACGGGTAGGCGCATCCCCATCATCGCCGACGACTACGTGGACCGGGAATTCGGCACCGGCTGTCTGAAAATCACCCCGGCCCACGATTTCAACGACTATCAGGTAGGCCAGCGTCACCATCTGCCCCTGCTCAATGTTTTTACCGAGGATGCTCGGATCAACCACAACGGCCCCCCGGCCTACCAGGACCTGGACCGTTTCGAGGCCCGCAAGCGCATCGTCGCCGACCTGGAAGAACAGGGTCTATTGGAATCGGTCAAGGCCCACAAGCTCATGGTCCCCCGGGGCGACCGCACCAACGCTGTGATCGAGCCTTTTCTTACCGACCAATGGTATGTGCGGGCCGCCCCCCTAGCGGGTCCGGCCATCGCCGCAGTCAGAACCGGACGGATCAAGTTCATCCCCGCCAACTGGGACAAAACCTATTACGAGTGGCTGAACAACATCGAGGACTGGTGTATCAGCCGACAGATCTGGTGGGGCCACCGCATCCCCGCCTGGTACGGCCCAGACGGACAGGTTTACGTGGGCCGCTCAGAGGCCGATGTGCGTCAAAAGCACGGACTCAGCCCCCAGTTGCCCCTCCGCCAGGACGAAGACGTGCTGGACACCTGGTTTTCCTCGGCCCTGTGGCCCTTCTCTACCCTGGGCTGGCCCGACCGGACCCCGGAGCTGGCCGCGTTTTATCCCACCAGCGTACTGGTCACCGGCTTCGATATTATTTTCTTCTGGGTGGCCCGGATGATTATGTTCGGCTTGAAATTCATGGACGATGTGCCGTTCCGGGAGGTGTATATCCACGGCCTGGTGCGGGACCAGGACGGCAATAAGATGTCCAAATCCAAGGGCAATGTTCTGGACCCCCTGGACATCATCGACGGCATCGACCTGGAACCCCTGGTCGCCAAGCGCACCACCGGGCTGATGCAGCCGAAAATGGCCCCGAAGATCGAAAAAACCACCCGTCGGCAGTTCCCGGAGGGCATCCGCCCCTACGGTACCGACGCCCTACGCTTTACGTTCTGTTCACTGGCCACCACCGGTCGGGACGTGGTGTTCGACATGGGCCGAGTGGAAGGCTACCGCAATTTCTGCAACAAGCTCTGGAACGCCGCTCGCTACGTGCTCATGAACACCGAAGGCCGGGACACAGGCGCCGACAACGCCCCGATAGAGTTGAGCCTGGCCGACCGCTGGATCATCTCCCGCTTGCAGGTTGTCGAGGCCCAAGCCAACGACGCTATTCAAGCCTATCGCTTCGACCTGGCCGCCCAGGCCCTCTATGAGTTCACCTGGAACGAATATTGCGACTGGTATCTGGAGTTATCCAAGCCGGTGCTCAACGACCCGGTCGCTCACGAGGCCCGGCAGCGAGGCGCCCGCCGCACCCTGGTGCGGGTGCTGGAGACTCTACTGCGGCTGCTGCACCCCCTGATGCCTTTTATCACCGAGGAGATCTGGCAGCGGGTCGCCCCCCTGGCCGGCGTCGGCGGGGAAACCATCATGACCCGCCCCTACCCCCGGGCCGACCAAGGCCGCCGGGACCTGGAGGCCGAGGCCGAGATTGCCTGGGTTCAGCAGTTTTTGCTGGGGGTAAGGCGCATCCGGGCGGAAATGAATATCGCCCCCGGCAAACCGCTCAAGGTTCTGCTGGCCGACGGCGATGCCCAGGACCGGCAACGGCTGGAGGACAACCGAGGGTTTCTGGCCACCCTAGGCCGGTTGGAGACCCTGGACTGGCTGACTGGGGACCAGCAGCGACCGGAGTCGGCCACCGCCTTGGTGGGGGGCATGAAAATCCTGATCCCCCTGGCCGGGTTGATCGACAAAGACGCTGAACTGGCCCGGCTGGCCCGGGAAATCCACAAGCTGGATAAGAATTTAGAGCGGGGCCGGGGCAAACTGGCCAATCCCAGTTTCGTGAACGGGGCGCCTGCGGAGGTGGTGGCCAAGGAACGCGACCGGGTAGCGGACATGGAACAAGCCCTGGCTACCCTGACCGAACAGCACAGCCGCATGGAACGGCTATAAAGCCCTGCTTGTCCCTATTCTATGTATGGGGTGGCAACTGCTATAACAAGTACAACGTTTCCAATCTCGACCGTAAGGATCATCCCGTGGGCGTAGCCAGTATCGCGAGCAAAACCAAGTCGGGCACCGCCAAGCTGGTGCATGTGTATAACCCCCGCACCTGGAAGGAAAAGGGCCTGATATGGTCCACCGGAGTGCTGATCGTCACCTTGGCCGTGGTGGCCCTGGTCCTGTCCTTCATCTGGGGCCAGGAGCCGGATCTCTTCGATGTGCGGGTCAACGCCTTGCAGGTGGCCGAACAAAACGAGGCCAAGCTGGTGTCCGGCTATGTGACCACCGCCACTCTCATCCGGGTCGCCAACACCCTGCTCCACAAGCCCGGGGGCTATCTCAGCAACGATGTGATACCCCCATCGGTGTTGATGGACAATATCCCCAACTGGGAATACGGAGCCTTGGTGCAGTTGCGGGATCTGACCCGCTCCCTGCGTAACGATTTCTCCCGCTCCCGCTCCCAGTCCATCGAGGACAAGGACTTGCAGATCGCCGATCCCCAGTTCAATTTCGACTCCGAGTCCTGGATTCTGCCCTCCACCGAGTCCGAATACGAAAAAGGCATCGCCGCGCTCACCAGTTATCTGGACCGGCTCACCGACGAGCGAGAGCAGGACGGCCAGTTCTTCGCCCGGGCCGATAATCTGCGGGAGTATCTGGCGGTGGCGGAGAAACGCCTGGGCAGCCTGTCACAACGGCTAGGGGCTAGCGTCGGCCAGATCCGCTTCGACACCAATCTGTCCGGGGAGCGGGGCGCCCAGCAGTCCACCCCTACCCCCCCGGAACAGCAGGTCAAGACCTCGTGGTGGGAACTGGATGACGTCTTTTACGAAGCTCGGGGCGCCACTTGGGCCTTGGTGCATTTCCTCAAGGCCCTGCAATACGATTTGGCCGCAGTGCTCCAGGACAAAAACGCCATGGTCCAGTTGAGCCAGGTGATCCGGGAACTGGAAGGCGCCCAAGAGTATCTGTGGAGTCCCATGGTACTCAACGGCACCGGCTTCGCCTTGGTGGCCAACCACTCCCTGGTGATGGCCTCCTATATCTCCCGGGCCAACGCCGCCCTGATCGATCTGCGGGATCTGCTGCGTCAGGGCTGATCCGAACCGCTTCTCAATCTCCACCCTCCGGGCCGACGGCCCGGGGGTGGCGCGTGATCTCATGGCCGATTTCAAAACTCATATGGTGGGGGCCGCCCTGGTCAGCGGGGTCGCCACCACCGGCTTGATGTTAGCGGGCATTTTGCCCAACCGGGAACTGATGGGCTATTTCGCCTTGGGCGTTATGGGCGGGTTGCTGCCGGACGTGGACTCCGATACGTCTATCCCCATCCGGATGGCTTTTAACGTGCTAGCGGTCGTGCTGGGCTTTCTGGCGGTGTTGTATTTCGGGACCCGCTGGGCCTTGGTAGAACTGGTGCTGCTCTGGGGGCTGGTGTTCGTAGGCATCCGCTACGGCCTGTTCAAAATCTTCACCTACTATACGGTCCACCGAGGGCTGATCCATTCCATACCCGCCGGGCTGGCCTTCGGCCTGGGCACGGTGCTGCTGGCGGACCGGGGTTTCGGGGCCACTCCCCTACAAGCCTGGATGTGCGGGGCCTTCGTGGCCATGGGCTTTATGGTCCATCTGCTGCTGGACGAGGCGTACAGCGTCGATCTGGCCGGGCGGACCCTCAAGCGCTCCTTCGGCAGCGCCTTCAACCTGGGTAGTCTGAATAACCTCTTGGGCACCCTGGCCCTGTACGCGCTGCTGGCGGGGCTGTTCTATGTGGCGCCGTCCCCCGAGCCATTCCTGAACAGCGTACTGGACGATGCCGAGTACTGGCGGATCGACCAGCGGTTGTTACCGACGGGGGGGTGGTTCGAGGGGCTGCTGGGATGGATTCCCGGTTCCTGATCAAGATTTGGCGAAGGTCAGGAAATTTTACAGTCGCGGCGGACAGGCGGCCGATTCAAGGACGGGTCCGTCGAAGAATTTTACACTCTTTGACAATCACTCCTTTTAGAAAAACGCGATTTCAGCAATTTCAATTACCTGTGAGGGCTGGCAATAAAATTGCTTGTGTTTACACGCACGCCTGTTCCCTGGAGCCAACACCCAGCATACAGGACAGGCGGCAACTAGACGCCACATGGAGACAACGATAATGCATAACTTCTCCCGTCGCACCGCCGCCCTAACCGGACTGCTGATTTCCGCTCTTTGGCTCGCCGTTCCCGGCAGCGCCCATGCCATACTGTTAGGGCTTTCGGCCACCCTTAGCGGTGATCAGGAAGTTCCTCCCCAGGCCACACCCGCCAGCGGACAAGCTTCGCTGCAATATGACACCGATACACGGCTGCTGAATTGGCAAATCAGCTATCAGGACTTGCTGGGAGGGTTAACCAATGCCCACTTTCATGGACCCGCCCTGCCTGGCGTGAATGCCGGGGTGGTCATTCCCATCGACTTTACGGGTTTCGGAGGCACCACGAGTGGTACGTTGATCGGTTCCGCAGACTTGGACGACCTGTCCCCGACCTTCGATCCGCCCACCGTGGAGGACTGGTTCCTCACCAACCGTATGTACATCAATCTGCACACGACCCAGTTTCCCGGTGGCGAGCTTCGAGGTCAGGTTGTTCCCGAGCCACTGACCCTATCCCTGTTGGGCCTGGGGCTGATGGGCCTGGGGCTGACCCATCGGCGACGCCGAGACGGCGACCGCCTTCAGTAATCCTCCCCCAAATCACCAAATCACCGCTGTATCTTCCGGGGGGCTGTGGTGGCGGCCCCGGTAGCGCTTCCCGAACTGGGCCTCTAGCGCCCCAGTCACGGTAATGGGGGTCAGCCACTGGGGCAGCATTTCAGGCTCGCCCTCCACCCCTGGTGGATACAGCACATACAAGGGTACGCCGCCACGGCCAAAGGCTTCCAACACCCGGCTCACCTCCGGGTCGCGGTTGGTCCAGTCGGCCTTGAGAGGCACCACGCCGTTATCCCGAAACGCTTGGCGCACCGCCGGAAAGCTCAGAGCTACCCGTTCGTTGGCAATGCAACTGATGCACCAATCAGCGGTGACGTTCAGAAATACCGGCCTGCCCTCGGCCCGCAGTTCGGCCAGGCGCTCGGGACTGTAGCGCTGCCAGAATTCCTTGCCTCCATTACCATGAGTGACTCGTGAATCCAAGGATGGGGCGGCGAGCAATACAAACGCCGTGACCGCAGCCAAAGTTGCCAAACCGATATTCACCGTTTTCCATTTGCCCTGGGGCGGGGGCTTCACATGGCGCAGCCACACCGCGAATAGCAGCAGCACCATGCCCAGTAGCGCCACGGCCATGCCGCTCACATCGGTCTGTCGGCCCAATACCCATAACAGCCAGATCACCGTCAGATAGAGGGGAAAAGCCAGCACCTGCTTGAATACATTCATCCAGGGACCGGGACGGGGCAACACCCGGGCCAGAGCCGGCACAAAAGCCACGACCAGAAACGGCAGCGCCATGCCCAACCCCAAGGCCAGAAACACCGCCATGGCATGGGTCGGCGACTGGGTCACGGCGTAGGCGATGGCCGTGCCCATGAACGGCGCCGTACAGGGGCTGGCCACCACTGCGGCCAGGGCGCCGGTGAAGAACGACCCCAGATACCCCCCCCGGTGGGTCAGGCTTTCCCCCACCCCCATGAACCGGCCACCGAACTCCAGCAGACCCGCGAAACTCAAGCTTAATAAGAACAATAAATAAGCCAGCAAGGCCACAAACCAGGGTATTTGTAGCTGGAACCCCCAGCCGACGCTGGCTCCTCCCGCCTTGAGCAGAATCAGCACCGCCGCCACGGCGCAAAAAAACACCAGTACCCCCAGGGTATAGGCGATACCATGCATGCGCTGGGCGTGGTGGGAGACATGAATCGACTCCAGAAGGCCCACGGCCTTGAGGGACAACACCGGAAACACGCAGGGCATGAGATTCAACAGCACCCCGCCTCCCAAGGCCAGCACCAGTATATATGCCAAACCGGCGCCGTCAGACGCTCGTGGCCCGGCCAGGCGTGGCCCGGCCAGGCGTGGCCCGGCCAGGCGTGGCCCGGCCAGCTTCAGACCAACCTGGGCGCTAGGCAGGGCTTCGATCCGGTAGGCCGTCCTATCGACGCCCCGCAGCACCAGCACCCCCTCGATCCGCTCGGGCGGAGCGGCGATTTTTTTCAGTAGCACTTGGCTCAGATCCAATCTGCGCGGACTCAAGCGCCACTGTTGCGAACCACCCTGAGCCACCGCCTCCCGGGAGAATGGAAAAAACTCCGCTTCCCGGACAGGGGCAAAAGCCTCATCACTGGCCTGGACGGCCATCAGAAAGTGTCCATCCCGAACATCGAAACCCACCGTCCAGTCCCGAGCCTGGCGGGGTAGATCAGCCCGCGCCCTGTCCATGACCTCTGTCCAGGGGCTGGGATCGGGGGGCCGATCCAACACCGGCAGAGTCAGGCTCAGCTCGGCGCCACCCGGAATACAGACATCGTTACAGACCAGCCAACTGGCCATGGCAGTGAGGGTCATGGCGGTTTCCGGGGACAGATCCACCGCTGGGGTGATCTGGGTGAGCAGCACCGTCTCCCCTGGGTAGCCATAACTCACTACCCCCTGAACCTGGAAGCGCCTGGGATACGGCCAGAGCAATTCACCCGCCCGCCAACCCTCGGGCAAGCGCCAGTTCAGTTCCGTGGCCAGGCCGGAATCGCCGGGATTGCGCCAGTAGGTCTTCCAATGGGGATCGGGCGCCAGATGCAAACCCACCCAGAACGGTCGACCGGGCTGAATGGATCGGGACTCGGCCACCAGTTGAACGCTCAGATGCTCTGCCCGAAGGGCTTGGGCCAGGCCAGGGGCGCACGACGCCCAGGCCCACAAGCACCCAAGGAACAGCCATCGATATCGCCCCATACCCACTCCTTACGGTCAGCAACCCAGCCACGGGGTCCCGTGTTCGATGGATTGCCGCCTTGGAATCATCATACGTTCCACCATCGGCTCCGGGATGCGACCGGGCGTCAGTGGCTTTGCGACGTCACTTCGAGTATATCAGGGTGGTATTCCCGTAGCCGGGACGTTCAGGGGAGTTGTTGAGGGTTACTCCAGTTCCAGGCGAATCTCCACGCGGCGGTTCAAAGCCCGGTTCTCAGGCGTGTCATTGGGGGCGAGGGGCAGGGTGTCGGCGTGCCCACGAACCAACACTCGATGGGGGTCTAGGGTGGAATCCTTGAGTAATTCTTGCACCACCGTCACGGCCCGAGCCGTGGACAGTTCCCAGTTGGAGCGGTAGCGGCTAGTGGCAATAGGCACATCATCCGTATGCCCTGTGACTAGAATCCGTCCTGGTATGTCGGCAATCTGGGTGGCGACCTCCTGAAACAGGGTTTCACCAGAGCCTAGTATATCGGCGCTACCCGAAGGGAAGGCGCCCTGTTCCTGGATGCGGACGATCACCGTGCTGCCCTGCCGATCTACGGCCACCTGCCTGGCCTTGCGCCGTTCTTTCAGCCCATCCCGGAGTTTGGCGGTCACCGATTCCGCCAGGGCCAGCATCGGAGTCTGGCCGATTTTGAGTTCCTGGAAATGGTCCACTGTCTGAAATTGGGTCTGAACCACCGTCGGGTCCGGCTCTCCAGGAGAAAACGTGTTCTTGACGAAGGACGTTCCCATGGGGATGGGATTTGCATCCTCCCGATGGGAGCCAAAAGCATTGGCCATGGAACCGGCGATGCGCTTCCACATGAGTACGTCCATCTCTGAAAAAGAGAGGATCAGCACAAAAAAGCACATTAATAGTGACATGAGATCGGCGAACGTGGCCAGCCACATGGGCGCGCCGGGAGCAGCGCGTTTTTTCGGGGGTTCTAGATCGGTCATGGGACATCCTGGGTCAACCCGTCATCCGAGTCATCGGCGCCGCCGCCCCGTACTTTAGCGTCGCGCCCCAAGCTGTACCACCCCCCGAGGCTCCGGCGCGATCAGGATTCCCCTGAGCCAACTGGAGCTTATACCCACGCCAACGCTTCCTGTTGCAACCGCATGGTTACTTCCTGAACCGGTCCATTGGGTTGTTGTTTTTCCAGAAACACCGCTGAGCGGTCGTCTATGAGTAACAGACTGGAGGAGCGAGTGCCGTAGCTGGCGCTTTCGATAAAGGCCGGCGCCAGCATCCGCTCCTTGGCCAGCCCCACACCGGTGGCTGGCAGGCTGGTGTCCGGGGGAATATGCCGATCCTCCAGTATCCGAAACAGAGCTTCCAGGTCCGGTTCGGTATCCCGGGTTATAATCTCGGCTAACCGTCGGCGGCCCTGCTCCACCTTGGGCCAGGGACTATCCAACAGATGGTTGCTAAGCCCGTGAACCCCCGGGTTCACCGCTCGGGGTGGGCCGTCATGATTGGAGAAATACCACAGGTTGTCTCGGTCCCCGGCCAGCAGATTAAAGCCGTTATAGGCCCTCGCTCCGGGAGCCAGGGTCTCCAGCCAGTGGCGCGGGGACAGTTCAGCCTGCAAATAGCCGCTGACCAACTCCCCCCGAGACGGGGCGCCAGGGCGCAGTCGGGTGGGGTCTCGGAAATTGGTGACGGCGGCGAAGCGACCGGATCGGGTCATACCCATCCATGCGCCACCGGCCTCCAGGTCCCGGCCGGCCAACAGCTCGGGGCTGTCCTTCCAATAAGCCAAAGGCGCCGTGGCCCGGGCATAAAACTCATCGCGGTTGGCGGCCACCACCAGCCGGTATCGGGGGTGGGAGCGGTAGGCGAATAGAATCAGGCACATGGTCGTGGATGTTCTCGTTAGGTTTTATTGATCGCCCTGAGCAACGGGTCGAGCGGGGTCGCGAATCCATTCACTCCAAGACCCGGCGTAAAGCCGGGAGCCGTGTAACCCGGCCACCTCCATGGCCAGCAGGTTGTGACAAGCGGTGACACCGGAACCGCACATATGCAGAATCTGAGCCGGAGAACGGCCCTGGAGCAGGGGCGCGAACCGCTCCCGCAGCCGCGCCGGGGGCAGAAACCGGCCACTGCCATCCAAATTGCCTTCCAGGGGCAGGTTCACGGCCCCCGGCACATGCCCGGCCACAGGGTCAATAGGTTCCTGCTCACCCCGGAAGCGAGCCGCTGCCCGGGCATCCACCAGCACCGCTTGCCCTCCCTCAAGACTGGTTCGCACATAAGTATGGTCCACCCAGGCCAGGGTATCGGGGTGAGCCATCAGGCAGTTGGAACAATCGGACTCGGGGGGATCGCGGCTGAGGGGATAGCCCGCCGCCTGCCAGGCCGGCAGCCCGCCATCCAGCACCGCGCAGCGGGTGTGCCCCAGCCAGAACAACAACCACCATAACCGGGCGGCGATGGCCCCACCGGCGGCATCGTAGCCCACCACTTGAGTCTCCGCCCCAATCCCCCAGTCGGCCAGGACACGGGCCAGGGCGGTGGGGTCCGGCAGGGGGTGACGGCCGCTGGCGGGGGTGATCGGCCCGGAAAGATCCTTATCTAGATGAGCGTAAAAGGCGCCGGGAATATGGCCTTCCAAATAGTCCCGGTAACCGGCCTCCGGGTCCATGAGATTAAATCGGCAGTCCACCACCACCCATTGGGGATCGCCGATATGGTCATGCAGACTGGCGGCGTCGATCAAAGTATCGAAAGGCATGGAGTCGTTAGTTCCGTGGAGTTAGTCGGACAGCCGTTCCAGGCGGACCCGGCCACCCAGGACCCGCCCTAGTTCCTGAAGCAGCGGTTCCAGGGTCTGTTCCAGGCGCCAGGGGGGATTGATCAACAACATCCCACAGCCGTTCATGCCCTGGGGAGAGTCGTCTGGATAACGGCTCAGTTCCCCGTACAGCATGGCTGTAATCCTGGCTTGCCGCAAGGCGGACAGAAACCGGCGGTGGTCGCCACCGGCCAAAATGGGATACCAGACAGCGCCTAGGGCCTGGGGCCAGCGCCGATGCAGTAGCCCCAGCCCGGTCGTCAGCCGGGAATAATCCTTGTCCCCTTCATAGGGGGGGTCCATAAAAACCAACCCCCGCCGCTCCGGGGGCGGCAGCAACGCCTTTAAGGCCTCGTAGCCGTCGCGCTGATGTACCGCCACCTGACGATCACCCTTGAACCAAGCCTTTAGCCGATCATGGTCACGGGGGTTGAGTTCGCAAGCCAGCAGCCGATCCCCTGGCCGTAGAAACGCCCGGATCAAGCACGGCGAGCCAGGATAGGAGCGCAGTTCTCCATGGGGATTAACGACCCGCACCTGGGCCAGATAGTCAGCCAGGGCCGGGTGTACGCCGCCGCTCCCCCACAGTCGGCCAATGCCGTCTTCGAAGTCTCCGGTCTTGCGGGCCGCCTCGCTGTCCAGATCATACAGTCCGATGCCCGCATGGCTGTCCAGTACGCAAAAAGGGGTGTCCTTGCGAGCCAGAACGCGGAGTAACTCCAGTAACAGGGCGTGCTTGAATACATCGGCGAAGTTGCCGGCGTGATAGGCGTGACGGTAGCCGAACATCAGACGTAGCGGGCCAGGCGCACCGGCTGGCGGCGAGCGCCCCAATGGCCGGGCCGGGCCTCGAACACGCCCGCGCAGGGGGTCGAGCAGTCCCGGCAACGACCTTGTTCGTCCAGGTTCCACTCGGACAATTCGTACCAGTCCCGACCGATGAGGCGCTTTCCGCACTGATGACAATAGGTGCTGCCACCATCGTGGTCATGGACATTGCCGGTGTAGGCATGGCGCACCCCATTCTTGAGGGCGATGTTTCGGGCCTTGGTCAGGGTGGCGGGGGGAGTGGGCGGGTGCTTCATCATCTTCCAGTCCGGGTGAAAGGCGGTGAAGTGCATGGGCACGTCCGGTCCCAGATGCTCCACCACCCATTGGGTCATTGCTTCCAGTTCGGCCTCCCCGTCGTTCTCACCAGGAATGAGCAGCGTAGTCAGCTCAAACCAGACCTCGGTTTCGTGCTTTAAGTATTCCAGGGTCTCCAGCACCGCTGGCAGATGACCACCACAGATCTTCCAGTAGAAGGTTTCGGTGAAAGCTTTCAAGTCCACATTCGCGGCGTCTATGTGCCGGTAGAATTCCCGGCGCGGGGGGTCGCACATATAGCCCGCAGTCACCGCCACCGATTTGATGCCCCGCGCCCGGCAAGCATCGGCCACGTCCATGGCGTACTCCATGAATATGACCGGATCATTATAGGTATAGGCCACGCTGCGACAGCCCAGGTCCTCGGCGGCGCGGGCGATGACCTCGGGGGCGGCCGCGTCGGCCAGTGTATCCATTTCCCGGGACTTGGACATATCCCAATTCTGGCAGAACTTACAGGCCAGATTGCAGCCAGCGGTGCCGAAGGACAGGACCGGGGTGCCGGGCAGGAAGTGATTCAGGGGCTTTTTTTCGATGGGGTCCACACAATAGCCGCTGGAGCGACCGTAACTGGTCAGCACCACCTGATTGTCGTGGCGGGCGCGCACAAAGCACAAGCCCTGCTGGCCTTCATGGAGTTTACAGGCCCGGGGGCAGACGTCGCATTGGATGCGGCCATCGTCCAGGGCGTGCCAGTAACGTGTCGGGTGATAGGGTATCGGTGTCTGGGTGTTCATGGGTTGTCCACCTTGACCACTGGAATCAATTCCATGGAGATAAGGTCTTAAATATTCAAAGTCAATGACGTTATGATTATTTGACAACGTCGGGACACTGTCGCTCCGACCAAAAGAGGTGCGCCCATGGAAACCATCCGCCATCCCGCAGTCGCCGGGATGTTCTACCCAGACGATGCCAACGCCCTGCGCCGCCAGATACGGGAGTTGTTGGCGTCCGTCCCAGCATCCGCCGATCCCCCCCCCAAGGCCCTGATTGCTCCCCACGCCGGCTATATCTATTCCGGTCCGGTGGCGGCCACGGTCTACGCCCGCCTGCAAGCCGCCCGGAACGGGGTGCGCCGGGTGTTGCTGCTCGGTCCCAGCCACCGGGTCGGCTTTCGGGGCATAGCGGTCAGTGGCGCGGCGGCTTTTGAGACCCCCTTGGGCCAGATTCCCGTGGACCTGGCGGGGGTTCGGCAAGCCCTGGAACTGCCTGGGGTCAGCTTTCTGGAAGCGGCCCATGCCGAGGAGCATAGCTTGGAGGTCCACCTGCCTTTTCTCCAAGAGGCCCTGGAAGATTTCAGTCTACTCCCCCTGGTGGTGGGCGAGGCCAGCGCGGAGCAGGTAGGGCCGGTGCTGGAAGCCCTGTGGGGCGGCCCGGAAACCCTGGTGGTCATCAGCTCGGACCTCAGTCATTATCATGATTACCGGACGGCCCAGGAGATGGACAGCGCCACCTCCCAGGCCATTGAGGAATTACGTTACGCCGACATCGGCTATGATGACGCCTGCGGCCGCAACCCCATCGCCGGGCTGCTTTGGGTGGCGGCTCGCAAGGGTTTGCGGGGCGAGACCCTGGACCTGCGTAATTCCGGCGACACCGCCGGTCCCCGGGATCACGTGGTGGGCTATGGCGCTTATGTCTTCAGGCACTGAGCGTCTGCCCCGTCGGGAGCGGGCAATCCTGCTGGCCGTGGCCCGGGATTCCATCCGCAACGGCCTGGACGTGGGCGCGCCTCTGTCCGTGGACCCCAAGGACTACCCGCAACCCCTGCGCCCGACTCGGGCCAGCTTCGTTACCCTGGAACTGGAAGGGCAATTGCGGGGCTGCATCGGCGCTCTGGAAGCCTGCCAGCCCCTGGTAGCGGACGTGGCCCAACATGCTTGGGCGGCGGCCTTTCGGGACCCCCGTTTCAGGCCCCTGGAACAAGCCGAGTACCCACGGCTGGAACTGCATTTGTCCATCCTGTCTCCCAGCGAACCCTTGCGTTTCGATTCCGAGGCGACCTTATTGGCCCAGCTCCGTCCCGGGGTGGACGGCCTGATACTCAGCCTGGGCCATCATCAAGGGACTTTTCTGCCAGCGGTCTGGGAGCAAGTGCCCAACCCGAAGACGTTTCTCAATCACCTCAAACTCAAGGCGGGGCTGGCGGCGGATTTCTGGTCGGAACAGATTCGGGTGGAACGCTATACCACCGAGTCCTTCGGCGAGGAGGCGGATTCGGACTGATCTCCGCGCCGCCAGCGACGCAGATCCGCCGGTCGATCCAGATCCCAGCCGGTAGGCAGCTCCAGCCAACGCAGTCCGGCTCGCGTCAGCCGTCGCCGGGTGGCGTCCAGCACCCCCGGCTCACCCCAGGCGATACCCTGGAACAGGCCCGGACAGGGCCGCCGTAAACCGATTAACACATACCCGCTATCCTCGGCCGGTCCCAGCACCGCATCATAACCTGCGGCCAAGGCGCCTAGGGCGGCGGCCAGATCCCGCGTCCCCAGGGACACGCAATCCCCGCCGATCAGCACCGCGAACGGGCAGCGCTCGAGGCATCGGGCTAAAGCCCGGTCCATGCGCCGCCCCAAATCGCCCCGAACCTGACCCCGCAGAATCACCCCATGATCCCGCCGACAGGCGCGCAAATCTCCATGCCGGGCATCCGGCGCGCAGTGCAGTTCCACTGGACACAGCCGGGCGGCGACGGCCTGGGCCAGAGTATGGTCCAAGAGCTGGCGGTATAGAACCGCCGCCCCTCGCTTGCCCAGCCTCCCCGCCAGCCGGGTCTTGACCCGGCCCGGGACCGGCGCCTTAGCGAACACCAACAGCCGCGCCTCGGGAAATTCCACGTTCAGCCTCCAAAATAGTGTTTTGCCAACCAGCGGGGATCGGCCCCCAGCCAGTAGGCCAGCCGCAACCACCACATCAGCACGATTGTCCGCCCTACCCCGTCCCGCTCCCAGCGCCGACTGGAGGTGACCAACCGTTGCGACAGGCAAACCGGGCGGGATACTCGTTTCAACCGACCACTCAGGGCAATATCCTCCATCAGGGGAAGGTCTGGAAAGCCGCCCACCCGCTGGAAGGCGTCGCGGGTGACAAACAGCCCCTGATCCCCGGTGGCGATACCAGTAAGCCGGGAGCGCTGGTTCATGGCCATCTCCACCATCCGCAAGGTCGGTCGGTCACCGGACAGGCGCACGTCGAAGCGCCCCCACACCCGCCCGGTTTCCTTCAGGGCATCTATAATCAGCCGGTCGGCGTCAGGGGGAGGTCGGCTATCGGCATGTAGAAACCAGAGTGTTTCTCCCCGGGCCGCCGCCGCCCCCGCGTTCATCTGCCGCGCCCGTCCCCGCTCACCGACCAGCACCCGATCCACCAAGGCGGCAGCCTGCTCCGGTGTGCCGTCATCACTGCCTCCATCCACGACGATAAGCTCGCAACCCCGGCGACGCGGGGCTTGCAGGGGCAAAAGACAAGGGGCCAGCTCCTGGACTTCGTTCAGTACCGGCATAACGATGGATATGGCTGGGATATTTTTATCGGGCACGGTAGCAAAGGGCTCGAATCCGGGGTAATATTTGCCCCCTCACCGCGTGGGGCCGTAGCTCAGCTGGGAGAGCGTCGCGTTCGCAATGCGAAGGTCAGGGGTTCGATCCCCCTCGGCTCCACCAATCCTATCAAACCTTTGTTGCTCTTCCCTACCTTTGCAATTGATCTGGACGAGAACGGCATCGCCCTAAAGGGCCATGACCCGGTTTAACGCGGCGCTAAACCGGCCTGAAACAAAAAAACCGTTCCTCCCTTCTCCCGGCTAGTTTAGTCTACGCCCTTCCACGACTTACCGAGCATACCGCCTCATCGGGGGAGCCATGGCACAAGCCCGTACATCCGCCGCGAATGTTTTTCATTTCGTGATGATCAAACCCTCCCACTACGACAATGACGGTTACGTCATCCAGTGGGCGAAATCCTCCATCCCCGCCAACTCCCTGGCCACGGTCTACGGCCTGGCCCAGGATTGCGCTCAACGCCGGGTGCTGGGGGACGACGTGGAGATCCGCCTCAGCGCCTACGATGAAACCAACACTCGCATCCGCCCAAGGCAAATCGCCCGGCAAATCCGCGCCGCCGGGGGCCAGGGGCTGGTGGGGCTGATCGGCGTACAGTCCAACCAATACCCCCGGGCCATGGACCTGGCCCGCCAGTTCCGGGCCGAGGGCCTCCAGGTGGCCATTGGCGGTTTTCATGTGAGCGGCTGCCTGGCCATGCTCCAGGAACTGCCGGCGGACCTTCAGGAAGCCCTGGATCTGGGCGTCACCCTGTTCGCCGGGGAGGCCGAAGGGCGGCTGGAGGAGATTTTCAAGGCCGCCTACCGCCACGAGCTGCAACCCCTGTACAACTACATGAAGGACTTGCCGTCCATGGACGGGGTGCCCATCCCCTATCTGCCGGCCCACCTGATCCAGCGCACAGCCAGCACCCGCACCAGCTTCGATGCTGGCCGGGGCTGCCCGTTTCTATGCAGTTTCTGCACCATCATCAACGTCCAGGGCCGCCGCTCCCGGCATCGCAGCGCCGACGACGTGGAACGCATCGTGCGGGCCAACGCCGCCCAGGGGGTGAACAATTTCTTTATCAGCGACGATAACTTCGCCCGCAACCACGACTGGGAAGTGATCTACGATCGGCTGATCCGGCTGCGGGAGCAGGAGGGGATGAATATTCGGATCATCATCCAGGTGGACACCATGTGCCACAAGATCCCCCGGTTTATCGAGAAATCCGGCCGGGCCGGGGTGGACCGGGTGTTCATCGGCCTGGAAAACATCAATCCCGACGCCCTGCAAGAGGCCCGCAAGGGCCAGAACCGCATCACCGAATACCGGGCCATGCTGCAAGCCTGGAACGCCATTGGCGTGCTCACCTACGCCGGTTATATCCTGGGCTTTCCCAACGACACCCCGGAGACCATCGCCCGGGACATCGCCATCATCCAGCGGGAACTACCGGTGGACCTGCTGGAGTTCTTTATCCTCACCCCCCTGCCCGGCTCCCAGGATCACCAGCAATTGGCCGCCCAGGGCGTGGCCATGGACCCGGACATGAACAAATACGACCTGGAGCATGTCACCACCGGTCACCCCATCATGTCCCCCGAAGCGCTACAGGCCATTTACCGCAAAGCCTGGGACCTGTACTACACCCCCGAGCATGTGGCCCGGGTGATTCGCCGCGCCCGGATCGGCGGCCACTCCACCAAGGATATGATGCTCAAGCTGCTGTCCTTCTATGGCTGTGTGCGCTTCGAGAACATCCACCCCCTGGAGGGGGGGCTGTGGCGGCGCAAATACCGCCTCGACCGCCGCCCCGGCCTGCCCATCGAAAAGCCCGGGCTGTTCCATGCCCGCTATGGCTGGGAGATGCTGAACAAATACGCCCGGTTTTTCTGGATGGCCTGGCAGTACCAGCGCATCCGCCGGCGGGTGGAACGGGAAAACCTTAGCAAGACCGGGGCCGGGGATATCGCCCTGCAACCCGTCCAAGAGGACGAACTGGACCGGCTGACCCTCTACACCGCCACCGACGCCGCCCGGGCCAAAGTGGAGCGGGAGCGCCAACACCATCACCCTAAGCGGGCGGTGGCCGGGAGCTGAAACCCTCAAGGACCGGGAGCAGCGTATTTATCGTACAGCGCCGGCTGGCGTTGCTCCCGAATGCTCGCCAAGGCCTCCCAGATGCGCTCCGCCAGCCCCGGATGGCGGGCCATGAACTGATGGCTGATAAGCAGATAATAGGGCTTGGATACCAAAGGCGGCTGGCGCTTGACCACCTCGGCAAATAGCACCGGCTCATCCCGCAGCAATTTATCGGCGGTAACGGTCTGGGCAGCTACCGCCGCCACCCGCCCGTAGTTGAGCATCACCAGGGTGGTGCGAGTGTTCAGGGCTTCCTCCATGGGCACCCGCCAGGCCCGCAGGTCATCCACAATGGAATAACCCGCCGGCGCCCCCACCGGGCCGTTCAGATGCCGGATCTGCTGCCCGTCCCAGATGACCGGTGAGTTCTTGAGGGTGTACAGGGCATACTCCAGCACGGTGATCCGCCGTGACGGATCGGGATGGCCGTCGCGCATGGGATAGGCGCCCATGGACATCCGCTCCGGTCGGAAGCTGCCGTTAAAGATGGCGTCCACCTTGCCGTACTCCAGTTCCTTCAGACAACGGCTCCAAGGTATCCGCCGAAATTGGATGCGTAGTTCCGGCAGGTATTCCCGCAGCATCCGCACCATCTCCACTGACACCCCCGGTGGCTCGGGCACCGCCCGGCCCTCCCCCAGATGATAGGGGGGCTGGGCGGTGTCCTCGTAGGCCACCAGAAAATCCACGGACTCGGCGTGTACCTCCAAGGCGAAGAACACGAGCAACGCCAGACAGGTAGTGAGGACTCTCATGGGTGATGTTGCAAATGGCGCGAAATGGGCGGAGTTTGCCTGATCGTTATGATAGCGTCTTGGGAATCCTCATCGTCTCTCAGTCTGGATTCAACCCTGGCCAGTTGTTATCCGCCTGGGCGATATGGCCCGGAATATCCTTCTCCCATAGCTTTCTGGCCTCGGCACTGAAGTTCAGGTACAGCTTGCCGTCCACGATGGTCCAGGTCCCCGGGTCGCCCGGAGCCATATAGCCCTGGGAGGCGGCATAGGCGCAATAGCCGTCGTAGCGGGGGGCGAACGCTGCCGGGTTGGCGATGAAGCGGTCGCGGTTCGCGGCGCTGGCGAATAGCCAGTTGGCGCCGTTCCAGTGGTGGCTAAAACGCAGATCTCCAGGGGTCGGTCGGCCCGCGCTGAAATAGGCCACCGGGTCGTGGCCCTGGATCGCCACCGTATAGGGCCGACCAGCCAGGGCCGGTAGAGCGCAGGCCAGAATGAGGGTGAACAGCAGGGTCCGCAAGGGATTCGATGGCATGGCGCGCTCTCCTTTAGGCGTGGTGACACCGGGGCAAGGAATTCTTATTCTGTCATTGAATCAAAACTATTGCCGCCGCGATCACTTTGGGCGGTGACGTTTGTCATGGTGACCGACCCACGAAACCGTGGCAATCCCTCCAACCCATCGCGAGAACATGCTCTGGAGCGCCCAACCGGTTGACATCCTCCCCTCCCTGAAGGAAAGGGGATTCCCGATCCGGGGACCGAGCGGGTTGACGCTTCACAGCACGTTGCTACAGAGAACCGGAGTTCAATGCAGACTGACACTCGCTCCACGTCCTGTCACCGTGTGCCCCACGGCGA
>CAZQXD010000023.1:0-60791 GCA_964597315.1 uncultured Candidatus Competibacteraceae bacterium
GTCCATCGGAGAGAGACCATGCAAAAAATACTATTAACCCTGATGGTGGCGTTGTTCAGCGTCAGCCTGGTGACTGTTGAAGCCGAAGCCAAACGCCTTGGCGGCGGCAAGAGCCTGGGCCGTTCCAGCCCCAGCTATTCCCGGCAGGCCACCCCGCCGTCGGCCCCGGCCGCCGCGCCCCGCCAGGGCGCCGCGCCCCGTTCCGGCGCCAGCCGCTGGCTAGGTCCCCTGGCTGGACTGGCGGCGGGCGGACTGCTGGCGGCCATGTTGTTCGGAGATGGGTTCGAGGGTTTTCAGTTCCTGGATTTCATATTGCTGATCGCCCTAGTGGTGGGGGCGGTGATGTTGTTCAAGATGCTGCGAAACCGTTCTGCAGCGCAGCGCCCGACCCCAGTGGGCGCCAGCGGTCAACAGTATGCCCCCAGTGGCCCCCCCGTGGCGCCGGAGATCGGTTCGGGTCTGGGTCATGGCAACGCCCCACCGCCGCCGCCGGCGCCACGTCCCGCCTGGTTCGATGAAGCGGAGTTCCTACGGGCCGCCAAGTCCCATTTCATTCGCTTGCAGGCGGCCTGGGATAAAGGGGACATGGAGGATATTCGGGAGTACACCACGGCCCGGATGTTCTCGGAGCTGACTCTAGAGCGTCAGGCTCTGGACAACCAGCCCCAGTTCACGGAGGTGGTGAATCTAGACGCGCATCTGGAGGGTCTGGACACCGAGTCCGGGAAGGTGGTCGCCACCGTTCGCTATAGTGGTCTGATTCGTGAGGACCGGGACGCCGAGCCACAGCCCTTCACCGAGTATTGGATCATCGAACGATCCACCAACCAGGCCGACGCCAATTGGTACGTGGCGGGCATCCAACAGGACGAAGACGGTATCCGGCGGGTCTGATGGCATCGCTGATCTTGTACTCCACGGTGGGCTGCCACCTTTGTGAGCAGGCCCAGGGCTTGGTTTACGCTACCCTGGGCCGAACGGTGCCGGAAGTGGATATCGCCGATGATGATGGGCTGCTGGAACGCTACGGGGTACGGATTCCGGTGCTCAAACGCACCGACACCGGAGATGAAATCGGCTGGCCGTTCCAAGCCAGGGAAATACGGCTGCTAGCCGGAATGGATGGCGCTGGTGACTCGGGCGATGCCCTGGAAGCGCCCTTGGACAAGGGCGGATTGGTCGGTCGCGGCTGACGCCCAGAGAATGTCACCCACCTTGGGGGCTTAACCTCCCCAAGGTGGGTGACGGGTTGTTACGGGGCGGCCGCGTCAGCCCACCGCTGCTGCTGCTGGACGCTGCTCCAGCGCTTGTTCTACCTCTAGGAACTCATCCCAGAGAGTGGCCGGCAAGCGATCCCCATACTGCCGGAAATACTCGCGGATCGCCTCCAGCTCTACCCGCCATTGCTCCTGATCCACGGATAACAGGGATCGCAAAGTGTCCTGACTCAGACCCAACTCCCGGGTGTCGATGTCTTCGGCCCGGGGCAGGCGGCCAATGGGGGTATCCTTGGCGGGGATGCGGTTTTCACAGCGGTCGACGATCCACTTAAGTACTCGCAGGTTCTCCCCGAAGCCTGGCCAGATGAACTGGCCGTCCCGGTCCTGGCGAAACCAGTTGACATGGAAAATCCGCGGCAACCGCTCGGAACGTTCGGCGAAGCTCAGCCAGTGCCCCCAGTAGTCGGCGAAGTTATAGCCGCAGAATGGCTTCATGGCCATGGGGTCGCGACGCACCACACCCACCTTGCCAGTAGCGGCGGCGGTGGTTTCCGAGGCCATGGACGCCCCCACCAACACCCCGTGCCGCCAGTCCCGGGCCTCGAACACCAGGGGCGCCAGTTCGGCGCGCCGACCTCCGAAGATGATGGCGGAGATAGGCACCCCATCGGGAAAGTCAGCCAGTTGAGAATAACTGGGGCACTGCCGGGCAGAGACCGTGAACCGGGAGTTGGGATGGGCGGCCGGGCCGCGCTCGGCGTCGAAGATCTCGCCTCGCCAGTCCAGGCGCGGGGATTGATCCTTGTTCTTGCCCTCCCACCAGGGCTGGCCGTCTTCGGTGATCGCCACGTTGGTGAAGAGGGTGTCCCGGTCCAGCATGGACAGGGCATTGGGATTGGTCTTGGCGCCGGTGCCCGGGGCCACGCCAAAGAATCCGGCCTCCGGGTTGATGGCCCATAGCCGACCGTCCTCGCCCAGGTGCATCCAGGCGATGTCGTCGCCCACGGTCCAGACCTTGTAGCCGGGCAGGGAGGCGGGGGGGATCAGCATGGCCAGATTGGTCTTGCCGCAGGCGCTGGGGAAGGCGGCGGCCACATAGTGAATCCCGCCCTGGGGATCCTCGATGCCCAAGATCAGCATATGTTCCGCCAGCCAGCCCTCCTGGCGGGCCTGCCAGGAGGCGATGCGCAGGGCGTGGCATTTTTTGCCCAGCAGAGCGTTGCCCCCATAGCCGGAACCGATGCTCTTGATGGTCAGTTCCTCGGGAAAGTGCATGATAAAGCGCCGGTTCGGGTCCAGATCGCCTAGGGAATGCAGGCCCTTGACGAAGCTCCCTTCCCGCTCGATGCGGGCTAGGGCGGCCTTGCCCATGCGGGTCATGATCCGCATATTGGCGACCACGTAGGGGCTATCGGTGATCTCCACGCCGCAGCGGGCCAGGGGGGAGTCGATAGGTCCCATGCAATAGGGGATGACGTAGAGTGTGCGGCCTTGCATGGCGCCGTCAAACAGGGCGTCCACCTTGGCGTGGGCCTCGGTCGGGTCCATCCAGTGGTTGTTGGGACCGGCAGCGTCCCGGTCGCGGGTACAGATGAAGGTCAGATGCTCCGTGCGAGCCACATCGGTGGGGTGGGAGCGGTGCAAATAGCAGTTGGGATGGGTCTTGTCATTCAGGGGGATCAACTCCCCGGAGCCTAGCATCTGGTCGATCAGGGACTGATATTCCTGTTCGGAACCGTCGCACCAGTGGACATGCTCGGGCCTGGTCAGGCGGGCGACCTCTTCCACCCAGTCACGCAAGGCTTGGTTAGTCGTCGTCATCGTGGTGAGTCTTCCTGTCTTGAGTATGTAAAAATGCGGTTGTAGGCAGCATGTAGTCCGATGCTTCGTCGAGAGTATCCCCGATCTAGGGATTCAGGAAAACCCCGGATTGCTGATTTTGGCAGGATTTTTCTTATGGTGAAGGTGTGAGTGTAAAAACAGGTGTAAATTTCGAATGGTGAAATTTTGATGCGTCTCAGGAGTGGGAGCGTGACCTGTCCTGGCGAGAACGTCGGAAGCTGTAGACCAGCCAGCCGACGATACTCACGCAGGCGATCAAGACCAGGGCATGCAGTTCAAACGTTTTGAGGTCTCCCAGGAACGCTTCCACGGCCCGACCGAAGATGTAGCCTGCCGTGCCCACCAGGGTAGCCCAAACGGCAACCCCTATGGCGTTCAGTAGCACAAAGCGCCAGGTTTTGACACCGCTCATGCCAATCACGAACGGGGTGACGGTGCGCACGCCGTAAAGAAAATGAAAACTGAGAATCAACAGGGTTTGATGGCGCTCCAGTTGCCAGGCGACCCAGTTGGTGCGCCGCTGCCATTTGGGATGACGGGCCAACAGCGACTTTCCGTGATAGCGGCCCAGGAAAAAATACAGTTGGTCACCGAAAAACCCCCCGCAGAAGGCTAGGAAAATAACCCATTGCAGTTGCAGATAGCCCAGCTTGGCCCCGAGTCCACCTAGCACCAGCACGGTTTCCCCTTCCAGAAACGCCCCCAATACCACGATGGGGTAGCCGTAATTTTCTAGTAAGGTTTGCAGCATAGGGGTTGACTTCCAAAGTAAAAACCGGTGGGGATGGCTGTGATTAATAGGGTGTCGGCCCGCCCCACCGTCAACGTTGACGTTCCAGTGGGGCGGACTGGGGGAGATGGTTCCGGGGCTAGGGTTCGGGGGGCAGCGTCAAGGCCAGAAACAAGGCGCCTCCCTCTCGTTGCACCAGTACGGGCACGGGTTTCCCGGTGGGGAGCGCCTTGACGATCTGGCGGAAGTCGCTGGTATTGGAAACTTCAGCATTGTTGATCCGCGTAATGATATCTCCCTCCAGAATACCGGCCCTAGCGGCGGGACCGTCCGGCTCAACGGTGTCCACCAACACGCCTTTGCTGCCGGTTTCCGTCTGCTGCTCGGGGCTTAGATCGTCCACCTGGATGCGCAGGGGGTTGGGCGCTGGGCGACCGATCACCGGCCGTCCCGGCTGGTCTTGCAATTCCCCGAGTCTGACTGTCAAGTTCTGCTCTTCGCCGTCGCGAATCACCCGTACCGACGAATCGGTATTGGGTGTGGTTCGGCCCACCAGCATGGGGAGTTCACTGGAGCGCTCAACGGGCGCGCCGCCAAAGGCCACGATGACATCGCCGGGTTCAAGCCCGGCTCGCTGGGCTGGGCTGTTATCGAATACCTGGCCCACCAGGGCGCCCCGAGGACGGTCTAGTCCGAAGGACTGGGCCAATTCTGGGGTGACCGGTTGGATCATGACCCCCAACCAGCCCCGGGAAACCCGTCCCCTCGTCTTTAGCTGCTCGGCCACCTCCATGGCCACATCAATGGGAATGGCGAACGATACCCCCATATAGCCCCCGGTGCGGCTGTAAATTTGGGAATTGACGCCGATCACCTCGCCGTCCAGGTTGAATAATGGACCGCCGGAGTTGCCGGGATTGACCGCCGCGTCGGTCTGGATAAATGGCACATAGCTGTCCCGGGGCAGGCTGCGGCCCAGGGCGCTGATGATCCCTTGGGTGGCGGTCGCTTCTAGTCCGAAAGGAGAGCCGATGGCCAGCACCCATTGGCCGACTTTGAGTTTACCGGGATCGCCGATTTGAACGGCGGGAAGCTGGCGGTCGGTTTCGATCTTGAGCATGGCCACATCGGTACGAGGATCAACGCCCACCACTTCGGCCGTAAACTGGGTTTGATCCTGCAAGCCGACTCGGATTTGTCCGCCGCCCTCAATGACATGGGCGTTGGTCAGGATATAGCCATCATTGGAGATGATGAAACCCGACCCCTTCGAGAACTGGGGACGGTTGCGGGGCGCGCGCTCGGGCAACTGATCGAAAAAGCGCTTGAAATACTCGTAAAAGGGATTGTCCTGGTCATCCGGCGAAGGAAACGGCAGGTCCCGTGGCGATGGACCCAGACGGTCCTCGGCTTCAACGTCGATGCTGACCACGGCGGGGCCGTAGCGTTCCACCAACTCGGTAAACTCAGGGAACGACGAGGCGCCCGCCGCAGTCCCCCACCAAAAAGCGCCCAGCAGGGCGGCGGGCCATGTTGCCAACATACGATACATAGCGGTTCTCCTAGAGAGCGGTGACGCCGAATCTCAAGTGGATTTAAAGGCGCTTCTGCTTGCCTGGGACTGACCTTCAGGCGCCGGTTTGGTTCGCCGCCGTTCCCAGCCGGGTCCGCCGCAGGGCTTTGTGCAGCAGATGCCGGGCCAGCAGCAGGGGCGGCATCCGCAGCCAATGGGAGCGCACATATAACAACCAACCGGCCAGGGCGTCGGTGGGCGTGGGTTCTGGTCCGGCCAGCAGGGCGCGGATCACCAGACGGTCCATCAACCAGCGCACCGGACGGTTGGGACCCGCCGTATCCAAGATCGCATCGACGGATTCGGGCAGCGGGGTATGGAGCAGTCGGCGGGCATAGCGCAAAGCGTAAAACAGCGGCCGCTCCAGGTCCATGTGCTTGGCGCGTCGCGGCAACTCCTCCCAGAACGTCGGCGTGGCGCCGAAATGCTCCAGCAGTTCGTGTATATCCACCAGATCCCGCAGTCCCTTGTCAAAATCGCCGTCATAAAATGCGTGGGCGGCGCTGTGCAGGATCATATCGGCGGGGCAGGGGACGTAAACTCCTGGCTCCCGCGTGGGAACGACCGCCGCCATGAGCGCCGCCGGGTCCGGGGTGAGTCGGGCGGTGGTGGGGAGGAGAGTATGGTGGATGTCCACCTCGGTGCCCCGTAGCCGGTGGCGCATGGGCGGCAGTTCGTGCATCCAGCGGCGGTAGTACTGCTGGTCATAGTCGTCTAGTTTGACCGGTAGCCAGCCATGGCCGCGAAGGGCGGCTTCCACGTCGGCCAAGCGGCCTTTGGAAACCAGTATGTCCACGTCGGCGGCCAGCCTGCCAGAGGCGCAGGGCAACTCCGCCAAGTGGTAGGCAGCGCCTTTTAACAGGATCAAGGGCAGGCCGGTATCCGCCAGGGCGCGTCGTAGCCGGTTGACTTCCCATTGGATTCGGCGGGCGCGATCATCGGCCAATATCCGGGCGGATTCCAGATGTGGCAGCACCCGGGAGGGAACGTCGGGCAGGGCCTGGCGCCGGGCGAGCCAAGGTTGAAACTTACCCAGCACCCCCGCATACCGGGCCAGGGGCAGCAGTGTGTCCCATTCTTTTAAGCTGAGCCGAAGGAGTGTCCGGGGTTGGGCTAGGACACGCAACAATACAGTGTTGACCATGAGGCGTCCGTGACGGATGAGTGGATAGACAATGCTGGTGATGGCCAATGATTGAAGAATTGTGAATTTTCATCGCAGCCTGCGTCAGTTAATTTTACAGATACCCACTGCCTGATGGGAGTACTCTGAGGGTCATGGATTGTAAAACTTTATTTTAGATATGAATTTGTTTCACGGGAATGATTATTGCAGCGAGGTTTGGTAGATTTTTCCACTTTCTACGAGCGGCTATCGTGTGGTTATGCATTCGGTTGCCGATCCTTTAGAATGCCTGAAAGAGATTGATTACTTTTGGAGAAGGCAATAATGGCTGATCGCAGCGAACAACGAGCTTCCTCCCGACGCCCAGATATTGAGCCGACCGGGCGTCAGGACAAGTCCGTTTCCGATGCCCGCCGCCGCCTGGTCAAGGGCGCCGCGCTTGGTTTGCCCGCCGTGCTGACCTTAAACGGTGGCGCAGCGCTGGCGGCCTCTAGCACCCCGACCCGGTGTCTACAGAATCGTCCTGATACCGATCCCACCGCAGTTGATTTGCTGATCGACAATGCCGGGGGAACCAACGAACTAAACGCCACTGGAGAGTGGCTGCGCAGAGGGGTCGATACCCGCACTTACAGGAACATCAACACCGGCGATGAGATCATCGTCTATCTGGACAGTTCCGCTCCCAGCAGCAGCCAATGGTTTTACCGGTTTGCCGCGAATGGCGGCCCCACGGGCTATACCTTTGGCCAACAGAGCGAAATGGATGCGGCGTTTGCCCCGGACGCCAACTGGACCATTACCAGCGGCGTCAACGCCAACCTAGCCCTGGTGCTGGTGGACGATAGCGGTAATGTTCAGTCCTACAGCCTGCCGAGTGGGGGCCAGGCACAGCCGGTCATGGGTTCTTGTTGGGGTTCGTTCGTTTCCAATCCATAACTTCGGGAATGCCGCTTTATACGTTCCGCCCCGGCACGGGCGGGGGTATTTGCCGTTCCCGTCACCGATAATTTTACATGATCTCACCGCTATCCCGCCGTTGGCGGCTCAACCCCGCCTGCCTCTTCCACTGGCGACATTGGGATCAAGAATACATACTATTCAACGCTGCCTCGGGCCAGACCCATTTTCTCAACACCCTGGGCGCCGATGTTTTGGACTGGCTAGGCAGGGAGCCTCTGTACGCATCGGAATTGGAGCAACGCCTGGCCACCCAGCATAATTTAACCCAGGACAATGACTTACGAGATTTCCTCGCGGATTTGCTGACCAGCCTGGATGAGCTGGGGCTGATTGAGCCGGATTCCTCGTGAACATCGCCACCGTGGACCACAGCGAGTTCAGGCGCCGCCTACGTAGGGGCAGCCTGTGCCTGCGCCTGGGTCCCTTCACTGTACGGGTGCGCAGCGACGTCGCCAATAGCAAACTGTTACATTGGGTTTACAGTCCCTATGTGCAGGAGCATGACGACGGTTTTGCGGATTTCCATGTCTGGCTGTACCGGGGGCGGGGGTTGCGTCGTTGGTGGCGTCCCCAAGTGCGGTTACAGGTAGACGGCCAACAGCCGTTTATGCCTTTTCCCGAGGATACGGCTCTGCCGTTTCTGGAGTGGGGCTTGAACTGGTGCGTGGCCACCCGTGCCAATCAGTATCTGATGCTGCACGCTGGGGCGGTGGAAAAGCACGGTCGGGTGTTGCTGTTGCCCGCCTGGCCCGGTTCCGGCAAGAGTACCCTGACCGCCGCTCTGATGCTGCGGGGCTGGCGGCTACTGTCCGACGAGTTCGGGCTGGTGCAGCCAGAAGACCTATCCGTGGCGCCGCTGCCCCGGCCCATTCCCCTGAAAAACGAGTCCATCGCCGTCATTCGTGGTTTTGATGACCAAGCGGTGATGGGTCCGGCTTTTCCCAAAACCCGCAAGGGCACGGTAGCCCATCTACGTCCGACCCAGACCAGTATCGACCGGGGCCTGGAAGCCGCACCGGCCCGCTGGGTGGTATTCCCCAAATACGAGGCCGGGGCCGAGGCTCGGCTGAAGCCCCTGACCCGGGAACGGGCATTTCTCAAGCTGTCCGGCAACTCCTTCAACTATGAGATGATTGGACTGCGCGGCTTCGAGACCGCCGCCGGGCTGATCGAGAACTGCCAAAGTCTGCTGTTCCGCTACAGCGATCTGGATCAGGCGGTGGCGTGCCTGGACCGGCTGGCGGACGCCTGAGCGCCGCTCAGCGTTCAATGGTGTAAACCAAATCCGCGCTATTATTCTCGCCGCTGGTGGTGGACTCGAACACCAGCCGCTTGCTGAGCTGATAGCGCAGGTTAAACGTGTTCACCGCCTCGAACAGGCCGATGCCGTAGCTCACGTACAATTCCGGGGACAGGTACTTACCCACCACCAGGGAGGCTTCCTCCACAGTATCCCCGGATTCGAACTTGAAGGTATCCAGTTGGAAGGCTTCGGATAGGCGCTCGGTCACCAGATTACCGCCGCTAAACCCAATGGCGGCGGCGGCTTTATAGAGCAGCTCGCTTTCGGAGCCGGAGCGGGCGTCTGGGGGGCGGCCGAACAGCAGATAGGACAGAATGCTGGTATCGGGCATGACGGGATCGGAATACAGTTGCAGCCGGGGGTTTTTGACCGTGCCGGTGACCTGCACCCCGGCGGTGACATCATCCACGTCCCTAGCCACTTCCAGGTCCAGGCCCGGATTGTCCACCGGGCCGCCGCTGAACAGTACTCGGCCACGATTGATATCCAGCTCCTGGCCGTAGACCTTGTATTGCCCCGTTTCCACCTGAATAGCGCCCGTCCCCCGGGGGGCGAGCTGGGGGGTTTGCTCCACCAGCAGGCTACCGTCCAGCTTGCCCTTGAAGCCAGCGGCCTCCACCCGCACATCGTCGCCCAGGGTCACCCGTACGCTGGCGAAGAGGTCCAGCCCGGCGGGCTGTTCCGGGTTTTGGGTGGCTTCCGGTTGCTCCGGAGGCATGTTCGGATCATTGACGATGACCACATCATCGGACACCGCCACCCCGGAGCTGATGTCCGGTGGACTGATCAGGGCCTTGGGCACCTTTACCTCCCCCTGAACCCGCAAGTCCCCATCGGCCAGCCGGATGCTCAGATCCGGGGCGATGATCACCTGGATTTCCTGGGTGGCCATGGCCTCGAAGTTCTCGCCCACGATGTTCAGATCCAGGCGCGGCCCGGCCGGGTCGAGCAGGCCGTCCAGAGTCAGCTTGCCGGCCCCGGATTCGGCGGACCCGCCGAGGGTTAAGGGGCCGGAGCCGTCGGCCACGACGCCCAGTTGTACATTGTGTACCCGGGTGCCAGTGTCGGGCAGATCGGCGGCGGCGTCCACCACCCGCAGTTCACCCTTGATGACCGGCACCGGCAGGGTGCCGCCCAGTTGCAGGTCGGCCAGCAGCCGACCCTCGGTATTGGCCACCTGGGGCACAAAGGCCGACACCAGGGCCAGGTCGTCGATTCGGGCGTTTACCGAGCCGTTAAGACGGTTGGCCTGGCCCAGTTCCCGCACCGCCAGATCCGCATCAACCTGGCCCAAGCCCCCCAGATCCAGGGTCAGCTTACCGGTGGCGGCGGTGTCCTCAATCCGGGCGTTCACACTGCCTCCCCCCAAGCGCACGGTCACCGGGCCGCTGCTACTGATCAGTCGTAAATTGCCGGGGCTGAGACCAAAATCCCCTTGGGCGCTGATTCGCCCGGCCGGGCTGGACTCGCCCCTGGCCGTGCCGCTCAGGATCACGTCCAGGCCCACGTTCTCGGGCAGCAGCGTCTCGAAGCGGGCCAGGTCCAGTTGGGATAAAGACAACTCGCCCTTGGCTCCGGCGGCGGCCGACCAGCCCCCCTCCACGCAGACTTGGCTAGGCCGACTGGCCAGGCACACGGCCTGGGCGGTGGCCTGTTGCGCCGAGACGCTCAGAGCGGCGGGAGAGGTTAGGGACCAATCCCCGGCCGCCGTGCCCAGGGCCGCCAGGCGGTTCAGGACGCCCCGCCAGATGTCCCCCTCCAGTCCCCCGTCCAGCCCCAGTTCCAGGCGGGCGGGGTCTCCGTTCAGAGTGACGGCCAGGTCGTGCCGGGACGGCGTGCCATTCCCTTTCAGGGTCAGGGTCCGCCAGGGCTGGCCCCCCAGCACCAGCTCAGTGGCGCTGACATCCAGCCGCGAGGGGGTGTTGCCAGCGGCATCCACCAGGGCCTGGCCTCGCAACTGGCTGATCTGGGTCTCGCCCACAGCCAGTTCGTCCCCGGACAGCTTGAGTTCCACGGCCGGTTGGGCCCGAGGACCCCGCACTGCGCCAGAGCCTTGGAGCGTACCGGAGGCTGCGGGCAGCAGATTGCCCAATTTGGGGATGTTCAGCTCCCAGGCCAGATCCCAGGTGTCCTGGAGGGTGCCGGAGGCGTCGAGCCGGGCCTCCCCGGCTCGCAGTCGCAGCACCTTGATGGCCAGGTCATCGCCATCCACGGCCAGCTCCGCCCGACCGTCCAGGGGCTGGCCCCGCAAGGCGCCGGACAGTTCGGTCAGTTGGGCCGTGGCCTGGAGCCGCTCCCCCAGGCTGCCCTGGCTTAGGGCCTTAAAGGTCAGGGCGTTGGGGGCTTCCGGCCATTGTTGGCTGGGGTTCAGGCCAGTGGCTCCAAGTTCCGCCTGCCAGCTCACCCCAGGTTGCCAGCGGGCGCTGGCCTGGCCCCGGACCTCTCCCCCCAGCACCTGGCCGGTGAGCTGAAACCGCTCCAGGGCCTGGTCGCTGCCCTGGCCCTCCAAGGCCCAGCGGCCCTCGGGAATGGCCGGTCCCTTTACCAGGGTGTTCAGGGTGAAGGTGTAATCCTCGAAGCGGCCCTTGGCTTGGAAGCGGCCCTCGGGGCTTTGCACTTGGGGTTCCCCCACCAGGGGCCAGACCAGGGACCGCCATTGACCGGTGGCGTCGAAGGACTGATCCACTAAGCTGAATTCCCCTTGGGCGTCCAGGGACAAGTCCCCCTCTGGGGCGCTCAGGGACAGTTCCGATACCCGTAGCCGCTGATCGCTACCGGCGGCCGCCGCCCGGGCATTGACCGTGCCGAACTCGGCGCTCTCCAAGGCGGCTTGTAGCCGGGCCTGATAGTCCTGGGGCGTGCCGGAGGCGCTGAACTGGCCGTCGTCGCTCCGGATCTGGGGTTCCCCTACCAGGGGCCAGGTCAGGGTCCGCCATTGTCCCTGGGCCTGGAACGCCAGGTCTGCGAAACCCAACTCTCCCTGGGCGGTCAGGTCTAGCTTGCGGTCGGGGTTGGTGAGATGGATGCGCCCGAGAGTGATGCGCTGGTCGCTGCCTTGGGCTTCCAGGTCGGCGTCCACTTGGCCGAATTGGGCGCCGCTCACCGCCGCCTGGACGCTGGCCCGGTAATCCTGGGGGGTGCCGGTGGCGCTGAACCGGCCTTGGGGGCTTTGCACTTGAGGCTCACCGGCGAGGGGCCAGGCCAGGGCCGCCCACTGGCCCTGGGCCTGGAAGCGCAGATCGGCGAAGGCCAGCCGGCCCGTCAGGTCCAAAGCCAGTTCGCCCTGGGGGTCGACGAGGGACAGTTCCGTGACCTGGACCTGTTGGTCGCTGCCCTGGGCCTTGAGCCGGGCCGCCAGTCGGCCGAAGTCCCGGCCTTCCAGGGCGGCCTCCAACTCGGCCCGATAGTCCTGGAAAGTACCGGTGGCGCTGAACTGGCCAGTGGGGCTTTGGATTTGGGGTTCGCCGACCAGCGGCCAGGCCAGGGCCTGCCAGCGGCCCTGGGCGTCCACAGTTCGCTGGACCAGGTCCAGGTCGGCGCTGGCCTGGAGGGACAGGGGGCTGTCGGCGGCGCTCAGGCTCAGTTCATCGACACGAATAGCCTCCCGGCTGCCGACGGCGGACAGCACCGCCCGGGTTTGGCCCAGTTCGGGCAGGGTAGCGGCAAACTGGCCATCGGCCTGGAAATCCTCGGGGCTGCCCCGGGTGACCAGTTGCCCGGTCAGGTGGGCGTCGGCTAACTGGGGGTCCAGCAGGCCCATGTCCAGGCGACTGATCTCCAGGCGGGCGTCCCAGGTCGGTTGTTGGAAGACTTGGCTGGCTTTGGCCTCCAGAACCGCCGCCACCGCCCCGGACAGGGTCTGGCCGAGTTGAAAATCATTACGCAATTCACCGGCGATCCGGCCCTGCCCGGACACCGCTCCGGCCCGGGGATCGGTGTAATTCCAGCCTATGTCCAAGTCCAGGGGCCAGGGACCCACCGGCTTGATCCGCCCCTTGAGGTCCAACCCGGCTTGAGGCTGGCTGGCCTTCAGGGTCAGGGTATCCACGACGAAGGCGTCATCTTCGGTGTAAATCCGCGCCTTCAGGGCGTCGATGACCAGGCTCTCCCCGGCAGGGGGGTGAATAGTCACCCCGGCGATATCCAGGTCCTGGATCTGGATATCCACGGGCAGGGTGATATCCGGCAACGCCGGTCCCTGGGCAGGCTCCGGCTCGGTGTCCGGCGCCGGGGTGGGCAGACGCACCACCACCCCCCGGGCAAACACCCGCTGGATACGTACATCCGCCAGCAGCAGCCGGGCTAGGCTCCAGTCCAGCTCCAGCACCTGGAAGGCCACATCCAGCTCCCCGTCCCGGTACCGCAGGTCGGTAAAGCGGATCGGCCCGGCCAGTGGACCTTCGATAGCGCCGTAAGTCAGTTCCCCGGGCAGGAAGTCGTTGACCTTGTCCACGATCCATTGGGTGGTCTTGCCGGGAGTGATGCCGAACAGGGCTTGGGCAGGAGAGACCGGTAGCCAGAACAGGGCCAGCAGCAGCACAATCGGCAGGCGGGCGCTCATAAGTCCGGCCCTATGGTCAGGTGCAGGCGAATAGCGTCGCCCGGTTCGTTGAAGCCATGGGCCAGGTCCACCCGCACCGGCCCTACCGGGGATAGCCAGCGCACCCCGAGTCCGGCGCCGAACTTCAGGTCCGGGGCCTCGTCGTCGAAGGCGTCGCCGGCGTCCACGAAAGCGGCTACGCTCCAGTTTTCTCGGACGCTATGATCGTATTCCACTGAACCCACGGTCAGGTATTTGGCCCCGACCACCTCGTCGTCGGCGTCCCGGGGACCGATGCTGTCCAGGGAGTAGCCCCGCACACTGCGGTCGCCCCCGGCGAAGAAGCGCAAAGAGGCGGGCAGTTTGTCAAAGCCCCCGGAAATCAGGGTAGCTCCGAACTGGCCCCGGGCGATGAACCGGCCATCCGCGCCGATGGATTTTATCCATTTGCCGTTAACCGTGCCTTGGGTGAAGGTGACATCCGATAGCAGCCCCTCGTAGGCTCCCTTGATCCCCAGGCTCAGGCGGCTGCCGTCCCGGGCGTACAACCGGTCCTTGGCGTCCACCCGGCTCCACTCGGCGCCGGGAATGAGCAGGGTGGTGGTCTGCTCCTCGCCGCTGAACTCGAAAGTCTCATAGAGATAATCCAGGGATAGCACTTGCAGCCATGGACCGAGCTGGCTTTGCTTGGTGAAGCCCAGGATGGTGGTGGCGGCGGTCTTGGTGTCGGAATCCTCTTCGGTGTGGCTCAAACGGATGCCGAAGCGGTCGGTGCGAGGATCGGCGCCGGGAATGGTGTACTCCCCGGCCAGCCCGTATTTGATCTGAGAGGCCAGTAGGTCGATGCGGTAGCGATGACCCTGGCGGTTCACATAGCGGCCCTCCACTCCCAGCCGCCCCCGGACGCCGGTGTCGGTGCCATAGCCGATGCCGGCGATGTATTTGCGGGGCTTGCGAGGTTCCAATAGCACCTCCACAGGCAGGGTTAGGTCCTCGGCCCGATCCGGGGACGCCTGCACCTCCACCTGGTCGAAATACTCGCTATTGATGAGATCGCTTTGCAGGCTCAAAAGCTTGTCCACCTCATAGGGATCGCCGGGTTGGAAGTCCCGATAGCGGTCTAGGAACTTCGGGTCCAGGGCGTCCTGCTGAAAAGACACCTGGCCCAGGCTGTAGCGGGGGCCGGTGTCAAAGTGGATGGTGATCATGGCTTGGTAGGACTGCATATTCACCACCGCCCGGCTGACTTTCAGGCGGGCGTCGAAATAGCCCCGCTCGGCGGCGATGTTCTGCAAGGCTGCCTTGATGTCCTGGTAGCGGGGGTGTTCCAGTACCTGGCCCTGGGCCAGGGGCAGGCTGTCCAGGAGTCGTTGATAGACGGGATCATCCCGCCCGTCCCCCTCTATCTGCACCTCCAGTTCGGTGATGCGCACCGGGTCTCCAGGGCTGACGGTGTAGTGAGCCTCCCAGACCGTCGGTGTCTCTTTTAGGTCGGACTCAATGACCGGACGGTAGAGACCGAAGGGTTGCAAGGCGCGGCGGATTTCCTCCTCGGCCCGGTTATGGAAAAACCGCAACCGCACCGGGTTGGCGACCGGTGCGTCGTTCATCTTCCAGATGCCTAGATACAGCCGGACATTGTCTAGCGACCGCCCTTCCAGGCCGTTGATGGAGACTTTAAGGGGTTTTCCCTCCGCTGGCTGGGCTTGGGACACGCCCGATAGACAGGCGGCCAACAGCAACAGGCCGAATAGCCTGGTAAAATTCCCTTTGGGGAGCGGTTCTGGTGGCATGTAATCGTTGTCCGCGTTGTTATCGCATCTCGAAAAGTATAGGCGGCGGCTGTCCAGGATCACCCCCGCAGTCGCGCCAGCAGGGCCGCCATGACTTTCTGGGGATCATCGTCGGCCCACAGGGGGTGTTCGGACTCATCCGGGGGCCGATAGCCTTGCAGTTGGCGTTCTAGAATCGTCCCGTCCGCCTCGGCGGCGTCATTTCCCCGGTCCCGGCGTTCCCGCACCCGCTGACGCAGGGTGTCCGGGTCGGCCCGGCAGGCCAGCAATACAAAGGGCAGCCCCCGGCGCTCGGCCAGATGGCGAAATAGGGTTCGTTGCCGCGCCTCCAGAAAAGTGGCGTCCACCAGCACCGGCCAGTCGGCCCCCAGCACCGTATCGGCCAGTTCCGCCAGCCGTCCATAGGTGTGCGCCGTGGACTGGGGAGTGTACAGACCTTCATCCGGGGCCGAACCGCTGTCGGCCAGGGAAGGCAATCCATGCAGGCGCTTGCGTTCCACATCGGAGCGCAGCCGCACCGCATCCAGGGATTCCAGTAATTGACCGCTGTGCCAGGACTTGCCGGAACCGGACAGGCCGTGGGTGATGAGCATAAACGGCTGGGGTGGTCGGGTGAACGCCTTGGCCAGTTCCAGGTATGCCCGAACCTCGTCCCGCGTCGCGTCCCGCTTCTCGGTGGGCAAATCCCCCTGAGCCAGGCGGATGGCGGCGATCTTGGCCCGCACTATGGCCCGGTAAACCTGATAAAAGGGCAGCACTTCCAGGCCGGCGTAATCGCCTCCGTGTTCCAGATAGACATTGAGCAGCCGCCGGGCGGCGCTCGGGGCTTGGCGGTGGCGCAGGTCCATGAGCAGAAAGCCCAGATCGGCCATCACGTCGATCCAGCGCAGGTCCTCATTGAACTCGATACAATCGAAGGGGACCGGTCGGTCGTTGCTGAGAACGATATTGCCCAGGTGTAGGTCGCCGTGGCACTCCCGCACCCAGCCGCCGGCCTTGCGGGCGCGAAACACCGGCGCTAGGCGCTCGAACGTAGCCCGGGTCCAGCTCTCCAGATCGACCGCCAGGTTTCGGTCGGCGGGCGCTTCCAGGCGTCGGTCCAATTCGGCAAAGTTGTCCAGGGCCGGGGCTAGCACCGCCTCTGGCGCACCGAAGCGGCTATTCGCTCCGGCTTTGGTGGCAGCGGCGTGAAAACCCGCCAGCAGGGTTGCCAGGACGTCCAACTCCGCCGCCGTCACCCGACCCGCCGTCAGCCGCCGGTCCAACAGCGCGTCCTGATCGAAGCGGCGCATCCGCACGGCCCATTCCAGCACCGGACCGCTACCGCCAAAGCGTGGCGAATCCGGCTTGCCGGTGATGGGTGGGCAGTCCAGATACAATTCGGGGGCGGTGCGGTGATTGAGGCGCAGTTCATCCCGGCAGGCGGCCTCCCGGCGGGCCAGGGTGGTAAAATCCAAAAAGCCCAGGTTCAGGGGTTTTTTGATCTTGTAGGCGTAGTCCCCGGCCAGCAATATATGGGAGATATGGGTTTCCAGATGCGCCACGCCAACCGCCGGATGGGAATAGGCGGCGGGGTCCAGCAGCGCCTGAAGCAGGCGCTGCTGGCGTTCGGATGGGGTATCGCTGGCTGGCATGGATATGTCCGTGGGAATGTTCTAGGAGTGAGCGCGAGATGAACGGCAAGTTCCCGGACGGTATTATCCTAACCCGCACCGGCGCCGCGCAAGACAGCCTTTTCCCGCCCAAGATGATAGAATCCGCGGTCTCGCAACCACAGTCCAGACGCTTATGAGGTCCCAAGGCAGCGACTCCCCACGCCGGGAACCGCGCCGTCCACATCATGACCGATAAAAACTCCCGAACCCGTCCCACCCGTGGAAGCGGCCGCTCCCAGCACAAGACGCCTTCCAAGGGCGGCGCCCTCAAGGCCGTTTCCGTGGCCCTGGGCTTTTTGCTGCTGGGTGGCCTGGTATTGGCCGCCATGACCTTCGCGGGTTATGTGGTTCATCTGGACAACACCATCCGGGAGCAGTTTGAGGGTAAGCGCTGGGCGCTGCCGGCCCGGGTGTACGCCCGGCCCCTGGAAATATACGCCGGACTGGCCCTGGACCCGGATAACCTGGCCCAGCAACTGAGGTTGCTCAGCTACCGGCCTGTGGACCAGCCGGTCGGCCCCGGGACTTTCGCCCGCCAGGGAAATGTCATCGACCTATACACTCGGCGCTTCACCTTCTGGGACGGCGCCGAAGAACCCCGGCTGGTGCGGATGACGTTTGGTCAGGGTAAGGTGCGCAGCTTGGCTACCCTGGACGGCTCCTTAGATTCGGGTCTGCTGCGCCTGGAGCCTCTGGAGATCGCTGGCATTTACCCCTCCCATAACGAGGACCGCATCCTGGTGCGCCGGGAAGGCATCCCCTCGGTTTTGGTAGATGCCCTGATCGCCGTGGAGGACCGCAAATTCCACGAACACCACGGCATTGACCTAAAGGGCATTTTCCGGGCCTTTGTGGCTAATCTGCGGGCGGGCCGCACGGTTCAGGGGGGCAGCACCCTGACCCAGCAGTTGGTGAAGAACTACTTTCTGAGCAACGAACGCACCCTGCGCCGCAAGCTCAACGAAATCATCATGGCCTTGCTGCTGGACTGGCACTACGACAAAGACGAGATCCTGGAAGCCTATGCCAACGAAGTGTATCTGGGGCAGGACGGCAACCGCGCCATTCACGGTTTAGGATTGGCCAGTTGGTTTTATTTCGGTCGGCCCCTAGCCGAACTGAACCTCCATCATGTGGCCTTGCTGGTGGGGTTGGTGAAGGGACCATCCCTGTATGACCCCCGCCGCCACCCCCAACGGGCCACGGAGCGCCGGGCCTTGGTGCTGGACGTGATGGTCGCCCAGGGGCTGATCAGTCGGGAGGACGCCGAAACCGCCAAGACCAAGCCTCTGGGGGTAGCGGCCAAACCCTCCGGGGGCATTACCCGCTACCCGGCTTTTTTGGAACTGGTGCAGCGCCAACTCAAAGAAGACTACCGGGAGGAGGATCTCACCACCGAGGGGCTGCGGATTTTCACCACCCTGGACCCCACCAGCCAAGCCCATGTGGAAGACGCCGTGACCGATGCCCTGCCGGTCCTAGAGAGCCGCCACCGGGAGGTGGAGGCGGGCAGCTTGCAGGCGGCGGTGGTGGTTGTGGATTCCCAGAATGGCGAGGTGCTGGCTCTAGTGGGGGGACGGGATGTGCAACTGGCCGGCTTTAACCGGGTGTTGGATGCCCGTCGACCGGTAGGGTCGCTGCTCAAGCCGGCGGTATTCCTGACCGCCTTGGAATTTCCCCGGATCTACACCCTGGCCTCGCTGCTTGACGACACGCCTCTAAACCACCGCATCGGCGGTAAAGTCTGGTCGCCCCAGAACTACAGCAAGTCCTATCATGGCCAGGTGTTGCTAGAAGACGCGCTGGCCTATTCTTATAATGTCCCCACGGCCCGCATCGCCCTGGACCTGGACCCGGCCCGGATCGTTCAGACCCTGAATCGGCTGGGTATCCAGCGCGACCTGCCGGCTTTCCCGTCCCTGGCCCTGGGGGCGGCGGATATGTCCCCCCTGGAAATTGCCCAGCTCTACGAGACTTTCGCCAGCGGCGGATTCCGTGTGCCCTTGCGCGTGATTCGCGATGTAACGACCGCCGATGGCCAGCCCCTGGAGCGTTACGCCTTGAGCGTCAAAAAAGTCATCGAACCGGGTCCGGCCTATCTGATTACCCGAGCCATGCAGAAAGTGGTGAGCAAGGGCACGGCTGCGGCCATGAGCCAGAAGATTTCCAGAAAATTCAATATTGCCGGCAAGACCGGCACCACGGATGATCTACGGGACAGTTGGTTCGCCGGCTTTAGCGGCAACCGCATGGCCGTGGTCTGGCTGGGACGGGACGATTTCAAACCGGCTGGTCTGAGCGGTTCCAGCGGCGCCCTGCGGGTGTGGATGGACGTTATGAAAGACCTGTCCCTGGAGCCTTTGGAATTGTCACCCCCCCCGGGCATCCAGACCGTCTTGATCGACCCGGCCACCGGATTGCTGGCGGATGATCGCTGTCAGGATGCGGTGCCCATGCCGTTTATCGCTGGCTCCGCCCCCCGCGACCTGGCCCCATGCAGTGCCGTCTACCAGCCCCCGCCGGGCTACGCCGGGGAGAGTTTTCCCAACGCCACGCCGCCGCCATCACCCCCGGTGGTGACCGAATCCCGGGGTCGTGAGGTAAGCGACTTTTTCAACAGGTTGAGGAACAATGAAAGCCGCTAACGTTTTATATTTCGTACCCCTGGCCCTAGGGTGGTTGAGTGGTTGCGCCACCCCTCCCAGTCCCTTTGGCGGCGCCCCAGTGGAGGATCGCAGCATTCCCCCGGTGGTCGTTGCGCCGCCGCCCACCCCGGTGGAAGTGCAGCCCCTGCTACGCCCCGAGCCAATCGTGCCCCGGGAGTACAGCCAGTCGCCCTCGCCCCTGCCCCCGACCGCTCAAGCCCCCGAGACGCTAATCCCGGATCTAGACGCCTCGGCGGCGACGGATCCCGTGCAAGCGCCCCCCGCCCAGATCAACACTCAGGGTAACCCGGCGGTGGTGGCGCTCCTGGACAGCGCCGCCCAGCACGTGGGCGCCAAGGAGCTGGATAAGGCCGCCGCCGCCCTGGAACGGGCCTTACGGATCGAGTCCCGCAACGCCGGTATCTGGCATGATCTGGGGCAGATTCGGCTACATCAGGGGGACTACGCCCAGGCCGAATCCCTGGCCAGCAAGTCCAATAGCCTGGCCGCCAACGACAACGGTTTGCGGGCTCGCAACTGGCGGTTGATTGCCGCCGCCCGCCGGGCCGGTGGGGACAGCGGCGGGGCCGACGCCGCCGAGGCCCAGGCGGTGGTCCTGGAGCGCGGCAGCCGTTAGGGACCTATGTACACGGAACTGCTAGGGCCGGACGGCCCCCTGGCGGCCCATGTGCCGGGTTTCGCCCCCCGGGTCCAGCAGCAGACCTTGTGCGCGGCCGTAGGCCGTATTCTGGACACGGGCGGGGTGCTGGTGGCCGAGGCTGGCACCGGTACGGGCAAAACCTATGCTTATCTGGCGCCGGCCTTGCTGTCCGGGGCCAAGGTGATCATCTCCACCGGCACCCGCAATCTCCAGGACCAGCTATTCCATAAGGACCTGCCGGTGGTGCGCACCGCCCTAGGCCTGTCTAGCCAGGTAGCCTTGCTCAAGGGACGCTCCAATTACTTGTGCCTGCATCGGCTCCACGCCACCCTGGCGGCGGGACGCCTCAAGAACCGCCAGTTGGTGTCGGAACTGCACCAGGTGTGGGCCTGGGCCGAGCAGACCGTCAACGGCGACGTGGCCGAGGTGGCCGAGGTGGCCGAAGATTCCCCCATCTGGCGTCAGGTGACTTCCACCACCGACAATTGCCTGGGGGGCGAGTGCCCTCACATTCAGGACTGCCATGTGGTCAAGGCCCGCCGCCGCGCCCTGGAAGCGGACTTGTTGGTCATCAACCATCATTTATTATTCGCCGATTTGGTCTTGCGGGAGCAGGGTTTCGCCGAACTGCTGCCAGGGGCCGACGTGGTGATTCTGGACGAGGCGCACCAACTGGCCGAGGTGGCCGGGCAGTTCTTCGGTCTGTCCCTGAGCGGTCGGCAACTGCTAGACCTGGCCCGGGACAGCCAAGTGGAGCAATCTCGGGACGCCGGGGATGACGCCGAGCTAGGTGAGCGGGCCTTGGGCCTAGAGCGGGCCGCAGCAGCCTTGCGTCTAAGCTTGGGGGAGCCGTCTCGGCGTCTGCCCTGGGCGGATCTAGCCGGGGAGCCGACCGTGGCCGAGTCCTGTCAGGCCCTGGCCCTGGCTCTGGACCGCCTGGGGGAGGCCCTGGACGCAGCGGCCCCTCGGGGTAAGGGCCTGGAGACCTGCGCCCGGCGCTGCAAGGATCTACAGGAACGCCTGGAACAACTGACCGCCGCGCCGGATGGGGAGCATGTGCAGTGGCTGGAAACCCGGGGCAGGGGTTTTTTCCTGAATCTGACCCCCTTGGACGTGGGGCCGACCTTTCGGGACCATATGGCCCGCTGCCAGAACGCTTGGGTGTTTACTTCCGCGACCCTGGCGGTGGGCGAGAGTTTTGCCCATTTTATTGCCGGCCTGGGGTTAGGAGAACCCGAAACCCTGCGCCTGGATAGCCCCTTTGATTTTCCCCGCAACGCCCTACTGTATCATCCCGAGGCGCTCCCAAACCCGACAGCCGACCACTTCACCCGAGCGGTGGTGGAGGCGGCCCTGCCGGTGCTGGAGGCCAGCCGCGGCCGGGCGTTTATGCTGTTCACTAGCTACCGGGCGCTACGGGAGGCCGCCGCTTTACTGGACGGACGGTTGGACTACCCACTGCTAGTACAGGGTGGACTGCCCCGGGGAGAGCTGTTGGAGCGGTTCCGGCGGCTGGGCAACGCCGTGCTTCTGGGCACCGGCAGTTTTTGGGAGGGGGTAGACGTGCGAGGCCCGGCCCTGTCCTGTGTCATCATCGACAAGCTGCCCTTCGCCTCCCCCGGAGACCCGGTGCTGGCTGCCCGCATCGATGCCCTGCGCCGCCGAGGAGGCAATCCGTTTTTAGACCACCAAGTCCCGGCCGCTGTCATCGCCCTCAAGCAGGGGGTGGGTAGGCTGATTCGGGATGTGGATGACCGGGGCGTACTGATGCTCTGCGATCCCCGGTTGCTCACCAAACCCTATGGCCGGTTATTTTTGGATAGCTTGCCGGCCATGACCCGCACCCGTCGCCTGGAACGGGTGCAACAGTTTTTCGAGCTGGAACACCACCCGGACCCCCGTCCCGCCGCTTCTTCCAACTGATGGAGTTACCCTCGTGAAACTACTGGCCTTGGATACCGCGACCGAAGCTTGTTCAGCCGCCATGCTGGTGGACGATGAAGTGGTGGAGTGCTACGAACTGGCTCCCCGCCGCCACGCCGATCTGATCCTGTTGATGATCGAGGAGGTGCTGGCCGAGACCGGTCTCAACCCCAGCCAACTGGATGCCCTGGCCTTCGGTCGCGGTCCCGGCGCCTTTACCGGGGTGCGCATCGCCGCCGGGGTGGCCCAGGGCATTGCCTTCGCCGCCGAGTTGCCGGTGGTGCCGGTGTCCACACTGGCGGCCATCGCCCTAGGCGCGGTGCGGGAGTGCGAGGCGTCCCGGGTAGTGGCGGCCATCGACGCCCGCATGGGGGAGGTCTACTGCGGCGCTTACCAGGCCGAGGGCCAAGGCGTGGCATTGGTGGGCGAGGAATGGGTCCGCGCTCCCGACGCCCTGCCGACCCTGCCGACCGGCGAAGGGGACTGGCTGGGGGCTGGTAGCGGCTGGGCCACCTATGGCGCGGAGTTGGGGTCACGCCTGGGAGTAGAACACTGGCAGGGGAAGGTCTATCCTCGGGCTTGGGACGTAGCCACCCTGGGGGCGCTGGCCTATCAGAGGGGCGAGGCCCTGGCCCCTGAACTGGCCCTGCCGGTGTATTTACGGGACCAGGTCACCCAAGTGGCTTGATGGCCTCCGGGCATTGAGTGCAGGGTTCCTACTCCCCGCAGCCACGAATGTCAAGACTGGTAATGCCTTGAGGTCCTGTTTAGGATGGATGCGGAAAATTAATAGTAACAATAAGACTGACTAATACCCACAAGAGGATACCCGGATGAGCGATCAATCGAAGCCTGACGGCGTCCATAGCAAATCGATTCCAGATCTAATAGCTAAGCTGTTAGCGGAACGCCAGCAAATGTTGGTGCTGCTGTCTCGTCTGGCGGAGTTGAAGCCTTACCGGGAGGCCAAGCGAGTGCAACCCGTGTTACAGCGCTTTTGCCAGGTGCTGGTGGACTATGTGGCCCTCGGGCACTTCGAAGTCTATCAGTGCCTTGATGAGTCAAGCTCCGACTCGAAGCATTGCCAGCGCATCAAGACCATGGCCCGGGAGCTTTTTCCCCGCATCGCCGAGACCACCGAACAAGCCATTGCCTTCAACGACCGCTATGATACCGCCGAGCATTGCCGGATCTTGGATGGGTTGTGCAACGACTTGTCTCATTTGGGCGAACAATTGGCCAATCGCATTGACCTTGAAGACCGACTGATCGCCGCCATCCGGCATCCGGCCACCACGCCTGCTGTCTCCGGCTGAGCAAGCGCCGCTCCACATCTCCCGCCCGGCCTCCGATCCCCGCGCCGCGACCTGCGTCGCTGGGGAATTGACCCTTAGTCTGGCCCGTGTTACATCCTTAAATCATACCGTTATTACGCCCTTCCGCTACAACATCGCGCAGGCGAGGAGGAAGCGACTATGGCGATGCCTCAAGGACTAGTCACTCTGCCCTTGGATGAGCCTGTCTGGGATCGCAGTTTCGGTGTCTTCCCTCTGGTGCTGATTGGCACTCGGGAAGCCGATGGCGGTCACAACCTGGCGCCCCGGCACATGGCCATGCCCATGGGCTGGGACAATTGGTTCGGCTTTATCTGTTCCCCCGCCCATGGCACCTATCGCAACGCCGTCCGAGACCGGTGTTTCACCGTCAGCTATCCTCGACCCGGACAAGTGGTCCAAGCCAGTCTGGCCGCCGCTCCCCGCTGTGACCCCCTCCACAAGCCAGACCTGGCCGCCCTGGAGGTGTTTCCCGCCCAGACCGTGGACGGGGTGTTAGTGGCGGAGTGCTATTTTTGGCTGGAATGTCGACTGGAAAAAGTGGTGGGCGATCTGGGGTCGAATACCCTACTGATCGGCCGTATCGCCGCCGCCTACGTTCACCCGGACGCCCTGCGCGATCCCGACCGAGGGGACAATGAGCTGATTCACCAAGCCCCATTGCTAGCCTATCTGCATCCGGGCCGGTTCGCCGCCATAGACCACAGCCAGCATTTCCCCTATCCCATAGGGTTCAGGCGCTAGTGTCCATCGCTGCTCGGGTATTGGATTATTTACAGGGCCAGGACCAGGCCCTGGCGGGTCTACTGGAAGAACTGATCGCCCTGAATTCTCACGCCGCCGACGCTGCCGGCCAGGACGCCATGCTAAAGCATTTGGCCATGGCCTTGAGCGGGCTGGGCTTTGGCGTCCGCCGTCTACCAGGACGGTTCTCCGCCGGTCAGCTCGTGGCCTACCCCAGATCCCGGAAACGGGGCCGCCCTTTACAATTGCTGCTGGGCCATGTGGATACGCTCCGATCCAGCCGGGCGCCGGAACAACGCCAGCAAGGGCGGCTCTATGGTCCTGGAGCAGGGGATATGAAAGGCGGCTTGGCGCAACTGGTATTCGCCCTCAAAACCCTGCAAGCCCTGGACTTGACGCCACCCTTGACCCCCGTGGTATTCATCAATAGCGACGCCACCGTGGGCAGCCGGGAGTCGGCCCCGGCCATTTGCCGCCTGGCCCGCATCGCCCACCGGGCCTATGTGCTAAAACCCCCCTTGGGAGCCGAGGGTCGACTGAAAACCTCCCGCAAGGGTAGCGGTCGCTACACCCTGACTGTCCGGTCCCTGCCCGGCGCTGATCCCGGCGCTGCGGTGGCCGAATTGTCCCGGGCCGTGCAAGCCGTATTCGCCCTCAACGCTCCGGCCCAGGGGGTGAGTGTGGACGTGGTCTCCCTGGATACCGGTCTCAAACCCGGCGTCGCCGCCCCTGCGGCCCGGGCCAGCGTGGACGTGCTGGCGCCCGACGCCGCCGCCGCTCACCGTATCGAGACCGCCCTCAAGAGCCTGATTGCCCAGGCTGCGGGGCTGGAGCTAGTGGTCACCGGCGCCATGGTGCGCCCACCCCTGGAGCGCACGCCCGCCACGGCGGCCCTGTGGGAGCAGGCCAGAAAACAAGGAACGGCCCTGGGCCTGACTCTCCAAGAAGCCGCTGGCGCCGTCGCTACCGACGCCAATCTGGCCGGGCAACATACCGCCACTTTGGACGGACTGGGGGCGGTGAACGACGATTTCCATGCCCAGGTGGAATCGGTGGCGGTGGCCCGGCTGGTGGAACGGTCGGCCTTGCTGACGCTACTGTTGCTGGCGCCGGATCTCGGTCCGATCAGGGGACCGGCTAGAGACTAACGGCAAAAGCCCAACAGCTGCGTAACGAATACGTCCAACCAAAGAGAATGCCAAAACAGCATGGGTTGGCCGGGCCGTGATGGTATGGTAACCCCGGCCTGGCCTATATTACCGTCGATACCAGAGCAAGCCGACCTGGGCCGTGGGGCAAGACCGACAGAGGTGATGCATGGGCAACACAAGCGAGAGCCGCGCTGCGGCCCGGACGGGGTGGCGGGACGAAAGCCGGTTTCGCGCCATCTTTGAACATTGCGGGGACGTCATTCTGATCATCGACCCCGAGCGGGACCGCATCGTTGAAGCCAATCCCCGAGCCTGCCTGAATCTGGGCTACAGCCGGGAACAATTGCTGGGGCTATCGGTCTCCGCCCTGTACCCAGACCAGCAGGGGGAGTGGCAACGACTGGTGGATACCGCCATGGGCGAGGGCCATGCTTGGAGCGCCGGGTTGACCTGCCGGAGCTGTTCCGGGTCGGCTCTGGCAGCGGAGACGTCCGCCTCGCCGCTATTGGCGGACGGGTCTACCTTGCTGGTGCTGGTGTCCCGGGGGGCAAGGGAGCGCAACACCATGGAACAGGCCCTGCAAGCCATCATGGAAGGCACGGCGGCCCATACCGGCGAGCGGTTTTTCAATTCCCTGGTCCGGGAACTGGCCGTGGCCTTGGGCGTGAAATACGCCTTTGTGGCGGAGTTGCTGGAGAACCGAACGCGGGTTCAGACCCTGGCCTTCTGGGCCGACGGGGCCTTTCTGGACAACATCGAATACGACCTGACCGGCACGCCCTGCGAAGTGGTCTGCCGGGGGGAGACGGTCTACTATACACGCCGGGTTCATCGCCTGTTTCCCGGGGAGCCGGAACTGGCGGAGCGGGGTATCGAAAGCTATTTTGGCGTCCCGCTGGTCAGTCGCGACGGGGAAAAGCTGGGCCATCTGGCGGTCTACCATGACCAGGAGATGGTCAAGGAATTCCGGGGTATGGCCATTTTGCGGATTTTTGCCAACCGGGCCATGGCCGAGCTGGAGCGCCAGCGGGCCGTCACCGCCTTGGCCCATAGCGAGGAGCGTCTAGCCGGTATTCTGGCCAGCGCCATGGACGCCATCATCACCATCGACGCTGCCCAGGACATTACCCTGTTTAATGCCGCTGCTGAAAAAGTATTCCGCTGTAAGGCCGCCGAGGTGATCGGCCAGCCCTTTGAGCGGCTACTGTCCAAACGCTTCGGCAATCTACTCAAAGGGTATTGCCTGGCGGTGCGACCGACCCGGATCAGCAATCAGCAGCTCTGGGCGCCCGAAGGGCTTACCGCCCGCCGGGCCGACGGTGAGGAATTTCCCGTGGAGGCTACCTTATCGCCCATGGAAGTGGCCGGAGAGCGCCTGTACACGGTGATTCTGCGGGATTTTACCGAGCGCCGTCAGGCCGAAGAGGCCCTTCACAAGCTGCAACTGCAAAAGGTGTATCTGCAAGAGGAAGTCAAGACTGAACAGAACTTCGATCGGATCGTCGGCGAGTCCGAGGCCATGCGCGAGGTGTTCAGCTATGTGGAACAGGTGGCAGTCACCGACTCCACGGTGTTGCTCACCGGCGAGACCGGCACCGGCAAGGAGGTGATCGCTCGGGTCATTCATGATCTCAGCCCACGCAAGGATCGATTCATGGTCAAGGTCAACTGCGCCGCCCTGCCCGGAGAACTCATCGAATCCGAACTGTTCGGCCACGAGAAAGGGGCCTTCACCGGAGCCACCGCCCAGCGCAAGGGGCGTTTCGAATTGGCCGACGGCGGCACCATTTTCCTGGATGAAGTGGGCGAACTGGCCGCCCCGGCCCAGGCCAAGTTGCTACGCATTCTCCAAGAGCAGGAGTTCGAGCGGGTTGGGGGTGGCAAGAGTATCCAGGTCGATGTACGGATAGTCGCGGCCACTAACCGGGATCTGGCTGAAATGGTCCAGGACGGGAGTTTCCGTTCCGATCTCTATTATCGTCTGAACGTGTTTCCGGTGCGCCTGCCAGCTCTGCGCGAACGGCCAACGGATATTCCCCTATTGGCCCAGCATTTCCTGGAAAAATTTGCCCGCAAAATGGGTAAGCCGGTGACCGCCATCTCCCCCGAATCCCTGGCCCAGTTCACCCGCTACGCCTGGCCTGGCAATGTCCGGGAGCTACAGAACGTCATCGAACGGGCGGTGATCCTGACCCGGGGACCGGTGCTGGAGATCCGGGACGCCCTGGACTTACGCCTGGGCAACGGCGCCGGGGTCGACGTCCCGGAGCCGGCCACCCCCGGCTCCCTGGAAGACATGGAGCGCAATTACATCGCTAAAGTGCTGGAGGACAACCGGTGGGTGATCGAAGGGGAGCAGGGAGCGGCGGCGGTGTTGGGCCTCAAACCCAGCACCTTGCGGTCACGGATGCAGAAACTGGGCATCCGCAAGCCCCCATGTCCCTAGACCCGGTCGTGGTGGCGCCAGACTCTCCCGCCGACGCGGTGGCTGGGGTGTTGGACGCCCATGGCCAATGGTTGCGTACGGCGGGCCGGGAGGGTAAGCGGGCCGACCTGCGCGGCCGGTCGCTGGCCGGGATGGACCTATCCGGGGTCGATCTGCGGGAAGCGGAGTTGCGGGATGTTGAGTTGCGAGGGGCGGATCTGCGACATGCCGATTTGCGGGGCGCGAATCTGCGTCACGGGGATTTGCGGGAATCCCGGCTAGAAGGGGCGCGGCTTCAGGAGTCCTGGCTGGATTTCGCCGACTTACGGGGGGCCGTGAATTTGCTGCCGGAACAGTTGGCCGGCGCCCATGCCTCCGGCGCCCGGTTGCCCGCCGAATGGGCGGGGTTCGCTGGCCTGGATCATGTCCAGGAGTTGATCATCGGCGGCCGCAAGGTGTTTTTCATGCTGTTGCTGGCGGTGGGGTATACTTGGCTGAGCCTAGCCACCACCACCGATGTGGCCCTGCTCATCAACGCCGCAACGGCGCCCCTGCCGATTATTCTCACCGAACTGCCCATCGCCGGGTTCTTTTGGTCGGCGCCCTTGATCCTACTGGGTTTTTATGCCTATTTCACCCTGCATCTACAACGCTTATGGGAAGGGTTGGCGAACCTGCCAGCGGTGTTCCCGGATGGCCGCTCGGTGGAAGACAAGGCGCTGCCCTGGCTACTGACCGGCCTGGTCAACGCTCATTTCCGCTGTCTGCGCGACAGTCGTCCGCCCATGTCCCGGGTGCAGAACGCCATCGTCATCGTATTGATCTGGTATCTGATTCCGGTCACCCTAGCGGCCTTGTGGCTGCGCTATCTACCCCGCCACGACCCCTGGGGCACGGGTTTTCAGGTGCTGGTCCTGATGGTGGCGGCGGTGATTGGGGTGTTGTTCTATCGGTTGGCCATCCGCACCCTGCGCGGGGCGGGCCTGGAGTCCCCATCTTTGCGGTCCGGTCGCTGGTCGAACTTAGGTCGGCGGGTGGCGGCAGCCCTGGGGCTGGCGGCCACTTTTCTGGCGGCGCCGCTGCTGTCCCATGGGGTGATCGCCAGCGCCGATGATCCCCCCGGCCAACTGGACCCCCGCCATTGGGCGCCGAGGGTGTTATCCGCTTTCGGCTATCTTCCCCATGCCCATTTCCAAGGCCGGGATGTTTCCCCCAAGCCCACCGGCTGGCGGGACGACGTCGGGAAACCGGGCATGATCAGCGGCGCCAGGCTCCGTGACACCAGCCTCCACCACGCCCAGGCCGCCGAGGCGTTTCTGGTCAAGGCCGACTTGCGCGAGGCCGATCTGCGCTTCGCCAATCTGGAACTGGCCGATCTGCGCCATGCCCGCTTGGCCGACGCCCGGCTCCATCACGCTTCATTGCTGCAAGCCCGCCTGGAGGGCGCCGATCTGGCTCGGGCCGGGCTGCGCAACGCCGCCCTGCTGCTGGCCGACCTGTCCGGGGCCGACTTGCATCAGGCCAATCTCCAAAGGGCATTTCTCAATCAGGCCCGGCTGGCGGGAGCCGAACTGATCCGGGCGGATTTGCGGGGGGCTTATCTAGATCAGGCCGATCTACGGGGAGCGAGTCTGGACCTGGCGCGGCTGGAAGGGGTCAGCCTGGTGGGGACCGATCTGCGGGGGGTGGATCTGGCACAGGTCACGGGTTTGGATTGCGAGAAGCTCGCAATGGCCCGAAGCGACGCGGATACTCGACTGCCGGAGGGCTTGAACTGCCCATAGCCGCCCCCCTAGCTTGGGGCGAGACCTGAGCAGACTCGATTTCGCCCGGCCTGTTTGGCCCGGTATAGGGCGGCATCGGCAGCCGCCAGCAGCCCTTGTTCCAATTCATTGTCATTGGGCGACGCCGCCCCGGTGATTTCGCTCACGCCGATGGACACAGTCACCCCCACCTGCTTGCCACTGTCGAACGCTATGGGTTCGGCGGCCACGGCGGCGCGGACCCGTTCAGCCAGGATCAGGGCTTCGGCGCCGGTGGTCTGAGGCAGTAGCACAGCACATTCCTCGCCCCCATAACGGGCCAGCACATCGCTGGCCCGCAACTGGGCGGCGATCCGCCCGGCCACTTCCCGCAACACCTGATCCCCGGCGGGGTGGCCGTGGCGGTCGTTGACGGACTTGAAATGATCCAGGTCCAAAAACAGGCAAGCTAGGGGTTGTCCGTAGCGCTGCGCCAGGGCCACCGCTTCGGTTAGACGGCGATCCAGGTAATGGCGGTTGGGACAGCCGGTCACCTGATCGGTAAAGCTAATGGTCCGCAGCCGTTCTCGGTACAGGGCGTTTTCCAGGCAGACGGCGGCCACGGTGGCGAAATGGCGGAGAAAATCCTGGGCATGGCCGCTGGTGTAGCGATCCGGGTCGGCGCTGCCCAGATTCAGACTGCCGATCAGGTCGTTACCTCGTCGCAAGGGCAGCAGGGCCAAGCTTTTCAGGGTTGACTGGCCTTTGAACAAGGCGCTATGGGCGTTGACTCTGAACCCCCCCAGCCAACTCTCCGGGAGTCGTTGGTAGAGGGGGTCGAAGCCCGGCAGATCGTCCACCAGAATCACATGCCGCGCCAGCAAATGGCTGAATTGCCGGGCTTCCAACACGCGTTGAATTTCACGGCTCGGGTCGGTCAGCACTAGGCAGACGGCTTCCAGGGCGAAGATGTTCAGGGTGCGCGTCGTTAGCTGGTCCAGTAGCTCCGCCAGACAGGGGCTGTCCAGTAGATCCAGCTCCAGTTTCTGGAACCGCCCTAGCTTGATCTCGTTATCCAGGGCCTCGGCGGTGAGTTCGCCCAGGCGCCGGCGCAGCAGTTGATTGTTTAGATACCAGTCGTTCATCGCCGTAAGTGGGGCGTCGACACCGCCAAACCAAGACGCCCTGGGTATCGGCGGGCCGAGAACGATATTTAAGACCACCCTAAAGTCGGAATGAACCTAATACCGGGGGTGGCCTCACTTATCGTCCATAGCGCCGGATCACATAGTCATCCACGATCCGCTGGAACTCCCCGGCAATATTCTCCCCCTTGAGGGTGACGGTTTTCTCCCCATCCACATAGACCGGGGCCACGGGCCGTTCCCCGGTGCCCGGCAGGCTGATGCCGATATGGGCGTGCTTGCTCTCTCCGGGTCCGTTGACCACGCAGCCCATCACCGCCACGGTGAGTTCCTCCACGCCGGGGAACTGTTGGCGCCACACCGGCATTTGGTTGCGGAGATAGCCTTGGATGTCCTGGGCCAGATGCTGGAAGTATTCGCTGGTGGTGCGCCCGCAGCCGGGGCAGGCGATGACCATGGGGGTAAAGGCCCGCAGGCCCATGGACTGGAGGATTTCCTGGGCCACCCGGACCTCCTGGGCGCGGTCGCCCCCCGGTTCCGGGGTCAGAGACACCCGGATGGTGTCGCCGATACCCTGTTGCAACACCACCGCCAAGGCGGCGGTGGAGGCGACAATGCCTTTGGACCCCATGCCCGCCTCGGTCAGACCCAGATGCAGGGGGTAATCGCAACGCCCAGCCAAGGCCGTGTAAACGCCGATCAGGTCCTGTACTCCGCTCATTTTCACGGAGATGACGATTTTATCGTGGGCCAGACCCAGTTCCTCGGCCCGGCGGGCGCTGTCCAGGGCGGAGACCACCATGGCTTCCCGGGTCACCTCGGCGGCGTCCCGGGGGACGGGCAGGGCGGCGTTCTCGTCCATCATGCGCACCACCAGTTCCGGGTCCAGACTGCCCCAGTTGACGCCGATCCGCACCGGTTTGTCGTGACGGCAGGCCAGTTCAATGATGGTGGCGAACTGGTCGTCTTTCTTGCGGCCCCGGCCTACGTTGCCGGGGTTGATGCGGTATTTGGCCAGGGCGGCGGCGGTGTCCGGGTATTTGGCCAGTAGCTTATGGCCGTTGAAATGAAAATCCCCGATCAGGGGCACCTCCATCCCCATGCGCGCCAGACGCTCGCGAATTTCCGGCACCGCCGCAGCGGCTTCTTCGGTGTTGACGGTGATCCGCACCAGTTCCGAGCCGGCCTTGGCCAGTTGCGCCACCTGCACGGCGGTGCCCACCACGTCGGCGGTGTCGGTGTTGGTCATGGACTGGACGACGATGGGGGCGTCGCCGCCCATGGCCACCTGGCCGATCTTGACCTGGGTGGAGGGGCGGCGTTGTACGGGGCAGTGGCTGTTCATGGCATCCTGAAGGAAAACATAATCGGGAGGCTATTCTAACCCCGGGGGTGGGTTCGGGCTAACCACCCAGCAGTCGCGCCTCGGCCTGTTGCAGGCTGCTGCCAGCGCCGTGCAAAGCTAGCACGTCTCCGGCCGCCAGCACCCGGTCCGGGGCCGGGGCTTCGGGGCCGCCTCTTTGACTATGCAGGGCGGTGATCAGCACCCCGAGCCGGTCCAGTTCCAGTTCCTCCAGCCGTCGGCCCACGGCATAGGCTCCCACGGGGAGGATGATCGTGGTGGAATGCTCCTCCTCGGCCGGTTCCGGCTCCTGATCCGCCGTCTGGAAGAACACCTGCAACAACTGATAGCGGTCGCCCCGCACCGCCCGCATCCGATGGATGATTTGACGCATGGGCACCCCCAGCATATGCAAGAGCTGGATGCCCAGCATTAGGGAGGCTTCTAGGGTTTCAGGCACCACTTCGGTGGCGCCGGCATCCAACAACACACCCAGATTGGCGCCGTCCCGGGTGCGCACCAGCACCGGCAGGGCGTGGCCGGAGTCGCGCAGCGTGTGGAGAATTTTCAGGGCCGCCCCCAGATGATCGAAACTGATCACCAGCGCCCTGGCCCGATGCAGACCGGCGGCCTCCAATATCTCCCGATGGCTGGCGTCCCCAAAATACACCCGCTCTCCGGCTTCCCAAGCGGTCTTGACCTGGCCTGGGTCCATGTCCAGGGCCACATAGGGGATGGTTTCGTCCCGTAGAAAACTGGCCATGTTCTGGCCAGCCCGTCCGAAGCCGCAGATGATCACATGCTCCCGGGTCTCGGGCAGGGCAGCGGCGATCTCCCTGGCCCGCTGCCGGGGGCTGTCCGGCTTGGGACGGTGGAACAGCCGGGCGGCCAGGGGGCCGTTATGGCGGACCAGGATGGGCGCCAATACCATGGTGATGACCACCGCCGCCAGAATCGGCTGGCTGCCTTGGGCGTCCAGCAAACCGGTGCTTAGGGCCAGGGCCAGTAGGGCGAAACCGAACTCGCCGCCGTGGGCCAGCACTGTGCCGGTACGCAGGGCAGCGGTCCAGTCATAGCCGGCGACCCGGGTCAGCAGCACGATCAGCGGTCCCTTGCCCAGCACCAGGCCCAGCACCAGCAGGGCAATCCACGGCCACAGGGATGGCAGTACGCGCAGATCCAGTTGCATGCCCACGGTAATGAAGAACAAGCCCAGCAAGACGTCCCGGAATGGCCGGATATCGGTTTCTACCTGGTGCCGGTATTCGGTTTCGCTGAGCATCATGCCCGCCAGAAAGGCCCCTAGAGCCAGAGACAAGCCCAGCAAGGCGGTGATCCAGGCCGCCGCCAGGGACACCAGCAGCACGGTCAGGGTGAACAGCTCCGCCGAGCGGGCGCGGGCTACTTCATGGAACAGGGGGCGTAGGGCGAAATGACCCAGGGCTAACATCACTCCCAGGGCCAGCACCCCTTTGAGCAGGGCCAGCAGCAGGGGTAAGGCTAGGTCCTGTTCCCCGCCGGCCAGGATCGGGATCATCACTAGAAACGGCACCGCCGCCAGGTCCTGGAACAGCAGTATCCCCAGGGCCAGCCGGCCATGGGTGGCCTGGAGTTCCAACTGGTCGGTGAGTTGCTTGATGACGATGGCCGTGGAGGACATGGACAGGGCGCCGCCCACGATCAGCGCCGCTTGCCAGGGTATGCCGATGGCCCAAGCGATGAGACCACCGGACAGGGTGCCCACCAGCACCTGCATTCCCCCCAGTCCCAACAGGGTGCGGCGCATGGCCAGAAACTGGGGAATGGAAAACTCCAGGCCAATGGTGAACAGCAGAAACACCACCCCGATCTCCCCCAAAAAATGGGTGGCGCCGGTCTCCGTCAGCCAGCCCATGGCGTGGGGTCCGGCCAATACCCCCACGCTCAGATAGCCCAGGATCGGCGGCAACTGTAGGCGTCGGAACAGAGCCACCGCCACCACCGAGATGGCTAGCAAAATCAGGATACTGTCAAGTGCGTGGTGTTCCATGGTTGCCGTTGAGTTGCGTAAGGGATGTCCGCCACGAGCCTAGCCCACGGAATTTCGCGGCGCCACGACATGACGCGGCGAAACTGCCTTGACCGAGCGCCCCAGGCGGGAGCCTGTTGATAGAGAAGTTTTTTAACGCATTGAAAATAAAGGCAACCACAAATTGTGGTGGCGGGTGGCACATGGCTTGCTATAACTGGATGGCGATCAAGCTGATTGCCACTGTAGCAAAATCCACTTTTGGAGTCCGAACATGAGCAATAAGACCATTCTACGTTCCGCCATGGTGAGCGCCATTGCCCTGGGTGTCATGACTGCCTCCGGCACCGCTTTGGCCGCCAAAGGCGACAATGAGAAGTGCTATGGCGTGGCCGCAGCCGGCAAGAACGACTGCCAGACCGCCACCAGTTCCTGCGCCGGCACCTCCCACACCGACGACCAGGCGGATGCCTGGATCTATGTGCCCAAGGGCACTTGCGAGAAGCTCACCGGCGGCAGCACCGAAGCCCCCCAGGGCTAAGGCTCGACCGATGCCCGCCAAGCCGACAGCGTGCGGTCTTGGCCCGGGGCCGGTTCCGGCACGAGCCGGAATCGGTCTGCGGGGCGAGCACTATCGCGATGTGCTGGAACGCCTCCCCGCTACCGGCTGGCTGGAGGTACACAGCGAAAATTATTTCGGGGACGGGGGCAAGCCCCTGTACTATCTAGAGCGCATCCGCGCCCATTACCCCCTGAGCCTGCACGGGGTAGGGCTGTCCATTGGCGGCGTCGACCCTCTCAATACCGATCACTTAGATAAGCTCAAGGCCCTGATCGAGCGGTTTCAGCCGGATCTGGTCTCGGAACATTTGTGTTGGGGTGCGGTGGGCGGGATACACCTGAACGACCTGCTGCCCCTGCCTTACACCCAGGAAGCCCTGGAGCATATGGTGGAGCGGGTGAGCCAGGTGCAGGACTACCTGGGTCGAGAGATCCTCATGGAGAACGTCTCCAGTTATCTGGAGTACGAGGACTCGGCCATTCCCGAATGGGAGTTCATCAGCGAATTGGCCCGGCGTTCCGGCTGTGGCCTACTGCTGGATGTGAACAACATCTACGTCAATGCCCGCAACCACGGCTTCGATCCCCAAGTGTTCGTGGACGCCGTGCCCCCGGAGCGGGTGCGGGAGATTCACCTGGCGGGCTTCACGGTCAACCGTTTCGACGATAGCGAAATCCTTATCGATACCCATAACCAGCCGGTGTGCCTGGCAGTATGGGACCTTTACCGCTGTGCCGTGGAGCGGCTGGGTCCGGTGCCCACCCTGATCGAATGGGACACCGATCTCCCCCCCCTGGATACGCTGCTGGCCGAGGCCCGGCGGGCCGATGCCATTCTGGAGGCCACCCGTGAACGGGTTGCGTGAACTGCAAGAGGGCTTTTTCCAGGCTATGGTCAGCGGCGGCGACAGCCACTTCGGTAGCCGTATCCGCGCCAATGGCCTGAGCGGTGATCGACGCCTGCAAGTCTATCGCAATAACAGCCGCACCAGCCTGACTGGGGCGCTGGCGGCGGTTTATCCGGCCCTGCGCTCCCTGGTGGGGGAGGGGTTTTTTGAGTTTATGGCCGCCCGCTACCTGGCGGCCCATCCGTCCCGATCCGGTAACCTCCATGATTTGGGAGGCCAGATGGCGGTGTTTCTACAGGCTTTCGAACCGACGGCCGGACTGCCCTACCTGCCCGATGTGGCGCGCCTGGAATGGGCCTGGCACCGGGTATTCCATGCCGCCTTCCATGACGCCCTGGACCCGACGCGATTGGCCGATGTGGCCGAGGAAAACTACGACACCTTGCGCTTTTGCGTTCACCCGGCGGCCCGGTTGCTGCATTCCCCCTATCCGGTGCTACGGATCTGGGAGGTGAACCTACCAGGTTTCGAGGGCGACCAGAGCGTGAATCTGGACCAGGGCGGCGACCGGCTGCTGGTGATCCGCCGCCGCCTGGAGGTGGAAATCGAGCGGTTAGCGCCCGGGGATTATGCCCTGGCGTCGGCCCTAGCCGCTGGCGAGAATTTCACGGCGGCCTGCGAACAGGCCCTGGCGGCGCAGCCGGATTTGGACCTGGGGGTTGCGTTCGGTGGCCTGCTGGCCGGGGGCGCCCTGGTGGATTTCACCCTCTGAGTGGCATGAGTCGGCGACCATGGGCATGGCGAGGGTCGGTGACAGTGGGGGCGCGGCTACTGCCTCGTATCTAGAGGTGCCGGAACAGGCCGAACTGGAGCAGCTCATGCAGATTGTGCTGTTCACCGAGGCGGATTCCCGGGCCTTGCGGCGGATCGGCGCGATTCTGGTGGAGCAGACCGACGACTATCTGGAGGTCTTGTTAGGACTGCTGGCGGCTAGCCCTGGTCTGCAAGCCTCCCTTATGGGTCCCTCTGGCCGACTGCCGGCGGAGGCCCTGATCGCCCTGCGGGCCGGGTTTCGGCGCTGGGTGCTGGACACCTGCTATCATCCCTACGACCGGGACTGGATGCGGCGGCTTTACGCCCTGGCCGGTCAGGGCGAGCCGGTGGCCTTGCCTGGATTCCGTTGCGTCAACACCTTTGTCCTCCCCCTGATCGTGACCTTGCGGCCCTTTCTGGGGAACGGCGGATTCAGCTCAAATGAGCAAGACAGCTTAGAACGGGCCTGGACTAAATCATTGATCCTGCAAGCCACGTTGTTGGCCCGAGGCTATGTGCGCGACGGGGCTTGGTGAGAGGGCAGGCGAAACGGTTCCCGGTAGCGATGAACCCGAATGGAGGCTAGGAAAGGCGTTTCCTCGATGCGCACATCAGAGCGTTGCAGTCGCGGACTTCCGGCAGGTTCGGTGCCGATAGGCACGAAATCCGGCAGTGTCTGGCCCGGTTGCAAGGCCACCAGGATCGGCAAGGGCGCCTGAACCAACCGCCGCTCCACGCCGTTTACCGGTCGCTCATGGACCACATTCGCCCGCAGATGAGGGCAGACGCCACGAATCCGGGCCAATACTTCCATTTCGGGAACGCTGGCGAGTTTTTGTAGTTCTAGTTGGACCTGGGGCGTCTCCCGGCGCCGCTCCAAAAGTCTTCGGGCCTCGGCCACAGTGGTGCGCTGGATGGTGCGGCCCTGTCGAGACCAGGTAAAACCGATCTTCGTTGGACGATCTTCCAGCATCGGCACATGGCGGTAGGCTTGCTTGAGGTTGAGCCGCGCCGCTCCCAATCGCTGCATGGCCTGGGCGACTTCCTCGTTTCGCTTGTACAGATCGGCCAGAATGGCGTTGGCCTGGGCTTTATTTAGATTTTTTAACGACAATACCGCAGCCTTGAACATGTCCTTGGCGGCGTGGCAGCGGTGGGCGGCTTCCAACGTGTCGGGGCTGGCCCCCACCACGCCGGGGCAGGATATGGTTTCCCGGCCGTCCTGGCCGTCCTCGTACCACAGGGCATGATACAAATGCACGGCCTTATGGCGCATATCCAGGCCATCCTGTATCTCCTGATCGGTGCGGGAGACCCAGGCCGGCAGCCGGGTATCGGCCCGCACGGCTTTGCAGAGGTCATTGATGCCGACCAGCAGGGCCTCGAAGGATTCCAGCAGAGTAATACGTAACGCGGTGCTTTCCATCCAAGTCTCTCAGATTCGGAGTCATGGCTTTTATATCATCGTCTTGTTCGGGTCACTATTGGGGTTAACCTTGGGCGGTGTGGGGCCATAGCCGCAGCGGACAGCCGGACCCTCTTATATCCTGATTTTATATCATCATCTTTGTGTAAATTTACAAGAGTGCTATCGGGGCGCTACATAATTCCCCAGTCGAAGACCTCCAGCAAAGCATGCAGCACCTCGTCACTATGGATCAGGGTGGAGAGCAATTGATACTCGATAGTCCGCTCCGGGTGCTCGAACAGAGCCAGACAGGGGCTTAGCAGGTGGTGCCGGGACGGATAGAGAATGCCGTCCAGACCCGCGTCAAAAAGATGATCCGCCCAATGAGGGCCGAATTCATAGGGCTGCGGCCCACCCTGGTATTCGGCGAAAATCCGGGCATCCAGGCCGTAACGGGCCAGTTGGGGCGCTGTGAAGTTGGCTACGGTGAGCGGCTCTTTGATGCTGAGCCGGTACAGTCCCTGATTGGCTAGGTAGGCCGAGGGCACGATCCGCAAATGGGGTTCCAACTCGGCGGCGTTGCGACAAATGCTTTCGGCCAGTACGCCCACCACGGTCCGGGCGCAGTACAGGGTGCCGAAACGCTGGCTATGGGCGTTGAAGCGGCTACCCGGCTGGCGGTCGAAATACAGGGGGGCGTCATGGCAGGTCGATGTCACCCGTAACCAGTCACTGCCGGCCGCCAGGGGCATAACGGGGAGCCGCTCCCGGGTATCCTCCGCCCTGGGCCGACGGCTCATGCTGCCGTGTGTTGCAGATACCGTCGCGCCAGGTTTACCACCTCGGCCCGGGCCGCAGTCTCCCCGGTCCGCAGCCGATCAAGGGGCGTCGGCGAGGCGCCCCCATTGCTGGGCGTCAGGAAAAACCGCGCGGCGCCCCGCGCTTCGATGTCCGGGGGGAGGGCTTTTAGGGCTTCCACCAGCCCAGGCAGTATCCGGCCCTCGGGGGTGAACTGCCAGACTGGAAAACGTAATTGCCCGCCCCATTTGTAGGCCAGTATCCGCCCCCGCTGTACGGCTTTATGGACAGCCTCGGTCCGGGCGCCTAGCAACTGGGCGGCCTCATGTATGCCATAGACGCCCCCATGGGCATCGATCATCTCCACGAAACGCTGGGCGCCCTTGAGCCGCAGCCGGGCCAGCCGTCCGGCGCGAGAGGGTTCGTTTTCCAGCGCCTGATCGGCCAGCGCCGCCAGCAACTGGGCGTCGCTGACCTGGGCCAGGACCGTCAGGTGTTCGGGGCCGAGTTCATTGAGCTTCCGGGCCACGGTCAATGCCGCCCGCTGCATCAGACCTTCGGCTTCCCGCCGTACATGCTGGCTGATATCACTCAATTCGGTCCCAAGATCGAAACGGTTCATGATGGGCTCGCTTGCGGTTTCCAGATTGTCCAAAGTATAGACCTATAGTCTATCAATAGACAGTTTGGACAAAGCATCGGCATGGCCGGGCGCTGGATTTCCGGTCCCCTTTACAACCGCTTCGGGTTGCCTACACTTATCACACGTAGAAAAACCTTATATGCGTGAATCAGTTATATAAGAGAGTCGCTAATATACGCGGCCTTAGCCGCCCCAAGGAGCGATATGGATACCACCACCACCGATACCCGGGAAAAACGGCGGGAATTACTCACATTCCTGTTTCTGACCGTGGTGCTGGCCCCGGTTTTGGCCGTGCTGATCGTGGGCGGCTATGGGTTCCTGGTCTGGATCTTCCAGATGATCGCCGGGCCGCCGGGACCGCCGGGAGCCTGATATGACCCATGCCGTCGACCCTACCCGGCGCGCCCTGCTGACCGGGCGTTGGCGCGGTCCGCCCCCGACGCGCCCCCCTTGGAGCCTGGCCGAAGACCGGTTCACCGTCGGCTGCACCCGCTGCAATGCTTGTCTGGACGCCTGCCCTGAGGGGATTCTAGTCCCAGGCCCGGGAGGTTTTCCCACGGTGGACTTCCGCCGGGGTGAATGTACGTTCTGCCGGGCTTGCGCCGATGCCTGCCCGGCAACCCTGTTCAATCCGGTCACCGAGCCTCCCTGGACGCTGAGGGCCACCATCGGCGATGGCTGTCTGGCCCGCCAGGGCGTGGTCTGCCAGAGCTGCGGGGAGGTGTGCGAAGCGGGAGCCATCCGCTTTCGCCCGCGCCTGGGCGGCCCGTCCCTGCCTGCCCTGGAGCTGGACGCCTGTACCGGTTGTGGGGCCTGCGTGAGGGGCTGTCCGACCCAGGCCATAACAGTGGCCGCTCCATGACTATTCAACAGGATTCCATTCATATCTGCGGTTTGGTGGTCTACGCCCGGCCGGAGCACACCCAGCGGGTGGCCGCAGCCCTGGCCGAGCAACCTGGCCTTGAAGTCCACGCCGTGGATGGCGCCGGCAAGCTGGTGGTGACCCTGGAAGCCCAGGGGGACGCCGCCGTGCTGGACGCCATCGAGACCATCAACGGGACCGACGGGGTGCTGACCGCCAACCTCGTCTATCAACATAGCGAGAGCGCCGAGGCGCTCCGGGAGGAGTTCGATGAAGACCACGCGCCGTGAATTCGTCAAGCTGTCGGCCGCCACCAGCGCGGCAGCGGCGGCGGGGGTGAGCCTGCCGGGCCAGGGAGCCAATCTGGTCACCGACTCAGAATACACCCGCATGCAGTGGGACAAGGCGCCCTGCCGGTTCTGTGGCACCGGGTGCAGCGTCAACGTGGCGGTCAAGGACGGTCAGGTGGTGGCCACCCACGGGGACATCAAGTCCGAGGTCAACCGGGGCTTGAACTGCGTCAAGGGCTATTTCCTGTCCAAAATCCTGTACGGGGCCGACCGCCTGACCAAGCCGCTGTTGCGGATGCGCGACGGACAGTTCCATAAGGAGGGGGAGTTCACGGAAGTCTCCTGGGAGCGGGCCTTCGACGAAATGGAGACCCATTTCAAGAAAACCCTCAAGGACAAAGGCCCCACGGCGGTGGGCATGTTCGGCTCCGGTCAGTGGACGGTCTGGGAGGGCTATGCCGCAGTCAAGCTCTATAAAGCGGGGTTCCGTTCTAATAATATCGATCCTAACGCCCGCCATTGCATGGCCTCGGCGGTGGGTGGTTTCATGCGCACTTTCGGCATCGACGAACCCATGGGTTGCTACGACGATATCGAGAATGCCGACGCCTTCGTGCTGTGGGGCTCGAACATGGCGGAGATGCACCCCATCCTCTGGACCCGGGTCACCGACCGGCGGCTATCCGCCTCCCACGTCAAGGTGGCGGTGTTATCCACTTTCGAGCATCGCTGTTTCGATCTGGCGGATCAGGGCCTCGTGTTCACCCCTCAGACCGACCTGGCCATCCTCAATTACATCGCCAATTACATTATCCAGAACGATAAGGTGAATCGGGATTTTGTGGATAAGCACGTTAATTTCAAGGCGGGCAATACCTCCATCGGCTATGGCCTGCGCCCGGAACACCCCTTGGAAAAAGCCGCCCTGCACGCCGATGATCCCAACGGCGCCACCCCCATTGGCTTCGAGGACTTCGCCAAGTTTGTGGAGCCTTATACGGCGGAGTATGTGGAGCAGCTCTCCGGCGTACCCCAAGACAAGCTCAAGGCCCTGGCCGAGTTGTATGCCGATCCCGATATCAAGGTGACGTCTTTCTGGACCATGGGCTTTAACCAGCATACCCGGGGCGTTTGGTGCAATAACCTGATTTATAACATCCATTTGCTCACCGGCAAGATCGCCACCCCCGGCAACAGCCCCTTCTCCCTCACCGGCCAGCCTTCCGCCTGCGGCACGGCCCGGGAGGTGGGCACCTTCTCCCACCGCTTGCCGGCGGACATGGTGGTGATGAACCCGGAGCATCGGGCCAAGGCCGAAAAAATCTGGAAACTGCCCGCCGGCCTGATCCCCGAAAAGCCTGGCTATCACGCGGTGTTGCAAAACCGCATGCTCAAGGACGGCAAGCTCAATGCCTACTGGGTACAGGTCAACAATAATATGCAGGCCGCCCCCAATCTGATCGAGGAGGGCTACCCGGGTTATCGCAATCCAGACAATTTCATCGTGGTCTCCGACGCCTATCCCACGGTTACCGCCCAGGCCGCCGATCTGATCCTACCCTCCGCCATGTGGGTGGAAAAAGAGGGCGCTTATGGCAATGCCGAGCGGCGCACCCAACTCTGGCACAAAATGGTCAATGCCCCCGGCGAGTCCCGCTCGGACCTCTGGCAATTGATGGAGTTTTCCAAGCGGTTTACCACTGATGAGGTCTGGCCGGCGGAGATTCTGGACGCCAATCCTGAATACAAGGGCCGGACCCTGTTCGAGGTGTTATTCAAAAACGGCCAGGTGGATCGCTATCCCCTGTCGGACATGGACCCGGAACACCCCAACGACGAATCCCAGGAATACGGTTTCTATGTGCAAAAGGGTCTGTTTGAGGAATACGCCGCCTTCGGCCGGGGCAAGGCCCACGATCTAGCCCCCTTCGACCGCTATCACCAGGAGCGGGGCCTGCGTTGGCCGGTGGTGGACGGCCAGGAGACCCGCTGGCGGTTTCGGGAAGGCTCCGACCCCTATGTGCAGCCGGGCACCGGCTGGCAGTTCTACGGCCATAAGGACAACCGGGCGGTGATCTTTGCCCTGCCTTACGAGCCGGCGGCGGAATCCCCGGATGGGGATTATCCTTTTTGGCTGACCACCGGACGGGTGCTGGAACACTGGCATTCTGGCTCCATGACCCGGCGGGTGCCGGAGTTGTACCGGGCCGTGCCCAATGCCGTGGTGTATATGCACCCGGACGATGTCCGGGACCTGGGCCTGCGCCGGGGTTCCGAGGTGCGGGTGGTGTCCCGCCGGGGCGAGATCCGTACCCGAGTGGAAACCCGGGGCCGCAACAAACCCCCCCGGGGGCTGGTGTTCGTGCCCTGGTTCGACGCCTCCCAACTCATCAATAAATGCACCCTGGACGCCACCGATCCCATTTCCAAACAGACCGATTTCAAGAAATGCGCCGTCAAGATCGTCGCGGCATAGGAGAACCGGATGAAGACCCTGACAGCTTTCGCCGTCCTGTTGCTGCTGGCGGCCCTGGCCTACGCCGCTGGGGATAACATTGATTCCATGCGGGGAGATGTGGGGCTGACCACCGAGCCTACCGCCCCGCGCATGGCCGAAGTGGAAAACGAGGATCTGCGCCGGGCCCGCAACTACCCCATGCAGCCCCCGACCATTCCCCATAAGATCGACAATTACCAGGTGGACCTGAACACAAATAAATGCCTGTCTTGCCATAGTCGGCGGCGCACCGAGGAATCCCAGGCCCCCATGGTCAGCGTCACCCACTATATGGACCGGGACGGCAATTTCCTGGCCGAGGTCTCGCCCCGGCGCTATTTCTGCGAGCAATGCCATGTGCCCCAGACCGACGCCCGGCCCCTGGTGGAAAACACCTTCCAGGATGTGGATAAACTGCTGTCGCGCCCGGCGCGGCAATAGGAGGGGTCCGTGATCCGCTGGATAAAAAACTACTGGCGCGCCCTTAGCCGCCCTAGCCGCCATTACAGTCTGGGTTTTCTGACCGTGGGGGGGTTTATCGCCGGAATCCTATTCTGGGGCGGTTTCAACACCGCCCTGGAGACCACCAACACCGAAGCCTTCTGCACCGGTTGTCATGAGATGCACGACAACCCCTATCAGGAGATGAAACCCACCATCCACTTCACCAATCGCTCCGGGGTGCGGGCCACCTGCCCGGACTGTCATGTGCCTCATGAGTGGACCGACAAGATCGCCCGCAAGATGCAGGCGTCCAAGGAGGTCTGGGGTTGGGTGTTTGGCACCATCGACACTCGGGATGAGTTCCTGGAACACCGGCTGGTGATGGCCAAGCGGGAGTGGGCGCGGCTCAAGGCCAACGACTCCTTGGAGTGCCGCAACTGCCATGATTTCGATTATATGGACCTGACCCGGCAATCGCCTCGGGCCGACAAGGCCCATGCCACCAACCTCGCCAGTGGCGAAAAGACCTGTATCGACTGTCACAAGGGCATTGCCCACCAGTTGCCGGATATGTCCGGGGTGAGCGGTTGGTAGGGCGGGCTGGTGGGCCCGGGGCCATGCTCTTAAAGCGCAGCCCCGGAGCCACTGGCCATGCACTTCGCTGAACCTCGGTTGCTCCCGCTCGGGTCTATTGCATGGTGAACTCCACCAGTTCCTCCCGGTTGCCTTCCATGTCGGTGATCAATATTTTGCCGATGCCAGGGACATAGTATTTCAGTTCGTGAACTCCCGGCTCGATGGGGGTGAATTCCCGGGTGACCAGGCAGTTGCCCGCGCAGGAGGCCGCCGGAGAGTCGGCCGTGCCGGCCAGATCCACCACTTCGGCCGCGTCCTCGGCGTCACCCAAGGCCATTTCCTGGCGGTAGACGTCCCCTACCTGGGGATTCGCCGAGATTAAAATACCCGGCTTGGCGCTCTCCCGGCCCGCCTTCCAAGAGCCTTCCACATCCACCAGCTCGGCTTCTTCCGGGTCGTCGCCATCGAAAAGTTCGAAGTTACGGGCGATTTCCCCGCAATACCAGACGTTGCCTTCCAGGTCCTGGGCGTACCAGTCGTCCGTATCCTCGATGGGTTCGCCGTCTTCCGAGACCAAATCGTTGACCACGCGGCAGGTGACTCCTTCGATCAGTTTGGTTTTATCGGTCACGGTCACCACAATGACCTCGGTTACGCTTTCGCCCTCCTCATCCTCGGAGGTGGCTTCATAGGTCCATTGATAGCCGGGCACCAGGGGGAAAAACGGGTTGGGCATGACAGAGACGCCGATGTCCGCCGGATCAACGAAATTCCCCGGCTCGAAATCCGGGTCGTAACGGTCCTCGCCCAACTGATCGCATAAGCGTCGGCGGGCTTGAAGCTGGTCCGCGCAGAGGCTGTTGGCGGAGCGGTTTTCCGCCACGGCATCGGTGTGGCATTGCCGCCGTTCCTGAACATCGGGTTGGTTGATGCAGTTGGCTAGGGCGACCCATAAATCATCCCGGGTTTCGCCGCCGCAGGCCAGAAACAGCGCCTGGGCCGTGGCGCTGCAAGCACCGCGACGTCGGTCATCGTCATCATCATCATCCGCCAGCGCCGTCAGGCTGGCTAATGCCAATGAGCCACAAAGGGGCGTTAACAGCAGGGCGCGGGTGAAGCGCCGGTGCGCTGGGCTGATGCTCATGGGATTGTCCTCCGTCAAACCAAGTTGTGGAACCGATTGTCCCGGAGAAAAATCATAAGCAGGTGAACTTAGGTCCCCCTGAGGGCAGGCTGAAGATCGGCTGAAGATCGGCTCAAGGTGATGCGAAAAATTGGACCTGGTTCCAGCGCCACGTCCACGGCCATGGCCAGTTGTTCGGCATAGGCTTTGACCAGGCTCAGGCCCAGTCCCGCGTGATGGCCGTTGCCCCGGGCGGGGTCCTTGCGCCACAGCCGGTCGAACAGGCGGGGTAGGTCCTCCGGGGTCAGGTGATCGGCCCGATTGGCGACACTGATGCGCAGACCGCCGCCGTTGTCGTCGAGGGCGCAGATCACGGAGCCGCCGGCGGGGCTATAGGCGACGGCGTTGGAGAACAGATTGTTGAGGATCAGTTCCAGTTGCTCCCGACCGGTGGTTACAGTCAGGGTGGCCGGACTTAAGCGACAGAAACCCAGGTCTTTGGAGTGGGCGTCCGCTGCCACCCGCTGCCAGGCGGCGTCGATGACCGAGATCAGGTCCAGAGGGGTGGGTGCGACGATATCCAGTCCCTTCTCGCAGCGGGCCAGGGCCAGCAGGTTTTCCACGATCCGTTCCAACTGGCGGGTGGCCGCCAGCACCTCTTTGAAAAACTCCCGGGCCAGTTCCGAATCGTCGGGCCAGCGCCCCCCCACTTCGGCCAGATTGCGTAGTTCAGCCAGAGGGGTACGGAGTTCGTGGGCCACGTCGGAAGAAAACTGCCGCTCCCGTTCGAAGGCGGCTTGCAAACGCTCCAGCAGGCCGTTGAATTGGCGCACCATGCCCTCCAGCTCCTCGGTGGGTTGCCGGGGACGCAGCCGCGCGTCCAGGGAGTTGGCGTCGAGTCGGGCCACTTGTGCGCGGATATCCGCCAGGGGCCGCAGGCTCACCGCCACCGCCAGGCGCACCAGCACCACGGTCAGCCCCATGACCACGGCGCCGGCCGTTAGCAGCAGCCCGTGTACGGTGGATAACAGGGCGTCCAGACCCTCTCGTTCCCAGGCCAACACCAGGGTCAGGGGTTGGGGGACGGGCGGGTCCGCCGCCGAGGCCTCCCCGTCCTCCTCGTCCGCTTCCAGGTCCGGGCGGGGCAGAAAATCCACCTGGACACGGCGGCCGACGCGGCCATCGGGCAGGGTCAGATCGGCAAAGCGCGGCCTGTCGGAGCGGTTTGGCAGCCGGGGCAGGTCGGTCTCTCCCAGAGAACCGGATCGCTCCAGGGGGACGCCATTACCAAGCCACAATTGAAAGTATTCAGGCGCGTCCGGGTCGTCGAATTCGGGCATCACCTCGTCCGCCAGATCGAACTCGACGCCCTCCTGGTCCTGCTCGGTCAGGGTCACCAGCACCCGGGCTTTGGCCAGTAGCGCCTGATCGAATTCGTCCCGCAAGCGCTGACCGACCACGGTGTCAATGACCAGGCCGGTGACCAGCAGCAGCAGACCGACGCCGATCACCAGCCAGGCGGTCAGACGTCGGTAGATGGAGTGGCTAGCCCGGTTCAATGTAGTATCCGAAGCCGCGGCGGGTCTTGATCAACTCGGCCACCCCCGCCACGCGGAGTTTCTTGCGCAAGGCGCTGATATGGACTTCGATGGCGTTACGGCTCACGGTACACTCGCTGTCATAGAGGTGATCCTCCAGGGTCTGGGGGGACAGCACCCGCCCCCGGTTGAGGGCCAGATGCTCAAACAGGGCTAGTTCGTGGGGGGTCAGGGGCACTTCGGTGGCGTCGCACAGCACCCGGTGCAGGGCGGTGTTGAGTTCCAGGCGGCCTAGCCGGATCACCGGATTGCGCCGATCATATCCGCGCCGTACCAGGGCCTTTAATCGGGCCAGTAGTTCGTCGAAAGCGAAGGGTTTGATCAGATAGTCATCGGCGCCCAGTTCTAGCCCGTTAATCCGGTCCTGGACCCGATCCTTGGCGGAGAGGATCAGCACATTGGTGTTGCGGTCGGCTTCCCGCAGCCGCTCCAGCACGGTCAACCCGTCCAACTTGGGCAGCATCAGGTCCAGGACGATGACATCGTATTCCATGGCCAGAGCGAAGCGCAGACCGGCCTCCCCGTCACCCACCAGGTCCACGGCAAAGCCACAGCGCCGCAGCCCCTCTCCAAGGGATTTACGCAGTCTTTCCGAGTCTTCGACGATCAGCAGTTTCATCCGAGTACGGTTTCAATGGATTGCGTACACCAGTGTATTCTGCCGTCACAAGCTTAAGAATCCCTGAAGGGGGCGCCCGGCGGGTCAGGACAGCCGCATTTTGTAATCCGGGTAGCCGAACTCCCGCACCACCCGGGTCTCGCCGGTCCGGGAGTCGTGGACGGCGAGGGCGGGCAGGGGTACGCCATTGAAGGTGCTGGTCTTGACCATGGAGTAATGGGCCATATCCGCGAACAGCAATTTGTCACCGATGACCAGGGGCCGATGGAAGGCGTAATCGCCGATCACATCCCCGGCCAGGCAGCTTTGGCCCCCCAGCCGGTAAGTGTGGGCTTGCTCGCCTGGCGGTCCCCCGGCCAGTTCGCCAATGAGCTGGGGCCGGTAGGGCATTTCCAGCACATCGGGCATATGGGTGGTGGCGGAGGTATCCAGAATGGCGATTTGGGTATCACCGTTGCGGATCAGGTCTTGGACCGTGGCCACCAGCACCCCTGCGTGCAGGGCGATGGCCTCACCCGGTTCCAAATAGACCTCCAGGGGCCAGCGGACTTTGAAATCCCGGAGTAGCCGGATCAGCCCATCCACATCGTAGTCGGGCCGGGTAATGTGGTGGCCGCCGCCCATGTTCAGCCAGCGCAGGTCCTTGAGCCAGGGGCCGAACTTGTTCTCCACCACCGCTAGGGTGCGCTCCAGGGCGTCGGCGTTCAGTTCGCACAAGGTATGAAAATGCAAGCCCTCGATGCCTTCCAGTTCGTGGGCGTTGGCCTCAAACTCGGCCAGGGTCACCCCTAGCCGGGAGCCGGGGGCGCAGGGATCGTAGAGGGCCACGTCCACTTCGGAGTGTTCGGGGTTGACGCGGATGCCGCAGGAGGGTGGGCGGGGGGCGGCCCTGACCGGGTCCCGAAACCGTCGCCACTGGTTGAAGCTGTTGAAGCTAAGGTGGTCGGCGATGGCCAGCACCTTGGGAAACTCCGGCCCGAAGGCCGGACTATAGACATGCACCTCGCCGCCGAAATGCTCCCGGGCCAGCAGGGCTTCATGTAGGCCACTGGAGGTGGTGCCGGGCAGATAGCGGCTCACCAGGGGGAACAGGCTCCACATGGCGAAGCCCTTGAGGGCCAGCAGCACCTTGACGCCGGCCTCCCGCTGGACCCGCTCCAGAACCCGGAGGTTACGCTCAAGCGCAACCTCGTCCACCACGAAGCAGGGGCTGGGGAGGGTGTCTAGACGGAGTGTGTCCACGGTTCCACGTTCCAGGGCAGGCCATAACGGTTGAGGTCGTCCATAAAGGGATCGGGATCGAACTGCTCTACATTGAACACACCCTTGCCCCGCCAGACATCGGTCAACATCAGCTTGGCGCCGATCATGGCGGGCACCCCGGTGGTGTAGGACACTGCTTGGGCGCCCACCTCCCGGTTGGTCTCGGCGTGATCGCAGATGTTGTAGATGAACTCCCGGCGCGGCTGGCCGTCCTTGATCCCCTCGATGACGCAGCCGATGGAGGTCTTGCCGGTATAGCCCTCGGCCAGGGAGCCGGGGTCCGGCAGCAGGGCCTTGAGGAATTTCAGAGGAATGACCGGGTTGCCCTCGTACATCACGGGGTCGATGCGGGTCATGCCGACGTTTTGGAGCACCCGCAGGTGGGTCAGGTATTCCTGGCCGAAGGTCATCCAGAAGCGGATGCGCTTGAGTCCCTTGATAGTCTTGGACAGGGATTCCAGTTCCTCGTGGTACATGAGGTACATCTCCCGGACGCCCACGCCGGGAAAGTCGAAGGACTGGTGAACGGCCATGGGTTCGGTCTCCAGCCATTGCCCGTTCTCCCAGTAGCGGCCTTTGGCGGTGACCTCGCGGATATTGATTTCTGGATTGAAATTGGTGGCGAAGGCTTTACCGTGGTCGCCGCCGTTGCAGTCCACGATGTCCACGGTGTGAATCTCGTCGAATAAGTGTTTCTGGGCGTAGGCGCAGAAGATATTGGTGACGCCCGGGTCGAAGCCGCTGCCGAGCAGGGCCATCAGCCTGGCCCCAGCGTAGCGGTCCTGGTAGGCCCACTGCCACTTGTATTCGAACTTGGCCTCGTCGGGGGGTTCGTAGTTGGCGGTGTCCAGGTAATCCACCCTGGTTTCAAGGCAGGCGTCCATGATAGAGATATCCTGGTAGGGCAGAGCCAAGTTCATGACCAGGGTGGGGTTTTCCTTGCGGATCAGGGCGATCAGTTGAGCCACGTCATCGGCGTCCACCTGGGCGGTGCGAATCTCCCGCCCCAGGCGTCGGTTGACGTCGGCGGCGATGGCCTCGCACTTGGATTGGGTACGGGAGGCTAGCACGATGTCCTCGAAGACCTCGGGGACTTGGGCGCATTTGTGGGCGACCACGCCGCCGACCCCTCCGGCGCCGATGATAAGTACCTTGGCCATATCTTACCCTCTATCGTGTTGAGATGGCATTCAAAGGGTTGCTAGCTTACCGGAAAAATACAGCAGTTGTGTGACTGTACGCCGCTCACGCTTCCTCCAGGGACAGGGGCGCTGGGCGGCGTCCATCCAGATCGGTGAAGCCGTACTCCCGGGCCAGTTCGGCGGCCACCAGCACTTCTCCGCTCTTGGCCATGACGTTATGGTCGGCGGCCAAGGCGGCCACCGCCCGGCCATTGAATAGGGGCGATTCGGCGTTGCTGAGATCAAAGGAGCCTGCCGCCTGTATCACCCGCTCGGTGCTGACCAGGCCGGGATACAGGGACACTACGCAGACATTGTAGTCGCGCAGTTCATGGGCCATGTCGGCGGAAAGCTTGTCGGTGGCGGCTTTGGCGGCGCCGTAGAGGGCGTTGCCGATGTATTTGCGGGCCGCCCAATAGGATAGATTGACGATCAGCCCGGAGTCCTGGCGGGTCATGATTCGGGCCGCCTGGGCGCAGGCTACGAACTGGGCTCGGACCCCGGCCCCGAACATGGCGTCCCATCGCCAGGAGGGCTGGCGCCAGAAAGGTAGGTTCCAGGTGATCTGGCCGTTCTCCAGCATATTTTCATAGCCCCCCCAAACCGCGTTGACCAGAATATCGAGCTGGCCACGCTCATTGAATACCTGGCGAAACAAAGCTTCGGTCTCGGTGTCGTGGGTATGGTCGCACAACACAGCCACGCCCTCGCCTCCGAGGGCGGTAATCTCCTGGACGGTCTGGTCCAGGGTGCCGGTGATGTCCGGCCTGGGCAGGGTGGTGCGGCCGGTGACGTAGACGATGGCGCCGGCTTCGGCCAAGCCCAAGGCGATGCCTTTGCCCACGCCACGGCTGGCGCCGGTGACCACTGCGATTTTGCCTATTAGGTCGGTCATGATGATGTGTCTGGGTTCTTTGATGGAGAGTACGTGTAGAAGTGTAACATCTGTAAGCCTTGGCTCTCGGCACTGTCGGTGATGGGAGACATAGGTACTTTTCCTAATCCAGTCAGCGAGCTGTAACCAGGTTTCGGTCCTTATGCAGCCCCAAAGCCGGGAAAAACTTTTGGCGCCTGTCGCATAAATACGACAATCCAATGGGATCGCTTTTTTTAACAAAATGATTAAAAACAACTTTTTTTATGGCATGAGATGTGCATGCAAAACCGTCGGTGTGCCTGGGGACGAGGCGCATCTTTCACCTCTTTCACCTCTTTTCACCTATTTGCGCCCAGGGGAATCATCATGAAATCAGTCCTCGCCTTGGCCTTGTTGCCATTGGCCGCCGCCGCTACGGCGCTGGACAATGAAGTTTTGGACAAGCTAGACCTCAACCAGGACAGCTATCTTAGCCGCGAAGAGGTCAAGGGAATACCTGATCTGACCGCCCGCTGGGATGAACTGGACAGCAACCAAGATGGTTTGTTGGATGCGGCGGAGTTCGCCCGTTTCGAATCAGGCCAAGCCCCCCGGTCGGGGGGCTGATCGTTGCCATCACGTAGACTTGTCAAGATCTGAGAGACTACGTTCTTTTTGCTGTAAGGCCCACAATTCGGCGTAGCGCCCGCCACGGGTCAGCAATTGCTCATGAATGCCGTCTTCCACTACCCGGCCCTGGTCCATCACCAGAATGTGATCGGCATCGACGATAGTGGACAGACGGTGGGCGATCACCAGGGTTGTGTGATGGGCCGCCACCTCCCGAAGGGCCTCTAGGATATGCCGCTCGGAGCGGGAGTCCAGACTGGAGGTGGCCTCATCGAAGATCAGGACCCGCGGGTTCTTGAGGATAGCCCTCGCAATGGCCACCCGCTGTTTTTCCCCACCCGATAATTTCAGTCCCCGCTCCCCCACCAGGGTAGCGTAGCCCTCGGGCAAGCTGCTGATGAACTCATGAATATGGGCCATGCGCGCCGCAGCCTCCACTTCCGCCCGGCTGACGCCAGGACGGGCATAGGCCAGGTTGTAGTATAAGCTCTCGTTGAACAGCACTGTATCTTGGGGAACGATGCCAATGGCGGAGCGCAGGCTGGCTTGGGTCACGGTGCGGATATCCTGGCCGTCTATGAGAATCCGGCCCGCGTCCACATCGTAGAATCGGAATAACAGCCGGGCCAGGGTAGATTTCCCGGCGCCGCTGGCCCCCACTACCGCCAGTTTGTGGCCTGGAGGAATAACGAAGTCCACGTCGCGCAGCACCCGCCGCTCCCCGGTGTAGCCGAAATCCACATGCTCAAAACGCACTTCGCCACGGGTCACGGCCAGGGGTTTGGCATCGGGGTGGTCGAGAATTTCCGGGCGCTCTTCCAATAATTTCACCAGTAGATCCATATCCGCCAGGGCGTATTTGATCTGCCGGTAGACGATGCCGAGAAAACCCAGGGGCAGGAACAGTTGCAACAGAAAGGCATTGACCAGCACCAGATCCCCCAAGGTCATGGTCCCCTCCAGCACCCGGGTGGCGGCGAAGAACATGATGAGAGCCACCCCCAGGGCAATGATGGCCCCTTGGCCGAAGTTCAGCAGGGACATGGAGGTTTGACTAAGCACCGCCGTGTTTTCCCAGTCCGCCAAGGTGGCGTCGCAGCGGCGGGTCTCCTGCTGCTCGTTGCCGAAGTACTTCACCGTCTCGTAGTTGATCAGCCCATCCACCGCTTCGTTGCTGGCTTTGGATTCCAGGCGGTTGGTTTCGTGGCGGTACTGCATTCGCCAGTTGGTGATGGCTAACGTAAAGGCCACGTATATCCCTACCGTGACCAGAATCACCAGGGTGAATACCGGATCGTAACGACCGATTAAAATGGCGGCCACCAGGCTGAACTCCACCCCCACGGGCAGAATGTTAAAAATCATATAGTTGAGCAGGGTACTCAGGCTACGGGAGCCTCGATCCAGATCCCGGCTGATGGCCCCGGTCTTGCGCTCCAGATGAAAGCGCAAGGACAGGGCGTGGAGATGGGACAGGGTGGTGATGGTCAGTCGGCGCATGGCCCGGTAGCGGACCCGAGCGAACAGCACGTCCCGTAATTCATTGAATAATGAACTGGTCAGGCGCAGGACTCCGTAACCTGCCAGCAGGGCAATGGGGAGGGCCAGGGTCCGGCCGGGGGCGGCGTCTAGACTATCGACGATACCCTTGAGCACCAAGGGCACGCCGACATTGGCCAGCTTTGCCAGCACCAGGCAAGCCAGGGCCAACAGCACGCGGTCCTTGTACTCCCACAGATACGGCGTCAAGGCGCGCAGATTTTCCCAATCACTGCGCCTTGCGTGGGGTGGAGCGGTAGGGCGATAGCTATCCACGGTTCAGGCGCGCCCGTGGGGATCATTCCGGGGGATGGGGAACATGCAATAGCCCTCTATGCTATAAATCACAAACCCCAACTTTAGATCATCGGAGAGGCCATGCTTGTTGTCACCCATCGCGTCCCCGTCGCCACGGGGTTGGAACAAGCTGTTTTTCAGCGCCGGACCCGACAGGCGGAGCGGCGGCATGGGGCCGTGAACGTCTTGAAACGGACACCTTGAGCCGGGAGCGCCATGGACACGGCCATCAAGAGCAGTACTATCAGCTTGTATGCCTGCGCGATCGATGCCCGTTGCGCTATGGTTAACTGCCTGCTGGACTACAAACACTTGGAGTATAACGTTATCCATGTGGACCCCATCAGCCATCGGCAGATCGGGTTTAGTGGCCAGCGGCAACTGCCGGTGCTGCGGATTGGTGAGGGTTGGCGCTCGGACCCCACCGCCATTGCCTTATGGGTGGAGAAACTCTATCCCCAGCGGCCCGTGCTAGGGGAGGACGCCGAGGAGCGGCTGGACATTTTGGAGTTGAATCGCTGGGTGACCGACTCGGTGATTCCCGCCATGATCCGGAGACGCCTGGCGTGGAATCGACTAGACGACCTGTATACCGGCTGGCGGCTGGCGATGGTGTTGCACCGGGCCAGGCGTCTGCCCCGTTGGCGGCGCTTGGTCTGGCCTTGGACCATGCGCTCCCAACACCGGGGGGCGCGGCTGGAAACTGATCGATTTTGGCCGACTGAAAGCCTGGAGTCCATGGACGCACGGATACACCGGGAATGGCTTAAGCGGCTGGGAGATGGTCCATTTCTTGGTGGGCGAGGGCGTCCTTCATTCGCCGATCTGGGCGCTTATCCCGCATTGGTGGCGGATTATCTGCTGGGACTGAACCCAAACCCACCCTGGGGGGACGCCGAGCCTCTCCTGGACTGGCTGCGGCGGGTGCAAGCGGAGTTACCCGCCAATCCGCTATTGGCGCCGGATGATTGCCTTGTTAACCCGCCGCCCCGATGAGCCGGAAGGGTGTTTAGTGGCTGTTGACTTCCCCAGGGTGAAATCCGCCGTGCCGATAGCGGATCACGGACTCGGCCCATGGGGTGGCCTCATCGCTTAGGGCCGCCAGGGTCACGGCCATTTCCTGTACGCGGCGCCGGGTGGAGCGCAGCCCAAGGCGGTAGAGTTCTGCGGCGGCGTCGCGCCCAGTCAGCGGTACGGTAACGCCAAACTCGTAGCGGACTTCTTGGTGCAGTCGCAGCATCAATTCGTAGCGGGCCTTGCGTAATTGCTCGGACGCCATGGCAGTGCAGTACTCCAGTCATTAATTTGCACGACTAAGCAAACTTCAGACCAGAAATCGTAATAAACTGAAAAAAATAGTAATTAATGAGAAACCCTGGTTGCATGGAGGATTTATCGCGAGAGTTTTCCTCATGCTGGAGCAGGCCAGGCTTCATTTTGGACCATTTGGCCACGGGTTTAGCCGATCAGCCGTCCGGCAATCCGAAACCCGGCCAAGTAGGTCCCCACGGCCGAGCCTAGGGTGCTAAATAAAAACACTAGAAAAGTCCGCGCTACCCGGTTGCGCCACCAGCCACCCAGAGAGCTGGTGTCGTGGCGCAGTTGACCAAAATCTCCCACCGTGGGTTTACGCAGATATAACTCCACGGCGGCGGTGGCCATGCCGGCGCCCACCGTGGGATTGAGGGAGGTCAGGGGGGCGGCGATAAAGGCGCTGGCCACGGTCAGCGGGTGACCGGCGGCGACCAGGGCGCCCAGTGCCGCCAACCCACCGTTGATCCATACCCAGTCCGCCACCAGAGACCAGCCCAGCTCCGGGCCACGGGCGAAGCCAATGGCAAAACCCACCAACACCAAGCCGACGATCAATCCGGGGATCAGTCGTGGCCACGGGCTAGGTGGCGGCAGGCGATCCAGAGCGTCCACAACGGTTGCCGGCGCGCTCCGGTCTTCGCGCAAATGTCGCTGAATACCCTTGAGGTGACCCGCCCCCACCACCGCTAGAACGTGGTCATAATGGTTTGTGGCCAATTCAGCGCGCAAACGGGCGGCCATGTACCGATCCCGTTCGTCGATCAGGGGCGTGAAAAGATCCCGATGTTGGTCGGCGAACTGGGCGAAGGTACTTTCCAGCATGTCACCTTCCTTAAGCCGTTCCACCTGGGCCTCGCTCACTTGTTCCCGGCTCAGCACGCTGGCCAACAGCCCCATCAATAATCCAGCCCGCCGCCACCAAGGCACATTTCGGTAGGTGCGGCGCAGAGTGATACCCACGTCACGGTCCACGAGCAGCACCGGCAAGTGAGCCGTCTTGGCGCACAGCAGGGCGGCGCGCATCTCGGCGCCTGGTTCGATGCCGAACTGATCCGCTAGGCGCTGCTGGTAGGCGCCCAAGGCCAGGCTGGCGACCACCATAGGCGCCCTGCCCGAACGCAATACTTGAAACAGATCCAGACGGGCCAGGGTTTCGGGATCGGTAATAGCGCCATGGCGGCTAGGGCATAGTTCCACCGCCACCGCATCGTAGTCGCCAGTGGCCAAAAACTCCCGAACCGTATCGGCGCTGGTCCGGGAGACATGAGCCGTGCCCAGCAGGGTGATACGGCCGCCGGGTAGATCCAGGGTGATGTGGGGTTCAGAGTGGGGTGGCATCGTTGGCTGTGGGTAGTGACAGGAGACCGCATTATAGTCGGTTCGGGTAGGCGGTCGGTGGCCGCGTTTGGCAGAATACCGGTCAGTCGCCCAATTTCAAACCAGGAGGCACCACCATGGATACGCTATCAATCTGGGAAATCATTGCCATTGCCGCCTTCGCGGCGCTGATCTTGTTCTGGTTTCGGCGCGGCATCCCCGCCGCCATGGAGGAAAGCCGCCGCGCCAAGAAGGACTGGAAAGCGGTCATTATCCCTTTAGGCGCCGTAGTCTTATTCGTGATCTTGCTGATGTCCATGGTTTGAGTCCCGGTAAGGCTATACTTATAGTGTCCTGTTGACCGAATCGGGGAGGCGGACGCCATGACCATGGCCACCACACTCAAGAACGCTCTCGACCAGCAAGGGCTGGACTATGTTTTGCTGGCCCACCCCCATGCACCTTCGGCCTTGCGTACCGCCGAGGCTGCCCACATACCCGGTGATCGTATGGTGAAATCAGTGATCTTGCGGGATGAGCAGGGTTTGATGATGGCGGTACTACCGGCTACCCACCGGGTGGATCTGGGGGTTTTACACAAACGTCTGGGCCGGAAGCTGGGCCTGGCCACCGAGGCGGAGTTTGTCGGCCTTATCAACGATTGCGAACCTGGCGCCGTCCCGCCCGTGGGGCCGGCATATGGCATTCCCACCCTTGTGGACCTGGCTATCGATCCCGTCGAACAGGTTTATCTGGATGCCGGAGACCATTATCAGTTGGTGCAAATGCCCGCGGGGCAGTTCTATCGGCTGTTGGAAGGTTCTGAACGCCTAAGTTTTAGTCATCATCTTTGAGGTCTTTTAATATATCTATTATATCATCATAATTATTAGCGGATGATGATGGCCCCACCTAGCAAGGCCCACCGCCGGGAAAGCGGCGATGGGAAACGATGTGCCGATAACCCAAGCTGCCGAGGACAGATAGGCTACCGGGGGTACGGGGTGCTATTTCAGGAAATAGCGCCACCGCAAGGACTAGGAGTCATGACGGTGAACTGGATGTCGCCACATGCCTCTCAGCAGCCACTGCAATTGGGACTTGAGACAAGCGACTCCCGGCCAGTGTCGGGCGAGAGTGCGTATGCCCCGGGGATCGCGGTCACCACGCCATGCCAAGACGGCGGCGCCCAGGATTAACAGCGATAGGGCAACAGGCAGTGATAAAAGGTGTTTAAAACACGTTGCGAGTCGGCGGAGCAAGGAGCGGATACTAGGTAAAGGTCCGTCGTCGGATTCCGGGAGTTCAGTAGCAGTGCCGGTGAGGGCGGGGATGGGCTGGTGACGCCTCATGGGGTCCTGGTCTAACCTCTTAAGTTGAAATGGTGTTTAAATAATATAGTGAGCTAGGGGAGGTTTTCAACGCCGCCGTGAAAACGCCGCTAAGCCTGTTCGGCCCTTTGACAGGTTGGCGGAATACACGCCGAGGACGGCTGGGGTGACTTCTGGGCAACGAATTGACTATTTAGGGTTCAGTCGCTACTGCTCGCGTCGTCGGAGCGGCCCATGATCTCCTCGGCCAGCTCGGCATAATCATCCGGGGCATTGGACAGAGCGTCGTCATAAAGGCCCTTGGCCCATACCTCAATACGCTGACCGAAGGCGGACAAAATCACCTCCTCCTGAATGGCCGCATACTCCATCAGGCGCTTGGGGAGCAATATTCGTCCCGCGCTGTCCAGTTTGAGTTCTGTGGCCCCTCGGTGAAAATAGCGCACGAAGTCGCGGTTTTTCTTGACATAGAGATTCAGGCGGTTGACTTCGGCGCTGACCCGTTCCCATTCAGGAAAGGGGAACAGCGTCAAGTGTTGCTCCAGCCCTCGGTTGATGACAAAGCGGTTCCTGGCCTCTGGCGGTAGCTGTCGCTTAAGCCCCGACGGCAGCGATATCCTGGACTTAGAGTCCAGTTTGCATTCGTATTCGCCGAGGAGAGAAACCATATTCGGGGTTATCGCCGCCGCTGTCGGATTCTTAAACATTTAAGGATACGGTCTCTGGTGGGATAAATATAGCCACTCAAAGAACCGGTCCTAGACGCACAGGGATACTGGCCAGGATTTTTTGAACAAACCTCTGGCCAGTCAGGGCGAAAAAAACCCCGCTATCCAGGCGGGGTGGAGGCATGGGGTAGCAGCGGCTTCAGAATGTCGCGGCATGCAGGTACCCATTTCGCAGTCGCGTCGCCAGCAGCCCCATGACCGAAACTTGTTCCTTGGTGGCGAAGGGTTGGATGGCCCTGGCGCGCAGCAGCATCACCGTGGACTTCTCCAGGTCCTGCTGGTCCATATAATGCCCAGCCCACTCCAGGTAACTGTCGATCACCGTGTTGAGTACGCTCAGGGCGCCTTGGTCGTTGGGATTGGCGGCCAACGTCTGGTGCGCCCAGTTCACCATTCCCTCATGGCTGGGGCGGACCATATCCTCGGCGGCCACGGTCTTGGCCGGCACAAAAGCCTGCGCCTCAGAGGTCGCTTCGGCCTGGGGCAGGCGGTCCAGTTTGGCCGAGGCGTTGGCCTGGAAATAGAAATCCCCGGTCAAGGAGGAACTCTCCCAGGGAATCTGTTGACCGCCGGTTTCCTTCATGACGCCGACCCGGGCGCGCTTCAGGATTTGCTCGATGGGCTGTTCGGGCTGCTCCAGGCTTTGCAACAGGTTTTTGGTGTAGATCCCGTTGACTTGTCCATCGAAGGCTACTTTGCCGGGGGCGGTGGCGAACGCAATCAGGGTGCCGGTGGGGGTGCTGGCACTATCCAAGGGCGCTAGTCCGTCACGAAGCGAACGAGTGGAGCTATAAAAAGGATTGTTGCGACAGGCATCCAGGATGACCAGGTTGACCCGGTTCTTGGCATGGCCCATTTCTTCCAGAACCTGGTTTGCATTGACAGCGCTGTACTTCACCTCAAACTCCCTGCGGACATCGATCCCCACGGGAATGAGGTAATTGCCGCCGTCGATCTGAACACCATGACCGGCATAGTAAAACAGGCCGACGCCGCCGCCGCCCTGGAGCCGGTCTCCAAATTCCCGAAGCGCGGAACTCATCTGGGTGGCGGAGGCGTTCTCCCGAAGAATCACCTCGAAGCCCAACTCCTGGAGCCGAGCTGCCATGGCGCGGGCGTCGTTAACCGGCGTTTGTAGGGGGGCGATCTGATAATCGCTGTTACCGATGACCAGAGCTACTCGCCGTTCATCGGACAGGTTATCGTCCAGGGCCGCCAGGACGGCCAGAGGCTTGAGTAGGGCGCCAATCAGCAAGGTGGTCATCAGTAGGTATTTTTTCATTACATCCTCCCGAAGGGGGTCTAAATTGCGTTCTTATAGAGGGTTATGCAAATTAAATGCCAATCATCGGGGAGTTTTCATTGCTATCGGCGATGAGGTTTTTTGTAAGTTTAAAAACCGTTTAAAAACAATTTAATAAAAGATTTCGATGGGCAAAATAATAATGCCGCAGGTCATCCCCGCGGCATTATGGGACGGCAGACGCCGTGGGGGGCTAGTTCTGAACCACGATAGGCAGGCGGGAGATGGCCAATCCGGTCCGGTCTAGACCTTTATAGACCGCTATCAGGTCATCCATATTGCCCACCGGCAGCGGGGTCAGGTCATCCCGCTTGAGTTCATCGGGCAGTTGCAGGCTCAGTTCCCGATCAGAGGCCAGGCAGGCGACTTCCTCCCGTGCTCCAGAACGGTCAAAGAGAATCTGGAAAGGCGAACTCTGGCTGGGGATGCGAATGGACTTGCCGCCGGCCACATAGGGATCGGGCTGGAAGCGGTTGGGATAGATCCGCGCCACGGTGCCATTGTCGTCCCGGTAATAGCAGTATAGATAGGCATTGCGGGAGGTTTCGACGGCTAAGGACAGGCTCTCCTGGGGCCGGTAAATGGGCGCCTGTCCCCGGTCGCTGTACACCGAAACCATCATCGGTTGCCGGATCGGCGCCGTGGAAGGCGGTTTGCGCTCCACGCCCTCGGTGCCCGGAGCGATGCCAGCCATACGGGTGGTATTGCCCAGCAGTTCCAGGTATAGACGGAAATCCACCCGACCGTTGGGCAGCAGGTCACGTTCGGTCTGATAGACCGAAATGGCGTTTTGGGCAGCCTGATTTAGATCGCCATCCACAGGGCCATTGTAATAGCCATTGCCCTTGAGGGCGCGTTGCACAAAAGTGACACGTTCCTTATAGGACATGGTGTCGTACCAGTCCCGGGCCTCGGCCATGACAACCGGGTTGGTGCTGTCCAGTTGCAAACACTGCCAATAGGGCACCCGGGCCAGTTTGCCCATGGATTCAATAGCGCCCAACTCCACCAGGGTGCGCACGGCTTGGTGCATGCCTTCGCTCTTGTCCAGGGCGACATTGAAAAACAAACCGGCTTTCTCGATGCGTCCACCCACGTCCCCGGCCTTGCTGCTTCGCACCACGGCCATGGAGTTATTGGCGGAAATACCCGGAAGAATCTGTCGAGAGACAAAATCGCCGACATTCATATCCAAGGTAACCAGGGATACCACCTGAGTCTTGCTAAAGCTCAGATCGGCGCTGGTGAAGGAGATGCCAGCGCCCACATTAGAGTCCAGCACCCCTTGGTCAAGCTGACTGATGGCGCCGCGAATATAGTAGTTTGGCGCCACGAACGACCCTGAAGAGTCGATAAGTTGGTGTAGCTGATGGACGTCTTCCTGTTTAGGATCGTAGTCGATATACCGGAAGGCGTTACTTTTGACGGACATGCGGGAGATGGCGGTAATCAGCATCTCACGGGTGCCGGTGGAGATTTCACCGGTGGCGTCGGGGATGCCGGCGCTGGTCACCATGATGTTGCGTTTGCCATGGGAAACGAGCAAATCATCCATGCACTTCAGGGCATCGCTGAAACTGGTGATGTTGCGCACTGGCGGGGTGCGCGGCTGGACCACCACGGTGGCGGTTTCTGGGTTAGGGGTGACACAGCCGGACAGGCCCAAAATCAGCAGGGGTATGACGCTTCTTTTTAGGCGTCTGGGATTCATGATGGTCGACATGGTTGATTTCTCCGGGTGAATCGCCTTGACCTGCGAGCGCGGTCCCCGCCACCCGGGCGGGGGCCTGGGCGACATGGCCAGGGGGGCGAAGGATATGAGGGTTTCATGGCGGCTCGGCGAATGGTTTGGTTAGTGCGACAGGATGACCCGGACATCAAGGCTTGGTCCGCGAAAATAGGCGTCCTATTGAGAAAAAGTCCCAGGACGCCGCTTACCGAACTGGTTCCGTAAGACAGGATAGACCTGGCCTCGGGCCAGGTCCATCCCCTTCCATTTTAGAGCTTCGCGATGGCTCGGTAACCATCCAGGTCTTTGTCAGCGGGCTTACCGGCGACAGTTGCGGTCGTTGCCCACGGAGCCG
>CAZQXD010000024.1:0-56485 GCA_964597315.1 uncultured Candidatus Competibacteraceae bacterium
CACCGCCTGACGGGCGGCGCTGGAAGCCACCACCTTGGCGAAGGGGTCGGCGCCGCGCTCGTTGAAAGGCTCGGCCACCGCTTGGGCGGCCCAGGCGTTAATCAGGGTGACGAAGAAAACGGTGAGATACTTTTTCATGACTGATCTCCTGCGGACTGTGGATTTTTAAGCCCGGCGTTATGCGCCGGTTGATGATCAGCTTACGGAGAGTGTGTATCGGCGGCATTTCGCGGCGGGAGTATTTGGTTTCGGTTGTTTCGGCGCAGTTCGACCAGGCCCTGACCAAGCGCCCAAAAAAAAGGGCGCCTAGCGGCGCCCTTGGGATTGGCTCGGCAACTGGCTCAGCCGGAGAAGAACTCCTGCATTCGGGCGCCGATATCCGCCGGAGAACGCACCGTGGCCACGCCAGCGGCCTCCAGGGCGGCGAACTTGTCCTTGGCGGTGCCCTTGCCGCCGGCGATGATGGCGCCGGCATGGCCCATGCGCTTGCCGGGGGGGGCGGTGACACCGGCGATATAGGCCACCACCGGCTTGCGGACGTGGGCCTTGATGTAATCGGCGGCTTCCTCTTCGGCGGAACCGCCGATCTCGCCCACCATTACGATGCCCTTGGTCTGACGGTCGGCCTCGAACATCTCCAGGCAGTCGATGAAGTTCATGCCGTGGATGGGGTCGCCGCCGATCCCCACGCAAGTGCTTTGGCCCAGGCCGATCTGGGTGGTCTGGTGAACGGCTTCATAGGTGAGAGTGCCGGAGCGGGAGACGATACCGATGGAACCGGCCTTGTGGATATGCCCGGGCATGATGCCGATCTTGCACTCGTCGGGGGTGATCAGGCCCGGGCAGTTGGGACCGATCAGCTTGACATCGCTGCCAGACAGGGCGGCCTTGACCTTGAGCATGTCCGTTACCGGAATGCCCTCGGTGATGCAGGCGATGACCGTGATGCCGGCATCGAAAGCCTCCAGGATGGCGTCGGCGGCGAAGGGCGCCGGTACATAAATCATGGTGGCGTTGGCGCCGGTCTCATCCACCGCGTCGTGGCAGGTGTTGAACACCGGGCGGTCCAAATGGGTATCGCCACCCCGACCTGGAGTCACGCCACCCACCAGATTGGTGCCGTAGTCGATGGAGCCCTGGGAGTGAAAAGTCCCCTGCTGGCCGGTGAATCCCTGGCAGATAACCTTGGTGTTCTTGTGGATCAGAATGCTCATGAATGGGTTCCCGTGGTGTCTGTGGTCACTTGGCGGCGGCCACCGCCTGCTTGGCGGCGTCGGTGAGATCGTCGGCGGCGATGATGTTCATGCCGCTTTCGGCCAACATCTTGCGTCCAGCCTCCACGTTGGTCCCTTGCAGGCGCACCACCACGGGAATCTTCAGCCCGACGTCCTTGACTGCGGCGATGATGCCCTCGGCGATCAGGTCACAACGCACGATGCCCCCGAAGATGTTCACCAGGATGGCCTTGATGTTGGCGCCGGAGAGGATCAGCTTGAACGCCTTGGCCACCCGCTCGGCGGTGGCGCCGCCACCCACGTCCAGAAAATTGGCCGGATCGCCCCCATGGAGCTTAACGATGTCCATGGTAGCCATGGCCAGGCCAGCGCCGTTGACCATACAGCCGATATTGCCGTCCAGGGCCACATAGTTGAGACCGATCTCGTGGGCGATATGCTCCCGCTCGTCTTCCTGGGTGGGATCGCGCATCTCGGCCAGGTCCTTGTGACGGTACAGGGCGTTGTCATCCAGATTCAGCTTGCCGTCCAGGGCCAGCAGCTTGCCATTGCCGGTGACGATCAAGGGGTTGATCTCCACCAGGGAGGCGTCCCGCTGGGTGAACAGGTGGTACAGGCCGGTCATGACCTTGACCAGGTGGCCCACTTCGTTTTTGTTGAGACCCATGGCAAAACCCAATTGCCGGGCCTGATAGGGCATCAGACCGGTAACCGGGTCAACGGCGATATTGATGATCTTCTCGGGGGTCTTGGCGGCCACCTCTTCAATGTCCATGCCGCCTTCGGAGGAGCCGATAAAGGTGATGCGCCGCCGGGAGCGGTCCACCAGCAGGCTTAGATATAACTCATTGACGATGTCCAGGCCCTCTTCCACCAGCACGGAGTGGATAGGCAAGCCCTTGTCGCCGGTCTGAATGGTCTTGAGGGTGGAACCCAACATCTGACCGGCCAACTCCTCCACCTCCTGGAAGCTCCGGGCCAGCTTGACGCCACCGGCTTTGCCCCGGCCCCCGGCGTGGACCTGGGCCTTGACCACCCATACCGAGCCGCCCAATTCCTTGGCCGCGTCCACGGCCTCCCTAGGGGACGTGGCCTTGATGCCTCGGGGCGTCGCCACGCCAAATTCCCTAAAGAGTTCCTTTGCCTGGTATTCATGCAGATTCATGCGCTTTCCACCCTTAATTTTAGTGTAGAAGTTCAGTATTCTAGCAAAACAACACCTGAAAAACCCTACTCTTGGTGTTTGCTCTAAACCGACCGCGCCCAGCGCCGATACCCTCATTTATCAACGGCGAATGCCTTTTCCATGTGGGTAGGCTCTATAATGGATAGTGCGACAATCATGCGGCACGCGGCCGGCGCCGACATAACCACTCCCGGAAACCGGGATTTTAATGATGATAGGTTTGAAACAGCTTTTGGTAATCGTCCTGGTCATCGCCGGGATCTGGCTGTTCCGACGCCTGCGCGCCAGGGTCGGCCCGCGCCGCGAAGCCAACCCGCCTTCTTATCGGGAAACCGTGCGCTGTACGCGCTGCGGAACCCACATTCCCCGCCCCCAAGCGGAGGTGGCGCCCGAAGGAGGCTGGCGCTGCGGCGACCGGAACTGCATCGAGCGATACGGCTCTCGACGTTCCTCCGGCTGACGGGCAAAGCCATCGCTGCGGCAAGGACGATTCAGGGACCACGCCCGCGTCATTAGGACCATGGCCAAAAAACCGACCAACAATCTTCGCAGAACCATCATGCCCGGTGGGCTTATGGACCAGCGCCACGGCTGGTATGCCTTTCGGATCTTCAACTATTACCGATTGATACTGGCGGCCATGCTGCTGGGGGTGTTCCTGCTTAACGAGGATGCCCGGCTGCTGGGGGCCGATCACCCTCTGCTGTTCCTGGGCACGGCCGCAGCCTACATGGTCGCGGTGGTGGCCACCATCATCACCAGCCACCGGCGGCGTCCCCCTCTGCCGATCCAGGTACATATACAGACCCTGGTGGATATCGTGGCCCTGAGCCTGCTGGCCCATGCCTCCGGGGGTAGCGCCAGCGGCTTGAGCATCCTGCTGGTGCCGGCGGTGGCGGCCAGTGGCATTCTGCTACCCCTGATCTCGTCGCTGTTGGCTGCGCTACTGGCCTTTATGCTGGTGCTGGGAGACTGGCTGCTGGAACGGTGGTTTATCTATGTACCTGACCAGGACGCTCCTCTCAGCATCGGCCAACTGATAAAATTTACTGAACGGGTTCAAGAGCATAGCGACGATTTGGTGCGGCTTGGCATGCTCGGCGCCTCCTTCGCCATCGCCGCTTTGCTCACCCACACCCTGGCCGAGCGCGTCCGCAAGAGCGATGAACTGGCCCGCCAGAGCAACCAGGAACTCCTGGAAATGGCGGAGCTGAACCAAGCCATCGTCCAGCATCTGCAATCGGGCATCATCGTGGTGGACCGGTTTGCCAGGGTGCGGCTGATCAATGACACCGCCGCCGCTTTGCTCAACTACCATGAGTCGGCCCAGGGTATCGCCATCGGCGAAATTTCTCCCCTGCTCAGCCAACGCCTGGCCGCCTGGCTCAGTTCCGGGCTTAACAACCCCAAGCCGTTTCGTCAGGATGACCACTTGCCAGACCTCAGCCCCAGTTTCACCCATCTGAGCGGCAACCGAGCTTACGACACGCTGATCTTTCTGGAAGACAGCACCCAGGCGGCCCAGCGCCTGCAACAGATAAAACTGGCCGCCCTAGGCCGCCTCACCGCCAGCATCGCCCACGAGATCCGCAATCCCCTGGCCTCCATCAGTCACGCCGCCCAATTGCTGCAAGAGTCCCCCACCGCCAGTGCCGGGGACCGTCGGCTCGGCCAGATCATCCATGAGAACGCTCGCCGCGCCAACGAGATCATCGTCAATGTGCTGGACCTGTCCAAGCGGGATAAAGCCAAGCCCGAAAACGTCACCCTGAAGTCCTGGCTGGAGGACTTCGCCAAGGAATTCATTCGCGGCCAGGGGGAACCACCACCGCACATAGATATTGGCGTGGCCCCCGAGAACCTCACGGTGCGTTTCGATCCCAATCAGTTGCGCCAGGTGTTATGGAATCTCTGCGTCAATGCCTGCCGCCATGGCACCTCTCCCAGCCAGCCCCCCCGCATCCGCCTAGCCGCTGGCCCGGACGCGGTGCGAGGCCGGACTTATCTGGATGTGATCGACTTCGGTCCCGGCATCCCGGAGGCTGAGGCCAAGAATATCTTCGAACCGTTCTTCACCACCCAGACCCGGGGCACGGGTCTGGGCCTGTATATCTCCCGGGAGATTTGCGAGGCCAACCGCGCCCAGCTCCAGTATCTGCGCCCCCCCAGGGGGGGTAGCTGTTTTCGTATCATCTTCTCCAAACCCAGCCGCCAGGATGCCCAGCAATGGAAGCTCGCCGCGCCCTGATTGTCGATGACGAGGCCGATATACGCGAACTCATCGAACTGACTCTGGTGCCCATGGGGGTGGCCTGCCTAACCGCAGCCACCCTGGGTGAGGCCAGAGTATTTTTGGATAAACAGCAATTTAATTTTTGCATCACCGATATGCGCCTGCCCGATGGCAACGGCCTGGAACTGGTGGCCCATATCCAGCGCCACGACCCCAATTTGCCAGTGGCGGTCATCACCGCCCACGGCAATGTGGAGTCGGCCGTGGAGGCCCTCAAGCTGGGGGCCTATGATTTTGTCTCCAAGCCTTTCGAGATCGGCGTGCTGCGCAATCTGGCGGACGCCGCCCTGAAGCTGGCTGGCGGCGACGAGACTCACGAGACTGACAAACCGGTGCTGCTAGGGACCTCGGCGGCCATTGATAAAGTGCGCCTGCTCAGCCGCAAGCTGGCCCGCAGTCAAGCGCCGGTCTTTATCGGCGGCGAGTCCGGCACCGGCAAGGAATTGGCGGCCCGGTTGATCCATGCCTCCGGTCCTCGGGCGGATGCGCCTTTTGTGCCGGTGAACTGCGGGGCGATTCCCGAGCATCTCATGGAGAGTGAGTTTTTCGGCTACAAAAAAGGCGCTTTCACCGGCGCCGCCCAGGATAAGGCGGGGCTGTTCCAGAACGCCCACAGCGGCACCCTGTTCCTGGACGAGGTGGCGGATCTGCCCCAGTCCATGCAGGTGAAGCTGCTGCGGGCCATCCAGGAGCGGGCGGTGCGGCCCATTGGCGCTCCCAACGAAGTCCCGGTGGATGTGCGAATTCTCAGCGCCACCCATAAACCCCTGTCGGAGCTGGTTCGCCAGGGCCAGTTCCGTCAGGATCTGTTTTATCGTCTCAATGTCATCGAACTGCACATGCCCAGCCTGCGGGAGCGGCCCGAGGATATTCCTGAACTGACCGCCCATATTCTGACCCGGCTCGGCGCTGAAACCGATCTACCCTGCCCGGAACCCACCCAAGAAACCATGCAGGCGCTGCGGGCGTATCCCTTCCCCGGCAATGTTCGGGAGTTGGAAAACGTGCTGGAACGGGCCTTTACCCTCTGCGAGGGCACGTCCATCGGTCCCGAGGATCTGAACCTATCCGCCCCGGCCCCCCTTAACGTCGATTCTGCGCCCCTAGATAACGCCGACAAGAGCAGCATCACCCTGCCGTCCACCGACACCAATCTGGAAAGCTATCTGGAGGACCTGGAAAAAGAGGCGATCCTCCAGGCCCTGGAAGCCACTCGATACAATAAAACTGCGGCCGCCGAGAAGCTGGGCATCAGCTTCCGTGCTTTGCGTTACCGGTTGAAAAAACTGGGATTATGCTGAATACACTCCGACAACAGGCCGAAGCCCTGTTTAGGAACCGTTGCCCTGGGGAGGGGTAGAAGACCACAATACCACTAGGCCCTGCCGGGCGGCGCCACGAGAGATTGCCACGTTTTCCTATGCCCACCGCTTCCATCACTCCCCTATTGGGCTTCGCCGCCTTCAGCGGCGTCGGCAAGACCACCTTGCTCAAACAGCTGATACCCCGTTTGAGCGCCGCCGGGCTGCGGCTGGGTCTACTCAAACACAGCCACCATGGGTTCAGCTTCGACCGTCCCGGCAAGGACAGCGACTTGCTGCGTCGCGCCGGCGCCACCCAACTGATTATCGCCTCCGAGCGGCGCACGGCCCATATCGTGGATCACCCGCGCCGGGAGCCGTCATTCGCCCAACGGCTGCGCCTATTGGATGACGGCTCCCTGGATCTGATACTGGTGGAGGGCTTTAAAGACCAGGCCATGCCCAAAATAGAATTACATCGACCGACACTGGAGCATCCGCTGTTGTGCCCCCACGACCCCCACATCATCGCCCTTGCCTGTGACGCACCGCCCCTCCAGCCTGTGGACATACCGCTACTGGACCTTAACGACCCGGAAGCGATTGCCCGATTCATTCTCGCGCGTTTCCCATTGGCAGGCTCAGTCCCGATCGGACAGCAGCGTTGCCAATAACGGTTCCAACTGCCCGTAAGTCTGATAGCCCTGGGAGAGGACATGCAGACCCTCCCCCAAGCGCAGCAACAGGGTGGGAAAGCCCTGTACCCCCAGTTCCCGGGCATAGGCGTAATCCGCAGCGGTAGCCCGGGCCGTGTGGTCATCGTGATAAGCCCTCAGAAACGCTCCGGCGTCTAAATCCAGGGCAAAGGCCAGGGCGGCCAGGGTCTGGGGGCGCGTCACATCGTCATTGCGGGCATAAAAAGCCTGCTGCACCGCCTGGTAATAATCATACTCACGCTCCGGGGCCATGCGCCGCACAGCGATCACGGCCCGGCTAGCCGGTTCGGTATCATAAATAAAATCGTTTCGGTGCAATAACTTCCATGAAAAAGGCTGGCCGGTGCGACGCTGAACCTCCTCCCAAGTATGGCGTAGATGGGCTTCCAGGGTAGCATCCAAGGGAGCCGCATGAGGCCCTGGGCGCAGCCCTCCCATAACCAGCCGCAACCCCACCCGGTCACCGTAGTCCCCCCGGATCGCGGTCATGACCGGCGTAAACCCCCAACACCAGGAACACATGGGATCGGCTACTAAAATAAACTCTCGCTCTGGGTTCATGTTATTTTTCCGTGCGTTCTATCGGCGTCCAGGATAATCCCACAGGCCGCCGCGGACCAAAACCCCCAGCCCAAAGGACATCTAGGCAGGCCATGGAAACCTCGAAAACCATACTGATCAGCGGCTGCTCGTCGGGCATCGGCCTTTGTGTGGCCAACGGTCTCAAGGCCCGAGGCCATCGGGTATTCGCCGGCGCCCGCCAGGCATCGGACGTGGCCCGCTTGCGGGCGCAAGGGCTGGAGTCCCTGTACCTGGACCTTAGGGACCCGGTGTCCATAGATCAGGCAGTGGAACAGGTGCTTACCGCCACCGGCGGCGTCCTGGACGCCCTGTTCAACAACGCCGCCTATGGCCAGCCGGGAGCCGTGGAGGATCTCAGCCGCGAGGCGCTGCGGGAGCAATTCGAAACCAATTTGTTCGGCACCCACGAACTGACCAATCAGGTGTTGCCGGTGATGCGTCGGCAAGGCCATGGCCGGATCATCCAGAATAGTTCGGTCCTGGGCCTGGTGGCCATGCCTTACCGGGGCGCCTATAACGCCAGCAAGTTCGCCCTGGAAGGGCTGAGCGATACCCTGCGACTGGAACTCAAGAACACCGGCATTCATGTCTCGCTCATCGAACCGGGACCGATTCTCAGCCGGTTTCGGGAAAACGCCTATGCCGCTTTCCTGAAACATATCGACAAGGCCCGTAGCCCCCACCGCGACCAATACGAGGCCATGGAGCGGCGGTTGGTCACCCAGGGACCGGCGGCGCCGTTCACCCTCCCCCCCCAGGCTGTACTCGGCAAGGTCACCCATGCCCTAGAAAGCTCCCGCCCCAGAATTCGCTACTACGTCACGGCGCCCACGTATTTGTTTGCCGCTACCCGACGCCTGTTGCCCTTCGCCGCCCAAGACTGGTTGCTAGGGAAAATTCGGTAACTCACATCCGCATTCGCGGATCGACGATATCCCGCAGGGCGTCCCCCAGCAGATTAAAGGCGATCACGGTGATGAAAATGGCCGCCCCTGGGGTGAGCAGCCACCAGAAATTGAGCATGAACACCTTCATATCGTTCTGAGCCTGGCTGAGCATCAGCCCCCAGGACGCTGAGGGTTCCTGGATACCCAACCCCAGAAAGCTCAAGGCCGCCTCCCCCAGGATATAGGCCGGGATGCTCAGGGTGGCGGCCACCAGCAGATAGCTGGCCAGATTGGGCAGGATATGGCGCAGCAGGATCTTGCCCGTGGACTGGCCCATGGCTTCGGCGGCCTGGACGAAAGTTCGGTTACGCAGGGACAGGGCCATGCCCCGAATCACCCGGGCGGTGGAAGCCCAGCCGATAAAGGCCAGGATGATAACGATCAATAGATACATCTGCCCGGACTCGAAATGGGGCGCCAGGGTGGCCCGCAAGGCCAATAGCAGATACAGCCCTGGAATGGCCATCAGGAACTCCACGAAGCGCATGGCCAGAAAATCCGTCCGCCCCCCGAAATAGCCCGCCAGCCCCCCCACCAGAAAGCCCATGACCAAGGTGATGCTGATGCCCACCAGGCCGATGCTCAGGGAAATCTGGGCGCCGTACAACAGCCGGGAGAATACATCCCGACCGGTGCCGTCGCTGCCCAGCAGATACACCCGGGCGGTCGGGTCATCGGTATCGGGCAGGAACAGATGGGTGTCCATGGGAATCAGCCCCAGGAAATGATAGGGATAACCCTCGGCGAAGAAGGTCAGGGGAAAGCTCTTTCCCTCCACCGGCCGCCAGTCGGCGGCGGCCAGATCCCGGTTCTCGTAGACCCGCACCCGCACCCGGCCATCCTCCCAAGTGAAGGCGGTGGGGGGGTGGAAGCCGTGGTCCAGGCTTTGGTCGGACACCTGATACGGGGCCAGGAACGGGGCCAGGGCGGCGGCCAGGTACAGCAACACCAGCACCCCCAGGGCGAAGGCCCCCAGGGGCCGACGCAACAGTTCTCGGAAAATATGTCGGCTCATGGCCGGGACTCCAGACGGATACGGGGGTCGGACCAGGCCAGCAGTAAATCCGCCAGCAGATTGCCCACCATCAGCATGGTGGCCCCCATCAGCACTGCCGCCATGACCACGAACTGGTCTTGCTTGAGAAACGCCTCATAGACCAACTGCCCCAGCCCCGGATAGTTCATGATGTTCTCTACCAAGAGCGCCCCGGACAACAGCGAGGAAAAAGCGAAGCCAAAGGCGGTGATCAAGGGGTTGATGGCGTTACGCAGCACATGCTTGAACATCACCACCCCCTCGGGCAGGCCCTTGGCCCGGGCGGTGTCCACGAACTCGGCGCGCATATAGTCCAAAAAATTAGCCCGCATGATGCGCATCATCCCCGCCACCATGCTGGCGCCCAGCACCACCGTGGGCAGCACCAGATGCCAAGCGTAGTCCAGCACTTGCCCGGCGGGGCTTAGGAACTCATGGTCGATGGCGGTCAGCCCGCCGGTGGGGAACCAGCCGGTCTTGGCGGCGAAGAACACCGCCAGCAGGGCCAGAAAAAACTCCGGTATGGACAGGGCCGCATAGGCCAACAGGGCCGACAGCCGATCAAAAATAGAGTCCTTGTAGATGGCCGCCAGCACCCCCAGGGGAATGGCGATCCCCCAGCCGAACAGCAGGGAGGTGATGGACAGCACCAGGGTGGCCGGCACCCGCTGGGCCAGCAACTCCCCCACCGGCACTTTGTAGGTCCAGGAAAAGCCCAACTCGCCCTGGAAGATATTGCCCAGCCACAATCCATACTGCACATACCAGGGTTTGTCCAAGCCGAACTCCGTCTCCAGACGGTCTATCAGTTCCTTGGACACTTCCCGGTCGGCCCGAGCCTCGCTGAGGAAATCCCCGGGGGCCAGATACATGAGCAGAAACACCAGCAGGGCGATACCCAGCAGCATGGGAATCAGGGTGAACAACCGGCGAACGATAAAGGCGATCATGGGCGAGTGTCCTCGGCGGTCCACAGTTCCGGGATATTCCAGATGATGGGCCCCAGGGCCGGCACGCGGACGTTGCGCCAGCGGTTTTTGATACCGGCGTAGGCGTTGGGGGTGACCAGATACAGCAGGGGCAGATGTTCGGCGAAAATCTCCTGCATCTCGAAGATCAGCCGGATTCGCTCAGCCTCGTCCAGAGTGCGCTCCTGGGTGTCCAGAATGGCGTCTATCCGGGCCTCCCAGTCGGTGGCCGGTTTGGGCTGTTCTGGGTACCAGACGTGGAGCCGACCATCGCTGCGGTAGATGGCCTTGCCCCCGGAGGGGTCGCCGCCGCCAGTGAAGCCCAGGATGGCGGCGTCGTAGTCGAAGGTATCGCCGGTTTTCTTGATGAGGGTGCCGAAGTCCAGATAGCTGAGGGTCACCTTGATGCCCAGGTCTTTCATGTTCTCCTGAAAGGTGGTGACGATCTCGGTGGTGCGCTGGCTACCCTGATTGGCCAGCAGTTCGAAGGCTACCGGCCTGCCCCCTTGGTCCTCCAGAGTCCCGTCGGGGCGGCGGCGAAAGCCGGCTGCGGTCAGCAGTTCCCGGGCTTTGGGGGGATCGTAGGCGTAGTGGCGCACCTGGGGATTATGCCACTTGCCGTTGGCCGGGCTAATGATAGAGTCCAGGGGCTGGGCGCGACCGAAGAACACCGCCCGCACCAAGCCCGGGCGGTTCAGACCGTGGAGCAGGGCCTGGCGAAACCGCCGGTCCTGGAACCAGGCCAGTTTGTGGGGCGCCAGGTAGGGTCGGCCCTGGGGGTCGGCGCCGGGATGCTGGTTAAACCAGATAAAGGAAATGCCGGAGGCCGGACCCCGGTCGTGGATGGTGAAATCGTAGGTGTTGGCAGCCTCGCCCACCCAGGCGATATCGCTGACCGAAATATCCGCAGCGTCGGTCTGGCCGGTGGCGAACAGCACGGTTTCGGTGTTGGGACTGGGTACGAACTTGGTAATGAAAAAGTCCACATAGGGCAGCCGCTGGCCCTGGCGGTCGGCCTTCCAGTAATGGGGGTTGGGACTCATCACCATGCGCTCCCCGGCCCGATAGGACCACAACCGGAACGGCCCGGCGCCGACGATGGCGCCGGGGTCGTCGATGGCGGTCTGGCTGGTCCATTGCTTTTGTAGGCTACCGTCTTGAAAAGACTCATACAACGTGTGGCGGGGCAGGATGCCGATAAAACCGATGTCGTTCAGAAACGGGGCATAAATGGCGGCGGTACTGAAGCGCACCGTATGGTCGTCGAGTTTTTCGTAGCCCAGCCGCTCCCCGGCGATGGTGTATTGCTGGGAATAGCGGTTGGGGTAGCGCTCGTCGAAAATGGCGTCGAAGGTAAAGATCACGTCATCGGCGGTAAAGGGCGCTCCGTCGCTCCAGCGCAAGCCCCGGCGCAGGTGAAACACATAGGTCCGGTTGTCCTCACCGATCTCCCAGGAGGCCGCCAGGGCCGGCACGGTTTTTTCGGCCACCGGGTCGTAGTCGGTGAGGGCGGCCAGTAGCAGGTTGATGGCCCGGGAGGAATAAGCGTCACTGCTGACCAGGGGGTTGAAAGTTTTGGGCTCCTGGGCGGCGGACTGGACGAACAGCCCCCCGTAACGGCCAGGCGGGGCCTCGGTGACGGCCACCCCCTCGGGCAGGGGGTGGTGGGGGCGCTCCGCCTGGGGGGGCGGGGAGCAGGCGGCCAGCCATAGGGTCGGAAACAGCAACAGGAACAGGGAATACGGACAGGGGGTTCTAGGCATCAGGGTAGCTAAAGTGGGCCAATAGAGGTTAGGAAAGCTTAGCCGTCGGCGGTTCCAGGTCCACCCCTTCATTCCGCCATGAACACTTGGCAGGGACCGCCGCGCAAATGGGCCTGCAGGGCGGCGAACAGATGACCAGCAATGATATTGTGGGGACCGCTGGCGCCAACCAAGGCGTATACCTTGCCTTCCACGTATTCATGGCGGACCTGGCCGCGCAGTTCGCCTTCCAGATAATCCGCCACCGGCACCGGCAAAGCGCGCGCTGGTTCAACCATGGACCCTCTCCCGCTGCTCAGCCCAGCGTCGAGTATACCTCTACCTCAATCCCTGCTTTCGCCAGGCTGGATCGGCCGGTCACCATGGAACGTCCCGCCCTCCCTGGCCAGTTCCCGCAGCAGCGGCGCCGGTGCGAAGCGCTCCCCGAAACGCTGCCGGTAGCCCTCCAGCTTGTCCAGCACCGCCTTGGCTCCGCGCCGGTCCACATAGCGGAACGGCCCGCCCAAAAACGGCGGAAAGCCCAGCCCGAACACCGCCCCTATATCCCCGTCCCGGGCCGAACGCAAAATGCCCTCGCCGAAGCAGCGTAGGGCTTCATTGATCATTTGCAGGGCGCAGCGTTCGGCCATCTCCCGGGGCGGCAGGCGCTTGCCCGGCTCCACCTCCATCGCTCCGTAGACGCTGTGATCCACTTCTTTGTCGGTTTTTTTGCCGTCCTGGTAGAGATAAAAACCCCGCCGATTCTTGCGCCCGAAGCGTTCATCGGCCTGGAGCTTGCTCATCACCGGTGGCGGCGCCAGGCGCGCCCCGAAGGCGTCGCCCAGGGTATGGGCCACCTTGGCGGCCACGTCCAGGCCCACTTCGTCCAGGAGGGTGATGGGACCCACCGGAAAGCCGAAATCCTTGAGCGCCCGGTCGATATCCTGCACCGGCGCCCCCTCCGTCAGCAGCCAGGCGGCTTCGTTGATATAGGGCGCCACAATCCGCGAGGTATAAAACCCCGGGCTGTCCTTGACCACGATCACCGTCTTGCCCTGGGCCTTGCCCAGTTGAACGCAAGTGGCGGTCACCCAGTCGGCGGTGCGAGGGGTGACGATGATCTCCAGCAGGGGCATTTTCTCCACCGGGGAGAAATAATGCATGCCAAGCACCGTCTCCGGGTGGCGGCTGGCCTCGGCGATTTTGGCGATGGGCAGGGCGGAGGTGTTGGAGGCGAAAATCACCTCATCGGGACCGGCGTCCTCCACCTCCCGGACCATGCGTTGTTTCAGGTCCAGGTCCTCGAATACCGCCTCGATCACCAGCTCCAAGTCCCCGAAGCCGCTGTAGTCCACGGCGCCGGTCAGGCGGGCGGCGGTATGGACCCGCTCCAGATCGGTCATCCGCTTGCGGGCCAGCCGCTGGTTCAGATCCCGGTGGACATAGGCCAGCCCATGGCTCACACCCGAGTCGTCCTTATCCTTGAGGCGCACCGGGGTACGGGCCTTGAGTACGGTCACCAGGCTGATCCCGGCCCCCATCAACCCGCCCCCCAGCACCCCCACCCGGCGCGGCCGCCGGGGCTGGACGGACGGATCGTCCACCCCGGGGTCTTTTTTCAGGGCGGTGTTGGCGAAGAACAAATAGATCAACTCCCGGGCCTGGGGGCTGACCACCAGTTCCCCAAAGGCCCGGGCCTCGGCTTCCAGGCCGGCTTTCATGCCCTGCTCCAGACCCAACCGCGTCACCTCAAGGATTTTCTCGGGGGCCGGGTAGTTGCCCCGAGTTTTGGCCAAGGCGCGCTCCCGGGCCTGATCGAACACCAGCCGCCGCCCCACAGGGTTGCCGGCTAGGGCGAAGTGCCGGGCCTTATCCAGCCAGGACCGCTGGGGCGGCTTGCCCCGGGTCCGGGCCAGGGCGTTGCGAATGGCCGCCTCCAGCAGATTGGGCAGGGGGACTACTTCGTCCACCAGGCCGATTTTTTTGGCTCGGCGGGCGTCCAGTTGCTTGCCGGTGAGCAGCATATCCAGAGCCTGCTCGATCCCCACCAGTCGGGGCAGGCGCTGGGTGCCGCCGCCTGCGGGTAGCAGGCCCAGTTGGACCTCCGGCAGCCCCAGCCGGGTTTTGGGGTCGTCCGTGGCCACCCGGACGTCGAAGGCCAGTGCCAGCTCCAGGCCGCCCCCAAGACAGGGACCGTGGATGGCCGCCACCGTAGGCACGTTCAGGACTGCCAACCGAGACTGGATGCCCTGGGCCAGTTCCGCCAACGCCTGGGCCTCCTCGGCGGCGCCCACGTTCTGGAGCATCTCCAGATTGGCCCCGGCGATAAAGCTGTCGGGCTTGCCGGAGGCGAAGACCAGGGCTTGCAGGTCGGACAGTCCCGCCAGTTCTCCAAGCACTTGGCCCAGTTCCGTATCCAGCTCCGCTTTCAAGGTGTTCATAGGCTCGTCCGGGTCGTCCATCCAGATGATGGCCACTCCCGGGGAGCGGGTCTCCAGGCGAAAGGTCTTGGCGTCGCTCATCCGTCCACCTCCACGATCATGGCCGCCCCCAGCCCTCCGGCGGCGCAGGCGGTGGCCAGACCCCGGCCACCGCCCCGGCTTTTGAGGTCGTGACACAGTTGCAGGATCTGCCGCGCCCCGGTGGCGGCGAAGGGATGGCCCAGGGCGATGGAGCCGCCGGAGACATTGAGCCGCTGGGGGTCAATCTCGCCGATGGCCCGGTCCCGCCCCAGGCGCTCCCGGGCAAAGCGCCCGGACCCGAACGCTTGCAGATTGGACAACACCTGGGCGGCGAAGGCTTCGTGCATATCAATTAGATCCAAATCCTTGAGGTCCATGCCAGCCCGATCCAGGGCCATGGGGGTGGCGAAGGCCGGGCCCATGAGCATCTGCCAGTTGGGGTCCAGGGCGGCGAAGGCGTGGCTGATCAGGGTGCCCAGCACCGGCAGACCCTCGGCCCGGGCTTGATCCTCAGCCATCAGGATCAGGGCGCTGGCCCCGTCCGTGAGTGGTGAGCTGTTGGCGGCGGTGACCGTGCCGTAGCGGCGGTCGAACACCGGTTTGAGCTTGGCGTAATCGACCAGGTTGGAGTCCTTGCGGGGCAGGTTGTCCTCGGTCAGCACCTGTTCGTCAGGGGGCAGATAGGCGCGCATCACCTGGGCGCCGAAAACCCCCTCGGCCCAGGCCCGGGCGGCCTTGCGGTGGCTTTGGTGGGCCAGTTCGTCCGGGGGGCAGATAGGCGTGGCTGATCAGGGTGCCCAGCACCGGCAGACCCTCGGCCCGGGCTTGATCCTCAGCCATCAGGATCAGGGCGCTGGCCCCGTCCGTGAGTGGTGAGCTGTTGGCGGCGGTGACCGTGCCGTAGCGGCGGTCGAACACCGGTTTGAGCTTGGCGTAATCGACCAGGTTGGAGTCCTTGCGGGGCAGGTTGTCCTCGGTCAGCACCTGTTCGTCAGGGGGCAGATAGGCGCGCATCACCTGGGCGCCGAAAACCCCCTCGGCCCAGGCCCGGGCGGCCTTGCGGTGGCTTTGGTGGGCCAGTTCGTCCTGGTCTTCCCGGGTGATGCCGTTCTCCCGGGCCATTTTCTCGGCGGCCTCGCCCATGGTGTAGTCCGACGACGGTTCTTTGAGGGCCGGTGGCACCGGCACGATGTCTTTGGTCCCTAACCCCTTGAAGGCCGCCAGCCGCTGCCCCAGGGAGCGGGCTTTGCTGGCCTTGACGATGGCCGAGCCTAGGGGCTTGGAAACCAGGATCGGCACATCGCTGGCGCTTTCGGCGCCCCCGGCCAGGCCGCAGCGGAGTTCCCCGGCGCCGATGGCCAGGGCCAGATCCACCGTGGTCTGGTAGCTGGTGGCGCAGGCCCGGGATATGCTGTAGGCGTCCACGGCGGGACCCAGGCCGGAACCCAGTACGACCTCTCGGGCGATATTCGGGACCAGGGGCGAGGGGATCACCTGCCCATAGACCAGCCGCTGGATGCGTGGTCCCAGACCACTGCGGGCCAGCAGCTCGGTCACCACCAGTCGGCCTAAATCCACAGCGCTGAGTTTGGCGTAGGCCGTGCCTTGTTTGGCGAAGGGGGTACGCAGGCCGGCCACCACCGCTACCCGGGGTCCACTGCCGTTGTTCATGGGCGCCTCCCTATGGGCGTTGTCATGGAGATAAGTGTAGACCGGCGCCGACCCTTGCCGCGCCCCGGTCCGCAGGTTTCGCCGCCGCCTGGGCCAGACCCCGGACGGTCCCCCTCGCGCCAGGGTTATTCGCCACCGATCCAGACACGCTTATAGCCATGCTCCCCGCAGCGCCGCCACTCGCTCCCGCAGCCCCTCCCGGCTCACCTGCTCCGGGGCAACGGGCTCGCCCACGGCCAGTTCGAGGCGCGACCAAAACCGCTGCGGCCAACGCCCCATGGCCGACCCGCCGCAGCGGCTGAAAAAACTCCCCCAGAGGCCGCGCAAGGCCATGGGCACCACCGGCACCGGGTCCCGGCCCACGATCCGCTCGATCCCCGGCCGGAACGGGGCCAGTTCCCCGTCGTAGGTGAGCTGCCCCTCTGGAAAAATGCACACTATCTCCCCATCTCGCAGCGCCTGGCTGATGCGCTCATAAGCCTGCTCCAGCAGCCGGGGATCGGCCTTGGCCGAGTCAATGGGAATGGCCTTGGCGGTGCGGAAAATAAAGCTCAGCACCGGCAGCTTGAAAATGGACTGGTGCATCACGAACCGCAGGGGCCGACGGATACAGCCCGCCAGCACCAGGGCGTCCACGAAGCTCACATGATTGCAGACCAATACCGCCGGTCCCCGTTCTGGAATCCGCTCCAAACCCCGGCCGCGCACCCGGTACACAGCGCTGATCAGCAGCCAGACCAAAAACCGCATCAGGAATTCGGGCACCAGGGTGAAGATATACACCGCCACTAGGGCATTGAGTCCGGCGCAGAGTAGGAACAACTGGGGGATGGTGAAGCCCGCCCCCAGGGTGACAATGGCCATGAGCGCCGACGCCACCATGAATAGCGCATTGAGTATATTGTTGCCGGCGATGATCCGGGAGCGGTGGGCCGGCTCGCTACGCTGCTGCACCAGGGCGTATAGGGGCACGATATAAAAACCCCCGAACAGCCCGACTAACACCATATCCATCACCACCCGCCAGTGGCCCGGCGTCCCCAGAAACGCCCCCGCCCCCATAAGCGTTCCCTCATACCCGGCTCCGGGGGCGGCGAAGTACAGGTCCACCCCGAACAGGGTTAGGCCAATGGCCCCGAAGGGCACCAGGCCCAACTCCACCCGATGACCCGATAGCCGCTCGCAGAGCAGAGAACCCAAACCGATGCCTAGGGAGAACAGGGTCAGTAGCAGGGTGACCACCTGCTCGTTGCCCCCTAGGGTCAGGCGGGTGTAATTGGGCAACTGGGCTAGGTAGGTGGCCCCGAAGAACCAGAACCAGGAGATACCCAGGATCGACAGAAACACCGTGCGGTTGCCCCGAGTGAACTGAAAAATCCGCCAGGTCTCGCTCAGGGGGTTCCAGTTGATCTTGAGATCCGGGGCCACGGCCGGGGCCGTAGGAATGCGCCGGGCGGCCAGATAACCGGCCACCGCCACCATCACCACGCTCACCGCCACCAGGCTCACCCCGGTATCCCCCAGGCCGATCAGAATTCCCCCAGCCATGGTGCCTAGCAGGATGGCCAGGAACGTGCCGCTCTCTACCAGGCCGTTGCCTCCCACCAGTTCATGGTCCGCCAGGTGCTGAGGCAGGATGGCGTATTTCACCGGCCCGAACAGGGTGGACTGAGCGCCCATCAGAAACAGCAGAGCGATCAAAATCCCCACGCTGTGGGTCAGAAAAGCCGCCGCCGCCACACCCATGATGAGAATTTCCAGCAGCTTCACGTAACGGATCAGCCGGGATTTTTCGTATTTGTCCGCCAATTGCCCGGCGCTGGCCGAGAACAGAAAAAACGGCAGGATAAATAGCCCGGCGCTGAGATTAATCAGCGTATCTGAACTTCCCAGGCCCCACTCCCCGGCCCGGAAAGCGATCAGAATGACCAGGGCATTCTTGAATACGTTGTCATTGAAGGCGCCCAGAAACTGGGTCAAAAAGAACGGCGCGAACCGGCGTTGTGCGAGTAAAGAGAACTGGTTGTTGGCGGCCATCGGCTCTGTTTTTCCTTATCCGGGGCGCGCCAAGGATTGCGCACCGGCCCGATTCAGTGAATTGAACAATGCTAAGGAGTGCGCGCTTATTGGCCTGATGGGCGCCAACAGTACTCAAGACGCTGTCCAGGGCGCCGCGCCCCGACTGTAAGCTTAACATTAGCGACCGCCATCGCTTACCGCGCCAATCTGTCGCCCAAGCCCGTAGCGTTCCCATTCGGGTTCTCCTATGCTTTTAAAAAAAGCTGCTTACGCACCTCTAGCAGGTGCTTTTCAAATAAGCATTTTTTCCCAATCGATGAGGAGATCGCCCATGCAACATCAGCGCCTTTCCGTTCACCTAGCTATGGCCGCTACCGTCGGCCTCGGCGGCTTGCTGAGTCTACCGGCCCAAGCCGGCGACACCCTGGATGCCGTCAAGAACCGGGGCGCCATTAAATGCGGGGTCAACGTCGGCCTGCCCGGCTTCGCCAGCCCCGATAGCAAGGGCGTCTGGCAGGGTCTGGATGTGGATTTCTGCAAGACCGTGGCCGTGGCCGTCTTTGGGGACGCCGATAAAGTAGAATACGTGCCCCTGAGCGCCCAGCAACGTTTCACCGCTCTGCAATCCGGGGAAATCGACGTCATGGCCCGCAACACCACCTGGACTCTGAACCGGGACACTGCCCTGGGCCTGGATTTCACGGGGGTATCCTTCTATGACGGCCAGGGCTTCATGGTCCGCAAGGATCTGGGGGTGACCAGCGCCAAAGAGCTGGACGGGGCCACGGTCTGCACCCAGCCCGGCACCACCACTGAGCTGAACCTGGCCGATTGGTTCCGGGCCAACCAGTTGGAGTTCCAGCCGGTGGTGATCGAGAGCTTCGATGAGCTGAACAATGCCTTCTTTGCCGGACGCTGTGATGTCTACACCACCGACCGCTCGGGGCTGGCCTCCATTCGTACCCAACTGGCCAGCAATCCTGACGACTATCTGATCCTGCCCGAGAGCGTTTCCAAGGAGCCACTGGGACCGGCGGTGCGCCAGGGCGACACCGAGTGGTTCGATATCGTCAAGTGGTCCCTGTACGCCCTGATCGAGGCCGAGGAGCTGGGCATCAACTCCCAGAACGTGGACGAGATGGCCAAATCCGACAAGCCTGGCATCCAGCGTTTTCTGGGGGTGACCCCGGGTCTGGGAGAGAACCTCAAGGTCGATGAGAAATGGGCCTATAACATCGTCAAGCAGGTGGGCAATTACGGGGAGATTTACCAGCGCAACGTGGGCGAGCCTTTGGGTTTGGAGCGGGGTCTCAATGAATTGTGGACTCGCGGCGGGTTGATGTATTCCCCGCCCTTCCGCTAAACCCACCAGCGCGCCGCCCCGCCCCGCTCTGGGGCGGCGCCGGAGCTACCCATGCGCCAGACCGATTCCTCCGGGGGCGTCGCTCCCAGCAAGGCTGCCTTTTTTAATGATCCCCAGGTACGGGGCTGGTTCTATCAGGCCGTGGTGCTGCTAGGGGTTATCGCCCTGGGTTGGTATCTGGTTTCCAACACCATGGATCGGCTGTCCCAGCAATCCATCGCCAGCGGCTTCGGCTTTCTGGATAAACCCGCCTCCTTCGGGATCAGCGAATCCCTCATTGCCTATTCCCCCGCCGACACCTATGGCCGCGCTTTTCTGGTGGGGCTGCTCAACACCTTCAAGGTGGGGGTGCTGGGCATCATCTTGGCCACCTTGATCGGCACACTTATCGGCGTTGCCCGGTTATCCAGCAACTGGTTGATTTCCAAGCTGGCCTCCATGTATGTGGAAACCCTACGCAATGTCCCGCTGCTCTTGCAGTTGTTTTTCTGGTTCGCCCTGGTCACCGAGATTCTCCCTCATCCCCGCCAGGCTCTGTCGCCCATGGAAGGGGTATTTCTCAGTAACCGGGGATTGATGTTTCCGATCCCAGAGTATCACCCGGTCCATACGTGGATGCTGATGGCCTTGGTGGTGGCCGTTCTGGGCTGCCTGGCCTTGGCCCGCCATGCCCATCATCTCCAAGACCGCACCGGGCGGCAGTTCCCGCTACTATGGAGTTCCCTAGGGCTGTTGCTGGGCCTGCCCCTACTGGTGTTTTTGGCCTTCGGAGCGCCCCTGACCCTGGATGTACCAGCACTCAAGGGTTTCAACTTCCGGGGCGGTCTGACCATAAGCCCGGAGTTCACGGCCCTGTTGGCGGGGCTGACCTTCTACACGGCGGCCTTTATCGCCGAGATTGTGCGCAGTGGCATTCTAGCGGTGCCCAAGGGGCAGACCGAAGCCTCCCTGGCCTTGGGCCTGTCCCGGGCCAGGGTATTACGCCTGGTCATCCTGCCCCAGGCGTTGCGGGTCATCATCCCACCACTCACCAGCCAGTACCTGAACCTGATCAAGAACAGTTCCCTGGCTGTGGCCATTGGCTACCCGGACTTGGTGTCCATCGCCAATACCACCATCAACCAGACCGGCCAGGCCATCGAAGGCATCGCCATGATCATGGCCACCTATTTGACCATCAGCCTGGCGATCTCGGCGTTTATGAATTGGTATAACAAGCGCATCGCGTTCAAGGAGCGCTAAACCATGTCGGATATCCATCAACACGCCGAGGTGGAGCGCAAAATCCCCAGCCCCGAACCGGTCACCACCAAGGTGGTTAAGCCTCCGGTCACCGCTATCGGTCCCCTGGGCTGGATGCGCGAACACTTGTTCAACGGGGTGTTTAATTCCCTGCTCACGGTGCTGGCAATCGTGTTTCTGGTGTATGCCATTCCGCAACTGCTGGAGTGGACCCTGCTTCAGGCCGTGTGGTCCGGCGCCTCTCAGGACTGCCGGGCCGCCGATGGCGCCTGCTGGGCCTTTATCGGCGAGAAATTCCGCTACATTATTTTCGGGCTGTACCCGGCCGACCAGCATTGGCGGCCATTACTGGCCATGGTGATTTTTTTGTCCACGGTGGGCGTCTCCACCCAGCAGCGGTTCTGGACCAAACGCTTGTTTTGGGTCTGGCTGGTGGTGCTGGTGGCCTGTTACTGGCTGATGGCCGGTGGCATGGGGCTGCGGGAAGTCCCCAACAGCCAGTGGGGTGGCTTGCCCCTGACCCTGATCCTGTCCGTGGTGGGGGTGGTGCTGGCCCTGCCCCTGGGCATTCTCCTGGCCCTGGGCCGACGTTCCCGTCTGCCAACCATTCGCGCCCTGTGCGTGGGCTATATCGAACTGATCCGCGGCGTACCCCTGATCAGCATTCTGTTTATGGCCTCGGTGATGTTTCCTCTGTTCCTGCCCGAGGGCATGACCGTGGATAAACTCCTGCGGGCGCAAGTAGCGATTATTTTATTCGCGGCGGCCTATATGGCCGAGGTGGTGCGCGGCGGCCTGCAAGCCATTCCCAAGGGCCAGGAAGAGGCCGCCGCGTCTCTGGGGCTGGGCTATTGGCAGACCACCCGGCTAATCATCCTGCCTCAAGCCCTGCGGATCACTATCCCGCCCATGGTCAACACCTTCATCGGCATCTTCAAGGACACGTCCCTGGTGTTGATCATCAGCCTGTTCGACCTGATGACCACCACCAAGACCGCCCTCACCGATCCCAACTGGCTAGGCTTTTCGGTGGAGGCGTACTTGTTTGCGGCGCTGATCTATTGGCTGTTCACCTTCTTTATGTCCAAGTACAGCCAGCACCTGGAGGCGCGACTGAGCCGGGAACGGGAGCGCTAAAGCCGCTCGACCGCACGCAGTCCGGTCTTCGTGCCGGTTAGCGTCTGGGATGGACGTGACCGAACCGGCTGAACCCAAAGCATGGGGTAAAACGGTTTCTCGGAGTCTACGACGCCATGGGGCATCGTGGACTATTCTAGCTTGATCAAAGTCTTCGGATTTCAGGATTAAGCTGGCCCGGGCGCCGTTGTCCAGCCAGTCCACGGCATAGCCACCCTGGTGCATGGCATGTTGCAGACCTTCGGCCAGATGCCGGTCGTCTTCAACCAGTAAGATTCGCATCGAATGTGCAGGCTTGCCGACTCGCCCTCAGTAGCGGATCACAAGAGTATGCCACGACCGACCGTAAGGGCCCAGGATTCCAGCACCCAGTATGGGGCAAGACCGGGGCTGTAGGCGGGCGCCATAAAAGAAAAACGGGCTGTGGAAAACTCCACGACCCGTTGATTTATTTGGCGCGCCCGGAAGGATTCGAACCTCCGACCGCCTGGTTCGTAGCCAGGTACTCTATCCAACTGAGCTACGGGCGCAAATTTTAGGAAGGGGATTATCTGGTTATGACTATTGCTTGTCAATCGCCAGGACGCCAAAAAATATGGCGGAGAGAGAGGGATTCGAACCCTCGATGGAGCTATTAACCCCATACTCCCTTAGCAGGGGAGCGCCTTCAGCCACTCGGCCATCTCTCCCAAAACCTAATGCGGCTCCATTTTTTGTCATTATAAAAAGGCCGCTAAGGATACCCCTGAACCGTCCCTTCGTAAAGCCTCTAGTCGTTGCCTTCCGGATACCCGGGCTGGCCGCCGTTGGCGTTCTCCTGTTCCCGCTTGATGCGCTCGTAAATCTCTTCCCGATGGACAGCGATGTCCTTGGGTGCGTTGACTCCGATGCGTACCTGATTGCCCTTAACACCCAATACGGTGACAGTGACATCATCACCGATCATGAGGGTCTCGCCAACTCTTCGTGTCAATATCAGCATAATTATCTCCTTACATCACCTTGCAATTCCAGGTTTGGCTGCGCAAGCTCCAATTGAAGAGCCTGCCCCGGAACTGTACTCAACCAAGCCGGCGATTTATATACTTGTTAAGTTTATTAACAATTCTGAACATACCTGTTCTCACGTTACCTTCTTAGGCCGCCGGCCCTTGATCCAATTTGAAGGCTTCGTGCAAGGTGCGAACACCCAGTTCCAAATATTTCTCGTCGATAACCACGGAAACCTTGATCTCCGAAGTGGATATCATGCGGATGTTAATGCCTTCTTTGGCGAGCGCCTGGAACATGGTGCTGGCGATGCCGGCATGGGAGCGCATACCCACGCCTACCAAGGACAATTTGACGATGGCGTTGTCGCCGGAGATCTCCCGAGCGCCCAGTTCACGGGCACGGGTGTTTAAGATTTCAAGCACCCGTTCATAATCATTGCGATGCACGGTGAACGTGAAGTCGGCGGTGCCGTCGCTGCCGATATTCTGGACGATCATATCCACTTCGATATTCGACTCGGCGACGTGGCCCAGTATGGAGAAGGCTACGCCGGGACGGTCGGGGACGCCCAGTACGGTCAACTGGGCTTCGTCGCGATTGAAGGCGATACCGGAGACCAGCGCCTCTTCCATTTCATCATCCTCAAAAGTGATGAGTGTGCCTTCACCCTCTTGAAAAGAAGATAGCACACGCAGTGGGACGTTATATTTGCCGGCGAATTCCACCGAGCGAATCTGCAATACTTTTGAACCCAGGCTGGCCATTTCCAGCATCTCCTCGAAGGTGATGCGGTCCAGGCGCCGGGCCTTGGGTTCGATCCGGGGATCGGTGGTGTAGACCCCATCCACGTCGGTGAATATCTGGCATTCGTCGCCCTTGAGGGCGGCCGCCAGGGCCACGGCGGTGGTATCGGAGCCACCCCGCCCGAGGGTGGTGATATTGCCGTGGGCGTCGATGCCTTGAAACCCCGCCACCACCACCACTTTGCCGGCATCTAGGTCAGCGCGAATTTTGTCGCGCTCAATGTCCTTGATGCGGGCCTTGTTATGGGCGCTGTCGGTGAGAATATGCACCTGGCTGCCAGTATAGGAGCGGGCCGGGTAGCCGCGCTTCTCCAGGGCCATGCACAGCAGGGCTATGGTCACCTGCTCGCCGGTGGACAATAAGACATCCAGTTCCCGGGGCGAGGGTCGGTTGGAAATAGCTCGGGCCAGGCGCAGCAGGCGATCCGTCTCACCGCTCATGGCCGAAACCACCACCACCATGTCGTTGCCCCGCTCCCGGTAGGCAATGATTTTGTCGGCGACGTTTTCGATCCTCTCGATATTGCCTACCGAGGTGCCGCCGTATTTTTGTACGATGAGTGCCATATAAGTTGCCGCCAAAAAAGCTGCGATTAAAAACGATCCCGGATCGGGGCGCAACCGTCAGACCAGCCGGGACTCCACCCAACGAGGCACGGACCGCAAGGCCGCCTCCAGCCCGGAGGGATTGCTGCCGCCAGCCTGGGCCATATCCGGTCGGCCACCTCCCTTGCCTCCCACCTGCTCGGCCACGGCGTTAACCAACTCGCCAGCCTTGATCCGGCTCATCTGGTCCTTGGTGACCCCAGCCACCAGGCGCACTTTGCCGTCTTCCACCGAAGCCAGCACCACCGCTGCAGACTTGAGCTTGTGCTTGAGCTGGTCCACGGTATCCCGCAGGGTCTTGACGTCGGCGCCCTCTAGACTGGCCGCCAGCACCTGGATGCCGTCAATTTCCACGGCCTGGCTGGCTAGATCGCCACCCTGGCTGCTGGCCAGCCGGGCCTTGAGTTGCTCCAGTTCCTTCTCCAGACGGCGACCGCGCTCCACCAGGCCGCGCACCTTGTCCTCCAGGCTGTCCTGGTCGCCCTTGACCAGTCGCGCCACCTGGGCAAGCCGCCGCTCCAGAGCGTCCAGATAGTCCAAGGCCCGCTCCCCGGTCACCGCCTCAATGCGCCTGGTGCCTGACGCCACCCCCCCCTCGGCGACAATCTTAAACAGGCCGATGTCGCCCAGCCGACTGACATGGGTGCCGCCGCATAATTCCACGGAGAACTCGCCCATGCGCAGCACTCGCACCTGCTCGTCGTATTTTTCTCCGAACAAGGCCATGGCCCCAGACTCCAGGGCGTTCTCCAGGTCCATCAATTCGGTCTCTACATCGGCATTGGTGCGGATCTGGGTATTGACCAGGCGTTCGATGACGGCCAGTTGCTCGGGGCTGACCGGCTCGGGATGGGAAAAATCGAAGCGCAGTCGATCCGGGGCCACTAGGGAGCCTTTCTGGGTGACATGTTCTCCCAGCACCCGGCGCAGGGCCGCGTGCAGCAGATGGGTGGCCGAGTGATTGAGCATCACGGAACGGCGTCGCTCCCCATCCACCCGGGCGTCCACCGAGTCCCCCACCCGCAAGACGCCGTGGGCGACCTGGCCGATATGGGTATGGGCCTTGCCCTGCTTGCGGGTATCCTCCACCTGGAAATCCCCGTCCGGGCCGGACAAGACGCCGGTATCCCCCACCTGGCCGCCGGATTCGGCGTAGAACGGAGTATGCTCCAGCACCACCACCCCGGCCTCGCCGGCATTCAGGCGCTCCACCGGTTGGCCGTCCCGATAGAGAGCCGTCACCGGCATGTGGTCCCGGAGAAGCTCATAGCCGGTGAATAGGGTGCGCCCCTCCACATCCAGGGTCTCCCCCTGACGCATGGCGAACTGGCTAGCGGCCCTGGCCCGTTGACGCTGGGCGGCCATTTCCCGGTCGAAACCGGCCATGTCCAGGGTCAGACCCCGCTCCCGGGCAATATCGGCGGTGAGGTCCACCGGAAAGCCGTAGGTATCGTAGAGCTTGAATACCGTCTCCCCAGGAATCTCCGCGCCGGAGAGTTGGCGCAAGTCCTGCTCTAGCAAGCGCATGCCATTGTCCAGGGTCTCGCTGAACCGCTCCTCTTCCTGGCGGATCACCCGGGCCACGGTGTGTTCCTGGCTCCGCAGTTCCGGGTAGGCATCCCCCATCTCCGCCACCAGGGGCTTCACCAGGGTGTGGAAAAACGGCTCCGTGGTCCCCAGCTTATAACCATGGCGGATGGCCCGGCGCATGATTCGCCGCAGCACATAACCCCGCCCCTCGTTGGAAGGCAATACCCCGTCGGTGATCAGAAACGCCGTGGAGCGGATATGGTCGGCAATGACCTTCAGGGAGTTAGCGGTCAGGTCGGAAGCGCCGGTGGCCCCGGCGGCGGCTTCGATCAGATGACGAAACAGGTCGATCTGGTAGTTGCTGTGGACCCCTTGCAGCACCGCCGCCAGCCGCTCCAGTCCCATGCCCGTATCCACGGAGGGCTTGGGCAGGGGGGTGAGGACGCCATCAGCGGAACGGTCATATTGCATGAACACCAGATTCCAGATTTCGATATAGCGGTCCCCGTCCTCCTCGGGAGTGCCGGGAGGGCCACCGACCACCTCCGGGCCATGATCGTAGAAAATTTCGGTGCAAGGTCCACAGGGGCCAGTTTCGCCCATTTGCCAGAAATTGTCGGAACTGCCGTCGGATTTTTTGCCGATCCGGGAGAAGCGCTGGGGATCGACGCCGATGTCCTGGAGCCAGATGGTCTCGGCCTCGTGATCCTCGGCGAACACCGTCACCCAAAGCTTTTCGGGAGGCAGCTTGACCACCTCCACCAGGAACTCCCAGGCGAAGCGGATGGCGTCGTGCTTGAAGTAGTCACCGAAGCTGAAATTGCCCAGCATCTCGAAGAAAGTATGGTGGCGGGCGGTGTAGCCCACGTTCTCCAGGTCGTTGTGTTTGCCGCCGGCCCGCACGCAGCGTTGGGCCGTGGTGGCCCGGGAGTAGGGGCGTTGCTCGCGGCCCAGAAACAAGTCCTTGAACTGCACCATCCCGGCGTTGGTGAACAACAGGCTGGGATCGTTGGCGGGCACCAATGGGCTGCTGGGCACCACCTGGTGGCCCCGCTGGCGGAAAAACTCCAAAAAAAGCTGACGTATCTGGGCGCTGCTGGTCATGACCTTGGCTACTCTGGTTGTCGCGTGGCTGTCTAGTCGTCGTCGGGCCTATCCCGGAACAGCCGACCGATCTGTTCTAGGGTGAAGCCCCGATGGCGTAGGAAGCGGGTCTGGCGGACCTGCTCGGCCGGGTCCGCGGGGCGGTCGCCGAAGCGCCTACGCCAGACTGCGGTCAATCGCTCCATCCATAGCCCGTCCAGCCCGGCCAGTACGTCGTTGATGATGGTCTCGTCGACCCCCCGCTCCCGCAGCGCCTGGCGGACTCGCAAGGGTCCGTAACCCTTGTCCACCCGGTTGGCGGCATACAGTTCGGCGAACCGGGCGTCGCTCAGCCAGCCCTTGGCCGCCACTTGCGCCAGCGTCGGCTCGATCTGTTCCTGGGTATAGCCCCGCCGGGTTAGCTTGTGACGCAGTTCCAGGGTCGAATGCTCACGCCGGGCCAGTAAGTCCAGGGCCACCCGCAAGGCCGCCTGGCGTGGGTCATCCTCAGTCCTTGATGGGGGCTTCTTCACTGCTGGCTTCGGGGATGGTCTGGGGATTGCCTAGATAGTGGCTCCGAATCTTGTTTTCCAGATCCCGGGCCAGATCCTGGTTTTCTTTGAGGTAGGTTCGGGCATTCTCCTTGCCCTGGCCGATGCGCTCGCCGTTGCAGCTATACCAAGCCCCGGCCTTGTCCACCAAACCGGCCTTGACCCCAAGATCAATAATCTCGCCCAGCCGGGAAATACCCTCCCCATACAGGATTTCGAACTCCGCCTGTTTGAAGGGCGGAGCCACTTTATTCTTGACGACTTTCACCCGGGTTTCGCTGCCGATCACCTCGTCGCCTTTCTTGATGGCGCCGATGCGGCGAATGTCCAGACGCACAGAAGCATAGAATTTCAGGGCGTTGCCGCCGGTGGTGGTTTCCGGGTTGCCGAACATCACGCCGATTTTCATGCGGATCTGGTTGATGAAGATCACCAGGGTATTGGAGCGTTTGATGTTGGCGGTGAGCTTACGCAGGGCTTGGGACATGAGCCGGGCCTGTAAGCCCATATGGGAATCGCCCATATCCCCTTCGATCTCGGCTTTGGGGGTCAGGGCGGCCACCGAGTCCACCACCACCACGTCCACGGCGCTGGAGCGCACCAGCATGTCGGTGATTTCTAGGGCCTGTTCGCCGGTGTCGGGCTGGGACACCAGGAGATCGTCCACATTGACCCCCAGCTTGCTGGCATAGACCGGGTCCAGGGCATGCTCGGCATCCACAAAGGCAGCCGTGCCGCCCAGGTTTTGGATCTGAGCGATCACTTGGAGGGTGAGCGTAGTCTTGCCCGAGGACTCTGGGCCGTAGATCTCCACCACCCGGCCCCTGGGCAGACCACCTACCCCCAGGGCGATGTCCAGACCCAGGGAGCCGGTGGATACCGACTCGATATCCTTGACCATCCCGGCATCGCCCAAACGCATGACAGAACCTTTGCCGAACTGCCGCTCGATCTGGCTAAGCGCCATGGATAGCGCCTTTCGCTTGTTGTCATCCATCGTGTGACTACCTCGCGGTCTATACTCGGCTCATGTCCGGCCACGGGTTGGCGGACGAGCAGGGAATTATTTCATAGAAACCGGCGTTGACCTAGCCCCGACCAGCAGGCCAGCGACGCACGACCTGATAGTGGGGACCATCTGCGCGGAGATGGGATTCCACAAGCGCCACCCGATCCGCAGTCCAGAACAAAGGCTCCGTGAGCAAGCGGCCAGGAACGGGACCGGGGAAGTGTCTTGCCAGGGTGATATGGGGTCGAAACGGCCGGGCTTCAAGGGTAAAACCGCAGACCGCCAGCCGCGCCCCAAGGTCAGCTACCAGGGTAAGCAGTTCGGGGGGGGTGGCGACCGGTCCCAGCCACAAAATTCGGGGTCGGCGAAAATAGCCGATCCGCTCCAAGCGCAATTCTAGGCGCGGCGCATCAAACCCTTCCAAGGCGGCCTCATAGCAGGCCAGCCGCTCGGCTGACGTGGCCCCCAGAAACACCAGGGTGAGATGTAGATTGGCGGAACGCACCGCCCGTCTCCCCGCCAGCCGTCGGGCCACGGCGGCCAGAGCCTGGCGCTCGGCCGCCTCCGGCCACAGGGCCAGAAACAGCCGTCGCTCAGTGGGCGGCCACATCCAGCACCCCCTCCAGGGCGGCGCTCGTCGCCTGGCGGCGCACCGCGTCCCGATCACCCTCGAACCGCAGGCAGCGGCTGTGGACCGGTCCACCGCGCCTGGCCCAGGCCAGCCAGACGGTGCCCACCGGCTTTGCGGCGCTGCCGCCGCCGGGTCCGGCGACGCCGCTCACCGCCACCGCCAGCTCCGCCCGGCTATGGGCCAAGGCCCCCAGCGCCATTGCGGCCACCGTTTCGGCGCTCACCGCCCCGTGGGCCGCCAGGACAGACTCGTCGACGTCCAGAAGCTCCTGCTTGGCGGCATTGCCATAGACCACGAAACCCCGCTCAAACCAGGCCGAACTACCCGCCACATCGGTGATTGCCTTGGCGATCCAGCCGCCGGTGCAGGACTCGGCCGTGGTCAGGGTCCAGCCCCGGGAACGCAACGCCAGACCGGCGCGCAGAGCCAAATCGTCCAGGGCCACGGGGGTTTCAGTCCTCGGCGGCGAACAGGCTTTCCATCACCTTGAGCTTGGCTTTCGAGGCTTCATCGTCGGCATCCAGTTCCACCGCCTTACGGTAGGCTTCAACGGCCATTTTGGCGTAAAGATCGCCCAGATTGCCCCGAGGCTCAGCGTAGTCCGGGGCGTTGGCGATGGCGATCAGCAGATTCTGCCGGGCCTGATCGTATTCCCCTTCGCTGGCGTAGATCACCGCCAGGTTATTGAAGGCTCCGGGCAGCCGAGGATAGCGCCGGGCGATCACCTGGAAAGTCTCCCGGGCCGGGTCGATATTGCCCTGCTCCAAAAGCAGCAAACCCTTGAGAAACAGGGCCTGAATATCGTTGCCGTCGGCGTCGATGCGCTCGTCCAGTTTGGCGATGGCCTCTTGGGGTTGGCCCTGGTCGGCCAGCGCCCGGATGGTGTCCAGATCACTGGCCGCCACGGCCAGGCCCGTCCCCCCTATCCCTATCAGCCCCGCCAACCCCACCAACCCCATGCACCAGCCGTTCATGCATCCTTCTCCGAAGTATTGGCATACATAGACGCCCTAGCCTCCTCACGATCGTCTCGCAGACTATATATCAATGGCCGTCCCCCTACCACGACCGCCACGCTGGAACCAGCCTGGGAGATTTCGCTACACTGCCTGCCCATGACTGATACCCGCCAGACTATCGACCGGCATACGCCGATGATGCAGCAATATTTGCGCATCAAAGCCGAGCATCCTCATATCCTGATGTTTTACCGCATGGGGGATTTCTACGAGCTGTTCTTCGAAGATGCCCGCAAGGCGGCGGAACTGCTGGATATTACCCTCACCACCCGAGGCCAGTCAGCCGGGGAGCCTATCCCCATGGCCGGGGTGCCGTTTCATGCCGTGGACAGCTATCTGGCCAAGCTGGTGCGCCTGGGGCAATCGGTGGCCATCTGCGAACAGATTGGCGACCCCGCCGCCAGTAAGGGACCGGTGGAGCGGAAAGTGGCGCGGATCGTCACCCCCGGCACCCTCACCGACGAAACATTGCTGGAAGAACGCCGGGACAACCTGCTGCTGGCCGTGCATCGGGAGGGTCCCCTGTTCGGCCTGGCCAGCCTGGACTTGGGCGGCGCCCGGTTCCGGGTCATGGAGGTCCGGGACGAGGAGGCGTTGCTAGGAGAACTGGAGCGCCTCAAACCCGCCGAGGTGCTCATCAGCGAGGACTTGGCCCTGCCTCGGGCGCTGCGGGACCTGCCGGGCCTGCGCCGCCAGTCTCCGTGGCACTTCGACCGGGATAGCGCCAATCACGCCCTGTGCGCCCAATTCGGCACCCACGGCCTGGATGGTTTCGGCTGCGCCGGACTGACGGTGGGCCTGGCCGCCGCCGGTTGTCTGCTCCAGTATGTCAAGGATACCCAGCGGGGCAGTCTGCCCCATTTGACGGGCCTGCAAGTGGAACGGCGCGAGGACAGCGTTATCCTGGACGCCGCCAGCCGCCGTAATCTGGAACTGGAGCATAGCCTCGGCGGGCGTCCCGAGCATACCCTGGTGGGGGTCATGGACCGCACCGTCACCGCCATGGGCGGCCGACTGCTGCGCCGTTGGCTGAACCGGCCCCTACGGGATCGCTCGACCCTGGCCCAACGGCAGACGGCCATCGGCCAACTGCTGACCACCACGGCCTGGCGGGAACTGCGCCACATCCTCAAGGGCAGCGCCGATGTGGAACGCATTCTGGCCCGGGTGGCCTTGCAAAGCGCCCGCCCCCGGGACCTGGCCGGGCTGCGGGAGACCCTGGGCCGGTTGCCGGCGCTACAACAGGCTTTGGCGCCCCTGGACGCTCCTCGGCTGCAAACCCTGGCCACCGAGGCCGGTAACCATGAGGATTGCTTCGGGCTGCTCACCCAGGCAGTCGTGGAAGCGCCCCCTCAGGTGATCCGCGACGGCGGCGTCATCGCGCCGGGCTACGACCCGGAACTGGACAAGCTGCGGACCCTGAGCGAGAACGCCGACGGTTTTCTGGTGGATTTGGAAGACCGGGAGCGCCGCCGCACCGGCATCACCACTCTAAAAGTGGGCTACAACCGGGTTCATGGCTATTTCATCGAAGTCAGCCGCGCCCAATCCAAGGCGGTGCCCGCCGATTATCTGCGCCGCCAGACCCTGAAGGGCGCCGAACGCTATATTACCCCGGAACTCAAGGGTTTCGAGGATCAGGTCCTAAGCGCCCGGGAACAGGCGCTGGCCCGGGAGCGGGCCTTGTATCAGGGGCTTCTGGAGCGGCTGACCGGGTCTCTGCCGCCCTTGCAGTCCTGCGCCGCCGCCCTGGCCGAGCTGGACGTGCTGGCCAATCTGGCGGAACGGGCCGAGACCCTGGCGCTGAGCGCCCCGGAACTGGTGGACACCCCCGGCCTGCATATCGAGTCTGGCCGCCATCTGGTGGTGGAGCAGGTAACGGACGAGCCTTTCGTGCCCAATGACCTGCGCCTTGATCCCCAACGGCGGATGCTGATGATCACCGGGCCGAACATGGGCGGCAAAAGCACCTATATGCGCCAGGCGGCGTTAATCGCCATTTTGGCCTACGCCGGCAGTTATGTCCCCGCCCACAAGGCCGTGCTAGGTCCCATCGACCGTATCTTCACCCGGATCGGCGCCGCCGATGATCTGGCCTCGGGACGCTCCACCTTCATGGTGGAAATGACCGAGACGGCCAATATTCTCCATAACGCCACCGAACACAGCCTGGTGCTGATGGACGAAATTGGCCGGGGCACCGGCACCTTCGATGGCTTGGCCCTGGCCTGGGCCTGCGCCTGCCATTTGGCCGAACACCTGCGGGCCTTCACCCTGTTCGCCACCCATTATTTCGAGCTGACCCGGCTGCCCGAAACCCAGCCCGGCATCGTCAATGCCCATCTGGACGCGGTGGAGCATAACGACCGCATTGTGTTTCTGCATACCGTCCAGGACGGCCCAGCGGATCGCAGCTACGGTCTACATGTGGCGGCCCTGGCGGGCATTCCCGCCGCCGTGGTGGCCCAGGCCCGGAAACGGCTAGGGGAATTGGAGAACCCGCCCGCCACGCCCGCCACACCGCCGCGCCGACGGACCGAACCGGATCAATTGCCCTTGTTCGCGCCGCCACCGCCCCATCCTGCGGTGGAGATCCTGGAGTCCCTGGACCCCGACAGTCTGTCGCCCCGCCAGGCCCTGGATGCCCTGTACCGGCTCAAGGGCCTGCTGTCCTAGCCGATCCGGCCTCGGGAGCCTATCTTTTATTGGCTATTTAACAGGGCTTCCCAGGGAAGTACCATTGGCAACCACCCGCTGAGTATTGAGAGAGGAAGATCATGACCTTTGTCGTCACTGAGAACTGCATCAAGTGCAAGTACACCGACTGCGTGGAGGTCTGCCCGGTGGACTGCTTCCACGAAGGCCCTAATTTTCTGGCCATCGACCCCGAGGAATGCATCGACTGCACCTTATGCGAGCCGGAGTGCCCGGCCCAGGCCATTTTCGCCGAGGATGACGTGCCGGAAGGCCAGGAGCATTTTCTGGAGCTGAACGCCGAGCTATGCAAGGACTGGCCAGTCATCACCGAACAAAAAGACGCCCCGGAAGACGCCGAGGAATGGGACGGCAAGCCCGATAAGCTCCAGTACCTGGAACGCTGATCCCGGTTACTGGCGCCGATGGCGGCGACGGGGCCGCCATCCCAAGGGAGCTGGGGCGTGGGCCGACGCCCGGATGCCGTCACCCCCGATACTGAAACCTTAGTTGGCGGCGGCGGTAGCGGCGGTGTCCAGCATATTGGCCAGGCGGGCGGCGGGCACATAGCCGGGAATCATTTCGCCGTTTTCCAGAACCAGACTGGGCGTACCCCGCACCCCCATGGACTGGCCTAGCTCGTACTGGGCTTTTACGGGGTTGGGGCAGGTCTTGGGGCTGAGACTTTCCCCCTGCTTGGCCCGGGTCATGGCGGTCTTGCGGTCCTCGGAACACCAGACGGTGACCGCCTTATCGTAGGACGGGGAGTTGACGCCGGCCCGTGGATAAGCCAGATACCGGACTTTGATGCCCTGCTCCGTGTAGGAGGCGATTTCCTGATGGAGCATCCGGCAATAGCCGCAGTCGATATCCGTGAACACGGTGACGGTGTGCCGGGTCGGCCCGGACGGCGTGAACACCACCATGTTGTCCTCGCCCACGGCGTCGATGGCCTTGACCCGCATTTGACCGCGACGGTTTTCGGTGAGGTTGGCCCCGGCCACGAGGTCGATCAAATCCCCCTGCACCACGTAGCGCCCATCCTTGCTGATGTACATGATCTGTCCGCCCACCACCACTTCATAGATCCCGGGTATGGCGGACTCCCCCACGCTGTCGGGGGTGGCGCCGCGCAGCGCCCCCTGCAATAGGGACAGGTCGGGCTGTTCGGGCTGGGCGGCCAGGGCCGGTCCCGCCAATGACAGCGCCAAAAGAAAACCAAAGGATCTGCTAGACATGGATAGAGTACCGACGGCTTACAAATAATGTGCCCAGATTAACCCGAAAGCGGTAGCCCATGCCACCGTGGCGCGGCCCGTGGCGTCCGGCGGCCATTCCGCTTAACCCCTGGGGTGATGCCGGGCGTGGAGGGACTTGAGGCGTTCTCGGGCCACATGGGTATAAATCTGGGTCGTGGACAGGTCACTATGCCCCAACAGCAACTGCACCACCCGCAGATCGGCCCCGTGGTTGACCAAATGGGTGGCGAAGGCGTGGCGTAGGGTATGGGGAGACAAGGGTTTGCGAATGTCGGCCTGGACGGCATGGCGCTTGATCAGATACCAGAACGCCTGCCGGGTCATGGCGCCGCCCCGTTGGGTGACGAACAACTCGTCCCGAACCCGCCCCCCCAATAACTGGGGGCGGGCGGTGCGCAGATATTGGTCCAACCAGCCCAGGGCATGCTCGCCCAGGGGCGTCAGCCGTTCCTTGCCCCCCTTGCCCAGCACCCGCAGACAACCCATGCGCGGGTTGACCTGCTCCACCCCCAGGGTAATCAGCTCGGATACCCGCAGGCCACAGGCGTAGAGCACCTCCAGCATGGCCCGATCCCGCAAGCCGAGCAAAGTGTCGGTGGCCGGCGCGGCCAGCAGAGCCTCCACGTCGGTTTCGGTAAGGCTGCCCGGCAGGCTCCGGCCCAGGCGTGGGGAGTCGATACGGGCCGTGGGGTCGGCGCTCAGCCGCGCCTCCCGCACCTGATGGCGGAAGAAATGCCGCAGCGCCGACAACAACCGCGCCGTCGTGCGGGGCTTGGCTCCTTGCTCCGCCCGCCACGCCAGATAGGCCAGCAGATCCTCCCGCCCGGCCTCTAGCAGGCCCGTGTCCCGCCCTTGCAACCAGGCGGCCAGGCCCCCCAGATCGGCCCGGTAGGCCGCCAGGGTGTTGGCGCTCAAACCCTGCTCCATCCACGCGGCGTCCAGAAACGCATCAATCACGTCGCCGTCCCGGTCACCGTGGGCGGTGGCTTGCCTGTGGTCGGTCACTGTGTCCCCTTTGGGTTAATGGATAAGGGTTAATGGATAATCGGCGGTCCCGCCCGCCCCCGAGACGACGGTGGGGGACCAGCGCGCTGACAAAATACGTCACCCAGCGACGCCAGCGCGTCACGTTCACCGCCGCCATCATGCCCGGAAATTGCCGACACGTCGTGATAGCCCATCCCGATGCTTTTTGTAAACTGCTGTTAAGAAAACCCGTTTTACCACAAACAAGCCCATGACGCCGACATTGGCATGATCCATGAATAAGCTCCATACCGATTCCCGGCCCTCGGGCCGCAACCCGGAAATGGTTCGCCTTTTCCAGGTTGGCTGTCCTCACTTGGTGTGTTAAGGAGAATGTCATGAAAAAACAGCAAGGCTTTACGCTTATCGAACTGATGATCGTGGTGGCCATCATCGGCATCCTGGCCGCTATCGCCATCCCGGCCTATCAGGGCTATATCGACCGGTCGCGGATCGGCGCCCTGGTGGAAAATGTGGATACCGCTCACCGCTTGGTGAAAGCCGAGGCGGCCAAGATCGCGGCTGGCGGCACTTGCAACGATGTCGTTGCCCAGCTTAACAGCGGCAACAAGCAAGCGGTCGGTAATAACGGCCAAGCTGCGTTCGTGGCGGGCGCATCGGGTCAGGCCGGTCAGGTGGGTATTGCTGGTCTGGATGCCAATGGCTGCCCGGTCCCTAATACTGTCATTACCATTTCTAGCACCGCCGTTACCGGCACCGCCGCCGGCGACTACCCCAGCGGCGCCCTGCCCACCGCCTCTTTCACCCCGGATTGATGCCGGATAGCTGAGCGATTCATGCCAAAGCGGCCAATCCAAATGCGATTGGCCGCTTTTGTTTCCGGCCCATGATGTACCAGACCAAAAACGCCGTGGGCGCCACCAGTTAAAACCGAAGCTTCACCTCCCAATAACCCGACGTCCCCGGAGGACGCCCATGCCCAAGCAAGCAACCGGCATGACCCTAGTGGAGATCCTGACCGCCCTGGCCATCATCGCCATCCTCTCGGCCATCGCCATTCCCACTTATCAGGGCTATATCACCAGAGGCCAGGAAAACACCGCCAAAGCCAATGCCCGCACGCTTTCGCTGTTCATGGAGAACTACTATGAACAGCAATGCGACGAGGGCGACTGCACCTATCGTACCGGCAGCTACACTCCCGGGAATAGCAACACGGGGTTTATGCGGGATTTGGGCTGGGACCCCGTCGATGGCAATGCTGGCAAGGACAAATTCAAATATGTCATCGCCACCTGCGCCAGCGATCCTATCAGCCGCTGTTACAAGCTCACCGTCAAGGACGCCGCCACCGATGCTGTCCTATACCCAAGCCAAACAGACATCGCCAACGGCGATAACGGCGAGCGCTCCCGATAGGATCACGACTACCTCACCCTTTCAAACCCCCTAATCAAGCAGTAAAGTAAATCTGTAAAGACACTGATACAGGACAGTCATGGCCACACGCAGTCAAGACGCCGGCGGCTTCGCCCCTCTGAACGGCATCGCCCGCTCCCTGACGCGGCAGAAGCTGCTGGACGAAGACAAAGCCCGGGAGGCCCAGCGCCAGGCCCATGCCCAGGACATGCCCTTCGTCAGCTATATCGTCGAGCAGAAACTCATCGACGGTCTGACCGTGGCCCAACTGGCCTCTCGGGAGTTCGGCCTGCCGCTGTTTGATCTGCGGGCCATGGACCTGGAATCCGTCCCCACCCAACTGGTGGACGAAAAACTGATCCGCAAATACCGCGCCCTGCCCCTGTTCAAGCGGGGCAACCGGCTGTTTCTGGGCATCGCCGATCCCACCAACCTGCGCGCTCTGGAGGACATCAAATTCCAAAGCGGTCTCAACACCGAACCGGTGGTGGTGATCGAGGAACACCTGGCCGAGGCCATCGACAAGGCCCTGGACAAGCCCGTGGATATGGGTGGGGTGCTGGACGAGGACCTGGACAATATCGACGTGGCCGGGGGGGACGCGGAGGGAGCCCAGGAGTCCAACGAACCGGATGTGGACGACACGCCCATCGTGCGCTTCGTCAACCGGGTGCTGCTGGACGCCATCAACCGGGGCGCATCGGACATCCACTTCGAGCCTTACGAAACCCTCTACCGGGTCCGCCTGCGCCAGGACGGCATTCTCCACGAGGTGGCCAAACCCCCGGTGAATCTGTCCGGGCGCATCGCGGCCCGCATTAAAGTCATGTCCCATATGGACATCGCCGAGCGCCGGGTGCCCCAGGACGGGCGCATGAAGATGAACCTGTCCAAAAAACGGGCCATCGACTTTCGGGTCAACACCCTGCCCACCCTGTTCGGCGAAAAAGTGGTCATGCGTATTCTCGACCCCTCCAGCGCCAAACTGGGCATCGACGCCCTGGGCTACGAGCCGGAACAGAAAAACCTATTCATGACGGCCATCCACAAACCCCAGGGCATGGTGCTGGTCACCGGTCCCACCGGCAGCGGCAAGACCGTATCCCTGTATACAGCCCTGAACATCCTCAACACCGCCGAGCGCAATATCTCCACCGCCGAGGACCCCGTGGAAATCAACCTGCCCGGCATCAATCAGGTCAATATGAATATCAGGACGGGGATGACTTTCGCCAACGCCCTGCGGGCCTTTTTGCGCCAGGACCCGGACATCATCATGGTGGGTGAGATTCGCGACCTGGAAACCGCCGAAATCGCCATCAAGGCTGCCCAGACCGGCCATATGGTGCTGTCCACCCTGCACACCAACGACGCTCCCCAAACCCTGTCCCGGCTCATGAACATGGGCGTGGCCCCCTATAACATCGCCTCCAGCGTCACCCTGATCATCGCCCAGCGCCTGGCCCGGCGGTTATGCAAGCACTGCAAGGCCGAGGAAACCGGTATTCCCAAGGAGGAACTCCTAAAGCAAGGCTTCCAGGAGGCCGATTTAACAGACTTGACGCTCTTTCGGGCGGTGGGCTGCGACCAATGCACCATGGGCTACAAGGGCCGGGTAGGCATCTATGAGGTCATGCCCCTGACCGAGGAAATGGGCCAGATCATGATGTCCGGGGGTAACGCCATGGACATCGCCAAGGCGGCCCAACGGGACGGCGTCCGCAATCTGCGCCAATCCAGCCTGCTCAAGGTCAAACAGGGCGTCACCAGCCTGGAAGAAGTCAACCGTGTTACCAAGGACTAAGCCGTGGCCACCAGAACACTTGCCAGAAAATCAGCCCCGCCCCGACGGACCGCCGCCAAAGCCACCGAGGAACCCCTGTTCCAATGGGAAGGCACCGACAAACGCGGCGCCCGGGTCAAGGGCGAGTTGCGCGGGCCTAACCCCAATCTCATCAAGGCCGAACTGCGTCGCCAGGGCATCGTGCCCGTCAAGGTCCGCAAAAAGGCCAAGCCCCTGCTCGACCTGGGCGGCAGTATCGTCTCCAAGGACATCATGCTGTTCACCCGGCAGATGCACACCATGCTCAACTCGGGCATTCCGGTGGTGCAGGCTCTGGGCATGGTGGCCCAGGGGGCCAGAAAACCCAAGCTGCGGGAGATGATCCTAGCCATTAAAAGCGAGGTGGAGGGGGGCGTCACCTTTGCCGAGGCCCTATCCCGGCACCCCCTGTATTTCGACGAACTGTACGTCAACCTGGTGGCCGCCGGCGAGGAGGCCGGGGTGCTGGAAACCCTGCTGGGCAAGATCGCCGTCTACAAGGAAAAAAGCGAAGCCATCAAAGCCAAGGTCAAAAAAGCCCTGATCTACCCGGCGGTGGTGCTGGTGGTGGCCTTTATCGTCACCGCCTTTATTCTGATCTTCGTCATCCCCCAGTTCGAATCCCTGTTCGCGGGCTTCGGAGCCGACCTGCCGGCCTTCACCCTGTTCGTGGTCTGGCTGTCGAAGATCTTCCAGGACTGGTGGTGGGCCATTTTCGGGTTGATCATCGGCGCTGGGGTGGTCTTTGCCCAGGCCAAGAAACGCTCCCGGAAATTCCAGCGGTTTCTGGACCGCGTATCCCTGAAAGTCCCTCTATTCGGCAAAATGCTCGCCATTTCCGCCAACGCCCGCTTCGCCCGCACCCTGTCCACCATGTTCGGGGGCGGCGTGCCCCTGGTGGACGCCATGGGTTCGGTGGCCGGGGCCACCGGCAACTACGTCTACGAACGGGCGGTGCTGGACATGCGCGAGGCGGTGTCCACCGGCCAACAGCTTAACTTCGCCATGCGCCAGGCCGGGCTGTTCCCGGATATGGTGATCCAGATGGTGGCCATCGGCGAGGAGGCCGGCTCCCTGTCGGACATGCTGGCCAAGGTGGCGGAGTTCTACGAAGAGGAGCTGGACAGCACCGTGGGCGCCCTGACCACCCTCATCGAACCCTTGGTCATGTGCGTTCTGGCGGTGCTGGTGGGCGGGCTGGTGATCGCCATGTACCTGCCCATCTTCAAGCTAGGCTCGGTGGTGGCTGGCTGACCGTTACCCATGCTCGAACTGGACATCCTGGCCACCACCCCCGCTCTGTACCTGACCGCCGCCGGGCTGCTGGGGCTGGTGGTGGGCAGCTTTCTGAACGTGGTCATCCACCGTCTGCCGCTCATGATGGAACGGGACTGGCAGGCCCAGTGCGCCGAATTACAGGGCCAGGCGACGCCGACGACCGAGCCTTTCAATCTCTGGACCCCCCGCTCCCGCTGTCCCCAATGCGGCCACGGCATCGGCGCCCTGGAGAACATCCCCCTGCTCAGCTATGCCCTGCAACAAGGCCGCTGCGCCCATTGCGAGATGCCCATCTCCATCCAATACCCCCTGGTGGAGGCGGCCACCGGCCTGCTGTCAGTGGTGGCCGTGGCCCAGTTCGGCTTCGGCTGGCCGGCCCTGGCCGCCCTGGTCTTTACCTGGGCTTTGATCGCCCTCGCCGTTATCGACCTGCACCACCAGCTCCTGCCCGACGCCATCACCCTGCCCCTGCTGTGGCTGGGGCTGGCCCTGGGGCTGTTCGGGGTGTTCACGGACTTGCCTAGCGCCGTGATCGGGACCATGGCCGGGTATCTGTCCCTGTGGTCGGTCTACCAGGTATTCCGGCTACTCACCGGCAAGGAGGGCATGGGCTTCGGGGATTTCAAGCTGCTAGGAGCCATCGGCGCCTGGCAGGGTTGGCAGATGCTGTCGGCGGTGGTTCTGGTGTCGTCCCTGGTGGGAGCCGTGGTGGGGGTGGCGCTGATCCTGCTGCGGGGCCGGGGCCGCAACCAGCCCCTGCCTTTCGGGCCGTTTCTGGCCGCCGCTGGCTGGATCACCCTGCTCTGGGGCGAGGCCATCAACCGCTGGTATCTGAACCTGGTGGGGCTTTGAGATGCTGACTGTGGGCCTGACCGGGGGCATCGGCAGTGGCAAAACCGCCGTCAGCGACGCATTCGCCCGGCTGGGAACGCCGGTGATCGACACCGACCTGCTAGCCCGAGCAGTGGTGGAGCCGGGACAACCGGCCCTGGACGAGATCGTCGTCGAGTTCGGGCCTACCGTGCTAGGCTCCGACGGCGGCCTGGACCGGGCCGCCCTGCGCCGAGCGGTGTTCGCCGAACCGGCCCGGCGGCGGCGTCTGGAGACCATTCTCCACCCCCGTATCCGTCAGGCCATGAACGACCGGCTGCGAACCCTGGCCGCCGCCGGGGCCGACTATGTCATCGTAGTGGTGCCCTTGCTGGTGGAGACCGGCATGCACGCCCTGGTGGATCGCGTGTTGGTGGTGGACGTTCCCGAGACCGAGCAGGTCCGCCGGGTAATGGCCCGGGACGGGGTGGACGAAACCCAGGCCCGGCGGGTGCTGGCGGCCCAGGCTGACCGGGATCAACGGCTGGCGGCGGCCGATGAGGTCATCCACAACACCGGCTCCCTGGCCGACCTGACGGCGCGGGTGGCGGAGCTGCACCAACGCTACCAGCACCTGGCCACCGGCCCATAATTCGACGGACCGTTGCCGTGAAAGGCCAGGCTGAGGGAGAATACCCTTGCCCGAGATGCCCTCCCATCCTTTACAACCCCGCAAGGTTTGTCAGTGGAACATACAGTTTGTTATGAGCAACCCCTGAACGAGCGGAGTCGGATGCTACTGCGTCTGGAATTTCTGTTCGATCAACTGGCCCACGCCTCCGCCGGTGACTCGGTTTGGGACACTCGCGCCGCCCTGCACAGCTTGTTCGAGATCCTCGACCTGCTGGGACGCAACGAACTCAGGGCGGAACTCCTCAAGGAACTGGATCGCCATACCGCCACCCTCAATCGCCTGCGCCCCACTCCGGGGGTCAACCCCCACGCCTTGGGTGTGGTGCTGGACGAAATCAACGCGGTCGTGGAGCGGCTTTACGGCCTGAATAGCCAGCGTTTCGAGGAGGTCCGTCAAAACGACTTCCTCAACGCCATCCGCCAACGCAGCAACATCCCCGGGGGCACCTGCCGCTTCGACCTGCCCGCCCTGCACAACTGGCTGCAACAAGGACCCGAGCAGCGCAACCCTTGTCTGGATGGCTGGCTGGCTCCGTTCCAGCCCATGGAAGACGCGGTGCGGCTGATCCTGCGGCTGATCCGCACCAGCGCCGATTGCAGCGATGAAATCGCCCGCAGCGGGTTTTTCCAGAAATCCCTGGACAGCACCGCGCCCTCCCAGATCGTGCGGGTGTTACTGCCCCGTGAGGCCCGGAGTTACCCGGAAATCAGCGGCGGCCGACACCGGTTTTCCATCCGTTTCATGTACCAGCCCGACCCCAGTCGACGCGCCCAGCCCCTGACCGAGGATGTGGCGTTCCGGCTGATGTGTTGCGTCATTTAGCCGCCGGCCGGGAACGCCGGGAACGGGCGGCCTGCTCAGGAGTCGCTTGTGCCCGAACGTGTCTTACGCGCCCTGCTGCTGTTTCTGCTGCTGGCCTCGCCGCTACTTTATATTCCCGGCCTGCGTGACCCCTCATCCCTGCCCCGCTACGCCCTGCTGGGATTGACCGCCGGCCTGGGGCTGCTGATCTGGCTGACGCCAATGGCCGGATGGCGGCCCCGGTTGCGGGTCAATGCTCTGCTGGTTCCCGTGCTGCTGTTGCTGGGTTGGGCTTCCCTGTCGCTGCTGTGGACGGTCGATCCCGCCAATGGCTGGATTGATCTTTTGCAACTGGCTGGATTGGTTGCTGTTTTCGTGCTGTTTGCGGTGGCTGCCGAGGCCCGCTGGCAGGGGGGTCTGCTGATCGCCGCAGTGACCGGCGCCACCCTGGCGGCGCTGGTGGGCACTCTCCAGAACTTCAACCTGAACCCTCTGGGATTGCTGGGTTTTCTCCACGGTCCCACGTATTTCACCAACGTCCCGTCCACCTTCACCAACAAAAACTTCGCCTCGATTTATCTGGACCTTATTCTGCCCATGGCCGCGCTGCTGGTGCTGCTGGTTCGAAACCGGCGCAGCGCCTGGCTGGCGGCCTTGGGCCTCGCCTTGTGTCTGAGCTATCAGTTGCTTGCCTATACCCGGGGTTCCTGGCTGGGGATGCTGGTGGCTGGCGGCGTGCTGGTGGTTATCGTCTCCCGCCGACCGGACCTCCGGGCGCTCCTGGCCCGCCGGATACGGTTGCGGGCCTGGCCACTACTGGCCGCCCTGGGCGTGGCCTTGGCCCTATTCATGGCGCCGGGCAAGTATGACAGCCGACATGTCACCCGGGAAAGCTCCGTCACCATCCGTCTGGTCAGCTATCTCCAAGCCCTGGAGTTGATTCGTGAAAACCCCGTGCTTGGCACGGGCGTGGGCGGCTTTCGCCAAGCCTTCCGGCCTCAGGTCCACCACCTGCTAAAACCCGGTGGTAGGGACCGGCATCTGGTGCGCCTCCATAACGACCTTTTGCAGTACGCCGTGGAACTGGGCCTGCCCGGCGCTCTCCTGGCCCTGGGGATATATATCTGGGCGCTGGTCCTGTGCCTGGCGATCATCCGGGATGCGCCAGCGCCCCAGGATAAGCTGATGGGGCTAGGCTTGCTGCTGGCCCTGATGGCTAGCGGTGTCCATTCGGGAGTGGATTTCCCCCTTCACAAACCCGCGTCCGCCCTACAATTTTGGGCCTGGCTGGGGCTGGCTGCCGGTCTCCACGCCCGGCTCACTGGCCGTCGCCCCAGAACCCTCAAACCCTCGCTGGCCTGGCCGTCGGCGGTGGCGGCGGTGCTGTTCCTGGGCCTGAACGGGACGTTTTATCATCGCTATCTGCAAAGCAGCGGCGACCTGCTCCTGGCCGAGCAAAGCCTGCGCCTGGGCTGGTGCGACGGGGCCAAGCAAGCCATCGACCGGGGGGTGTCAAGGTTCGGGCTGGACTTCTGGTCCCAGTATATTCGGGCGGAGGCGCACGGCCACTGTCCGGGCGAGCCGAGGCGACGGCTGGCGGTCATGGGCGAGGTGCTGGCCTACGACCCCACCATCAGCCGCGCCCTGCTGACCCAAGGCTATCTGCGGGCCGAGGCGGGGGAGTTTCAAGCCGCCTTGGGGAATTTCAGCCAAGTGATCGACCTGTTGCCCAATCAGTCCATGGGGTATATCGGGTTGGGTTATGCCACCCTCAAGGCGGGCCGCTACGCAGCGGCGGAACGGTTTCTGAAAATGGCTCTGCAAGCAGAGCCGGATAACCCCGAAGCCCAACGCCTGCTGGCGGCGCTGCCCAGATTAACCGCCCCCTTTGAACCAGCGGGCGCTTCAAAAAAAATGTCTAGGACCCCACCGTAAAATCGAATTCCGCCCCATAACCCGGTCCACCCTCCACCCGCACCGTAGCCCGCCAGTCCTGGCGTCCGGCGCCGCACACAGGCAACAGGGCCTCGCCGCGCCATAGTCCGTTCTCCCGGCGCAGCTTAAACAGGTTAAACCCCATATTCATATCGGCCATATGAAAGCGCACCGACACGGCCTCGGCGGTGGCGGCCACCGGGCCTGTCAGGGTCACGTCCAGGGGAAAGGCGCGCAGGGGGGTAGGCTGTACCCGGAATCTCAGACCGATGCTTGACTGGCCATCCCCAGCCACGCACAAGGTAGTGACCGGGTCGCAAGTGGGGGCGGCGCCCAGGGTGACCGCCGCCGACGAACCGGCCAGCCAAGGACCAAGCGGAGCCAGCAGCAGTCCCGCCAAAGCCCCCAATCCCGCCAGCAGCGCGAGCATCAGGGCTTGTTTAGGGTTCACCCCAAATCCCCCGGATGGCGGCGATACCCCGAGCGCCGACGGCCCAGGCGGTGGGCAGATGGTCCGGGGTCATGCCCCCCAAGGCGTAGACCGGAAAAGGAACCGAAGCGATCAGGGCTTGCAACCCCGACCAGCCCAAAGGGATGGCCCCAGGGTGGCTGGCGGTGGGCAGCACCGGCGACACCACCGCGAAATCCACTCCCAAGGCGTGGGCGCGGGCCAGCTCCGGGGCATTGTGGCAAGAGGCCGCCAGCCAGCGGTCCCCGGGGATGGGTCGGCGCTCCAGGCGCTCCAAGGCCCGGCTGTCCAGGTGCAGGCCATCGACATTCAGCGCCCGCGCCAGTTCCGGGGGGCCGTTTAGCAACAACCTGGCTCCGTGGCGACGGCAGCGGTCCCTGGCCTGGGGATATAGCCCGGCCAGCTCCGCCGGAGCCAGGGACTTGGCCCGCAACTGCACCAGCCGCGCTCCCCGCTCCAGGGCGGTCTCCAGACGCGCCAGGAACTGGCTGGAGCCACGGGTCGGTTCGCCGGTGATGAGATAGGTATCGGGCAGGCGCAAGGCGTTGAGAATCGGCCGGTCGGCGGCGGGAAAGTCATGGCCGATCAGCTCATCGGGCAACCGCCAGTCCAGGGGCTGACCTTCCAGGCCCTGGGGCCGACCCCGGTAACGGGTGACCCGCCACACATCCAGCAGCACGGATTTGTCGGCATAGTCATGGCGCACCCGGATCAATGGCCGGGCGGCCTCCACCCGCACCCCCAGTTCCTCGGCCAACTCCCGATCCAGGGCGGCGGTCACCGACTCGCCGACCTCCAGCTTACCCCCAGGAAACTCCCACAAGCCGCCCTGGTGGACATGCTCCGGGCGGCGGCTGACCAACACCCGGCCCTGGCCATCCTCCAGCACCCCCACGGCCACATGGACCAGGGCCGCTTCAGGTGCGGTATTCGGCGTTGATGCGCACGTAGTCATAGGATAAATCGGTGGTCCACACCCGGGCTGTGGCGCTCCCCCGGCCCAGGTTCACCCCCACGGTGATGTCGCCCCGGGCCATGACCTCGCGGCCCTGCGCTTCGGTGTAATCGGCGGCCCGGCCCCCGGCCCGGACGATGCAGACCTGGTCCAGGTGGATGGTGATGGCCGACAAGTCCAGGTCGGCCAGGCCGGAGCGGCCCACGGCGGCCAAAATCCGGCCCCAGTTGGGATCGGAGGCGAAAAACGCGGTCTTGACCAGGGGCGAGTGGGCGATGGTGAACGCCACCTGTCGGCATTCCTCCCGGTCCCGGCCCCCGTCCACGGCCACGGTGATGAACTTGGTGGCCCCTTCTCCGTCCCGGACGATGGCCTGAGCCAGTTCCAGGCAGACCTCGCCTAAGGCCGCTTTCAGCGCCAAAGCGCCGGGATCGGTCTCGGACCCGATGGGTGGCCCCACCACGCCGGTGGCCAGCCAGAGGCAGGCATCGTTGGTGGAGGTGTCCCCGTCCACGGTGATGGCGTTGAAGGTCTCCTGAACGCTGTCATCCAGCCAGCTCTGCAACAAGGCCGGGTCCACGGCGGCGTCGGTGGCCACGAAGGCCAGCATGGTGGCCATATCCGGCTTGATCATGCCAGCGCCCTTGGCGATGCCGGTGACGGTGACGGTGGCGCCGTCCACGGTCAGTTGCCGGGAGCAGCACTTGGGCCGGGTGTCGGTGGTCATGATGCCGTGGGCGGCATCCTCCCAGCCTTCGGCCCGCAGATCGGCGAAGGCCGAGGGCAGACCGGCCACCAACCGCGCCAGGGGCAGCGGCTCGCCGATCACCCCGGTGGAAAAGGGCAATACCTCCTGGGGCCGACAGCCCAGCAGATCAGCCACTGCCTGGCAGGTGGCCCGGGCGTCGATAAGGCCGGACTCGCCGGTGCCAGCGTTGGCGTTGCCGGTGTTGATGACCAGATAGCGGGGGGCGGCGGCGTTCAGATGCTCCCGGGCCACGATTACTGGGGCGGCGCAAAAGGCGTTACGGGTGAACACCGCCGCGCAGACCGTGCCCGGCGCCGTTTCCAACAGCACCAGGTCGCGGCGGTCGGGATATTTGATGCCCGCCCGGGCCACGCCCAGACGAATACCCGTCACCGGTGAGGACGGCAAGGTGTCGGCCATGGTCAAGCCCTCACTCCACACGCCCGTGACAGTGTTTGTACTTCTTGCCGGAACCACAGGGACAAGGCTCGTTGCGGCCCACTTTGCGCCCCTCCCGGACAAAAGGCGTGTGTTCCTCCCGCTGCCCAGGCGGGGCCTCGTCCTCCTCCGTATCCCCGGCCAGGGCCGACACCTCGGCATGCTGGAACTGCATTTTTTCGGGGGCGCGGCGCTGGGGCGCCGGTTCCGGGGGCTGCTCGGGCTGGAACTGGACCCGGGACAGGAAACTGACCACTTCCTGCTGGATTCTGTCCAGCAGCGCCGTGAACATTTCGAAAGCTTCCCGCTTGTACTCCTGCTTGGGGTTCTTGGCTGCGTAACCCCGCAAGTGGATGCCCTGGCGCAGGTAATCCATGGCCGCCAGATGTTCCTTCCATTGGGTGTCCAGCATTTGCAGCAGGATGGCTTTTTCAAACTGGCGCATCCAGGCCGGGTTAACCATAGCCTCCTTGTCGGCATAGACTTTGTCGAAAGCCTCGGCGACCCGTTCGCGCAGGCTTTCCTCGTGGAGGGTGGCGTCCTGCTCCAGCCACTGGGCCAGGGGCAGCTTGAGGCCGAAGTTCTGCTCTAGGGCCGCCTCCAGGCCGGGCACGTCCCACTGTTCCTCCAAGCTCTGGGGCGGGATGTACTCGTCAATGGTCCGGGTCAGGGCCGCCTGGCGCATGGACTGAATGGTGTCGGAGACGTCCTGGGCCTCCAGCAGTTCGTTGCGCTGCTGGTAGATGACTTTGCGCTGGTCGTTGGCCACGTCGTCGAATTCCAGCAGGTTTTTGCGGATATCGAAGTTGTGGGCTTCTACCTTGCGCTGGGCATTCTCGATGGCCTTGGTGACCCAGGGATGTTCGATGGCCTCCCCTTCCTCCATGCCCAGTTTTTGCATCAACCCGGACACCCGGTCGGAGGCGAAAATACGCATCAGGCTGTCTTGCAGGGACAGATAAAAGCGCGAGGACCCCGGGTCTCCCTGGCGACCGGAGCGGCCCCGGAGCTGGTTGTCGATGCGCCGGGACTCGTGGCGCTCGGTGCCCACGATATGCAGACCGCCGGCCTGGATAACTTGTTCGTGGCGGCGCTGCCAGTCCTCCCGAACCTGCCGCCAGGCCGCCTCGTCCGCCTCCGGCCCTAGGGCGTCCTGCTCCACCTGGAGGCTGCCACCCAGCACGATGTCGGTGCCACGGCCGGCCATATTGGTGGCAATGGTCACGGCGCCTGGCCGACCGGCCTGGGCGACGATCTCCGCCTCCCGCTCGTGCTGCTTGGCGTTGAGCACCTGATGGGGGATTTTCTCTTTGCCAAGCAGGCTGGCAAGATATTCGGAGACCTCGATGGAGGTGGTGCCCACCAGCACCGGCTGACCCCGTTTGTGGCAGTCCTGGATGTCCTCGATCACCGCCTTGTACTTGTCCTCGGTGGTGAGAAACACCAGATCGCCCATATCCTTGCGCACCATGGGCTGATGGGTGGGAATGACCACGACCTCCAGGCCGTAGATCTGCTGGAACTCGAAGGCTTCGGTGTCGGCGGTGCCGGTCATGCCGGAGAGTTTGTTATAGAGACGGAAATAGTTCTGGAAGGTGATGGAGGCCAGGGTCTGATTTTCCGACTGGATGGACACCCCTTCCTTGGCCTCGATGGCCTGGTGCAGGCCGTCGGACCAGCGCCGACCCGGCATGGTGCGGCCGGTGAATTCATCCACGATCACCACCTGGCCGTCGCGCACGATGTATTCCTTATCCCGCAAGAACAGCACATGGGCGCGCAGACAGGCGTTCAGATGGTGGAACAGAATCAGATTCTGGGCGTCGTAGAGACTCTCGCCTTCCTTGAGCAGACCGGTCTCGGTAAGCAGGTTTTCGACTTTTTCGTGGCCTTCCTCGGTGAGAAACACCTGTTTGGTCTTTTCATCCACCGAGTAATCACCCGGGCCTTCTTCCTCTTGCTGTTTGCTCAGCCCAGGCACCACCTCGTTGATCCGCTTGTATAACTCGGAGGATTCCTCGGCGGGGCCGGAGATGATCAGAGGGGTGCGGGCCTCGTCGATGAGGATGGAGTCCACCTCGTCCACCACCGCAAAGTTCAGCTCCCGCTGGACTTTCTGATCCAGGCTGAAGGCCATGTTGTCCCGCAGATAGTCGAAGCCGAACTCATTGTTGGTGCCGTAGGTGATGTCGGACCCATAGGCGGCGCGCTTCTCGTCGGGGTTCATGCCGGCCACCGACACCCCCACGGTCATGCCTAGAAAGCCGTAGAGCCGACCCATCCACTCGGCGTCACGGCGGGCCAGGTAGTCGTTGACGGTGACCACATGCACGCCCTTGCCGGACAGGGCATTGAGATAGACCGCCAGGGTGGCCACCAGAGTCTTGCCCTCGCCGGTGCGCATCTCGGCGATCTTGCCCTGGTGCAACACCATGCCGCCGATAAGTTGCACGTCGAAGTGGCGCATCTCCAATACCCGCTTGCCCGCCTCCCGCACCACGGCGAAGGCTTCCGGCAGCAGCGCGTCCAGGGTCTCGCCCTTGGCGACCCGATCCTTGAACTCGGCGGTCTTGGCCCGCAATTGCTCGTCGGACAGGGCCTGAATTTGCGGTTCCAGGGCGTTGATCTGGGTCACCGTCTTGCGCATGCCCCGCAGCACCCGCTCGTTGCGGCTGCCGAAAATCTTCTTCAGTACGTTGCTGACCATGAATGAGCCTTCTTCGATCCGCGCTAAATCGCGGAATGATAACTCATCCGGGGGGGATTCGCAGGGGTGTTCGGACTACCGGGAGCCGCCCGCCGGGTTTCTCAGCACTGAGCGCAAGGCCATAGGCGGCCCGCCACAGCGCCGATGCCCTGTTCGGGGTCCCGGCTGCGGTTTCCAGCCGCTCGCCCACGCCGAGCAACCCGAAACCGCGCTGTCCACGCAGGACCACACCCTGGCCGAAGGCAGCCAGGGGAATAGTCGGCAAAATCAGGGCCGACGGCTAGCGTCCCACCTGGGCCGGTTGCAAATAGGAGATGGGCGCGGCCCGCTCGTCGGTGAAGGTGACCTCCTCCCAAGCGGAACGGTCGGCTTTGAGGACCCGCAATAATTTGTTGTTGAGGGCATGGCCGGATTTGTAGCCGTCGAAGGCGCCGATCAGGCTACGGCCCAGCAAGTACAGGTCGCCAATGGCGTCGAGAATCTTGTGCTTGACGAACTCGTCTTCGTAGCGCAGACCGTCTTCGTTGAGAATGCGGTAATCGTCCACCACCACGGCGTTGCTGAGGCTGCCGCCCAAGGCCAGACGGCGCTCCCGTAGGTATTCGATATCCCGCATAAAGCCGAACGTCCGGGCGCGGCTGACTTCCTTGACGAAGGACGTCGTGGAGAAGTCCACCGCAGCGCGCTGCTGGCGATTCTTGAATACCGGGTGTTCAAACTCGATGGTAAAACCCACCTTGAAACCGTTGAAGGGGTCGAAACGAGCCCATTTGTCGCCCTCTTCTACCATCACCGAATGCTTGATGCGGATGAATTTCTTGGGGGCGTTCTGCTCTTCGATACCAGCGGACTGAATCAGAAATACAAAAGGACCGGCGCTGCCGTCCATGATCGGGACTTCGGGGGCGCTGACGTCCACATAGGCGTTATCAATGCCCAAGCCGGCAAAAGCCGACAATAGATGCTCCACCGTGGCAATACGCACCCCGTCCCGAACCAGGGAGGTGGACAGTTGGGTATCACCCACGTTCTCGGGGCTGGCCTTGATCTCCACCGGCTCCGGCAGGTCTACCCGCCGGAATACAATGCCTACATCGGCAGCGGTCGGCCGCAAAGTTAGATAGACTTTTTCACCCGTATGGAGGCCGATACCGGTGGCACGGATGACGTTCTTCAAGGTTCGTTGCCTGATCATAGGTTCCCCAGCGCGTCTGAATTGACCGAAGACCGTGCGCGGCCTGACGCCCTGAGACCTCCTTCAGGCGCCTGTCGGGCGTCCGGCACGGTGTAAACACCTGCCCGCGACCCCGACTGCCCCGCTCCAAACTAAGCGACACAATATCCTAAATAATACGTTTTTGCAATTTTAATACATGTTGTCGCTCATTTAACCCTTCCTTGGAATCTGCCTTCCCTGGCGGTTATTTCCCAGACATTGTTCAGTCTGCCTGACGACGCAGGAAGGCTGGAATGTCCAGATAGTCCAAGTCGCCTTCGGACCGCTCCACGAACGCTTCGGGCTTGCGAGGAATACCGGTGGTGCCAGTGGCCCGCTCCCGCTCGGGGCGTTCGAAGCGATGATCCTCATCGTGACGGGCTGGTTTGGCCGGTTGCTTGGAGACTAGTTTCACCGCCGGTTCCGCCTTGGCTACAGAGCCGATTCCGGTGGCCACGATGGTCACCCGCAGTTCATTCTGCATATCCGGGTCGATGACCGTGCCCACCACCACATTGGCCTCTTCGGAAGCCAGTTCCTTGATGGTGTTGCCCACTTCGTCAAATTCGCCAATGGTCAGATCCATGCCGGCGGTGACGTTGACCAGTAGACCCCTGGCGCCGGACAGGTCGATATTCTCCAGCAGGGGGCTGGCAATGGCGTCCGCCGCGGCCTTTTGGGCACGACCGTCCCCGGAAGCCCGGCCCGAACCCATCATGGCCATGCCCATTTCCGACATGACGGTGCGCACGTCGGCGAAGTCCACGTTGATCAGTCCGGGACGGGTAATCAGTTCGGCGATGCCCTGTACCGCCCCTAGCAGCACGTCGTTGGCGGCCTTGAAGGCATCGAGCAGGCTGGCGTTCTTACCCAGCACGGTGAGCAGCTTCTCGTTGGGAATGGTGATCAGGGAGTCAACACTGGCGCCTAGCTCCTTGATGCCCTGCATGGCGATATTCATGCGCCGATTGCCCTCGAAGGGGAAGGGCTTCGTGACCACGGCCACGGTGAGTATCCCCATTTCCCGGGCCACCTCGGCCACTACCGGAGCGCCGCCGGTGCCGGTGCCACCGCCCATGCCGGCGGTGATGAACACCATATCGGCGCCCTGCAAGATCTCCTGGATACGCTCCTTGTCCTCCTGGGCGGCGCGCTTGCCCACTTCGGGATCAGCACCAGCGCCCAGTCCCTTGGTGATCGAGGTGCCCATTTGCAGGGTGGTGGGCACATTGGAGGTCTTGAGCGCCTGGGCGTCGGTGTTGGCGCAGACGAATTCCACGCCCTCAATGTTGCTGGTCAGCATATGATGCACGGCATTCCCGCCGCCACCGCCAATGCCAATGACTTTGATAATGGCGTTATTGCCATTGGAATCCATCAGTTCAAACATGTGTTTTCTCCTCGGTGAAAGACCAATCGGTATAAGGATTCGTGGCCAGGCCGAAACCACGGCGCCGCATCGCGGCTATTCCGGCCCTAAAAATTTCCCTGAAACCAACTCTTCATACGATTAAAAACGCTGTTACCCCCTCCCCCTAGGGGAGTATTGATTCTCGACAAAGCCCTATTTTCGTTTCCAAACAGCAGCAGGCCCACGGCGGTGGCGTAAATGGGGTTGCCGACCACATCGGAAAGACCCGTGACGTATTGAGGCGCTCCGACCCGTACTGGCATATGAAACACTTCCTCGGCCAGTTCCACGGCGCCCTCCATCTTGGCGCTGCCACCGGTGAGTACGATACCGGCGGCCATCAGGTGCTCGAAGCCGCTGCGTTGCAGCTCCGCCTGAACCAGATTGAACAATTCTTCGTAGCGGGGTTCCACCACCTCAGCCAAGGTCTGGCGGGACAACCGCCGGGGCGAGCGGTCACCAACGCTAGGCACTTCGATTGACTCATCGGCGTTCGCCAATTGGGTCAGGCAGCAGGCGTATTTGATCTTGATCTCCTCGGCGTGCTGGGTGGGGGTGCGCAGGGCCAGGGCGATGTCATTGGTCACCTGATCCCCGGCGATGGGCACCACTGCCGTATGGGCGATACAGCCCTCGGTAAACACAGCGATATCGGTGGTGCCGCCGCCGATGTCCACCAGACAGACCCCGAGTTCTTTCTCATCGTCGGCCAGCACCGCCCGGGCCGAGGCCAATTGTTGGAGGATGATGTCATCCACTTCCAGCCCGCAGCGGCACACACATTTGGTGATGTTCTGGACGGCGCTCACCGCCCCGGCCACCATATGCACTTTGGCCTCCAGGCGCACCCCGGACATGCCGATGGGCTCGCGGATACCGTCCTGCTCATCGATGATGAATTCCTGGGGCAGGATATGCAGGATTTTCTGATCGGCGGGAATAGCCACCGCCCGGGCGGCGTCGATAACCCGATCCACGTCATCCTGGCAGACCTCTTGACTCTTGATGGCCACGATGCCGTGGGAGTTGAGGCTGCGGATATGGCTGCCAGCGATACCGGTAAACGCGGAGTGGATCTCGCACCCGGCCATCTGCTCGGCCTCCTCCACTGCCCGCTGAATGGAGAGGACAGTGGATTCAATATTTACCACCATGCCTTTTTTCAGGCCCCGGGAGGGCTGGGAGCCAATACCCAACACTTCGATGCCGCCCTCGGGCTTGACCTCGCCCACGGCGGCCACCACCTTAGAGGTGCCGATATCCAAGCCCACGATCAAATTCTTTTCGGTTCGTCTCGACATTGATCTCACTGCACTCCGCACATTAGCCATTACTCCAGCGCACCGCGAAACCATTGACGTAGCGCAGGTCCACCGCCGCGATCTCGTGGCCCCGACCGGCCAGGGTGGGCCAAACCGCCACCAGCCGCCGCAGCCGCGGCTCGAAATTGTTCCGTCCCAGGCTGATTTCCATGCCGTTGTCCAAGGTAATCCACCAGGCCCGTCGCTGATCCTGGACCAGCCGCCGAATCCGCAATCCCGCCTCGGCCAGCAGGGTTCCAGCCTGGTCCCAGACGCGAATCAACAGCGCCTCGTGACCGGCGGGGCCATCCAGATGGGGCCAGTTCCGACCGGCGGGAATGGCCGGAGGCCGAAACCGTCGACCGTTCATATCCACCATCTCGTTTTCTCCCCAGACGCCGAAGGGGACCCGTTCGCGCAACTGCACCACCAAACTGTCCGGCCAGGAGCGGCGCACCGTCACTGTTTCAACCCAGGGGGCGTCGGCAAAGCCTTGGTGTACGACTTCGGTCTCCAGGGCGAAGAAGTTGCGGCCCAAAACGTCCTGAACCAACCCTTGCAAATCGTCCCGGCGCAGATAGTGGAGTTCCCCCTGAATATGCACGTGGCGCAGGGGAAACAACTGGGGGTCCAGCAGCTTCTGGCCCGCCCCGTACAGACCTAGGCCCAGGCCAGCCAAGGCGGCGCAGGCCCCTAGCCAGCGCAACCGGGCCTGCCAGGTCGGCGTCCAGCGCCAGGGCTGGTGGGGCCGCCGGGGCGTGGCGCCAAAGCGGCGGCGATTGCCAAACCGAGTCACTCTCATGGCCGCGCTTCCCCAACGACCCGTACTTCGGGAATTAACTCCACCCCATGGACCCGGGCCACCGTGTCCCGCACTACGCCGATCAGGGCTTCCAGGTCCTGGGCGCTGGCGGCGCCGGTGTTGACGATAAAGTTGGCGTGCTTTTCGGACACCTGGGCGCCGCCGATCCGCCGCCCCTTGAGTCCCGTCGCCTCAATCAGCCGGGCGGCATGGTCCCCGGGCGGGTTGCGGAACACCGAGCCGCAACTGGGCTGGCCCAGGGGCTGGGTGCTGGCCCGCCGGGACAGCAACTGGCGAATCCGCTCCAAGGAGGCCCGGCCATCCCCCGGGGTCAGCTCCAGGTGGGCAGCCACGAACCATTCCCCGACCGGTCCCTCCACCTGGCGATAGCCGATGCGATAATCCGTCGGCAGCCGCCGGTGCAGCCGACCTCGCCGGTCCACAGTCTCCACCGCCGCCACCCGGGGCCAGGTCTCGCCTCCCCAGGCGCCGGCGTTCATGGCCAGAGCGCCGCCCATCACGCCGGGAATGCCGGCCAGAAACTCGCCATCCACCAGATCGTGGCGGGCGGCGAAGCGAGCCACCTTGGCGCAGGGCACCCCGGTCTCGGCCCGTAGCCCCGTGGCGCCGGTCAGGGCCAGGGCCGACAGCGCCCCGTGGGTTGCGATCACCGTGCCCCGGATGCCGCCGTCGCGCACCAGCAGATTACTTCCCAAGCCCAGCCAGAACAGCGGCTCCTGGTCCGGCAGCCCGACCAGGAATCGGCATAGGTCATCCAGGTCCGCCGGGATATAAAACCGCTCGGCCGGCCCCCCTACCCGCCAGGAGGTATGCCGGGCCAGTGGCTCGGCGTGGCGCAGTTCGCCACGCAGCTCGGGACGGTCGGACAGGGCCACGGTCACGCTACCCCCGGCAGGCCGTCCCGGCCCAGCTTGGTGGCCAAGGCGCCAATATCCCCGGCCCCCATCATCACCAGCACGTCGCCGTCGGCCAGCACCCCGGTGAGGGCCTCGGGCAAGTCGGCGGTCCGCTCCACGAACACCGGGTCCACCCGGCCCCTGGCCCGCACCGCCCGGCTCAGGGCGCGGCCATCGGCGCCCCGAATGGGGGTCTCTCCGGCGGCGTAGACCTCCGTAAGCAGCAGGGCGTCGGCCTCCGAGACCACGGCGGCGAAGTCATCCAGCAAATCCTGGGTGCGGGTGTAGCGGTGGGGCTGGAAGGCCAGCACCAAGCGCCGCTGGGGCCAGCCGCCGCGAATGGCTCCCAATACCGCCGCCAGTTCCCGAGGGTGATGGCCGTAATCGTCGATCAGGGTCGCGGCGCCGCCCCCAGGCAGGGCCAGCTCCCCGTGATGATGGAAGCGTCGACCGATACCCTGGAAGTTCTCCAAGCCCCGGCAGATGGCCTCCGCTGGCACCTCCAGCTCATGGGCCACGGCGATGGCCGCCAGGCTATTGAGAACGCTGTGCCGACCAGGCAGGTTGAGGGTCAGATCCAGGGGCCGATCATCCCCCGGCAGGCGCACTCGGAAGCGGGTGCGCAGGCCCTGCTGGACGATATCCGTGGCGCACAGGTCGCAATCGGGGGTGGTGCCATAGCTGAGCGCCGGCCGACCCACCCGGGGCAGCACCTCCCGCACCACCGGGTCGTCCAGGCACAGCACCGCCAGGCCATAAAAGGGCAGATGGTGGAGAAATTCTAGGAAAGTGTCCTTGAGCCGCTCGAAGTCGCCACCGTAGGTGGACAGATGATCGGCGTCGATATTGGTGACCACGGCGATCATCGGTTGCAGATACAGAAACGAGGCGTCGGACTCGTCGGCCTCGGCCACCAGATAGCGCCCCGCCCCCAGTCGGGCGTTGCTGCCGACGCTGTTTAGGCGTCCGCCGATCACGAAGGTGGGGTCCAGCCCCCCTTCGGCCAGCAAGGAGGCGGCGAGGCTGGTGGTGGTGGTCTTGCCGTGGGTGCCAGCCACGGCGATGCCGTAGCGGAACCGCATCAGCTCGGCCAGCATCTCCGCCCGGGGCACCACGGGAATCCGTGCCTCCAGGGCCGCCGCCACTTCTGGGTTGGTGGTGGTGACGGCGCTGGAGGTAACCACCACATCGCAGCCCGCCACTTGGCCGGCGGCGTGACCCCGGTAGACCGTGGCGCCGCGCTGGGTCAAGGCCCGGGTGACGGCGCTATCAGCCAGGTCGGAGCCGGATATCTGGTAGCCCAGATTGAGCAACACCTCGGCAATGCCGCTCATACCGGAGCCACCGATGCCCACCAGATGGATGCGGCGAATGCGGCGCATGGCGCCTGGGTCGGGCAAGGTTCCGTTCATGGCAGTATCACCCTGGTGTTCGGGACCAGTTCTAGGCACAGGGCCGCCACCTGCTCGGCGGCGTCGGGCCGGGCCAGCCGCCGGGCCGCCTCGGCCATGGTCAGCAGCCGGTGGCGGTCGGCCAGCAGCGTCTGCAAATGATCGGCCAGATGCTCGGCGGTCAGGTTTTCCTGGGGGGCGATCCGAGCCGCCCCGGCCTGCTCCAGGAACCGGGCGTTAACGGTCTGGTGGTCGTCAACGGCATGGGGATAGGGCACCAGCACCGACCCCACCCCGGCCGCCGCC
>CAZQXD010000025.1:0-55566 GCA_964597315.1 uncultured Candidatus Competibacteraceae bacterium
ATGTGTGACCTAACGTTTCAATCCACACCCGCCCCGAAGAGCGGGTGAAGCCTTCGGCCCCTGGAGGGCGGGAATTATGTCCAAGTTTCAATCCACACCCGCCCCGAAGAGCGGGTGAAGCCGCCGTCCAGAAAATTGCCGCCCGCTGTGCTACCGTTTCAATCCACACCCGCCCCGAAGAGCGGGTGAAGCGGCCATCTCCATGACCCCCTGAACCAGTCCGCCAAGTTTCAATCCACACCCGCCCCGAAGAGCGGGTGAAGCGTTGGCGGATGGCGAGATTACGAGTTATTTTCGTGTTTCAATCCACACCCGCCCCGAAGAGCGGGTGAAGCTGACGGGATCGTTTAACCCGGTCGAGACATGGGAGTTTCAATCCACACCCGCCCCGAAGAGCGGGTGAAGCTATTTAATTGGCCGGTTTGGAAGCACAGCGTATTTGTTTCAATCCACACCCGCCCCGAAGAGCGGGTGAAGCATAGAAAACGCCCCGCCGGATGGGCCGGACGGGGCGTTTCAATCCACACCCGCCCCGAAGAGCGGGTGAAGCCATGGACCGCCGGACCATCACCGCATTGATGGAGTTTCAATCCACACCCGCCCCGAAGAGCGGGTGAAGCCCGACCTGAAACTGGCTATGTCGCTGCATGCCCGTGTTTCAATCCACACCCGCCCCGAAGAGCGGGTGAAGCGGCCCGGCGGATACTCGACCGGCGGAGGTGATTCTGGTTTCAATCCACACCCGCCCCGAAGAGCGGGTGAAGCGGTGTTCCCCGCCTTCGGGCGGGGTTTTCTCAGCAGTTTCAATCCACACCCGCCCCGAAGAGCGGGTGAAGCCAGCCGAGCGCGGCGGGATCGGGGGAAATAGACAGTTTCAATCCACACCCGCCCCGAAGAGCGGGTGAAGCCGGGCGGTATGCTTAATGGTGCACATCGCTCGTGCGTTTCAATCCACACCCGCCCCGAAGAGCGGGTGAAGCGACATACGCGATATGTGTGCAGCCGCAAGCCAGGATGTTTCAATCCACACCCGCCCCGAAGAGCGGGTGAAGCTATGGGGCAGGTATCCCATACTCACCCCCTTCGCTGTTTCAATCCACACCCGCCCCGAAGAGCGGGTGAAGCTATTAATCACGTGGTAGGCGACCACGGTTTATAATGGTTTCAATCCACACCCGCCCCGAAGAGCGGGTGAAGCACCACGGTTTATAATGGAAATTCCCATGGCATAGGAGTTTCAATCCACACCCGCCCCGAAGAGCGGGTGAAGCCGTCGAAAGCCCCCGCCACTACACCGTCATCGTAAACCTGTTTCAATCCACACCCGCCCCGAAGAGCGGGTGAAGCGGCTCCGGCGATGGTCACAATCTCAGTGACGATACCGGTTTCAATCCACACCCGCCCCGAAGAGCGGGTGAAGCCCGGCGTCCCGATGGCGTAAACGCCGTGATCTGTGTTTCAATCCACACCCGCCCCGAAGAGCGGGTGAAGCCTTCTCAACGGATGCGCTGTTAGCCTGTTCGCGCAGTTTCAATCCACACCCGCCCCGAAGAGCGGGTGAAGCGGCGACTATGGTCGGTTATTATGTATCCACGCTCTCGGTTTCAATCCACACCCGCCCCGAAGAGCGGGTGAAGCCCTCCATAGCATAACTCCTTAAAATTAAAGGCTCACGGCAGGAAAATTCGCGAACCTCCTCAAGTTGGACTCTCAATTCTGTTTCAATTCGCACCCGCCCCGAAGAGCGGGTGAAGCTCTCCATAGCATAACTCCTTAAAATTAAAGGCTCGTGGCAGAAAATTCGCGAACCTCCCTGAAAAATTGACACTGCTATAGGTTCGCGGAGCGGTTCAAACCATCAGCGGGCCGTCGAAATTAGTGGCCTTGAAGACCCCGTATTCCTTGCGGTTGCGCGTCAAAGGTTCGGTCAGACGGTACAATCGCAAATTATCTTCGTCTAAATTCACTTCGGCTAACAGCTCTCGTTCCAGCGCCTCGTACTGAGCCTCATTCACGGTACACTCGAATACCGACTTCTGAACCCGCTGGCCGTAGTCCAAGCATACCTTGGCCACCCGTCGCAACCGCCGCCGACCTTCTGGAAATTCCGTGGATACATCGTAACTCACTAAGATCAACATCAATCACCTCGAAAACGCAGTCAGCGAGCCAGGAAAGGCAAATACCCCTCAAGATCACCCCGCAGCGCCCGTGCCAGCAGACGCGCCTGAAGATGGGGCAACAATCCAATGGGCACTGGCTGATCTGTGAGCGGATGGTGGACTTCGTCCCGCTTGCGTTCCTGATAAGCAGCAATCACACTCTTGCGGCCATCTTCGCCCAAATACACCGCCCCGCCTTCCCGCAGCTCGAAATCCCTTTTTGACAACTGACCTCGATTAATTAAAGTCAGCGCCAATCGATCGGCCAGAATAGCCCGAAACTCCTCCAATAAATCCAAGGCCAGGGCAGGCCGTCCTGGACGAACAGCGTGCAAAAAACCCAGTTGCGGGTCCAGACCTATCCCCTCTAGGGCTGCTCGGCAGTCGTGGACCAGGACGGTATACAAAAGTGAAATGAGAGCATTGAAGCGATCCAAGGGCGGCCGACGACTGCGCCGATCGAATCTAAAAACAGATCGTTGGGAAGGACGGATCAACTGCGGTATGACGCCAAAGTACACACGGGCGGCATCCCCCTCTAAGCCCCGTAGCGTGTCCAGGTCCGGCGCTTGGGGCAGGCGGCGGAGATTGTTGGCCAACAGCGCCGCTGCCCGGCGCAGAGCGGTAGCATCCGCTGTATCATTGGCATCCCGGGCGCCACGCAACAGCACATGGCGGCTGTTGCGCAGCTTGCCGGCCACGCAAGCCCGGGCCAGGTCCAGGGTCCGGGCCGTGTCACTCGCCGCCTCATGCTGCGCCCGGCGCAGCAGCACATTACCCGACTGCGGCCCTTCGATTCGGGCCGAGAACCGCCCGTTGCGGTCCAGCAGCACCACACCCCGGCCATCCTGGGCGCAACGGTGGATCAAGGCCGGGCTGATCATCACATCCCCAAATGTCGCCAGGCCGCCCAAATGATGCAAGGGGACCTGAAGGCGCTTCTCCCGCTCCACCTCCACCACCAGCGTATCCCGCTCCAGATGCACATAGGCGCCTTGTGTCATCACATACAACGTGTTCAAGACCTGTCGCACGGTTCTTCCTCATCCGGGTCGTACAGCGTGGCCCGCAACCGCGCCAGCCGATCCCCCGCCGCTACAATGGCTGGTTGACAACTGTCATACAGGGAGCAATGCCGACAGCGGTCGTCGTTCACCGGAGGCGGCAAGCGCCCGGCTTGCAGCAGCGCCCGCACCACGGGCGTCAGTTGCTCCACCGCCGCCCGCAATTCGGGACCGATAGATACCTCCCTTCGGCGCCGGGAACTGTGATGGAAAATCGCCCCGGCTGGCACCGAGCGGCCAGTCATCTCTTCAAGGCACAAAGCTTGGGCGGCCAGTTGCAGATCGTCATGGGTTCGGGCGCGGCGCGGCCCGTGTTTATACTCCACCGGGTAGGGCCTACCGTCGGGCAGAATCTCCACCACATCGGCCCGCCCTACCAGCCCCAGCCGGATCGAGTACAAGGGCAGCGCCCGTTCCACCCGCACTCCCCGCTCCAAACCGCTGGCGGGCGTATCCACCTGAGCATGGACCGCCCGTCCGCGTAGGGTGTAGAGATTCTCGTCGAAGGACTGCTCTTGGTGGATCAGGGCGCATTGCCGGGGGCAGTAGCTATAGTGCTGCAAAGCCGAGATCGGCACCGGGTCTACGGGCAATTCCCCGGATTCGGTCACGCCTGATGCACCAACTTCAAGAGCCTGACGCCAGCGGGCAGTCCGGCCTCGTGGAGCGTCACCTTGAAATCCCCAAAACAGCGGGGAATGCCAGTGTCCGCTTCCACCTGTATCCGCTCGAACAGTTCATGGGCCGGGGCATTGCCCAGCTTGGATTCGTGTTCAAAGACATACAGCCCACGGGTGGCCATCAGCCCCCGGGCGGCGGAGCGGTCGTGCTCGAACATAGAAATCAACGCCTGCCAGAACAGGTCCAGATCATCTTCGGAAAAACCGGTCTGGGTGCCCAGATGGGCGGAGATGAAACCGTGGCTGCGATACAGGCCATAGGGCACGGTGTACTTGCGGCCCATGGTGCGGTTGTCACCCTGTTGTTTCTCCGCCTCCGCCTCGGTGGCCACGGCCATGCGGGTGATGGAGTGTTCCAGGGCCACCACCGGGGCGATGCTGCGGGCAAAAGTCATCTGTACCGGGCCGCGTACCTGGCCGCAGTTGATGCCGGTGGACATCACCGCGCCGAAGGTGCGGATATCAAAAAAGTTCTGGCACATCCAGCCCCGAGCCTCGGAAACTGCGTTGCCACCCTTACGTTTCTTATCTTCGCCCTTAAGCAGTTCCTCTTTGCCGATAGCCTTATAGGCCCGTTCGTGCTGCTGGTTCAGAACCGCCTTTTCCTTGATGTAAATCTCAAACGGCGGCTGATCATCCTTGGCTAGGCCCACGAAGTTGCGGACCTTGCGTTTAAGGCAGACATCGGTGACCAGCCCATGGCCGGTCTCGGCGTCGATCCGCGGCAAATTGCCAGCGTCTGGGTCGCCGTTGGGATTGCCATCTTTTACGTCGAACAAAAGCACAAAGTCGTAGCGGTGTTGGATGCTCACGGCGTCTCTCCTTGGGTTTCCTTGTCTTGCTCCGGGGCGGCCTCTTTGGCCGTGAAATAAGCCTGGCGCTGCTGGTAATAGCCCACCGCGAAACAGCCCTGCTGGGGCAGGGACAGCCGATGGGGAAAAGGATTGTCGGCCGGCAGCAGGTTACAGATAGCGTCGCAGAGCTTCTCTAACCGCCACGCCGATCCCGCCCGGGCCTTGGCGAGTTTGGCGATATGGTGGGGATAAAGGCGCATGAGTACCGGATAAACAGCGACCGGATTGGCGGATGCGGCCCCATAGTAGCGGTCCCGGATCGAGGCATTGATGTTTTCACGCTTGCCTTCGGTGATGGCCAGGATCTGGGCCTGTTCCAGAACGAAGAACAGTCGACCCAATAAATAACCTACATCATCCAGCGATTCATCGAGCATGACGTGGATTTCCCTCCATGTGTTGCCAGGATAGGCGTCGGGATGACGCCGGTAATAGCGGTTCAGACAGGCTTTGATAAGCGCCGCCCGGGGGTAGCTGATATGACGCTCGGCGCGCACCCGGCGCATGGCGGCTTGGAACAGTGTTGCCGGATAAGGTACGGCGGGGCCGGCCAGAATGGTACGCAACCAAGCCGAAGCCAGATTGGGTGGCAGGTTGTCCAGCTTCTCCTGGGCCGCCACACTGACCAGGAGCCGGTACAGGGATAGATGTTCCGGCTCCTGCTCCCGATGAACAATTTGAAGATCCTGAAAGTGCCTGAAAATAGTCTCGCCCAGCTCCGCTACCGTGCTGATCGACCATAGACACACGCTCAGCCGGGCGTTGTTAGGCGATAGCCCCAGCACGAAAAAGCGCTGCCCATCATCGTCAGTCAAGGGCTGACCACGCTTGAACTCGTAGAGCGCGCGTACAGCCTGGGTGTTGGCATCAGGGTTATCGGCGGGCGGACCGAACCAGGCGGACAGGGCGTTCTCCACGGATGCGCCGCTGGCCTTCTCGGCCCAGAATACAAGCGTAACGGCCTCCCCAAGTTGGAGTTTTTGTCGGGAATTTCGGCTCAGCAGATGGTTCAATGCCGTCGTATAAGCGAAAGCGGCCCGCTCACCGACCGGGGCATTGGCGCCCTGGGCCTTGCCATAGGAGTTGAAGGCATCCAGATTGAACGAAAGAATATTGGCCCCGGAGGATTGCGCCCCCCGCACTCCTTTGATCGCCGGATGCAGCCGGGCGATGGCATCCGCCCGACCGCTCACCAGGCATAATCCATCGGCTGCCTGACCCGCCGTCGCTTCGACGGCTGCCTCCACGACCGGACGTTCGCAGACTGGCCCCGGATCACCGGCTAGTTTGAAAGTCAGAGGAGGATTGGTTTGGCGGATTTCCTCCCACTCGGTTTGGGCGCCGAGTTGCGCCAAATCCAAACCCTCCAGAAACCGATAAACAGCGGCCAGGCCAGGATCATCGGGGGCATCGCCGAAAGCAGCTCGCAGCCGTTCCCTGAACGCCTGGTGTTGCTGCGCCACCCGTGCGGGCTTACCTCGGGTGTCCACTCCCAGCACATACTCGGCGCTGTCCCATAGCAGATTGGCGGCGACGCCGGAGGTTTTCTTTATACCCTGGGGCACCCGGATGGCTTTGGCGCGTTTTTTCTTGCCTTCACCCTCCCGCAGATCGGCGAACTGGACAAACCGCCCGGCGTCATCAATCACGATCCAGAATGGTATTTCCTTGAACTCGAAACCTGGCCGGGCCAGGGACTTGGCGTCGGCCGCGCTTTTCCGCTGGTAATAGTCATACAGCGCCGTCAGGATCATTCCCGCACCTCCAGGCTGTCCCAGCCGGGCACCTGCATCACGCCCTGGTTCAGACGGGCGCGAAAAAAGCGCGGTACGGGATTGGCCGGATCGGCGAAATCCAGATCGTAGAGCATATAGCCCAACTCCCGATCCTCCTCGGGTATAGGTCGATCAGGCTCGCCATCCGGGTCTGCGATTAGCCGGAAATGGGCGGAGAATTCCCGGCAGCCCAGGTAAGGCTGATTGAAACACTGCCCCTTGCGGGCACGGCGCTGGAACATCTCCTGGTATTTGATGGGCGACTCGTCGATGGTTACGTCCAGGCCGGCATGGAGGCGGTAGCGCACATCCCGCAGAAACAGCCCGGCCCGCTGCTGGCGCTCATCCTCCACGAACAAGCCCAAGTTTCCCCGGCCCTGCTTGATCGCCGACTTGACGGCTCCCACAGACGCCACTGCCCCCACCTCGTTGCGGCGTAGGGCGATCCAGCGGATAGGATTGAGGACTTCGATACGGGTGATGCGCCAGCGCAGTCCCGGCTTCCAGAGGATGGACTCGAACACGGCACGGGCCGCCGAGGGGGTGATTAGGTCGTAGCTGACCCGTTCGACTTTCATTTCAGGGCGGGTGAAGCAAGCGTAGTCGCCCCAGACTTCCAGACAGTAGCTTTCCATATAGCTTATCCCCTTTGAGATAACTGGGTGCAACCCTTACTGATGTGGCTGTGTTGCATCTATCTATTCTCACTAGAAGTGGACTTGACGCCGCCACGGGACAGTAATCGATCCATTGCTGACACAGAGTCAGTATGTCGTCATGATTTGCTAATGTCAACTTCCTGGAAACTTTACCTTAATAATTTTTTTATTCTATATATAGTAGGATTGAAAGCCATCCTTCACTGGGATGCGGATTGAAACCTGGAAACTTTTCCTTACAGAAAAGGCCGCCATCAGCTATAAGCTTTTGATGTGCGGCCATTTTAATATATCAAATCCATAGGCCTATACTACGGCCCCTCGGCAAGCAACCCAAAGCGCCGGTCATACAAACCCGGCACTCTCTGCGCGTATAGATCAGGCAATAATAGTTCTTCCACATCCCCCGCGGCCAGCAGGGACCGTAACTGATGTTCCGGCAACGACACCGTATAACGCTGCAACCGCCGTCCCAGCCCCCGGCTCAGCCCTTGCGCTTTGACGGCTTCGATCAACTGCCTGGCCCGCTCGTCGTGCCATACCAGCACCGGCCGGTAGCCGGACTCCTGGACCAGTCGAAACCGGGACGCCGCCGTTCGGAACTGGAACGCCTGCTGCCGGGCGTCCTGGCACAGCAGGGGCAGGATGCCCTCCGCATCGTGGTCGTTAACCTGGGCATAAAACGACTCAAAATAGCGACCAAACATCGCCGGGTCGGTCAGCTCGGGGGGACCGGCGGCCAGCAGTTCCCGGGCCGCCTGCTCGGCTTTCCGCAACAGGCCCGCCGGGGCCGGCTTGGGAGGATTGAACACCACCACCCGGCCTAGGCCCGGCAGCCGCCCCTCCCGGTTGCAACGGCCGGCGGCTTGGGCGATGGAGTCCAAGCCTGCAAAAGCCCGGTAAACCAGAGGAAAGTCCAGGTCCACGCCGGCTTCCACCAATTGGGTGCTGACCACCCGTAGCGGCCTATCTTGCCCCAGGGCCGCCTTGATGTCGGCGATCAGTTCGGAGCGGTGCTGGCCGCACATCAGCGCCGACAAATGACAGGTATCCTCGGGCAGCAGCTTGGCCAGGGTCCGGGCATCATCACGGCGGCCCACCACTACCAGAACCCGATCATGGTCCAGCAGTTCCGTGGCTAAGTCTTCCCAGGTACGGGGAGTTCGGTCCCGAGGCCATTCCACCGTCACCCGCTGGAGTTCGCGGTATAGCCGCGCGGGTTCCGGGGCGATCTCATGGGCGCTTAGGCCCAGGGCCGGTTGGGTGGCGGTGGACAGCACCACGGTGACGCCGTAATGGTCCAGCAGTTGCCGCAAAACCTGACGGATCGGGTCCAGAAACTCGGGTGGCAATAACTGCGCTTCGTCCAGAATGATCACGCTGTCCACCAGATTGTGCAGCTTGCGGCAGCGGCCGGGGCGGGCGGCGTATAGGCTTTCAAACAACTGTACATTGGTGGTGACGACGATAGGTGCGTCCCAGTTCTCGGCAGCCAGCCGGGCGCGGGGAGTTTCCTTTTCGGAGTCCAGGTTGGAATGATGCTCCACCACGACCCTCTCGCCGAACACACCTCGCAGCACGTCGGCGGTCTGTTCGATGATGCTGGTATAGGGAATGGCATAGATCACCCGGCGTTTACCGTGCCGGTGGGCATGGTGCAGGGCGAAGGCCAGGCTGGAGAGCGTCTTGCCGCCGCCGGTGGGCACGGTCAGGGAAAAACAGCCTGGTGGCTCCGCCGCTTTGGCGATACAGGCTTGCAGTATTCGGTGGCGAGCGGCCCTGACCGGGGTATCCGGTGTGCCGAAACAGCGCTGCATATGGGCTTCGAACACCGGTAGCAGGGTCTCCAGATCGAGATATCCGCCCCGGTAGGCGGCCCGGCCTGGGTCCATAAACGCTTCGGTATCCAGAAAATCGGCGTCCACTAAACAAGAGAACAACAGCCGCAGCCACAGATGCATACCGTCGGGATTGGAACAGACAGGCCGACTGGTGGGTGCTGTCGGCGCCAGAATGGCATCGGGAATGGCGGCGGCCAGGGCATCGTCCAATTCGGCACGTCGCTCCAGCCGCGACCGCAGAGCGGCGCCGCCTCCCTCCCAGTCGGGCAAGCCGGCGTGATGGCCAGCGATTAAATAGGCCAGCAATGGGCCAAAGCCCTTGAGCTGGTCCATGGCATGGATGGCGCCGGCGGTGGAATGGGGGGTGGAGTTGACCACCTCCAGATGGGCGTCGGGATGGTGATGGGAGCGCAGATAACGCTGGAAGCCGGGGCGATACTTGCCCAGATCATGCCAGAGACCAGCCAGGGCGGCCCAATCGGCGGCGCCGAAATGCTGAGCCGCCGTGGCGGCAAGCCGGGCTACCTCGTGCAGATGTTCCTCAAGCATATGCTCCTGAAGGGAGCCGTCTTCGGCGGGACGGAGATGGGCGAGATATTCCATGTTGACTCCTTGTCAAAGACCCCTGTCTTCTGTTTCCTCGGTGTCTATTCGGCCCAGTCGTCCAGGCATTGCGCCATTGCCCATAAACAACCAGCCCCGCCGAAGCGGGGCTGGGAAGCCATCGTGACCGCTATTTGTCGATCTTATTTATTGATCTTGTGCAGCGCGATCCCGTGCACCGACAGGGCCGCCTCGTGGACGGCCTCATAGAGGGTGGGATGGCCGTGGATGGTGCGGGCTAGATCTTCGCTGCTGGCGTGGTATTCCATGGCCAGCACCGCTTCCTGGATCAGTTCCGAGGCCATGGGACCGACGATATGGACCCCGAGCAGGCGATCGGTCTCGGCGTGGGCGATGACCTTGACCAGCCCCGCCGCTTGGTCCATGGCCTTGGCCCGGCCGTTGGCGGCGAAGGGGAAGTTGCCGGTTTTATAAGGCACTCCCTCGTGCTTGAGGGCCTGTTCGGTCTTGCCCACCCAGGCGATTTCAGGGTGGGTGTAGATGACCCAGGGAATGGCGTCGTAATTCATGTGGCCGGGTTTGCCGGCGATGATCTCCGCCACCATGATGCCTTCCTCTGAGCCTTTATGGGCCAGCATCGGACCCCGCACCACGTCGCCGACGGCGTACACGCCGGGCAGAGGGGTGGCGCAGTGCTCATCCACGTGGATATAGCCCCGCTCATCCATCTCCAAGCCCACGGCCTCGTCCACCACCCCATCGGAGTTGGGACGGCGTCCTACGCAGACCAGCAGCTTGTCCACCTTGATCTCATGCTCGCCGTCCTTGTCTTGGTATTGCACCGTGACCAGTTTCTTGGACTTTTTGGTGCCGGTGACCCGGGCGCCCAGGCGGATATCCAGCCCCTGCTTCTTGAACTGACGCAGGGCGTCCTTGGCGATCTGCTGGTCCACGGTCGCCAGGAAGTCCTCCATGGCCTCCAAAACCACGACCTCCTCGGCGCCCAGGCGTTTCCAGACGCTGCCCATTTCCAGGCCGATCACCCCGGCGCCGATGACGCCCAGGCGCTTGGGTACGTTACGGAAATCCAAGCCGCCGCTGGAGTCCACGATCATCTCCCCGTCCAGAGGGGCGGCGCCGATGTCGATGGGTCTGGAGCCGGTGGCGATGATCACATTGTCGGCATCCACCACCTGCTGTTTGCCGTCCTTGTCGGTGACTTGGACCTGGCTGTCCGGCAACAGCTTGCCCCGGCCCTTGAGCCAGGTGACGCCGTTGGCCTTGAACAGGGCGGCGATACCGCCGGTCAGGGACAGGACAATTTCCTCCTTGCGGGCCATCATCTGGTCCAGGTCCAGCTTCAGGCCGCTGACCGAGATACCGTGGTTTTCCATGCCGTCTTTGAGTTTTTGGTAGTGCTCGGACGACTCCAGCAGGGTTTTGGATGGGATACAGCCTACGTTCAGGCAAGTGCCTCCCAGAGCGGGTTCTCCCTTGAAGTTGATCCACTCTTCGACGCAAGCGGTTTCCAGACCCAACTGCGCGCAGCGGATCGCCGCGACATAGCCGGCGGGTCCTCCACCGATGACAACTACGTCGTAGGTTTTAGCCATGCTTTCCCCTCGTTGTTGCGGGCCGACCCGACGGGCCGGCCGGAGATGACGTGATGCTCAGACTTGCAGCAGCATGCGGGCGGGATCTTCGATGCCTTCCTTGATGGCCACCAGGAAAGTGACCGCCTCGCGGCCGTCGATGATTCGGTGATCATAAGAGTGGGCCAGGTACATCATCGGCCTGGCCACCACCTGGCCGTTTTCCACCACTGCCCGGTCCATGGTCTTGTGCATCCCCAGGATGCCGCTTTGGGGCGGGTTGAGGATGGGGGTGGACATCAGGGAGCCGAATACCCCGCCGTTGGTGATGGTGAAGGTGCCGCCGGTCATTTCCTCGACGGTGATGCTGCCCTCCCGGGCGCGCTTGCCGAAATCGCCGATGGCTTTTTCAATATCCGCCAGACTCATCTGATCGGCATCCCGCAGGACAGGCACCAGTAGCCCCCGGGGCGAGGACACGGCGATGCCAATGTCATAATAGCCGTGGTAGATGATGTCATTGCCGTCGATGGAGCCGTTCACGGCCGGGTATTTCTTGAGGGCTTCCACCGCAGCCTTGACGAAAAAGGACATAAAGCCCAGCCGCACCCCATGTTCCTTTTCGAACTTGTCCTTGTAGCGGGCGCGCAGGTCCATCACCGGCTTCATGTTCACCTCGTTGAAGGTGGTGAGCATGGCGGTGGTGTTTTTAGCCTGAAGCAGGCGTTCGGCGATGCGGGCCCGCAGCCGGGTCATGGGCACCCGCTGTTCGGTGCGCCCAGCCTTGTCCGGGGCCACGGGAGCGGCGGGCTTAGCGGTCTGGGGAGCCGGAGCCGGAGCTGGAGCCGGAGCTGGAGCGGCTTGGGGCTTGGCCGCCACCTCGCCGCCGCTACCGCCGGTTTCTATGAAGTTCAGCACATCAGCCTTGGTGACCCGGCCACCCTTGCCAGTGCCCTGGATCTTGCTGATGTCCAGTTGGTGCTCGGCCACTAGTCGGCGCACCGCCGGGGACAGGTTTTCCTCACTCGCCGCTTCGGTCTTGGCGGGTTCGGCCTCGGGCGCTTCGGCCTTGGCGGCGGGCGCTGCGGCGGCGCCATCCGCTTCAAGCAGGGCGATCACATCACCGGTGGTGACGGTTTCCCCGTCGCCGCGCTTGATCTCCCCCATGACCCCATCGGTGGGAGCCGGTATCTCCAGCACCACCTTGTCGGTTTCCAGGTCTACCAGATTCTCGTCACGCTTGACGGCGTCACCGGGCTTTTTGTGCCAGGACACCAGGGTCGCGTCGGCCACGGATTCCGGAAGAGTAGGGACTTTTACTTCTATGCTCATTCTTTACTTTCCCTTCGCTTGGCTTGAATGGTTATTGGCCCAGGGCTTCGTTGACCAGAGCACGTTGCTGCTCCACATGTACGCTGTGGTAACCCACCGCCGGAGAAGCCGACGCCGCGCGTCCGGCGTACAGCACCTCCTGCTTGGAGCCTAGGGGTTCTTTCAGATGGTGGAGAATCTGATACCAGGCCCCCTGGTTACGGGGTTCCTCTTGGCACCAGACCAGGTCCTTCATCTTGGGGTAGCGTTTCAGCTCCTCTTCATAGCGTACGTGGGGAAACGGATACTGTTGCTCGACGCGGATGATGGCCACATTATCCAGCCCCCGCTCCCGGCGCATTTCCAGCAGATCGTAATAGACCTTGCCACTACAACAGACCAGTCGGTTCACTTTCTTGGGGTTAATGTCGTCGATCTCGGAAATAATAGTCTGGAAGCCACCCTGGGACAGGTCTTCCAGGGTGTTGACGGCCAACTTGTGGCGCAGCAGGCTTTTGGGGGTCATGACGATCAGCGGCTTGCGGAAGTGCCGCTTCATCTGTCGGCGGAGCATATGAAAAGCTTGAGCCGGGGTGGAAGGCACGCAGACCTGGATATTGTGCTCGGCGCACAGTTGCAGATACCGCTCCAGACGGGCCGAGGAATGCTCGGGACCCTGACCCTCGTAGCCGTGGGGCAGCAGCATCACCAGACCGCAGAACCGGCCCCACTTGGCCTCGCCGGAGGTGATGAACTGGTCGATGACTACCTGTGCGCCGTTGGCGAAGTCGCCGAACTGGCCCTCCCAGATGGTCAGCCCATTGGGTTCGGCCAGGCTGTAGCCATACTCGAAGCCCAATACCGCCTCCTCGGACAGAATGGAGTCGATGACGATGAACAGGGGTTGATCGTCGTAGAGGTTCATTAGCGGCACATACGTGCTGCCGTCCTTGGAGGAGTGTAGGGCCGCGTGGCGGTGAAAGAACGTGCCCCGGCCGCAATCCTGGCCAGAGATCCGTACCTGAAAGCCCTCCTTGAGTAGAGTGGCGTAGGCCAGATTCTCGGCAAAGCCCCAGTCTAGGGCCAGGGCGCCGGCGGCCATCTTGCGGCGATCGTCCATGATCTTGGCCACTCGGGGATGCATCTCGAAACCCTCGGGCAAGCTCAGCATCCGCTCGCTCAGGGCCTGGATGGTCTCCACCGAAACGGCAGTGTCCACCGGTGCATCCCAGTTCTCATGCTTGAGTTTGGACCAGTCCACAGCGTAGGGGGCATGGACATTGGTAAGAATGGGCCGGGCCACATGCTCGCCGGCGTCCAGCTTGGCGCGATACTCGTCGATCATGGCCCTGGGGGTATCGGCGTCGATCACCCCCGCGTTGGTTAGTTGCTGTCCGTAAAGGGTGGCGGCGGTGGGTCGGGCCTTGATCTTTTTGTACATCATCGGCTGGGTGACCGAAGGCTCATCGGCCTCGTTATGGCCGTGGCGGCGGTAGCAGACCAGGTCGATGACCACATCCTTGCCGAACTGCAAACGGTACTCCAGGGCCAGCCGGGTCACGAACAGCACCGCCTCCGGGTCGTCGCCGTTGACATGGAAGATGGGGGACTGAACCATCTTGGCCACGTCGGTACAGTACAGGCTGGAGCGGGCATCCAAAGGATTGCTGGTGGTGAAGCCCACCTGGTTGTTGATCACGATATGCACGGTGCCGCCGGTGCGGTAGCCGCGCACTTGGGAGAATTGCAGCCCTTCTAGGATCACCCCCTGGCCGGCGAAGGCGGCGTCGCCATGGATCAGCACCGGCATGCACTCCCCGAAAGGCAGGCTGTCGCGACCGTCCCGGCGGCGCTCCAGGCGGGCGCGCACCGACCCCTCCACCACCGGATTGACGATCTCCAGGTGGGACGGATTGAAGGACAGGGCCAGATGCACCGGGCCGCCGGGGGTTTCCACGTCGGAGGAGAAGCCCATGTGATACTTGACGTCGCCGGAACTGGAGTCCGGGTGGCGGCGGCGGCCGGCGAATTCCTCGAACAACTCGGCGGGGGATTTGCCGATCACATTGACCAGCACATTGAGGCGGCCCCGGTGAGCCATACCGATGACGATTTCCTTGGTTCCAGCAGCGCCGGCCCCCTGGATCAGTTCATCCATCAGGGGGATCAGGCTATCGCCCCCCTCTAGGGAGAAGCGCTTCTGGCCCACGTATTTGGTGTGCAGGTATTTCTCCAGGCCCTCGGCGGCCACCAGTCCTTGCAGCAGCCAGCGCCGTTCGTCGACGCTCAGACCCAGACGGGCGCGCTGGCCCTCCAAACGGGCCTGAATCCAGCGCTTCTCCTCAGTCTGGGTGATATGCATGTACTCGGCGCCGATATTGCCGGTATACACCTCGCGGATCAGGGACAGGATCTCCCGCAAAGGTAATTGGGAGGGTTTGCCGGGGGCGAGCAGGGAGCCGACATTGAACACCGTGTCCATATCGGCTTCGGACAAATGATGATAGCCGGGGTCCAGGTCGGGCACCGTGGGGCGTTCCCGCAGATCCAGGGGGTCCAGGCTAGCGGCCTGATGGCCCCGGGTGCGGTAGGCGTTGATGATCCGCAGCACCGAGGCTTGTTTCTCGGCGGCCTGGGGGCTGAGAGCTGCGCCCGCCACGGCGACCGGGTGCTGACGGGCCAGGTCGGCGAAGGAGGCGCGAATCGGGCCGTGGGCCACGTCCTGGCCGCCCTTGCCGTCTTGCAGGCCGCGAAAAAAGGTCTGCCAATTGTCGCTGACCGAGTTGGGGTCTTGTAGAAAAGCTTCGTATAGCTCCTCGATAAAAGCGCCATTGCTGCCCAGTTGCGATGTCTGTCGGAATTGTTCGATGAGCGTACTCATTGGCTTTGGATTGCCTCCCGGTTGTTGAAGCCATCCCGCGATGACCCGCCGCAAAATACGGTTCTGCGGGTATTGCCGGCGCCGCCGGTGCTGTCAGGAAGATAAAGCGATCCGGCGGGCCGCTGGGGGCTTGTAGCCGGAATGTACTGAATTAGAGTAGCCGATGTGACGAAGCCGAGGCTTGAAAAATAGGTTCCCGGGGTCGAATGGCGGCTCGGCATCGCTCAGTCGGCACCCGTGGTGGTGGGGCGGAAGCGTAAAGAGGCTGCCGTCGGTGGTAGGGATTGCCGCGACCGCTGGGGTGGGGCGGTATCCACTGAGAAGCGCGCCACCGGTTCGTGGCCTTGGGCAGCGCCGCCCGGGCGCTCACAGAGTATGCTTAAGGTGTCCACTGCTAGCATCGCCAAAGGAACGTCTGACCCCACGGTGCAAGAATGGGTGCGAATTCTAATGTTTTGCTAGCGTCCCGTCTATGAGTAGGGTTATTTCCGTGGACCGCCCGCCGTAGGCCATCTAAGCCGTTGATGGGGCGCGACGGGTGTACTACAAAACGGATTCAACCGTATTTCGCGCTAGGTTCTTATATAGTATCGGTGTATTCAGCGAGTAGAGGAGGATGTCCATGGCTATTGTCCGGCGCCCCAAAGCCCCCATCCGATCGTGAGCGGGGTCATGAGCTCGCCGTTGCCGGTAGTCTGCCTGAGCCTGGGCGGCACCAAGCTGGATCTGGGCGCCTTGACCCGCGACGGCGCCTACCTGGCCTCCGCCGAAATTCATTGGCGAGACCGGCCAGCCTTTGCCGGGCTGATGGATAACGCCGACGGAGCGCGGTTCTGTGACGCCTTGCTAGCGGAGATCGAGGGCTTTCTGCTCCGCAACGGCTATCAACTGCATCAGGTGGGCACCATCGGCCTGCCGTTTCCCGGACCCTGCCGGGACGGCCTCTGGTACTCCAATAATCTGGTGCGGGCGTTTCGCAACGGCCTGCCCTTCGAGCAGGGCATGACCGCCGCCCTGGTTCGACGGCTGGGTGGCGGACCCCTGCCCGGGGTGCGGGTGCTGGGGGATGCCCAGTGTGACGCCGCCGGAGAGCTGCGCCATCCCCTGGGCCGGTTACTGGATACGACCCAACCCGCCACGGTGCTGAATCTAGCCACCGGCATCGCCGCCGGTTTTGTCAGCCGGGGCCGCTTGTTGCTCACCGACGACCAGTTCCGGGAGCAGGTGGACCCCGGCTACGACGCCGGGGCCGGGCAATTGGGGCGGCATCTCTGGTATTACCCGGCGGAGGGGTGCTGGCGTCATCACTTCCAGCCCGGAGGCGGCATTCCCTTGGTGAAGGAGCAGGCCATCCGTATGACCGAGCGCCTGTCCGGGCCGGCTCTAGCGGCGCGGCTGCTGTTGCTGCTGGGTCGGCGCGGGCTGCTGCCCAAGCGGGAACACTGGCGGGACTCAACCGTCACTCCCGCCGATGTGGAGCAGTTGTACCGGACCATCGAGGCTCTGGACCCGGAGCGGCATTCAGCCCGGGCCGCCCAGGTGGCCCGGGCCGCCGCCCGACCCGTAGCCGGGGCGGTGTTGGGTTGGGCCGACCGGGTCTATCACGGGGGTGTCCCCGCCGCCGCCGCCCTTTGCCTGGGCCAGTTCGCCCGGGAAATCGGCGCCGAACTGGCGGCGGCCCTGGCCGCCTGGCTGGCGGCCCCCGGTTGGGCGCCTTTCGGAGCGCATATCGTGCTGACCGGCGGGGTGGGTATTCGCTTTCTGGCCGCTTCGGACGGCGTGACTGGCAGGTGTTTTATTGAGTCCCTGACAGCGGGTCTGCCCCCCGGTAGCCGGGTGGAGCGGTCGCGGTTGCTGCGGGCGGCGGAGCGGGAGAGTTATATTTTTCTGGAACCGGAGTCCCGCCCATAAGGGCTGTATAGCCGTGTTGTTCAGCCAGGGTCGGTGGCTAACCGGATTCAACTCCGCCCAGGCCGGATTGCTTCAGGCTTTCCACCCGCCAGGCCGCCACCGCTCCGACCTCCAAGCGCCGCGCTCCCAGCAGAAAATCCGCCGCCTCCGGCGCCGGGACGCTGACCGTGTCCGGGCCGTAATTGAAAGCGAAACAGACCCCACCCCGGCGGCGCAAGCGCAGTCCCTGTGGCAGGTCATGGGTGGCGATGCCCGCCTCTCGGCACAGGCCGGACAGCACCGCCCGGCGCAGTTCCGCCTCCGGCCAGCCGGCCAGATAACGGACATTGCCGTGCCGGAACAAGGCCCCGAAGCCGTCGGCGAAACGGGCTTCTGGTTCCAGATCGCTGGCCACAAACTCCCGCCAGCGGCTAGCCTGGAGCGTCTCCCCCTCCAGCGCCACGGCCACCAAGGCTCCGGGGCGCAGGGACTCCACCCGGGTGACCCGCAGTGGCAACAGGGCTTGCAACGGCCCCGGGGGCAGGGATTCAGGGATGCGGAAGGAGACGGTCTTGGCTCCGCTGCGGGGACCGATCAGCAGCGGCCCCGTAAAGTCGGCCAGGTGTTGCACCAACTCCTGGGGCACGATCGGGAGGCTAGGGATGACCACCGCCCCATAGCCCTCCAGAGAGGCGTTCGGGGAGACGACGTCCACATCCACGCCCAGCGCCCGCAGGGACCCGTACCACTCGCAGGCCAGCCGAAAGTAATCAAAATTGGCCCCCTGGGGCTGAATGTCCAGCAGCCATTTGGCTTGGTAGTCAAAAACCAGGGCAACGGGGGCGGGCCGGGTATCACCGCAATCGACCCCTTCCAGTTCGTCGGCCACCTGGCGCGCCTCGGCCGCCCCCAGGTCCGGGCTGCCGTCGGGCAACTGCAACCCGGCGTGCATTTGCTCTTGGGCGAAGGGGGCTTGGCGCCAGCGGAAATAGGCCACCAGCTCGGCGCCGTGGGCGAAGGCTTCCCAGGTCCACAGTCGCACCATGCCGGGCAGGGGGGCCGGATTATGGGGCGCCCAGTTCACCGGACCCGGTTGCTGTTCCATGACCCACAGTCGGCCCCGTCCCACTCCCCGGTACAAGTCATGATGGAAGCCGGCGAAGTCCGGGTGGCCGGTGCGCAGCCAGCGCAGCTTTTCGGCATCGTCGTGCCAGCCCTGGTCCAGAAAGCCCAAGGGGTAGCTGTCCCAGCCGGCCACGTCCAGGTCCGCCCCCACCCGGTAATGGTCGAACTCGGTGAAACAGCCCATATAATTATGGACGATGTCCCGCCCGGGGCTATGCTGGCGCAGGATCGCCACCTGCTCCCGGTTGTACTCCACCACCTGCCCGGAGGCAAAGCGCCGGTAGTCCAGGCGGTGGGCGGGATGGGCCTCGGTGACCGTGGCCACCGGCGGGTCGATCTCGTCAAAGGCGCGGTATTCCTGGCTCCAGAACACCGTGCCCCAAGCGTCGTTGAGGGCCGCGATGTCCCCATAGCGGGCTTTTAGCCAGCGTCGAAAGGCGGCGGCGGCGGCGGGGGAATAACTCAGCACGGTGTCATGGCAGCCATATTCGTTGTCGGTCTGCCAGGCCGTCAGGGCCGGGTGTCGGCCGTAGCGTTCCGCCAGCAGGGTGACGATACGCCGGGACTCCCGGCGATAGACCACGCTGGAAAAACAATAATGGCGCCGGGACCCGAAACACCGGGGGCGGCCATCGGCGCCCAACGCCAGGATTTCCGGGTGGCGATCCACCAGCCATTTGGGTGGGGTGGCGGTAGGGGTGCCCAGGATCACGTTCAACCCCGCGTGGCCCAAGGTGTCCATAGCCTGATCCAACCATTCCCAATCCAGCCGGCCTGGGTCCGGCTCCAGACGGCTCCAGGCGAACTCGCCGATACGCACATAGCTCAGACCCAGCTCCCGCATCCGGGCGGCGTCGTCCGCCCAGCGCTCTGGGGGCCAGTGTTCGGGGTAGTAGCAGACGCCCAGTTGCATAATGATTCTCCGATAGTGGTCGTCGCGGCGGGTATGGAGACAGATTAGCAGTCGCCATGCAAAAACTTTGAAAGAGTGCCAGAATCCGCTCCCCGACCGTCGGCAAAGCCGGTTCGCGTTCACTAATCCGCAAGAGGGAAAAGCCATGGCTATCACCCGCCACGACTTCGGCCACGTCCAGGGTCGGCTCGTCAGCCTGTACGAACTGAAAGCCGGGGGGCTGACCGCCAGAATCAGCGATTACGGGGCCATCCTGACGGAACTGCATGTGCCCGACGCCCAGGGCCAGACGGTGGATGTGACCCTGGGGTTTGCCGGTCTGGAGGGCTATCTGGCTGATGCGTATTTGGCCGACTGCCCCTATTTCGGGGCCATGGTGGGCCGATACGGCAACCGCATCGCCCACGGTCGGTTCCGGCTCGACGACCGCGAGTATCAACTGCCTTGCAACAGTGGTCCCCACCATTTGCACGGCGGTTTCAAAGGCTTCGACAAGCAGCTCTGGGAGGCCCTGCCCATGGATACCGGCCACGCCGCCGCCCTGGAGTTGCGCTATTTGTCCCCGGACGGGGAGCAGGGCTATCCCGGCAATCTAACCGCCACGGTGATCTACACCCTGAACGCCGACGGTGAACTGCGCATCGAGTCCACGGCCCTCAGCGACCGGCCCACGGTGGTCAACCTGATTCACCATGGCTATTGGAATCTGCGGGGCGATGGCGCCAGCATAGTGGACCACGAACTGACGGTGGCCGCCGACCGCTACACCCCCACGAACACCGACCTGATCCCCACCGGAGCGCTGGCCCCGGTGGCGGGAACGCCCTACGACTTCCGCCGCCCCAAGCCCATCGGTCAGGACTTAGACCGGCTGCCGGCGGGCTGTCCGGGGTATGACATCAACTTCGCCCTCAATGGCGCGCCCGGGGAGTTGCGCCGGGCGGTTCGGGTCCGGGAACCCCGCTCGGGCCGAGTCATGGAACTGTTTACCACCGCCCCCGGCATGCAGCTCTACGATGGCTGTCATCTCAAGGGCAAGCTGCGGGGCAAGCATGGCGTGGTCTATCACAAGCATGCCGGGTTTTGCCTGGAGACCCAGCAGTTTCCAGACAGCCCCAATCAGCCGACCTTTCCCTCGGCGGTGCTGGATTCCGGGGAGGTCTATCGGCACCTGATGGTGTACCGGTTCCACACCGAGTCCTGAGGTTGACAGATGAAGCCTAGCGCGGCCAATAGCCGGTATGCCATGGGGGCGATTTTTGCCGTATTTTTCATGGAGTCAGCGGTACTCGGTAGCTGGGTGCCGCGAATACCGGATGTCAAAGCGAATCTGGGCATCAGCGACTTCACGTTGGGTTTATCTTTGTTTGCCATGCCTTTGGGGACCTTGGGAGCCTTTGTGGTGGCCGGCGGTATCCTTGACCGAATCGGGCTACGGCGTGGGTGCCAGCTCTTTATCCCGACCTGGGCGCTGGTGTTTGTGCTACCGGGTATGGTCGCCTCGGCCGCCGGGCTGTTTTTCGCGCTCTTGTTGGGTGGGGCCGCAGTCGGTCTCTGCGAGGTCGCCATGAACACCAAAGCCGATCACATCGAGCGGGGGCTTAAACGACGCATCATGTCCCGGTGTCACGGTTTTTGGAGTTTAGGCTCGGTGGTGGGCGCTTTATCAGGTAGCAGCTTCGCGCAATTGGGGATCGGCGTTGATACGCATTTTTTGATGGTCATGCCCGTGCTGGCGGCCCTGGGTTTCGTGGCATCCACCCTGCTACCTACGGACGCTGCCTTAGCCGATAGCATGGGCGTGCCAGCGGCAGCGGTTGCCGGACCGGACGCCAAACAGCGCCCGCCCATCTTCCGGCTGCCCTCTTCGGCGATCCTGCTGCTGTGTCTGATGCCCGTTGGCATTATGGCTGTGGAAGGGGCCTTCATCGAATGGTCGGCGGTTTTCATGCGCTCGGTACTCGATGCCTCGCCCTTGGTCATTGGCGTCACCTATGCGTTTTTTTCAGTGGTGATGGCAATCACGCGGCTATCCGGCGACTGGGTGATCGAGGCTGTGGGCGCGCTCAATGTGGTGCGCTGGTCTGCAATGGCGGCGACGCTCGGCATGACCTGTTTCGCGCTGGCTCCAAACGCCCCGGTGGCCTTCGTCGGGGCCGCCCTGTCTGGGCTGGGGGTGGCGATCGTCTATCCCCTGGCCATGACCGCCGCCGCGCGGCGTAGGGGATCACCGGCCGATAATGTGGCGGCCCTGTCGCTGATTTCTTTTTCGGCATTTTTAGTATTGCCGCCGCTGATCGGGTTTTTATCTGATGCCATCGGGTTGCGGTGGGCGCTGTTGTGGTTAGCGCCCCTGGCGGCGACCACGCTGTTGCTGGCGGACGAGGTGGTGAAGGAAAGCTAAATCCAGGCCGCGTTCGGTGTGCCCACTAGCCCTGGCGCGATTGGAATCTGCGTCCGTCTAGGCGCTCATTCGTCCCCGGCAAAATCCACATGGATGTGGTTGCCATCCGGGTCCCAAACATTGACCTGGATAAGGTTGATCGACGGAATCTCAACGCGCTGATAGCGGGCGTCTATGGCCCGCAGCTTTTCCTCGAATTCGGCCCTGCCCGTGGCGGAGAACGCAAAATGCTCCAACTTCAGGTCGGTCTCCGAGCCAACGCCCGGGGCGCCGTCGGTACCGACTAAGTGTACGACAGCCGTATCGCCCGCATACAACCACGCGCCAGGGATGGGAAAATTCGGACGGTCGCCCAGGCGCAGACCTAAAACAGAGGTGTACCAGTGGATCATCGTGTGGAGTTGGGTGGTGCGAATATTGATGTGGTCGAGCTTGCCAATGTGCATTGCGGCCTTCCCATACAGGTTGCGTTTCAGGTTGCGCCCATGGCGACCAGCGGGGCCGGGCTGCCGTAGGATAGCGAAATGGCGAAAAGCGATGAGAATTATAGTGGTCCGCCAAAACCGGATATACAGACGGTATAGGAAATCGTTTCCGAGGGCGGCAAACGCCCATCCCCCACGCCGGGATTGCCCACTCACCCCACCGCGACCCCCGCTTGTCCAGCGGCGACATTGCGCATTTACAGGACTCACAAAGCTCATTAGATTGCCGTAAGCCCCTGCTCCACCCCGAGGCTCGCCTCCATGTCCGACCCCCTGCTGCAACCCCTGCGCCTCAAACATCTGACCCTCAAAAACCGCATCATCAGCACCGCCCATGAACCCGCCTATTCCGAGGACGGCCTGCCCAAGGAACGCTACCGGGCCTACCATCTGGAAAAAGCCCGAGGTGGGCTGGCCATGACCATGATCGGCGGCTCGGCCATCGTCTCCCCGGACAGCCCCCCAGCCTTCGGCAACCTGCACATCTACAAAGACGAGATCGTGCCCTGGCTCAAGAACCTGGCCGATAGCATCCATGAACACGACTGCGCGGTCATGATCCAGATTACCCACCTGGGTCGGCGCACCGGCTGGAACACCGGGGACTGGCTGCCGGTGGTGGCCCCCTCGCCCCTGCGGGAGCCGGCCCACCGGGCCTTTCCCAAGGCCGCCGAGGACTGGGACCTGGAGCGGATCAAACGGGACTATGCCGCCGCCGCCCAGCGCTGCCAGGCCGCCCACCTGGACGGCATCGAACTGGAAGCCTACGGCCATCTGCTGGACGCTTTCTGGTCCCCGGCCACCAATCACCGGGATGACGCCTACGGGGGCGGGCTGGACAACCGGCTGCGGTTTTCCCTGGAAGTGCTGGAGGCGATGCGAAAGGCCGTGGGACCGGGGTTTATCATCGGGGTGCGGATGGTGGTGGACGAGGACCGCCCCGGCGGGCTGGACCAGGCCCAAGGGCTGGCCATCGCCCGGCGGCTGGAGGCGGAGGGCATCGACTTTATCAACGTCATCAAGGGCCATATCGACACCGACGCGGGCCTGGCCCAGGTCATCCCCGGCATGGGCACCCCGGCCGGACCCCATCTGGAACTGGCGGGGGCGGTCAAACGGGCAGTGACCGTGCCGATCATGCACGCGGCCCGCATCAACGACCTGGCCACCGCCCGCCACGCCATTCGGGAGGGGCTGGTGGATTTGGTGGGCATGACCCGCGCCCATTTGGCCGATCCCGCCATCGTGGCCAAGCTCCAGACCGGTCAAGAGGAACGCATCCGCCCCTGCGTGGGGGCCGGTTACTGTATTGATCGCATCTACGAGAACGGCGAGGCCCTGTGCATCCACAACCCCGCCACCGGCCGGGAACAGCGCCTGCCCCAGACCCTGAGCCGGGGACCTGGCCCATACCGGAACGTGGTGGTGGTGGGGGCCGGCCCGGCTGGTCTGGAAGCGGCCCGGGTGGCGGCGGCCCGGGGCCATCGGGTCATCGTGCTGGAGGCCGCCGACCGCCCCGGCGGCCAACTCCGGCTAGCGGCGGCCATCCCCCGGCGCCGGGAACTCATGGGCATCATTGACTGGCGGGTGGGGGAGTGTGAGCGGCTGGGGGTGGTGTTTCGCTATAACGTCTATGCGGAGGCCGCCGAGGTGCTGGCCGAGAACCCCGATGTGGTGATCGTGGCCACCGGCGGCCTGCCCAACACGGAATTTCTGGAGGAGGGCGCCGACTTGGTGAGCAGTTCCTGGGATGTGCTGGGGGGCGAGGTTGGCGATGGCGGCGAAGTGCTGGTATTCGACGACAGCGGCGGCCATCCGGCCCTGACCGCCGCCGAAGCCCTGCTGCGGGGCGGCGCCCGGCTGGAGTACGTGACCCCAGAGCGGGTGCTGGCCCCGGAGGTGGGCGGGGTGAATTACCCGGCTTATTTCAAACTCTTCGCCGAACACGAGGTGCGGGTCAGCCTCTGCCAGCGGCTGCTGGGGGTGCGCCGGGAGGGGGGGCGGCTACTGGCCCGGCTGTATAACGAATACGCCGACCGTCATACCGAGCGGATAGTGGACCAGGTGGTGGTGGAGCATGGTGTCCTGCCCCTGGACGAAGTGTATTTCGCCCTCAAGCCCGATTCGATCAACGGCGGGGAGGTGGACTACCCGGCCCTGATCGAAATTCGCCCTCAGACCATCGAGCGCAACCCCGAGGGGCGTTACCGGCTGTTTCGGATCGGCGACGCCGTGGCGGGGCGCAATATCCACGCCGCTGTCTACGACGGTTTGCGGTTGGGGTTGGGGTTGTGAATCCCCAGTTTCGGTAGACGGGCATTGTTTGGGGTTTATGCCTTGATATCTTTGAGATAAACGATCAGTTCATAGAGGCGATTGACGGCAAGGACTGCTTCATCATTTATGATTTTGTGCAGGCTTACGAGCATTTCAGCGACGCCTGTCCCGGCAACCCCGAGAGGGAAGACCGGGGAGCCGACGGGCGGCGGTGAGGGCGAGGGGCCGGAACTGTTCAAGGATAAAGACGAGTTAAGGTCGCTCTGGAGCCAGCCGGACACCCACAAGGCGCTGCTGGAAAGCCTGTCTGTAAAGGGCATGGCGATGAGCAGCTTTCCGAGATCAGGCGCATGATTGATGCTGAAAACAGTGGTCTGTATGATGTGCTGGCCTATATCGCCTTTGCTTTTTCACCGATTACCCGCTCGTAGCGCGTGGAGACGCTAAGAGCGCGGATGTTCTTGGACGATGACGAAAAGCTATAGGCTTTCCTTGATTTTTTGCTGGCGCAGTATGCCAAGGAAGGGGTTGACGAGATGGACAGTGCCAAGCTTCCTGATCTACTAGAGTTGAAATATCACACGGTCAGCGATGCCGCCGCGTAGTTTGGCGGGGTTGGGACTGTTAGGGATGCGTTTGTGGGGTTTCAGTGGTATTTGTATGAGGGATGATTCCGATAAAGCTTTCTCCTGAAAATGCCTGTATGCAGCAATAACTCTGTTTTTTGCATACAAGTAGTTATCACACTATGAAAAAGATTTTGAAATATGCTATGTCTACATATGACCCAAAGCGGACATAAAGGGCAGCATGGTCGGACGACCATTGCAGATATTTATGGAGAAATAATGAAAATTCGTCGTCTCAAAATGAAGAACTTTCGAAGTGTTGCAAACGGAAACATTATCTTTCCCGGGAATACTGCGATAATTGGTGGAAATAGCGTCGGAAAATCGACTATGTGTGAAGCGTTGGATTTATGTCTTGGCCCTGACCGCTTATCACGATCGAATCCAATCAATGAACACGATTTTTATCAACGGCGGTACATTGGTGCTGACAATACGGCAATCACGATTGAACTAGAAGTGGTTCTCACTGACCTGACGGCTGATCTTGAAACCAAATTCAGGGCGCACCGTGAGTATTGGAACACTAAAACCAATGCCTTGCTGGACGAGAATGCCGAGCCTGAGGATACGGAACCCGATCACGTTATTCCTGCCCTTAGGATAAAGTTTGCGGGTCTTTATGATGCAGAAGAAGATGAGTTTACGGCGGAAACATATTTTGCAAGCCCGCCGCCCGAAGATGATGTCAACCGCGCTCGCGTAAGTCGTCCTGCAAAGCGCAGTTTCGGTTTTATCTATTTGCGTGCTCTGCGCACTGGATCACGCGCTCTCAGTCTCGAACGTGGTTCTCTACTCGACATTATTCTCCGTCTCAAAGATGATGATCGCTCCGCTATGTGGGAACAGACCCTAAATGCTCTTGAAGGTCTCGATCCGCCGATTGACAGCATTCCACAGCTTCGAGATGTGCTCGATGAAATTGATAGCCGGGTTCGCCGTTTTGTCAATATGTCAGAGGATGATCGAGCATTTCAGCTATACCCATCAGCTCTAACCCGTGAAGATTTGCGCAAATCCATTACTTTATTCGGGGCGTCTGCCCGGTCAAACGCCCAGGGCGTACGCAAGAAGAATAGTAGCATAGACAGACACCTACAACGGTGTTGGTGATTGAGGATTGAACCCGGTATTGTGATCGGCCCGATCCTAGACAGAAAGCAGGGCCATGAGCGAAGATCTTTGCCGTTCGATCCAAGCGCATTTTTCAGCGCTGGAAGACCCGCGCAGCGCCCGTAACCGACGACATGAACTGGGAGATATTCTGGTGATTGCGTTATGTGCGATGCTCTCGAATGCCGATGACTATGTTGGGTTTGAAGACTACGGACGATCAAAAGAGGAGTGGTTTCGGCGTTATCTATCGCTGCCGAATGGGATTCCCAGCCATGACACGTTTCGTAATGTATTCCAGGGGTTGAACAGCGAAGCGCTGCACAATTGCTTTACGCGCTGGGCGCACTATCTGGTGGGACAAACCGAACAGATTGCCATTGATGGCAAACGCCAGCGCGGTGCGCATGGGGCAGCGGAGCGAGCACCGGTGTGCGTGAATGCCTAGAGTTGCGAGCACGGGCTGGTGCTGTCGCAGCGTACCACGGCGAGCAAGACCAGCGAGTTGGAAGCGCTGAAGGAGATTTTGGACTTGTTGGAGTTGCGGGGCAGTTTGATCAGCTTGGATGCGGGTGGCTGCTATCAGGACGTTGCCGCACAGGTCACCGAGCACGAGGGGGACTATTTACTGGCGGTCAAGCGCAATCAGCCGACGCTCTATGAGGAACTAGATCAGCTCTTTGAGGGCGATTGTGAGCGGTTCGCCCAGCACAGCGAAAGCGAGTACAGCCACGGTCGACAGGAGCAGCGCTTGGCCTGGGTCAGTCACGATCCGAAGCAGCTACCGGTAGCGGCAAGCTGGCCGGGTTGTACTACGGTGGCGATGGTACAACGGATTTGCCGTGTCGGTGAGAAAGAAACCGCCGAACATCGCTATTACATCAGCAGTCGCAAGCTTGACGCCGAGGAGGTAGCTCGTCGGGTGCGAGCGCATTGGCAAGTAGAGAATAATCTGCACTGGGTATTGGATATGGCCTTTGATGAAGATCGTTCGCGCTCACGCACCGGACACAGCGCGGCCAACCTGGTGATTCTGCGTCAGTAGGCATTGAATCTGATCAAGCGCGATACCTCCAAGCCCATGGGCGTCAAGAATAAACGTAAAAGCGCTGGCTGGGATATGAACTACTTGCTTACGCTGCTGCGCCTGGCTGAAACAACGTGATCTTCGTGCGTACGCCCTGGGCGTGATAAGGGGGAGTATGGAAAACAAGTTTTTACATTGCTAAAGGAAGCTGTTGACCGCTTTCAGTAAATTTTTCTTTGGCTTCAGTAAGTGAGTTTTTAAATAAAATATCGCATACGGTAGAGGCTACCGCTTCGGCTAAAAGACACGGAACAGCATTGCCTATCTGCGTAAAAATAGAGCTTTGCTTACCGATAAATTCATAATCATCAGGAAATGTCTGTAGCCGTAGGGCTTCATCAATAGTCAGGCGGCGAAGACAGTCTGGGGCAGAGTCAAAGGGTAAAGGATCGTGGCCTTTCATAAGCTTTGAATGATACCATTCTACCCAGCTTTCCTTGCTGAAATATAAGTGATTTTCATCAATGATAGGCGTTCTATTTCCGCCCATCGAAGCGGGTAAGGTACTACAATAACCATCAGGATTTAATGGCCTACCTTGGCCATTAAATAGCATTCCAGCATAAGGAGATCGGCGTAAAACAGGTTTTGTTGCTAATGTAACTTTCGCGCGGCATATCCGAGAATTTTTAGGGTTTCCCGCAACCCCAAGATTTAAAAGAATGTTTCTTAGCTTGGGAGCTTCACGTTGATATGGAATAAAGCAGTTATCGAGATTTGCTAAGTCTTTAATTTCTCTAAATCCAATAAAAAACATTCTTTCCCGCGATTGAGGAACACCATATTCAGATGCATTCAAAACAAGAATTTTCGCTGCATACCCTAGTTTTATCGCCCTTTTAGCTAATTCCTGTCTAACATCTACCCATCGCGTTAACTTTGCTAAAGCGCTAACATTCTCAAGCACAAATGCCTTTGGCCTAACCATCTCGACCACATCCATGAACGACCAAATTAGATGGCTTCTTGGGTCGTTAGGGTCCATTTTTCCTGCTACTGAAAAGCCTTGGCAGGGTGGACCACCAAAGACGACATCTATGTCTTCATACTTTTTGAGTTGCGGCAAAAACCCGTCAATATTGCCACACTCGATCATTTCGCCATGATTTGCAGCATAAGTGTTGCAAGCATCTTGATTTATATCGTTAGCCCAAAGAATATCAAAGCCAGCGTTTTTAAATCCGACATCCATGCCACCTGCTCCCGAGAAGAGAGAAATTCCTTTTTTTTGCATGTGTTGACCTCCAATTAGTTTATGCGATTTTGGCATATCGAATCTAATTAATCAATATCCAGCTATGGAAAGTAAGCGCATCACAACGTCTAGCATACACGATCCCGAGTACAGGGAAATTGTTAATGTACTCATTGAGTTAAGAAAGAAGGCTAGTCTCTCTCAAACGGATCTAGCTGATGCTATCGGTCTTACACAGCCTGATATTTCAAAAATTGAAAGGCGAGAGAGACGGATAGACGTCCTTGAGTTTTTCAGATGGTTGTCAGCAACAAACGCTGACTATCAGCAGTTTTTTGATAAATTTATAAGAAATACAATTGGTTAATATGAATTTTGATGTCAAGCAGACTATCGACCTATCGAAAGCAGAAGAGATATTCCGTAGAGCATCTGCTATTGCATTATCTGATCAGTTTGTACCTACAGACGAAAATAAAGACAGCGTACTATCGATCGTTTCAGGATCACATTTAACGTACCGATATATTCTGGTAACAGCACTGTTGGCGAAATCGACAAATCAAAATGTCAACGCTCTTTCGCTTCAAGCAGGTTCCACTTTGCAAGGGGCTTATGATGCGCGTAGTGTTGCTCATGGCGTAGTTGTACCGTTAGAGCGTGAATTACTAACGCGTGGTCTAGGTGGCTCGAATGAACCGTTTTTGAATAAGCCAGCTAGATTTCCTGAAATTTCTCTAAATAATGCTGTTCGTAAAGGTAGAGATGCCAATACACTTAAAATGCTTCACAATTTGTTATCAGTAATCAACGAAAATCCTGAGCAAGCTTTTGATGCATTATGTTCGGCAATTTTTTTTGCTTCACAAAGGCACAAGTTACTGTTAAGTGGTTTGGACGTCGATAAAAGCACTGATAATCAGCATCATGTTATAGTGAAGTTTTCAGAGAAATTTTTAGTAAATTCTGTCGAAGGTCAATCCTCAGCAATTTTAGTTGGAGCTATCCTCAATATTTTTTTCGATAAATCGACCAATATGAAGTTTTCTGTGGTTGTCCATCCGGTTAACCAAAGCGGAGCTTCTTCTAAAGAAATTGCTGATATTGACGTCAAGGTTGAAGATCAAATTTTTGCAGTATTTGAAATAAAGGACAAAGTATTTACAGAACAAGATGCCGATCATGCGGCATTTAAAGCCAAAAGTTATGGACTGAGTACAATAACATTCATAATGGGTGTGAATTCAAATCCAATTCAGAGTGAAATAAGTAGAATAGCTGATAAGATTTCTGAGACTGGTATAGATGTGCTTTTTATAGATATTGTTTCTTTCATAAAATCTTTGCTTTCTCTATGCCCTAATATGAGAATGTCTGATTTATTAGAAAGCATGAAAATGCACGCCGTTGCTGCTCGTGCTAAGGATGAATTTTTCATGCACCTAAAAAACAGCATCAAAGGTGCTTAAATTTTTTAGCTTTGAAGTGATAAGAGTCTGTTTCAAAACTCCGCTTGGAGTAGGTTTTGACGCCAGATCGGAGGCGCTGAGCATGGATGCAATAAATCCTTTATTACTTTCCATTGTTCCTCACTTTCTGAGGATATAGGTATACATATGTTACGGAAAGTGCAAGCAAAAACAGGGTGATTCAGTGTTTTTGTAAGTATTTGGGGTAGAGTGAGCATAGCTGTCATACGCGCTCATATCTTCAAAACTGTTTACAAAACACGTCTTTTGTTTAAAGTTAGAAAGTATAATTCTTTTGATTTCAATGGCTTACAGAACGACTGAAAACTACAGCCAATTGGCGAAATGTAAAAAGTCAAAAACGAACGGACATATTTTAACATTCTGATAAATATGCCCTAATTTGAGTTTTGGCCTCATATGACAGCTATGCTCACTTTACCCTGGTTCCGTGACTTCGGACCCAACAGGGTCGCTCTAACTGCTTAAAAATACTGTATTAAACGGGTATAATGGGCGCGAATAAAAACTCACTCAGCCAGTGACGAATATGCGCCGCTTCCAACTTGAGCAATCCGCCACCGAATTCTACACCTCGCACTCCGGCCTGGCGCTGGTGGGGTTGGCGATCAACCGCTACACCGAATTACAGAAGACCTTGCGCCGCATCGTCAAGCGTCATGGCATTCCCAATATTGAGCTGATCCGCGCCTACCTCGGGCAACTGTGCCTGGGCAAAAGCGATTTCGATGCGCTGGAGAATATGCGTGATGACCGGTATTTCAAGCAGGCCCTGGGGATCAAGCAGATGCCCTCGGCCTCGCGGCTGCGCCAGCGCTTTGATGAAGACGCCCGGGCGCTGATCGACTGTGTGGACGATGCGGCGGTGGAGTTTGTGCGCACGACCGAGGCACCGGTGACGCCGCTATCGACCGGCCATGTGGCGCTGGATCTGGACGTGTTTCCGATGGATAACAGCGGCACCCATAAGGAAGGTGTCGCGCGCACCTACAAGGGGCATGATGGGTATGCCCCGATTGGCGGCTACCTAGGCCAGGAGGGTTGGTGCATCACCTGCGAGCTGCGCGACGGCGACCGCCACAGTCAAAGCGAGTTTGTCTATGTCCTGGAACGGACCATCGCCGCTGCTCGGCAACTGACTGCCAAACCGCTGCTGACGCGCCTAGACAGCGGGCATGATGCCAAGGAGAACCGGGCCTGGCTGAGCGACCATGAAGTCGACTTCCTGATCAAGTGGAACCCCCGCAAACAAGACCTCCCGTCCTGGGTTGAGCGCGCCGACCAACAGGACACGTGGACCTATCCGCGCGCGGGCAAGCGGGTGGCGGTATTCAGCGAGGCGGTGGAAGAAACCTACCGCGACCAGCAGCGCACCGTTCGTCGGGTCATCCGCGTGATCGAGCGCACCATCGATAAGCGCGGCCAGACCCTGCTGTTGCCAGAGATCACCCTCGAGGGCTGGTGGACCTCGTTGCCGGCCGAGCACTATCCGGACGAGAAGATCATCGCACTTTACCGCGATCACGCCACCAGCGAACCGTTCCACAGTGACTTCAAGACCGATCTCGATCTCGAACGGCTGCCGTCGGGCAAGTTCGACACCAACGACCTGGTGCTGTCGGTGGCCGCCCTGGCCTACAACATCCTGCGCTGGATTGGGCTCATGGGCTTGACCGGCGAGCTCTCGCCGGTGCGCCATCCGGCGAAACGCCGTCGGCTGCGTACCGTCATGCAGGAGTTGATGTACTTGGCCGCCCGCTTGATCGACAGTGGACGGCGCTTGACGCTCCGGTTCAGTCAGCACTGCCCAGCCTTCCAGGCGTTTCGGCAGGTCTACGAACAGCTCGCCTATGGGTAACCGATAAGGAGACCAACGCAACCCACCGGGCGGCTCTCGCCACGGGAGAGGTGTCTTCCAAATCCGGGCGACAGGGCGATCAGGACGGGTTCACCGTCGCATCGGGCCGAAAAACGTCTATTCCGGTTCCGCAGGTGCGTTCTGCTGCGATAGATTCTTGCGCATTACTACGGGACGCTCGGAAACCCGCCTGCGCCGATAACCGAGTCACGGATCCAGGATTTTGTAACTATTCAGCCATCAATTGAGTGCTCGGCATCCAGGGGCGGCCGGTGAAGACGGAGCGGATGACCTCCAGCACGCGTTGACCTTGTTTGCGGGCGGTGGAGATATAACTGCGGATCTGGGCAAAGCGCTGGGCGCCCTCCTTACACCGGAACGTACCGGAGCTCTTCTGCTGGGTTTTGATCATCCGCAGGTCCCGTTCCGCCCCGTTGTTGTCAAATGGTACGCCGGCCTGGTGCAGAAACCGCAGCGTCTCGGTGTGGTAGCGGCGCAGGCGCCGGTGCAGGTTACGCGCCGGGTGCTGTTTGCGTCGTCCCCGATGCCCCGGGCGCGGTGGCGGATCGGTCGGCAGTTCGGCCTCCCCGGCGGCGAGAATCCACTCGTACCACTGCCCGATGCGTGCCTTGAGGGTCTCGGTCAGCGCTGAACCCTGGCCCTGGTTGAGCCGATGAGCCAAGCGTAGACACACCCGCAGGTCAGCGGCCCAGCGTTGCCCATACTGCTCGTGGATAAAACGCAACTCGCGCAGATGATGGGCATTGCACAGGGCATGCGTGCAGCCCGTGTAACCAAAGTAGCTGCTTAGCCCATCGTGCACGGCCACGCCCGAGTAGCGTGGTAATCGGCCGATGGCCTCCATGGCCTCGCCACCGCGCTTGGGATGGACCGGGTAGTAGGTCAACTCCGGACTGCTGGTCGTGTGCAGCCAGGCCAGATGGCCCTCGACCCGCAGGCCCGTCTCGTCAAAGCCCACCACCGGAGCGTCCAGCAACTGCTTAGCGATGGCCTCCAGGGGGTCTCTTAACCCCTGGGCACAGAGCTGCTCGGCGTTCAGTAGGCTGGCTACGCTCAACCGATGCCCGAACAGGTCTTCAAACAGCTCCCCTTGCCGCTCATAGGGCAGTAACTGATAGTCCTTCAGATACACCGCCAGCGCCTTGAGCCGTTCACCGTACTGCACCGGCTGCGCTATCCCCGGGGGAAACGCCCCCGCGTGCACCCCTGACAGTGCGGGCAGCACAGTACCAGCGCTTGATGCTCGATGACCTCCAAGGCCAGCGGCGGTACCTCAAAGACTTGCCGACGGCGCCGTGCCACCACCGGTGCCGCCTCATCCCGCGCCTGCCCACAGCCCAAGCAGACCTCGGGCCGATGGTAGATGATCCGATCCGGCTCGGCGCTCTGCTCAAGGCTCTGGCCCCGATGGCCCTTCTGACCACCCGGGCGCCGTCCACTCCCGCCGCGCTCGCTTTGCACCCGCGGCGGCTTCTTCAACCCATCGCTGGAGGGCGGTTTGCCGCTGCTACGGCTATCCTTGGCCAACCGCCCTTCCAGGATTTGAATATGCGCCTGTAGCGCCTGAACCTGAGCCTCCAACTCGGCAATCCGGGCCGCTTGGGTGCGCACTACCTCATAGAGCTCCAGGATCAGGGCATCCTTTTGCTCCGGGTTCAACTGCTCCAGTAGCGGTAGGGCAGGCATCTCCTGTTCCATCCAGTCAGACAGTAGGGTGTGTAGGGTTTAGTTTGGCACCAACTCCGCCCTCTCGCCAGAGGGCTGAATAGTTACGCTCTTTCGCTATATAGCGGGTGAACAGAATAGAAGCAAAATGTTCAGTTTTTTGGCATCGATACCTATCACTTTATATCGTTCCGATGTGCTTCGTAGTAGGCCCGCAAGATCGCATTGATCCGGCTCTGGTAGCCCTTGCCTTGTGCTTTCATCCAGTCCAGCACATCCGTATCGACACGAACGGTGATAGGCCGCTTCCCCGGCGAGAATTTCATCGGGACTGTGCGCAAGAACTCTTCGTCGAAGGCCGGTGTATCGCTGTAATCAATCTGGTCATCGGTCATCGCGTCCAGTCTGGCCAATTCGCTTTTGGTAGGTTTTTTGCTCACGTTTGTTTCCCTTTCTCATTGAGATGATACGGATATTTTCGCCGCGCCTGGTGTGCGTAATGACCACCATCCGGTTCTCCAGCAGCCCGAAGGTAATAAACCGACGTTCGCCATAATCAAAGCACGTATCCTCGAATGTCAGGGTCGGCCCTTCAAACACCGACTGCGCATATTCAAACTTAAGGCCCCTTTCAGCGAAGTTTCTGGCGTTCTTCTCTTCATCCCATTCGTACACTGTGCAGCCTCTCTATGTATGTACAAATGTACATATAGAAATATTGTCTTGCAAGCCAAAACCGTCAGGCTTGATGAATACGGGTGGATGGATTATCCGTTCCCGCGTGGTGGGCGGCTTGCAAGGCTTTGGCGGCATTGCTTTCAGCGGTTGCCAGCCTGCTTCTGGTGCGGGCGTACAATCCCCCCATGCCTTTGGTATAGCCCGCCAAATATTGTTTTTTTTCTAAAATAGCGATGATTTGCTTGCAGGGGGATGCCTGGGCCGTGGGAGCGAACGGAGAGGTGGTGTACTCGAAGTGAAGCAGTAACCAATATTCGAAACAGGGGATCGAGGTAATCGCTTTGAATCGCGCTTGGCCGTTGATTTTGCGACCGTTTGTGCGCTTCAGCCGGGTAGTGGCGATTCTATCCAGGGCCTGCTGATAGCTGGCATGGTCATCCCTGTCGAATAGGCAGTAAACACGATCATAGTCCCTGTCGGCGTTAAACCAGTCGATGGCCGCTTGCACGACCGAGATGGGCGCCGAACCGCAGTTGCCGGTAATGCGTATATTGGCGCTGTTCAGGTGCAGGTCCGCCACCAAGTCCTGCAAATACCGGCATTCGGTCTTGCTGCCCTCGCAGACGATCAGCACATAGTCGTAGGGTTCCCGCTTCGGTTTTTTTCTTTGCAGGGATTTTGCGCCACGCTGTTTACGCCGATGATGAAGATTGTCCGTTCCCATCAAAACCTAGGATCACCGACGAAAGGCAGAGCGCCGTAGCGCCCCTTGAGATAGCCTTTCTCCAGGTTCCTTTCCTCCTTGCGTGGGTTGAAGTCCGTCAACGGGTACAACCGGCTGGCATTGTCACGATCCTTCTCCATAAACCAGACCTGATCGCGACGCAGCAGTTCGCTGTCCAGTATAGCGGTATGGTGAAGGGTGAAAATCAGTTGGGCGTTGTGGGGATTTTTGTCGGGATCATGCATCGACGCGATGAGATAGCGCATGATCAGGGGGTGCAGGCTGGCGTCCAGCTCGTCTACCAGCAAAGTAATGCCCCTGTCCAGCGTGTCCCGCCAAGGACCGGCCAAGGCGAACAGCTTTTGGGTGCCATCCGATTCCAGCTCCGACGCCAGCGCCACGGGTTCTGGCTCGTTCGGACATTGATGCAGAAACTTGACGTTGGTGATGCGCTTTCCTTCCATTTCTTTTTCGAGCCAGTCCTTCAGGGGGCCGGGCATGTCCTGGGGCAAGGTGTCCATCGAGAACGGGGTGGTCTCCAACTTGATTCCAGCAATGCTGAGATCGGCCTCGTTCATAAATTCGACGATACCCTTGCGCTGGCTGTCTTGCTCGCATTGCTTGATGGAAAACCCGGGTGACAGACGGCTATTGGACGTCAGCACGGCCACTTGCCGTCGAAACCAATTGAAAACCGGTTTGAGTTGCTCGTTATTGAGTTGCACGGCGGTGGACAGGAACAGGGCGTTGCTGCGGGTGGCTTCTTGTAATAGCTGGCGGCGGCCCTTGAACCGGCTACCGAAGTACCAATCCTCACGGGCGGTTACGGGGTCGTATTGGCGCTCGAACCAGCGTTGCGCCCGGCCCTCCGGGTAGGCTAACAGCCACTCGTGGGTGACCTGCTGGTGATTGACCGCAAATCCATATTGATAGCGAACGCGATCCTGGACGAACAGGACTTCGAATTCGCAAGGCGCGGTTCGGGTGGCGCTCTCGAAAAGAAACGGCTCGGCTGAAATAGGCTGGCCCTCCTGGCCGTCCTGGGCCGACTCCAAGACAAAATCCCTCGTGAAATCCATGGCGCGCAGAAGATTGCTCTTGCCTCCTGCGTTCGGGCCGTAGATCGCCGCCGAGCGAAGCAGTACCGGGATACCGGATACGCCAAGATCGCAGGTGTTGGTTTTTCTCAGTTCAGCACCGGCATTGGCCACCATGCTCAGGGTCTGGGTGTCCCTGAAAGAACGGAAGTTGGTGACGCTAAACTCGATGAGCATGCTGAAAGTCTCACAAATAATAATTTGATAGTGATTTTTACGTATTTTTTACTAATAATAGTGTGAGATTTTGTTTCTCTCCAGTTTTTATCTCGCTGGGAGTTTTTATTCAACAGCGTCCGAGTCTTGATGACGGCTCGCCGGTATCCCCCCGCCCTCTACTACTCCGCTCTAGAGAGTCGTTTCCCGGCATCCCCGCGTCGCCGCCACGCCAGAACCCTGCCGGTCCTCCTGCCTAAGCTAGCCGGACAACGACCCGATTTTTCGCCAGGAGCGTAGACCATGAGCGAGCATGAGCAGACCACGGCATCCGGTGTCATGGGCAGCGGCGAGCGTCGGCGGCGGGGGGCGCGCGGCGCTCTGCGGGCGGCCCGCACCCACAAAACCCTGACCATGCTACCCACCCTGGAAAACAATATTCCGGTCTACGAGGTGCTGAATTCCGAGGGCCTGGATCTGATCCACGACGCCTCCATGAAAATCCTCGAAGAGGTGGGCATTGTGTTCCGGGACGACGAGGCCCTGGCGGACTGGAAGGCGGCGGGGGCCGAGGTGGACGGGGAACGGGTGCGCCTGCATCGGGATCTGGTCATGGCGCTGGTGGCCAAAGCGCCGTCCGAATACACCATGCACGCCCGCAACCCCGAACGCAGCGTCAAGGTGGGCAACCGGAACCGCATCTTCGCCCCGGTCTACGGCCCCCCCTACGTGCTGGATTTGGACAACCAGCGCCGCTACTCCACTCTGGAAGACCTGGAGAACTTCCACAAACTGGCCTATATGTGCCCGGCCATGCACAACACCGGCTTCGTCACCTGCGAACCCACGGATGTGCCGGTGCCCTGGCGGCATCTGCATATCGTTTACAGCGCCCTGGCCCATTCCGACAAGTCCTTCATGGGGGCGGTCACCGCCGGACATCGGGCCCAGGATACGGTGGATATGGCCAAGCTCGTGTTCGGGGAGGAATTCCTGCAAAACCATACGGTGCTGACCTCCCTGGCCAACTGCAACTCCCCCCTGGTCTGGGACACCACCATGCTCCAGGCGGTGCGGGTGTACTGCCGCAACAACCAGGCGGTGATCCTCGCCCCCTTCGTGCTGGGGGGAGCCAACACCCCGGCCAGCACCGTGGGAGCGGTGGCCCAGCTCAACGCCGAGGCCCTGGCCGGCATCGCCTACGGGCAACTGGTGCGGGCCGGTGCGCCCACGGTCTATGGCAATTTCCTGGCTACCGTGTCCATGCAGTCGGGAGCGCCCATGCTGGGCACCCCCGAAGTGCAACTGATGACCTTTATGATTGGCCAGCTCGCCCGCCGCTACGACCTGCCCTGGCGCAGCACCACCCTGGTCAGCGGCGCCAAGTCCTTCGACGCCCAGGCCGGCTACGAGTCCGCCACCACGGCCATGGCCGTGGCCCTGTCCGGGGCCCATTACATGTGGCATGCCGCCGGCTGGAATGAGGCCGGCCTGTGCGCCAGCTACGCCAAGTTCGTGGTGGACGCCGAGCAGTGCGAAATGCTCTACAAGCTGATCCAGGGTCCTGACATGGGGGGGCTGGACGAGGCCATGGCGGCGGTGCGGGAGGTGGGTCCCGGAGGGCATTTTCTGGGCACCGCCCATACCCTGGCCCACTTCAAGTCGGCGTTTTATATGCCCCAGTTGCTGAACAACAACAGCTTCGAGCAATGGCAGGCGGAAGGGGCCAAGGACACCAACACCCAGGGCCTGGAAAAAGCCCGTCAGCTACTCAAGGACTACGAGCCGCCCAGTCTGGACCCGGCCGTGGATGAGGCGCTGCGGGACTTTGTGCGGCGGCGCAAGGCCGAACTGCCGGCCCAGGAGTTGTAGGGCATTCACCCCCGCCAGATAGGGGTATGTTTCGGGGGCGGCGGCTGGGAGTCGTTTTTCAGCATCCCTATGTCGCCGCGACGCCAGAACCCCCCGGTGGCCCGCGCCTACCCTAGACGGCAGAGCAGCGATTAATCACGCCGCCGAGCGTCCACAGTGGCGAATACGAGGGTTACAGCCATGGCCGAAGCCGAACACTACGAAGACGACGATCTGGACCTACGCGCCCTGTCCGACGCGGAACTGGAAGAGCAGATGTGGGACGACCTCTACAACGGTCTTCGGGAGGAGATCGAGGAGGGCACCCGGATTTTGCTGGAGCGGGGCTGGGAGCCTAAGGCGATTCTCGACAAGGCCCTGGTCCAGGGCATGGGCATCGTCGGGGTGGACTTCCGGGATGGGATTCTATTCGTGCCCGAGGTGCTGCTGGCCGCCAACGCCATGAAGGGCGGCATGGCCATACTCCGGCCCCTGCTGGCGGAGACCGGCGCCGAGACGATGGGCAAGATGGTGATCGGCACCGTCAAGGGCGACATCCACGATATCGGCAAAAACCTGGTGGGCATGATGATGGAAGGCGCCGGCTTCGAGGTCATCGACATCGGCATCAACAACCCGGTGGAGAACTACCTCAAGGCCCTGGAGGAACACAAGCCGGATATCCTGGGCATGTCGGCCCTGCTGACTACCACCATGCCCTATATGAAAGTGGTCATCGACACCCTCAAGGAAAAGGGCATCCGCGATGACTACATCGTGCTGGTGGGGGGCGCGCCCCTGAACGAGCAGTTCGGCCAGGCGGTGGGCGCCGACGCCTACTGCCGGGACGCTGGGGTGGCGGTGGAGACCGCCAAGCAGTTGCTGGCCGAGCGGCGCCAGGCCCTGGCGGCGGTCCACTAGGGGGCGGGGGCCATGGCCGGGGACGCGACGGTATTGGTGATCGCCTGCGGGGCGCTGGCCCGGGAGATTGTTCAACTGCGCCGGCTCAACGGCTGGTCCCATCTGGCGGTGCAATGCCTGCCGGCGGAGCTGCATAACACCCCCCACAAGATACCCGCCGCAGTGCGGGCCAAGCTGGAGGAAAACCGGGACCGCTATGCGCGCCTGTTCGTGGCCTACGGGGACTGCGGCACCAGCGGGGAACTGGACCGGGTGCTGGCGGAAACCGGCGCCGAGCGTATCCCCGGCGCCCATTGCTATGAATTTTTCGCCGGATCGCGGCCCTTCGCGGCCCTCTGCGAAGCCGAGCCGGGCACTTTCTTCCTCACCGACTTTCTGGCTCGGCACTTCGAGCGGCTGGTGATTCGCGGCCTGGGTCTGGACCGGCACCCGGAACTGACCCCTTTGTACTTCGGTAATTACCGGCGGCTGATCTACCTGGCCCAGACCGACGATCCCCAACTGGACGCCCAGGCCCGCCGGGCCGCCGAGCGGTTGGGGCTGGTCTTTCAGCGCCGGGACACCGGCTACGGGGGCTTGGGCGTGGCCCTGGCCCGATTGACACCCGAAAAGGCGCGGTCATGGCCAAATTGATTACGGTCTACTGGCGGGACATCCCGGCCCAGGTCATCGTCAAACAGGGGCGGCGGACCGCCAAGGTGCCCCTCTCCGGGCGCTTCCAGGAGGCCATCGACCGGGCCGCCATGCGCGCCGGCAAGGGCAGTTCCGACGCCTATCTGGCGGATTGGCGGCGCCAGGAGCGCCCCTGTGGGGACGACCCGGAGGCCGAAGCCCGGGCCGAGGCCGAGGCCCTGGAGTCCCGGTTCGGCGACCACGAGCTGGAGCGACTGGTGAAAGCTAAGGGCATTTGGTCGCAATGATAACGAATAGCACAGAGAAGCAGTTGACCCAGCGGAGATCCACAGCATGACCGACACCGTCGTCAGTTCGGCCACCCAGGAAGTCGTGATCGGCTTCGAGCGGCCTTTTGTCATTATTGGGGAGCGCATCAACCCCACCGGCCGCAAGGCCCTGGCCGCAGAAATGGCCGCTGGGGACTTCAGCCGGGTCGAGACCGACGCCCTGGCCCAAGTGGCGGCCGGCGCCCAGATGCTGGATGTCAACGCCGGCATCCCCTTGGCCGACGAGCCAGCGCTGCTGGCCGAGGCGGTGCGGCGGGTACAGGCGGTCACCAACGTGCCCCTGTCCATCGACTCCAGCATCGTCGCCGCCCTGGAGGCGGGTCTGGCCGTCTATCAGGGTAAGCCTCTGGTCAACTCGGTCACCGGCGAGGATGAGCGCCTGGAAACGGTGCTGCCCCTGGTCAAAAAATACGGGGCGGCGGTGGTGGCCATCTCCAACGACGAGACCGGCATTTCCGAGAACCCGGATGTGCGTTTCGCGGTGGCCAAAAAAATCGTCGAGCGGGCCAGTGACTACGGTATCCCCGTGGCCGACGTGGTGGTGGACCCCCTGGTGATGCCGGTGGGGGCCATCAACGAGGCTGGCCGCCAGGTGTTTCATCTGATCCGTCGACTACGGGAGGAGCTGGGGGTCAACACCACCTGCGGCGCCTCCAACATCAGCTTCGGGGTGCCCAACCGCATGGGCCTGAACAGCGCCTTTCTGACCATGGCCATCGGCGCCGGCATGACCTCGGCCATCACCAACCCCCTGCACCCGGAAGTGATACAGGCGGTGATGGGGGCCGACGTGATGATGGGCCGGGATCTCAACTGTATGCGCTGGATGCGCAAATACCGCGCCCCCGTGGAGCCAGGGGCCGAGGGCGCTGCCCGGGGCCGTCGCGAGAGCCGCCGCCGCCGTGCCTGAGAACGCCCACGATCCCGCTGATCCCCTGGTGGTTTTTACCCCTTCGGGTCGGCGTGGCCGGTTCCCGGTAGGCACCCCGGTGTTGCAGGCGGCCAGGACCCTGGGAGTGGACCTGGACTCGGTATGCGGCGGCCGGGGTCTGTGCGGTCGCTGCCAGGTGGAGCAGACTACCGGCGAATTCGCCAAGCACGGGCTGACCTCCCGGCCCGAACATCTGTCGCCCCCGGACGGGGTGGAGCAAGACTACCACCAGCGCCGGGGTCTGGGGACGGGGCGGCGGCTAGGTTGCGCGGCGCGGATTCTGGGGGATGCGGTCATCGACGTGCCCCCGGACAGTCAAGTCCACCGCCAGGTGGTGCGCAAACGGGTGGAGGTCCACGATATTCGCCTGGACCCCATGGTGCATTTGCACTATGTGGAGGTGGAAGCGCCGGATATGCACCGGCCCGCCGGGGATCTGCGTCGTTTGCAGGAGGCCCTGATCCGGGAATGGGGTTTGAAGGCCCTGCGCTGTGATGTCCGGGTTTTACAGGGTTTGCAGGGGGCTTTGCGCCAGGGGGGCTGGAAAGTCACCGTGGCGGTGCATAATCGCCACCAGATCATCGCGATCTGGCCGGGTTTCCGGGAGCGGGCCTACGGGCTGGCGGTGGACGTAGGCTCCACCACGGTGGCCGCCCATTTGTGCGAGCTGGCCAGCGGTCAGGTGGTGGCCGCCGCAGGGGTCATGAACCCCCAGATCCGCTTTGGAGAGGACCTGATGAGTCGGGTCTCCTACATCATGATGAACCCGGGCAGCGAGGTGGAACTGACCCGGGCCGTGCGCCGGGCCGTCAGCGCCCTGGCCGCCGAGGTGGCGGTGGAGGCGGGTATCGAACCGGTCGACATTCTGGAGGCCACCTTCGTGGGCAACCCGGTGATGCACCATCTGCTGCTGGGCATCGATCCGGTGGAACTGGGGGGCGCCCCGTTTGCCCTGGCCACCGACCAGGCCCTGGAGTTGTGGGCCACGGAGTTGGAACTGGAGATCAACCCCAACGCCCGGGTGTATATGCTGCCCTGTATCGCTGGCCACGTGGGGGCGGACACCGCCGGGGCGATCCTCTCCGAAGGGCCGCACCTGGCCGACGAAATCACCCTGCTGGTGGACGTGGGCACCAACGCCGAACTGGTGCTAGGCAATCGTCACCGGCTGTTGGCCGCCAGCAGCCCCACCGGCCCGGCCTTCGAAGGCGCCCAGATCGGCTGCGGTCAGCGGGCGGCGCCGGGGGCGGTGGAGCGGGTGCGTATCGACCTGGACACCCTGGAGCCGCGCTTCAAAGTGATCGGCTGCGATCTGTGGTCCGATGATCCTGGGTTCCCCAACGAAGTCCGGGCTGTGGGCGTCACTGGCATCTGCGGTTCGGGCATCATCGAAGCTTTGGCGGAGTTATTTCTGGCTGGGGTCATCGCCGCCGACGGCAGCATCGACGGCGCCCTGGCGGAGCGTAGCCCGCGCATCGTGGCCACTGGTCGCACTTACGGCTATCTGCTCCACGATGGGGACGTGATATTGCGGATCACCCAAAACGACGTGCGCGCCATTCAACTGGCCAAGGCCGCCCTCTACGCCGGCGCGCGGCTGCTCATGGACAGACTGGGGGTGGAGCGGGTGGACCGTATCCGTCTGGCCGGGGCCTTCGGCAGCCATATAGACGTGAAATACGCCATGGTGCTGGGGATGATCCCGGATTGTGATTTGGCCCAAGTCACCGCCGCCGGCAACGCCGCTGGCACCGGGGCGCGCATCGCTCTGCTGGACCGTCGCGCCCGCAAGGAGATCGAGACCTTGGTGCGGCGGGTGGAGAAAATCGAAACCGCCGTAGAACCCCGCTTTCAGGACCACTTCGTGGCGGCCATGGGGTTTCCCCACCGGGACCATCCCTTTCCCAATCTGGCCCAGGCGGTGCGGCTGCCGGTGCCCAAGACGGTCACCCCGGAGAGCGGCGGCGGCCGCCGTCGGGGTCGGGGGCGACGGGCCGGGGCGGTCTGAGGCTCAGTCCCTGGCGTTGTGGCGCTGTTTCAGTCGGCTGAGCAGATGGCCGATCAGCACCAGCACCACCAGCAGCGCCACCAGGGTCATGGGCGCGAAGGCCCCGTAGGCCGCCACCCGGTTGTGTAGCTCTCCCAGCAGCACGGCATAGCCAGCGATGGCCAGGTAGGTGCCGGCCAGCACGACGCTCAGATTCATCAGGGGGCGCAAGCCAATCAGAAACCCGATGGCGCTGCCCACCACCGGGCCGGTGAGCCAGAACGGGAACCACACAAACAGCAGCAGTCCGGGAATGCCGTAGCGGCGGATCGTCTCCCGGTGGGTTTCGGCGGCTCGGTGGGTGCGCTCCAGGGTCCCCCGTAGGCGGGGTATGTCCAGCAGGCTGTGCCAACTGAACACGAACAGGGGATAGAACATCAGCACGAACAGGGTTTCCACCACCATGTTCACCGCCACCACCGGAACGTGGCCCAGGCCCAGGGCATAGCCCAGGGACATGCCGGCGGCCCGGCCGAACAGGCAGCTGGTGGCGGCCATGGCCAGCAGCCGGTGGAATTCCCGAGGCCACCACAGCCAGCTCAAGGCTAACCCGGCCAGGGTCAGCAGGGCCAACAGTGCCCCAGCCAGCAAGATCCGGCCCTCAGTGGTGGCCAGCAGACGGGTCCAGCGGCGGGGTTTGGAATCCATGGCGTGCCTGGTGTGGTTCAAAGGCGGTATGCGATGATGGGGACATGGACGCCATCATTACCCAAGAGTTCGGGATTGTAACCCGCCGGTTTCGGGTTCGGGCAAGCCACGTGATAATCGGGCTGCTGTTGGCGGTGTTGGCGCGGCCCGGGATTGGCGCTGCAACCCTGGAAGCGACGGTGAGCTACAACGCCGGGCGCTTTAGCCTGTACGCCGTAAGCCTGATTGATCTGCCCGAGCCTCGGGTTCGGGCCACACTCACCCACTACGAGAACCTGCCCCGGGTCAACGGCGGCATCCAGGCCGTGGAGGTGTTGCGCCGGGACCCCGACGGTGGGGTGCGGATGCGGGTCCGTTCCCGGGTGTGCATTTTGTTTCTATGCCAACATTACCACTGGGAGCAGGAAGTCCGCACCCAGTCCGACGGCGCTATCTTGGCGGTGATCGATCCCAAGGTCAGTGATTTCCGGGACGGCTGGGCGCGCTGGCGACTCACCCCCATGGGTCAGCGCACCCGCATGGTATTCGACGCCGAGTTGGTGCCGGATTTCTGGTTTCCGCCCCTGATCGGACCATGGCTGATCAAGCGCAAGCTCTATGGGGAGGTGCTGGAGACGGCTCAGGGGGTGGAACGGCTGGCGTCCCAACCCCCCTGAGGCTCAGCGTTTCGCACCCATGGCCATGGCCCAGCGTTGGGACTCCTCCCGGGCGGTGGTGGCGGCCCGGCGGTCGAACTGGGGGGTGGCTTCTGGCCAGCCTTGCAGGTGGGCCATCAGCAGGTCCTCCAAGGCGTCCAGATGCTCGGGATTGTCGTTAAGGGCGGGGATATAGCGAAACCGCTGGCCGCCGGATTCGATGAACACATCCCGGTTCTCCATGGCGATTTCCTCCAGGGTTTCCAGGCAGTCGGCGGCAAAGCCGGGGCAGAGTACATCGACGCTAGCCACGTCCTGTTGCGCCCAGTCCTTGAGCAATTCGCTGGTATAGGGCTTGAGCCATTCAGCAAAGCCGAATCGGGACTGGAAGGAGACCGCCCATTGGTCATTTTCCAGGCCCAGCCGTTCGGCCACCAGCCGGGCGGTCTTGTGGCACTGGCAGTGGTAGGGGTCGCCGGCCAGCAGATTGCGCCGGGGCAGGCCATGAAAGGAGAACAGCAGCCGCTCGGCTTGAGGCTGCTTGGCCCAGGCGTCCAGCACGCTCTCGGTCAGGGCGTGGATATAGCCGGGGTCGTCGTGGTAGCTGGCGATCATGCGCAACTCCGGCAGCCAACGCCAGCCTTTCAATGTCTGGACCAGGGCGTCGAAGGCCGAAGCGGTGGTGGCGGCGGAATACTGGGGATAAAGGGGCGCCACCAGCAGTCGCCGGGCGCCGGCTTGGCGCAGTTCCTCCAGGGCCTTGGGGATGGAGGGGTTGCCATAGCGCATACCCACCGCCAGGCGAACGGGACCCCCACAGCGGGCCTTGAGGCGGGTTTCCAGGGCCGCTGCCTGACGGCGGGTGATGGCCAACAGCGGCGCGCCTTCCTCAGTCCACACGGTCTGGTATTTGCGGGCCGACCGGGCCGGGCGCACCCACAAAACGACGCCGTACAAAATCGGCCACCAGAGGAACCAGGGTAGTTCCACCACCCGGGGGTCGGCAAGGAACTCTCGCAGATAGCGGCGCAGGGCGGCAGGCTCGGCGGCGTCCGGGGTGCCCAGATTGGTGAGCAGGATGCCGGTGCAGGGTTCCTGGTCGTGGCGGAAAGCGTCCTCGCCGGCGGGCTGGGTCATGGTCAAAGCTCCTGGGTCCGGTTACACGAAGGCGATTATAGATGCCTGGGACGCCGCCGGGGCCGGGAAGTTCGCGCCATGGACCCTATACTTCAGTGCATCCATTTTATTTTGGAGTAGTCATCCCATGCGCGGCGTGTTTCTCGATACCGACTCCCTGGGGGATGGTCTGGACTTGGCGTCCCTGCATGCCAGCCTCACGGAACTGCATCTCTACTCCGCCACCGCTCCCGGCCAGGTGGCGGAGCGGATCGCCGGGGCTGAGGTGGTGATCAGCAATAAGGTGCCGGTGGACGGGGTGGCCATGGCTGGAGCGCCCCATTTGAAGCTGATCTGCGTAGCCGCCACCGGCACCAATAATGTGGATCTGGCCGCAGCCCGGGAGCGGCGGGTGGTGGTGTGCAATGCCCGGGGTTACGGCACCGGTTCGGTGGTGCAGCATGCGTTCACTCTGATTCTGGCCCTCATGACCCGCTTGCCCCAGTATCACCAGGCGGTGCGGGAGGGGCGCTGGGCCACCGCCCCCCAGTTTTGCCTGTTGGATTATCCGATCCGGGAGCTGGACGGCAAAACCCTGGGGATCGTTGGTTACGGCGAGCTGGGCCAGGGGGTGGCCCGGATCGCCGACACCTTCGGGATGGAGGTGCTGGTCAGTCAGCGCCCCGGCTCCGAGGAACCGGAACCGGAACCGGAGTCGGACCGCATTCCCCTGGCCGCCCTGCTGCCTCAAGTGGATGTACTCAGCCTGCATTGCCCCCTAACCCCCAAGACCCGGGGCCTGATCGGCGAATGGGAGCTGGCCCTGATGCGCCGGGACGCCCTGCTCATCAACACCGCCCGGGGCGGCATCGTGGACGAAGCGGCCCTGGCCGAGGCCCTGCGCCGGGGCGCCCTGGGCGGGGCCGGGGTGGACGTACTCAACGAGGAGCCGCCGGTCCACGGCAACCCTTTGCTGGCCCCGGATATCCCCAATCTGATCGTGACTCCCCATTGTGCCTGGGGCAGTCAGGAAGCCCGACAGCGCATGGTGGAGCAGGTGGCGGGGAATATCCGCGCCTTCGCTGCGGGGACGCCGCAGCGGGTGGTCACGTAAGCGGCGCGGTTTATAGTTTCAGTGAGCAGGGGCTATTGATACACTTATTTTGACGGTAAACAATGTTGGCTGTTCACCAGGCTGGAGTGAGCGGCATAAAGGCATAAAGGCATAAAGGCATAAACATACCAATAATATGGAGCTTGACCCATGGACACCGCACATTTGTATGGTTTGTTGGAAGAACAGCACACACTGATTGACCGGCATCTTAGCGAACTGCTGGATTTTAATGTCCTGGAACGTCGGGGTGGTCTGGGCGCCCCCGTTATCCTCAAGAATTGTCATATCGACAATCTGTCCGCGCTGGGCATCGACTTCCTTCACCCTGTGGAACTGGCCCACTGCCGGGTCCGAAAGGCGAGTTTTTTCGGGAGCCATTTTCTGGGGGGGCTTAGCATCCGTTGCTGCACCTTCGATAGCCGGGTGGATTTTGAACTCGGCGGTTTCAACGATCCAGACTGCACGATACTCATTGAGGATTGTGTATTTGAAGGGTTTGCCAACTTTTTTGATTGCTGGTTTCGGGGGCCAGTCATCGTCCGCAACACCCGCTTTGAACGGGGCACCAATCTGATGGGTGTACAGGGCATGCCCGGAGAAGTGAAGTTCGAAGTTCGCCCCGTGATGGAAAACGTGGCGGGTCGGTTGAACGCTGCCCACGAGTGGCTCTGAGCGTAACCGCCGGGGCGGCGGCGATCCGAGAGTTGCCCTCGGCGACCGGCGCCCAGACAGTCTTGTTGGTCATCCCGCTCGCGGCCGGGCACGGTTCCCGGCCCTTGGCCGTGCGGGCGGCCGGGGCCTGAACGGCGCCATCCAGGCCCGTCCGGTATCGGCATTCACGCATTCATCGGCACCTCGCGACAGTCTCTTTTTCCAGGGCTTGAATGGCCGCCAGTCCGTGTTCCATCCGCTCGGCTAGAGGCTGGGCGGCATCATCAGGTAAGCTCGGCCTTGACGTTATCAACGGTGGGCCGCGTCCCAATCAGTCCCTGATCCCATTCCCATGGCCATTCTCAATTTGAACAGTACAGGAACAAGACAGATATGACCGAACGAGTGAGCTGCAAGCGTTTGAAGGTGAATGCCGAGCTGCATCGATTTATCGAACAAGAAGCCCTACCGGGCACCGGTATCGAGGCGGCTGACTTCTGGGCGGGGTTTGACGCCCTGGTTCACGAACTCAGCCCCAAGAATCGCGCCCTGCTTGCCGAGCGCGACCGTCTACAAGCGCAATTGGACGCTTGGCACCAGGCGTATCCGGGACCGATCACCGAGCCGTCGGCTTACCAGGCTTTTCTGGAGTCCATCGGTTATTTGCGCCCAGCCCCGGCTAAGGTGCTGATCGACACGGCCAACGTGGACCCGGAAATCGCCGAACAGGCCGGGCCACAACTGGTAGTGCCGGTCATGAACGCCCGCTATGCCCTGAACGCGGCCAATGCCCGTTGGGGCAGCTTGTATGACGCACTCTATGGCACCGATGCCATCGACGAGGCAGACGGGGCCGCCAGAACGGCGGAGTACAACTCGGTTCGGGGCGCCAAGGTTATCGCCTTCGGGCGGGCGTTTTTGGATCAGAGTGCGCCCCTGGTCGATGGCTCCCATGAAGATGCCGTCGCCTATCGGGTGGCGGACGGCCAGCTCCGGGTTGTCCTCAAGGGCGGTGAAACCACGGGCCTGAAAGACCCGACTCTGTTCATGGGTTACCAAGGTGGGACCGAGGCCCCCGACGCCGTGCTGCTGCGCCATAACGGCCTGCATTTCGAGATTCAGATCGACCGCGACCACCCCATCGGCCGGAGCCACGGCGCTGGTGTCAAGGATATACTCATGGAAGCGGCCCTGACCGCCATCATGGACTGCGAGGATTCGGTGGCCGCCGTGGACGCCCCCGATAAAGTGCTGGTGTATCGCAACTGGCTTGGGCTGCTCAAAGGGGATTTGACCGAGACGGTGACCAAGCACGGCAAGTCCTCCATCCGGCGTCTGAACCCCGACCGGGTCTATACCGCCGCCGAGGGAGGCAAGCTGATTTTGCCGGGCCGGTCTCTGATGTTCGTGCGCAATGTAGGCCATCTGATGACCAACCCGGCGGTGCTGGATGGCCAGGGGCAGGCGATCTTCGAGGGCATACTCGATGGCGTGATGACCGCCCTCATTGCCCTTCACGACCTGAAGCGGGAGGGAGGCAACTCTCGCAAGGGTTCGGTGTATATCGTCAAGCCGAAGATGCACGGCCCGGATGAAGTGGCCTTCGCCGACGAGCTGTTTGGCCGGATCGAGGCGCTGCTGGGCCTGCCGCGGCATACCTTGAAAATGGGCATCATGGACGAGGAGCGGCGCACCACCCTCAACCTCAAAGCCTGCATCGCCGCCGCCGCCTCCCGGGTCGTATTCATCAACACCGGTTTTCTGGATCGCACTGGGGACGAAATCCACACGTCCATGGAGGCCGGTCCCATGATCCGCAAGGGCGAAATGAAAAACGCCAAGTGGATCGCCGCCTATGAGCGTAACAACGTCCAGGCGGGCCTGAGCTGCGGTCTGCGGGGCCGCGCCCAGATCGGCAAGGGCATGTGGGCCATGCCCGACTTGATGGCGGATATGCTCAAGCAGAAAATCGGCCACCCCAAGGCCGGCGCTAATACGGCCTGGGTGCCCTCGCCCACGGCGGCCGTGCTTCATGCCCTGCATTACCACCAGGTGGATGTGCAAGCGGTACAACGGCAACTGGAAGGCCGTTCGGAGGACCTGTTGACTGACATGCTGACCATTCCCATCGCCCCCAAGCCCGACTGGTCCGCTGATCAGATTCAGCAAGAACTGGACAATAACGCCCAGGGCATTTTGGGCTATGTGGTGCGTTGGGTGGCCCAGGGCATCGGCTGCTCCAAGGTGCCGGATATTCACAATGTGGGGCTGATGGAGGATCGGGCGACGCTGCGTATTTCCAGCCAGCATATCGCCAACTGGCTACGCCATGGCGTGGTGAGCGAAGCCCAGGTGCTGGAGACGCTTAAGCGCATGGCCGAGGTGGTGGATGGGCAGAATGCCGACGATCCCGCCTATCAGCCCATGGCCACCGGCTTGGAGTCCTCTATTCCTTTCAAGGCGGCCTGCGATTTGGTGTTCGAGGGGTGTCGGCAGCCTAACGGTTATACGGAACCGTTGCTGCACCAGTGGCGGCAAAAAGCCAAAGAAAGTCAATAAAGACCGGACCTGCTGAACCGCTCAAAAAAAATCGCCGGCAGCAACGGCTGGGCTGCCGGCGAAAATGGAAGAGAACAAATGGCGGCAAGTATTACTAGGGAGTCACAACAAATCGTTTAACCTGGCAGCGGGCAGACCACCGTGCAGAGTCCATCATCGTCGGCGGTATGGGTCTGACCCGACGCCGGCGCCGTGGATACCGTCAGTGGCTGGGGGGCATCATCGGCTACGGCCCAGGGAGCGGCCAGCATCAGGCCGAGACTAAAGGCTAGGATCGACAGAGTGTGCTTGGTCATGGTGGCGTTCCGGTGATGTGGTGTGCTGTTAGAGCTACTATGCTCCCAAGCAGGGTAGAGCCACATCGGTCCAAGGATAGATTCCGCAGATATAGGCCGACACTATCTTCCGATAGACCGCCCCGGTTTGACGTCCTATTCTCCCTGGACCATGCTAGATTATTGCCCACGCATTGGGATCAACTGAAAGGAGAAGGGCCATGAGCAAGCATTCGGTGCAGCGGCGCTTCAACACCGCCGACCTGCTACGCCAGAAGCGCGGCACCCCCGTCGTCTGCCTTACCGCCTACGATACGCCCACCGCCAAGATCCTAGACCCCTATGTGGATTTGCTGCTGGTGGGCGACTCCATGGGCATGGTGATCTACGGTCTGCCCAATACCATGAGCGTCACCCTGGACATGATGATCGCCCACGGCGCTGCGGTGGTGCGGGGCACCCGGCGGGCCTGTGTGGTGGTGGACATGCCCTTCGGCACCTATCAGGAGAGCAAGGAGCAGGCGTTTCGCAACGCCGCCCGGGTGATGGCCGAGACCGGCTGTTCGGCCATCAAGCTGGAGGGGGGCAAGGAAATGGCCGAAACCGTGGCATTCCTGGTCAAACGGGGCATCCCGGTGGTGGGCCATATCGGGGTGATGCCCCAGTCCCTGAACGCCCTGGACGGCTACCGTTCCCGGGGCAAGACCGCCAATGACAGCGAAAAGCTACGCCAGGACGCCGAGGCTCTGGACGAGGCCGGCGCCTTCGCCATCGTTTTCGAGGGTATCATCGAACCCCTGGCTCGAGAGCTGACCGACCAGATCGATGCCCTGTCCATCGGCATCGGCGCCTCACCGGCCTGTGACGGCCAGATTTTGGTCACCCCGGACATGATCGGCCTGTTCACGGACTTCAAGCCCAAGTTCGTCAAACATTACGCCAACATTCACGAAACCATCTGCCAGGCGGTGGGAGAGTACGCCCAGGAGGTGCGGGAACGGGCGTTTCCGACGGCGGAGCATGTGTTCTCCATGCCCACGGCGGTGAAACAGAAAAAATAAGTCTGAGGACGCGCCCAGGGACGGCGGTGAAGGTTGTGCAGTTCAATACTTCCCACCCGCGTTGCCCCAGTACGAACCGCATCGTCAAAAACTCAGCCCACCAACCTAATCCCCGGCGGCAGGCTCTCTCCAAACATCCGCTTCTGGTCGGCCGCGTCCAGTTCCACCACTTCTTCCACCATCCGCAGCCAGCTCTCCGGCGCCCGGGCCTCCCGCAGCCGCCGGGCCACCTGCTGGCGGAGTGCCGGGTCCAGGTCCCGGGCCCGGTCGCCGCTCTGGCGGGCGATCAGGGCGGCGGCGAAGGCGGCCGGTTGCACTCGGCGCCAATCCTGTTCCAGCAGAGGCTCCAGCCAAACAGCGGCCATGGTCGCTGGCACCACGCCCTGGGCGCCGCCGTGGAAGGGCGTCCGGGCGCCGATCCGACCCAGGGACCACCAGGTTTCCACGGTTTCACCCTTGTGGGCCAGCCGCTTCAGTAGCCAGCCCCCCAGCTCGGTTTTACGGGATGCCGACAGCCGCTCTAGGACCCCAGCCAGCCGCACCTGATCATCCACGCCCTTGGGGGCCTTGGCTTTGGGGGGCTGGGGCCGGACCTGGGGAGCGATATCGTCTAGCAGGCGGGCCTGGGCCGTAGCGGACAGACCGCCGGCCACCCGCCGCCACAGGGTCCACCACTCGGAAACCACCTGCGCGTCATTGCCGTACTGCACACCCTGCTCGTAAAGGGACCAGAGCTGGCCCACCCGCCAGTCGTCCAGGGGCGCCCCGAAGCCTGGGCGCAGACAGTACCCGGCCAGGCTCAGCCACACCCGTTCGTGGTCCGCCGAGCGCCGCCGCCGTCGGGCGCCCTCCCAGAGCAGGCCGAACAGCTCCCGCAGTAGGGCCGTATCCCAGCCCTCCCGCTTGCCCAGCAGCTTCTCCAGGTCCTGGCGCAGGGTTTTGACTTCCTTGGGTCCGACCCCCTTGATCCGGTGGCCGAATACCCGCTCGATGCGCTCAGCGGCCGGTTCCAGGCGGGGATGGGTGGCGGCCTGGGGTGGAGCCGCTTCCCCGGCCCGGCCCCGGAGCTGGAATTCCAAGGCCCAACGCCGGGCCGGGTCGGCCGTAGCTTGGCAGGCCAGGGCCAGGGTGCCCACCTCGGTGAGCTGGGCGGTGAGCTGCACCGGCGCCTCGGCGGCGCCCCCGGCCGCGTCCGGCGCCAATATTGTGGCCAGGGGCGGCAGGGCTTGGAATTCCTGATAGTCCAGATCCGCCAACTCGCCGCTTTGGTAGGGGGTATCAGCGCTGGTGGACAGCAGATGGAACTGCACCGGTCGGCCCAGGCTCAGGGAGAAATCACGACCGGTCAAGGGTTGTTCGCAGCCTTCCTCGCTGCCCCGAGGCAGTACGCAAACCCCCCGTTGAACACCGTCCCCAGCGTCGATGCGCAAAAAATAGCTGCGCGCCGAGCCACCGCCGATCTTCAGGCCCCGACCGCTCCGGGCCAGGGCATAAGCCACGGCGCCCCGGGCCACCGCCAGGTCCGGGTCGGCGTTGGCCAGCAGCCGCGGCGGCGCGCCCCGCCAGTCCGTCAGGATATCCAGCAACCGCCCGGCCAGCAGAGGGCTGTGGAATACCCCGCCGTTGAGCAGCAGGGCGTCGGGCAGGGGGGGCTGCTCGTCGTCCTCCCCAAGCCGGTCTCCCAGGGCTTCGACGCAAGCCCGCCGGTGACGGGCCAAAAAGGCCGCCAGGTGGCGGCTGACCGCCGGATCGGCGGCGTAGGGCAGGCCGAATTCTACGATGGCCCCCCGTCGGCCCGCAGGCCGCTCGTCGGCTTCCACTTGGGGCAGAAAGCCGTCCACCACCAAGGCCCGAACCTCCTCCCGGGACAGTTCCACGGCCCGGGAGCCACCGATCAGCCGGGCGCCGGTCCCCAGCAGGGTCACCGTGGCGGTTTCCGGGGCCGCCGTGGCCAGCAGCCGCTCCTTGGCGAAGCGGCATTGTTGCAGCAGTTGTGACATCTGTCCGGCTCCCAGCCGTCCGCCCCCCAGCCGCTGTTCGGCCAGATGGGCCAGGGCCAGGTCCATATTGTCCCCCCCCAGCATTAGATGTTCCCCCACCCCGATGCGGGTCAGGCGCGGCGTCTCGTCACCGGTCTCCACCCGGATCAGGGTCAGATCGGAGGTGCCGCCCCCCACGTCGGCCACCAGCAGCAGCCGGGTCTCTCCCAGGGCCGTAGCAGGGTCGTGGCGGTGGCGGTGCAGCCAGTCGTAGCAGGCGGCCTGGGGTTCCTCCAACAACCGCGTCCGGGGCAGGCCGGCCAGGCGGGCGGCCTCCACGGTGAGCAGCCGCGCCGTTTCGTCAAAGGAGGCTGGCAGGGTCAGCACGATCTCCTGATGCTCCAGGGGCTGGTCCGGGTGGGCCTGGTTCCAAGCGGCCCGCAGATAGGCCAGATATCCGGCGCTGGCGGCCAGAGGCGAGATGGTTTCCACACCCTCCCCACCCCAGGGCAGGATCGGCGCGCTACGGTCCACCCCGGCGTGGGACAGCCAGCTTTTGGCGCTGGCCACCAGTCGGCCCGGGGTCTTGGCCCCTAGTTCTCGGGCGAGCTGGCCCTGCACGGCCATGGGCAGGCCCTGTTCCAGGGGCGCTGGCGGCCAAGGCAGGATGGTATCGCCTGGGGCTAGTTCCTCGGGCAGGGGGTGATAGCGCAAAGACGGCAGCAGGGGGAGAGCCGCCACCTCTCCGGGGGCGACCAGTTGGTGGATGGGGAAGATACGAATATCGGTCGGATCGGCCCGGCAATCGGCATAGGCCAGCAGGGTATGGGTGGTGCCCAGGTCAATGCCGATCAGATAGGCGGGGGGGTGTTTGCTCAAAACGGTCGCTACTCCGAAACGGGTATAAAGCCAGTACCGAAAGACTGAAAGTTGAATAGGGCGTCAGTTTATCGAAGCGGCCTGCCTGGTGTCTGTAGGGGGTTGCCGCCCGTGGCGCTTCGATGCCTGGGGCAAGGCCCGATCAGCGCCGCGAATCCGCTGCTGGTGGGTCCCAACCCTGTTAGTGGGCCTCGCCCCAGATCCGCTCCCACACCCAGCGCAGCCGCCCGAAATCCCGTGGCCCTGGCAGTGTCGCCGGGGTCACCGGCACGGGGTGGGGGTTGCCCAGCTCCGCTACCTTGAAACGAAAAATATAATCCCCCTCAAGGCCCATGCGCAGATCGGTAATGACGATAGCCGCGCCCTCGCGGGTGACCGAATAAAAGCCATGGGTGAACCATTGCAGCCGCCGCACCGGCCAGTAATCCTCGATACCGTTTAGCAGTTCGGTCTGGCTGGGGTAATGGACCATCCGCACCTGAGGGCGGCGGTCCAGCAGGGAATAATAGCCTTCGTAATAGCCGTCCCCGTCCATGGCCACCAGCCGCCAGAGCAGGGAGTTGAGGGGCGCCGGGGTGCTGAGCAGGCGTTCATAGCCGATGCCTTGCTCGGTCAGAGAGGCTCGGGTGATGTTCTCCACCTGCCATTTGGCGCCCACCGTCCAGGCCAAATACAGGCTACTCAGCGCCAGCCCCAGATGATTGAGGCGGTGGCCCCGGAGGGTGTCCCGGGTTAGGCGCAGGGCGGCTACCACCCCCAGCAACAGCGGCAGGGTGTACAGGGGATCGATGATAAATATCGTGGACCAGGACACCGGGGTGGTGTCCAGGGGCCAGAGTAGCTGGGTGCCGTAGACTGTGAAGCTGTCCAGCAGGGCATGGGTGGCGAAAACCAGGTAGACCAGGGCGGCCCAGCCCCAGCGCTGGGGTCGGGTTTGGGGATGGAGTTTCAGGATCAGCCACACCAGCAGCGGGGTCAGGGCCGCCAGTACCAGCAGGGAATGGGTGACGCTGCGGTGGTAGGTGAAGTCCCGCACGGCATCCCCTAGGGGAATAAACACGTCCAGGTCCGGGAGAGTGCCGCAGAGGGCGCCCCAAAGCATGGCCCGGTTGCCTACCTTGCGGCCCAGGGTGGCCTCGCCCACGGCGGCGCCTAGGGCGATTTGCGTTACTGAATCCACGGTTCGCTACTCACTAGGGGTCTGCCCATATGGAGCGGTCCGAACGGGGTGGGGTTCCCGACGTCGTTCGGACAACGACGCCGGGACGGGGGCTTACAGGCCAGCGGCGTCGCGCAGGGCTTCGGCCTTGTCGGTATGCTCCCAGGTGAACTCCGGCTCCTCCCGGCCAAAATGGCCGTAAGCAGCGGTCTTGCGATAAATGGGCCGGATCAGATCCAGCATTTTGACCAGGCCGTAGGGGCGCAGGTCGAAGTGGTCCCGGACCAGTTCCGCCAGCCGTCCTTCGTCCAGCTTGCCAGTGCCGAAGGTGTTGATGCTGATGGAGGTAGGCTCGGCCACGCCGATGGCGTAGGAGACCTGCAACTCGCATTTATCGGCCAGCCCGGCGGCGACGATGTTCTTGGCCACGTAGCGGGCGGCGTAGGCGGCGGAGCGGTCCACCTTGGAGGGGTCTTTGCCGGAGAAGGCGCCGCCGCCGTGGCGGGCCATGCCGCCGTAGGTATCGACGATGATCTTGCGCCCGGTCAGGCCGCAGTCGCCCACGGGGCCGCCAATCACAAATTG
>CAZQXD010000026.1:0-55219 GCA_964597315.1 uncultured Candidatus Competibacteraceae bacterium
CTGGGCTAGAAAACCTCCCAAAAAGGTAGCAGAAGTATGCGCGTTGTGAATCAGAGACAGCCCGTGTACGGCGGACAAGGGACCGGTAAAGCGTTCTTCGAATAGCCCGCTGGCGCTGACTAGGTTGACGACTGGATTGGTGTAGTTGATTTTCATGGGCGCATAATACTGCCGATATGATTGTAAATGCAATCATATCGGCAGTATTAGCCGTCCCGTTGCGGGGTGTTGCCGATGCCCTGACACTGGCCCGGCTCTACCGTCAGGGCGTAGTCGGCAAAACGCGCTGGCCTCAGGGAGCGCATCTGAAGATCATTGAACAGATGGAATAGGCCGTCTAAATTGTTCGGGGAGATCGCCGCTCTGTCGGTGGGGGACGTCCGGGACGCCCAGGGGCAGCCCATCGTCGGCGTCCACTTCACCCATCTAGGGCCACGAACCCGGCCCAGGTGACGCCGCCAAGACCCCAGGAAGGCCCTGGCGGGACGAGGGTTAGCGCCGCAAGCCTCGGAATCGACGCTCGGAAAACGCACCAAGCAACCCGAGCATGAGCAGACACATCGTTCCTGGTTCAGGAACTAATGCTGGTCCCGACGGCTCGGCGGTAAATCCAATATTCTGAAAATCAACTTGGCGATTATCACCGGTCAAAAACGCAGTCACGAACTGAACATTTAGCGGCGCCGCCAGGATAATATCTTGTGCCAGAATTCCGGGGCTGCTGCCTAGTGCGGGCATGACGGTCAATGATCCGACTTGGGCGATGGCGCTGTTAAAGAAAGTAAAGTCAATATTATCTACATCGAAGCCTTCACCAGTAAAATTCCAAAAGTGAAGCGTGATGATATTAAATTCCTGCCCGAAATCGAACAGAAGTTCTAGTCCGCCTCCTGGATTAGCTGCGGTAAACCAGATATGGGTTACTTGAGTGTGAACCTCTACCGCATCGGCAGAGGGGGCATCAATCGCTTTTTCAATTGTATTTCCACCGTTGAACGTGTTGTTGAAAGAACCAGGAGAAGTTCCGGGTCCTACCGCAACAGTAATATTTGTATTGTTTAGATAAATCGGTACAGCAAAGGCATTTGCGGCTCCAAATATAGCCAACAAAATTACCGCCAGGTTTAGCAGTTTCTTATGCATTATTTCAGATCTCCCATTGAATAGACACATGCATTGTTATTCATGATTTTGTGTGCTTTTCCAGCGCCTAAATGCCAAAGAAACACTAATCCATTCAAGAGATTTATTGGGGACTCACCCAATAATCCCCGGAATTATCGAGAGATTGAGAGTTTTAATTGTTTTTCACAACAAAATAACTTCACTAAGAAGAGCTATTTTTCCTCCAAAAAACAAGACCCGCTAATCCAGACATAAAAAGCAAGAACGCCCCTGGTTCGATAACCGCGGTGAGCGACGCCTCTGAATGGGCAATGCGAATGTCCCCGTCAACGAAAGCAGGACCGGCGTTAGGAACATCAAACAAGAAAAAATTATCAAATATAATGTGAACCGCGTTTACTTCAATACCGCGACTGACTATTCCATCCCCTACCACAATTTGCTCATTAAGAATGACACTCAAACCGGGTTCGCTATGCACCGTCGTATTGGCCAGCGGTGTCGAACTCACGGGTATCTGGTTGCCATTAATATTCAGAATAGCCTCTACCAAGGCGCTTGTTCCATTAACAATAAAGTTATTTATATCGCCGCTTACAGATGCACTCGATTGTACTGTTGAAGCTACAAAACTGATAGGCCCCATTGGAATTGGTGAAGCAAGATCGATAAGCAAGTTATTGACGGTGGCATCCGCAGAGGAAAATCTATCACCGACTCCCCCATCTACGTCAGAGTTTGCGTTAGCCAGCATCTGGTCTGTGGAGAAGCGAGTAATATTTTGGAATATAGGATCATTAAATGACTCCGACAGTACGGAATCAGTCTCATTGTAAGGTATGGGCGCAAGCCCCGAAGCTACAGGCAACGGCCCGCTTGATATTGGAATAGAGGTTTGTCCAATAGACAATGTAATATTAACAGATTCACCAAACCCAAGACTACTCCCGCTAATAACCAATGCGTTAACTGTTCCAGAAAAACCGAATGCAAGCACACTTAAAGCAAGACAGAATCTATTTGACTTAAAAATTAAACCTAACAAGCTCAACTGATTAAATTTCATTTTTTTGCCTCGATTTTATACCGGCCAAGAACTGACTCGGTCAGCACATCTTTATTGGGAACTCCAGATGTCGCTTCATGGACGACCGGAAACCCGCATCGAGACGTATCACCCGCCATGGTTGCCACGATGAACCATCCCCGAGTCGCTGCCTCTCGGGCGCTGATCAGTTGGTAATATTTATTTGTTTGTCACCGAGAATCAAAGCATATTCTATTCCAGGGTTAATAATTGCTAGAATTATAATACCTTTATGAAATTCATTAGATTCAGTCTCAATGTTCAGTGTGCATTATGGTGTAAAAAATACTGATATTTTCTTTGTTTATGATTGATGTTTTTTATTAGGAAAAACCCTATATAGATCGGAAACTACCCGTACTCTGTACAGCATCCGTAGCATGTTTTGAAGGTGTTTGGCATGTCATATCAATAAATGTACAGAATGCCAGTGCTGTAAAAAAACCTGACACTCAATCCCGAATATTTTGGACTTGGCTCGGAGCGCGGACTCCCGGCGACCTTGCCGGTGAATAAAAGTAGCGCTGCGGGATAAACGTCGTGAAACTCTGGAATCAAGGGACAGGCGTTTTTGCGGCGCTACCGAAAAATTGTCGATGCGGTCGCGCTAAACAACGTCGCGGCGCTGGCCCTTTACCGGGACACTGTCCAGGTCCCCGCGCAGCCCCATACATCCTCCCAAGCGCCAGCGCCGGAGTCTCCGGACAATTGGCCTTGGAGTGTGGCTCCGGTGTCCGGGCCGATGGCGAAGGCCAGACGCAGTCCACCGTCGGCGTCCACTTTTCCGCCCAGGGTCAGTTCGAATCCGGCCCGGGTGACGCCACCGCCGCTGACCTGATGATGAGTGATGCTAAACGTGAAGTCGGCTCCCAGGCAGGGTCCGCCGGTGGCGTCCGTGGGAGTGGTGGACAGGGCGCTGCCGGTCCAGGGACCGTCGAAGGGGTATAAAACCGGCTCTGCGGACTGGTCGCAGTCCAGGCCGTCCAGGGTGGTCAGCCGACGCAGGGATAAAGTGCCCGAACCGAAACCCACGTTATAGGTGACGCTGCCGGTATCGCAGGAATCGAATGTGAACGCCAGGTTGCCCCAGTCTTGGCGGTTGATTGCGTCGGAATCGAAGTCCGGGCCGAAAAACCCGCCCCGGGTGATCCGCACGGGTACGTTGGCGGTATTGCCCTGGATATCCCCCACCCCCGCCATCCACGCCTGATTGCCCTGGTCGTCGTAAGCGAACCAGTAGGCTACCAAGCGCCCACCTGTCAGCACCTCCAGCAGAAACCCGTGGCCATCCTGATCGGGTTCATACCAAGAACCGCTGATACCGTTCTCGATTTCGAAAGCGCCGACCGTGACACTGGCCAGACACAGCAGCAGGGCCAGCCCTGGCCCCTGTTTTGTTCCGTGCCGGATCGCCATGGCTCATCTCCTCTCAGCTGGCTAGCGTCCAGGAACCCGTGGGTCATCACTACAAGCGTAGCGGTGCGTCGCGGATCAGTCATCCGCCGGGAGGGTGGCCAGAACATCCGTGGCGAAACCCTCCACCACCTCCCAGTCGGTGAGTTCGTGATCCCGGGAGGTGTCGGTGGGACCGCCCGCCCGCTGGAGGATATTTTTCAACATCAATCGCTTGAAGATATTCAGCCGGGTATAGGCGATGGCGCCGGCGAACACGCCGATCAGGACGGGCCGCCAGCCGGTCTTGCCCACAAAACCTTCGGCCAGTTCCCGAGCCTGGTGGCGTTCGGCCTCGCTGCCGGCGGCGGCCAGGCTCACCGAAAAAAACGCCGAGGGCCGGTCCTCCAGGGTCTCTAAGTGGGTGCTGATGAAATCCCCCAGGGCCGCCGGGTGCTTCCCGTAATGAACTGAGGCGCCGATGATCACGGCATCCACGTCCGCCGGGGATAGGTGCGGGCTTGGGTCCTGGTAAGACCGAATATGGGCCTGGTGGCCCCGAGCCTGGATGAATTTGGCCAGATGCTCGGCGATGCGGGCGGTCTGGCCTTCACGGGTGCCGTAGACAATGAGTATCCGGGCCATGGCGGCTCTCCTACTGGACAGTAGGCCATAGATAACATCGCCCGATAGGGCCAACATTGATCCGGGTCAACGGCGCGTACGCCGCCGACCCGACAAGGTGGGAGACTCAGCGCCGCCGCAGGTCCAAGGTGAAGGGATGGTCCGGGTTAGTCTCCTCCGGGGGCGCCTCCAGAGGGCCGGGGCTGTGACCGTAATCCCAGAACCGAGCCAGGCGCCGGGACTCGGCCTCGAAGGCGTTGACGGGGAAAACCTCGGGGTTGAGTCCGGCCGGGTGGGACACATGGTAGGTGCAACCGCCGATGGAGCGGCCGTTCCAGGTGTCCACGATGTCGAACACCAGGGGAACGTGGACCGGAATGGTAGGGTGCAAGGCCGAAGGGGGTTGCCAGGCCCGGTAGCGCACCCCGGCCACGTACTCGCCGGGGGCGCCAGTGGCCCGCAAGGGCACCCGGCGGCCATTGCAGGCTACCACATGGCGCTCCCCCACCAGACCACTAACCTTGACCTGCACCCGCTCCACCGAGGAATCCACATAGCGGGCGGTGCCGCCGCCGCTGGCCTCCTCCCCCAGCACATGCCAGGGTTCGATGGCCTGGCGCAGTTCCAGATGCACGTCCTGGCGGCTGATGGCCCCGTACACCGGGCAGCGGAACTCCAGGAAGGGGGCGAACCAGTTGCGGTCGAAGTCAAAGCCGGCCCGGTTCAGATCCCAGATCACGTCCTTGAGGTCCTCCCACAGGTAATAGGGCAACATCCAGCGGTCGTGGATGGCGGTATCCCAACGGGCCAGCCGCCGCTGCTGGTAGGGCCGCTCCCAGAACCGGGCCACCAGAGCGCGGATCAGCAACATTTGCATCAGGCTCATGCGGGCGTGGGGGGGCATCTCGAAGGCCCGCATCTCCACCAGGCCCAGGCGGCCGGTGGCGGAGTCCGGGGAGTACAGCTTGTCGATGCAGAACTCCGCCCGGTGGGTGTTGCCGGTGAGATCCACCAGCAGATGGCGCAGCAGCCGATCCACCAGCCAGGGTTGGGGCACCTCCCCGGTGGGCATTTCCTGAAAGGCGATTTCCAGCTCGTAGAGGGCGTCGTTGCGGGCCTCGTCCACCCGAGGCGCCTGGCTGGTGGGGCCGACGAACATGCCCGAAAACAGATAGGACAGGGAGGGATGATGCTGCCAGTAGGTCAGTAGGGAGCGCAGCAGGTCCGGGCGGCGCAGAAACGGGCTGTCCGCCGGGGTGGCGCCGCCCAGGGTGACGTGATTGCCACCGCCAGTGCCGGTGTGACGGCCATCGAGCATGAACTTTTCGGTGCCCAGCCGGGACAGCCGGGCTTCCTCGTAAAGCACTTCGGTATGCTCTACCAGTTCCTTCCAGTCGTGGGCCGGGTGGATATTGACCTCAATCACGCCCGGGTCGGGGGTGACCATGAATTTCTTTAGGCGCCAGTCGTTGGGGGGGGTGTAGCCTTCCATCAGCACCGGGATGCCTAGTTCTGCGGCGGTCTGCTCGATACTGGCCACCAAGTCCAGGTAATGCTCTAGTTGGACCACCGGGGGCATGAAGATATACAGCCGCCCGTCCCGAGGCTCCACGCACAGGGCCGTGTGCAGCACCGGGCTACCGTCGTTGTCCTCGGTCTGCTCCTGAAAAACGGCGCGGGCCTCGGGAGGATGCCACTCGCTGTAGCGGCGGGCCACCTGACCGTGAAAGTCTCCCAGGGCGTCCCGGAACTCGAACAGGGACTGCTCGTAGGGCAGATGTTTCTCGCTGTCCGGCACATCGGGCAGGCCCGACAGGGGCAGGCGCAAGCCCATGGATGAGTCACCGGGAATCAAAAATAGTTTTTCACGGCGCAACACCCACTGGCCGCTGGTCCAGCCCTGGCCATCGAACCAGTGCAAGGGCAGAGCGTAGCCCACCACGGCGCCCAGGCCCCGCTCCAGCAACTGAGCCAGACGGCGGCGCTCCTCCGGGTCCTTCAGATCGGCCTTGAGGGGGTCCACGTTCACCGGCAGGGTGCGCTCCTGCCACAGATAGTAATAGACATCTTCGTAGGCGGGCTTGAGGTGGGCGGCCTTGACACCCAGGCGTCGACACAGGGTTTTGGCGAAACGCTCGGCCTGCTCCGGTCCCACGTCGTAGTGCTTGCGGTCGTCGGCGATCAGGGACTCGTCTTGCCACACCGGCTCGCCGTCGGCCCGCCAGTAACAGCCCAAGGCCCAGCGGGGCAGGGATTCGCCCGGGTACCATTTGCCCTGGCCGTAGTGGAGCATGGCCCCGGGGGCGAAGCAGGTCTTGAGGCGCTTGACCAGGTCCCCGGCCAAGGCGCGCTTGGTGGGGCCGACGGCGGCCACGGTCCACTCGGCGCCTTCCATATCGTCGATGGACACGAAAGTAGGCTCGCCCCCCAGGGTCAGGCGCACGTCCCCGGCCTTCAGGCGCCGATCCACGGCCTCGCCCAGGGCCAGAATGTCGGCCCATTGGTCCTCGGTATAGGGTTTGGTGACCCGTGGGTCTTCATGAACGCGGGTCACCCCCATATGGAAGTCGAATGTCACCTCGCAGGTGTCCGTATAGCCGGTGACCGGCGCTGCCCCGGCCGGGTCGGGGGTGGCGGCCAGGGGCAGATGCCCCTCCCCGGCCATCAGCCCGGACGTGGGGTCCAGGCCGACCCAGCCAGCCCCAGGGATATACACCTCGGTCCAGGCGTGCAGGTCGGTGAAGTCGGCCTCGGGACCGGAGGGTCCGTCTAGGGATTTGACGTCGGCGGTAAGCTGGATCAGATACCCGGACACGAAGCGCGAGGCCAGCCCCAGGTGGCGGAAGATCTGGGCCAGCAGCCAGGCGGAGTCCCGGCAAGAGCCGCTGGCCTTGGTGAGGGTTTCCTCGCAGCTCTGCACCCCCGGCTCCATGCGGATCAGATAGCCGATATCCTGTTGCAGGCGGCGGTTGAGATTGACCAGGAAATCCACGCATCGGATCGGCTCCCGGTCCACCCCAGCCAGCCAGTCCATGAGCTTGGGACCGGCCTCGCGGATCTCCAGATACGGGGCCAGTTCCTTTTTCAGTTCCGGGGCGTAATCGAAGGGAAACTGCTCGGCGGACTCCTCCACAAAGAAGTCGAAGGGATTGATGACCGTCATCTCGGCCACCAGGTCCACCTCGAACTCGAAGTGACTGATTTTTTCCGGAAATACCACCCGGGCCTGAAAATTGCCGAAGGGGTCCTGCTGCCAGTTGATGAAATGCTCCCCCGGTCGGATTTGCAGGGAATAACTCCGCACCGGGGTGCGGCAATGGGCTGCCGGGCGTAGCCGGATGATGTGGGGAGACAGGTTGACCGGCCGATCGAAGTGGTAGGTCGTCTTGTGGTTCAGCGCAACGCGTAGTGCCATGTTTCCAGCCTTTCCTGTAGGTCTGCCGACAAGCTCTAAGGTCGGCAATGCAACAATCGTTCCCCGGTCAGAACCCTCATGACAGGGCCGCGATTCCGGTGTCCCGGGGCGTTTAACGCCCGTTTGAAGTGCGTAGCCCCATGGCTGATCGCACTATCATAGTGCCTCCCAAGCCTGGTTTCTGCGTCTACAAAAGCCAAAACCCGTTTTCAGGCCATTGGTACGGGGTTTGCAGAGCAGTCCTGTGGGCCTTGTCAGAAACGCCAACTCCATAGGCGGTAGTCTAAGCTTGAAAAATATAACCTCAACGAGATCCCGCGATATGGCAATCGACTGGAGCAGTTACCCGGCTGGGAAATTCTACGACGAGCTGATCGATACTCAGTGTCGAGCCAGGCCGGAGGCCGAGCGGCTATGCCAATACCTGGCCTCACTAAGCAGCGAAGAATTGCGCGAGCGCAAGACCGCCGCCGAACTGGCTATTCTGGTCATGGGCATCACCTTCACGGTCTACACCGAGGGCGGCTCCATTGATCGGGCCTGGCCGTTCGATATCGTGCCCCGGATCATCCCCGACCGGGAATGGCGGCACACCGCCGCCGGCCTGACCCAGCGGGTCCAGGCCCTGAACCTGTTCATCGATGATCTCTACCACGAGCAGCGCATCGTCAAGGACAAGGTATTGCCCGCAGAACTGCTGGCCCAGTCGGTGAATTTCCGTCCCCAGTGCGTAGGCATCCACCCGCCCTTGAACATCTGGGCCCATATCTGCGGTTCGGATCTGGTGCGGGACAAGGACGGCACCCTGTATGTGCTGGAGGACAACTTGCGGGTGCCCTCGGGGGTGTCCTATATGCTGGAAAACCGGGTAATCACCAAGCGGGCGTTCCCGGAACTGTTCGAGACTCAACGCATCCGCCCGGTGGACGATTATTGTCCTCACCTTTACGACACCCTAGCCAGCCTCTCCCCCCGCCCTGGGGACAATCCCTGCATCGTGGTGCTGACCCCGGGCATCTACAATTCCGCCTATTTCGAACACGCCTACCTGGCCCAGCAAATGGGCGTGGAACTGGTGGAAGGCTCGGACCTGGTGGTGGGGGACGACGACTGCGTGTACATGCGCACCATCGAGGGCCTGGACCGGGTGGACGTGATCTACCGGCGCATCGACGACCTGTTCATGGACCCGGAGGTATTCCGGCCCGACTCGGCCCTGGGCGTACGGGGGCTGATGCGAGCCTGGCGAGCCGGCAACGTGGCTCTGGCCAACGCCCCCGGAGCCGGGGTAGCCGACGACAAGGCGATCTACGCCTTTGTGCCCGATATTATCAAATACTATCTGGATCAGGACCCTATCATCCCCAACGTGCCCACGTATGTGTGCATGCGGGACCAGGAACGGGACTACGTGCTGGCCAACCTGGATAAACTGGTGGTTAAGCCCGCCAACGAATCAGGTGGTTATGGGATGCTGGTGGGACCCTACGCCTCGCCCGAGGAACACCAGCATTTCGCCGAACTGATCCAGAAAAATCCCCGCAACTACATCGCCCAGCCCACTTTGGCGCTGTCCACCACCCCCACCCTCTGCGACCAAATCATGGAACCCCGTCACGTAGACTTGCGGCCGTTTATCCTGTCCGGACCCCACACCTACGTCACCACCGGGGGCCTGACCCGGGTAGCCCTCAAAAAAGGCTCCCTGGTGGTCAACTCCTCCCAGGGCGGGGGCAGTAAGGACACCTGGATTGTCGAGTCGGAGGGCTGAACATGCTGTCACGCGTCGCGCAAAACATTTATTGGATGGCCCGCTATATCGAACGGGTCGAAAATACCGCCCGGCTGGTGAACGTCACCGCCAATCTGCTGCTGGACCTGCCCCAGGCGGCTCGTTTTGGCTGGGAGCCATTGCTCATTATCACTGGCAGTTGGAGTGCCTTCAAGGAACGCTACGACGAACCCGATGAAGCCAGCGTGGTGCGGTTTTTGCTGGCTGACAAGCGCAACCCCAGCTCCATTCTTGCGTCTCTGATAGCGGCCCGGGAGAACCTACGCACCACCCGGGACGCCGTGCCCCAAGCCGCCTGGGAGCAGATCAACGATATTTTGATCTATGCCCACCAGCATGTGGAGCGGGGTATTACTCGGCGCGGGCGCTACCCCTTCCTAAAACAGGTCATACTGTCCACCCAGCAGTTGACCGGTCTGCTCGCGGGCACCATGAGCCACACCTCGGCTTATGATTTCGTGCGCCTGGGCCGCAATCTGGAACGGGCCGACATGACCACCCGCATCATTGACGTGCGCACCGCCAATCTGCTGGGGCACCGGGAGAGCGAAGGGGTCGATCCCTTCGACGGCATCCAGTGGATGAGCCTGCTCAAGTCCATGAACGCCTACCAGATGTACCGCCAGCAGGTACGGCTGCGGGTGCGGGGACCGGACGTGCTGCGGTTTCTGCTCCAAGACCCCCTGTTTCCCCGGGCGGTGCGCCACTGCCTGGAGGCCATGGCCGAATGCCTGGAAAAGCTCCCCCACAACGGGCCGCCCCTGACGGCCCTGTCCAACCTGCAACAGACCGTCGCCGGGGCGCAAATCGCCGAACTGGCCCAACAGGGGCTGCACGAGTTCATGGACCAGTTGCAGATCGGTTTAGGGGAGATGCACAACCAGATCATGGCCACGTATTTTCCCGCCATGGAGCAACTGCCGGTGGTGGAGACCGAACCCCAGACCCAGACCCAAACCCAAACCCAGCCCTAGGGCCAGGTGTCAGCGGCTAATCTAGGCGCCGCGCACGGCAGGCCATGATCGGAACACAGGCCAGGGCCTGCTCCTCATAGGCGTGCAGCGCCGCCTCCCAGGTAAACCGCTCCCGGAACCGCTGGCGGCTGGCCTCGGCCATCTCCGCCAAGGCGTCGGGATCGTCCAGCAGGCTGTCTAATATCCGGGCGCAATCGTCCGTCCCCTGGAAATACCGCGCCCCCGGCCCCGCCACCCAGCGATTGAAACGGTTATTCTGGGCCAGCACCGGGGAACCGGCGCCCAGGGCCTCCACCAGGGAGGGGTTGGTGCCGCCCACGGTGTGGCCATGAATATACAAGCGGGCATGGTAGCGCAGCGCCTGCATCTGTTCGGTCCGGTACACCGCCCCCGGAAACAGCACTTCCTCCCCGGACGCCATCCGCACCCGGCGGTGATAGGCATCCTGCCCAGGCCGGTAGTCCCCCAGCACCACCAGCTTGAGATAGCGGCGGCGGCGGCTGAAGGCGTTGACGATCTCCAGAATGGAATTTTCCGGCTCCGGCCGGGCCACCACCAACACATAGCTCCCGGGGATCAGGCCGAAGGGCGCCAGGGCGGCGGCATTAGCCTTGGACACCGGATCGGCGCCGTAGGGAATGACGGTAATCTTGTCAGCCCGGACCCGGGACGACAGATGGGCCTTGATCTCCGGGTGATCGGCGATCAGGCCATTGCCCAGCCAGCAGCCCAGCCGTTCATTGAGGTACAGCCAGGCCCGAGCCAGGGGTCCCCATTTGGCCCGCCGCCACTCGATGCCGTCCATATTGATCAGACACGGTATACCCCGCAGCCGGAACACCAGACAGAACAGGGCGGTGCCATAACCCAACACCAACACCGGCCCCCCCTCCCGGGCGGCGTGGAGGATGCAGCGCCAGTCATAGAGGATACTGCCCAAGGCGCTCTGTGACAGGGCCGGCGCCTTTATCAGCCGCACCCCCCGCCAGTCCGCCTCACGGATCGGGCCGCGCCCGTCCTCGTGGCAGTACACGGTGACCGCCCAACCCCGGTCGCTCAGGTACAGGGCCAGGTGTTCGGCGAAGGTTTCGAATCCCCCGTGTCGCGCAGGAATACCCCGGGTTCCCAAAATAGCCAATTTCATAGTGATTCCAGTCCGTGGTAGATATCTCTGGTCAACCGTCCCAGGTGTGTCCAGTTATGGTTTTCCCGAAGCGTGGTCTGGCCAGCCCTGGCCAATGCCTCCAATCGCTCCGGCTGTGACAGCGCCTGGATAAGCCGCTCGGCCAGATGCTGGGCGTCCCCGGCCCGGAACACCAGGCCGTTGCGCCCATCCTCGACAATATCCAACATGCCCGGCAGATCCGAAACCAGCACTGGCCGGGCGTAACTCATGGCCATCAGGAGTACGCCGCTCTGATAGATGCGCCGATATGGCAGCACCACCAGATCGGCGGCCTGGTAATAAAACGGCACGTCCCCATCGGCCACGAACCCGGCGTGGAAGTTGACCTTGCTCTCCACGCCCCGCTCCGCCGCCAGGGTCCGGTAACGGGCCAGATCGTCTTTCCAGGGTCGGCCGGCCACCAATAACCGCAGTCCGGGAAAAACGGCGGCCACCGCCGGCAAGGACTCTAACAACAGGTCCAGTCCCTTGACGGCTTTGATCTGGCCGAACAGCAACAGCACCGGGGCATCTGCGGGCAATCCCAGGCGGGCGCGGGCCACCCTCCGCTCCGGGCGCGGGGGGATAAATTCGCTGTAATCCCCATGGGGAATGATGCGCACCTGGGCCTCCGGCAGATGCATCCTGGCCAGTAAAGCCCGGCGGCTTTCGGCGTTGTGAACAATCACCCGCTCGGCCAATCGGTAAATGGGTCGGGCCAGACGGGGCGTGTCCTCCCCGGCGAAGCTTGCCACGTCATGGGCGGTCACCACGGTTCGCAAGCCCAAGGCGCGAGCGGCGGCCAGACATAGCCATTCCAGAACCGAGGTCTGGAAAAAATGAAAATGGGCGATCCGCACCCCCTGGCGGCGGGCCTGGAGCAGGCTGGACAGCAGGCCCCGGATATAGCGCAAGGCCCGTAACGACCGGGGGGCTTTGCCATAAACCCCGCGAAAGCTCGGCTGCACCTCGAAGGCCGCCCCGGGCGGCGGGCGGGTGGCGTCGCAGGTGTACAGAGTGACATGGAGACCGGCCCGGACCAGCCCCCCGGCCAGGCCGAAGTCGTAGTAATGCATTCCACCGTGGCCCCCCACGGGTTCGATAATAGCCACCTTCGGGGTATCGACCATGGTTTAGCCGTCCTCTCCGTAGCCCAGGGCCGCCAGGGTCCGCCGGAACGGCGCTTCCAGGGGGGCGGGCAAGGCGAACCGGGGATGGGACCGGGACCGACTCAGGGTGGCGTCGGCATAGTCCAGACAGGCGGCGTCTTTTGCCAGGCCGCAGAACGCCAGGATTTTGGCCAGTTCCCGCCGGGGTTGGGCCACTAAGTCCTCGTAGCGCACCGTATACACTGCCTCCGGGAACCGGGCCTGTTGGCCTAGCCCTTCATTCATGGTGACGATCCACTCCACCGCCGCCCGATGCAGATGATCGTCCAGACCGCCCGCCCAGTCATGCAGCGGCCCCAGTTCAGGGTCCGGGAGCAGCAGTTGCTCCACCATCAGCCGCCATTTTCGGTCATTCACGCCCCACCAGTCGTGAACCTCGCCCCCGGCGCGCAGCCCCCGGCGCTGGGACCAGTCGGCGATAGAACCGCAGGCATCCCAGCCGTTGCGGACCAGGAACAGAAACCGGGCATCCGGGAAGATGGCCTTGACGAAAGGCACCCGAAATATCAGTTCGGGATATTTATCCACCAGCCGCTCCTGGCCGCTCAGGCGCAGGTAGGCCCCGAACAGCCGCCGGGCCGCCGCTTGGGTCCGGCGATCGGCGGCGTCGGCTCCCAGCCGGTAGTGGGCCGGGCCGTGGCTATAGCTGCCGATGACATCTTCTTCGGGGTGGATGGCATGCCACAGCGCCTTGGGTTCGTTAAGAAATCCCACCTGGCGGTGCATGGACAGAAGCACGCCGAGAATGGTGGTGCCGCTGCGCCCGGTGCCGATAATGAACACCGGCCGTTGCACTTTTTTGAGAGGTGGCAGGCGCTTTTCCAGGGCGAAATGGGCGAACACCAGGGGATTGATCCAGCGGCCTCGGGTGGTCAGGGGCCTGCCCTCGAACAGGGCATAGCTAAACAACCGAACCCAGGCCCGGCCAGGACCTTGTTTGATATAGCGGGCGTCCAATTGGGCAACCAACGTCTGCGTCCCTTTTATTGTTGTATTTTGTGGCGGCTAATCCGCTCCGGGGGATAATTCGTCCACAAACGCCCCCCGCCGGGCGATCAGATACGCTATCAGTCCCCGCCCCACCGCCGCCACTGCATCCCAGCGCCGGTAAAGCAGATAGCGCAGGCAGTGCAGCGACCAATACGGCGTAAACGCCAGCCAGAAACCCACTGCCCGCCAGCCCTGTGCATGCCGGTCCATGGTCAATAGCCGGTTGCGGATAATGTGATGCAAATAAAAGGCCAATCGGGGGTTGCGTGGGTGGCGGAGGGGCAAAAACGCCTCCCCGGGCCGACGCTGGCTGCCCTGCCCCCGGTGCCGGACCACGGCCTCGGGCTTGTAACGTAGGGACCAGCCCGCCTCCCGCAGCCGCAGACAGAACTCCAGATCCTCTTCGTACATAAAATAACGGGGATCGAAACCTCCCTGCTCCTGAAATACCCGTCGGCGCACCAACATGGCGCAACCACTGGCGAAGGCCACGTCCCGGGCGGTCAGGGCTAGAGAAGCATCGGCAGGCCCCAGGTAGCCAGGCACTCGGGCCGAGCCTCTGAGCCAATCCACCTCCCCGCCTCCGTACCAGAGCCGCTTTGGGTCATCGGCCATCACGATTCGAGGGGTGGCCAACCCGGCCTCGGGGTGGTCTTCCAGGGCTTGTTCCAGCCGGTCGAGGGTATCGAACTCCACGCTGGCGTCGTTATTGAGAATGAACAGATACTCGCACTTCGTGTGGGTCAAGGCCCAACGGATGCCCAGATTAACGCCCCGGCCAAAACCTAGGTTCTCGCCAGCATACAGAATCCAGCCATGGGGGTAGCCCGCCAGATCGGCTTCCAGGCCGGTTTCCCGGGAGCCGTTGTCTACGATCACCAGGGGCGGCGGCTGCGGGGTGGCGGCCAGGGAACGGATACAGGCGGCGGTGTCGCTTCGGTTGTTGTAGTTGACCACTATCACTACGCTGTTCATCGTTCCCTCCCCGGAGCCTGCCCGGTCTGGCGGTCCTGGCTGACTGTCTGCCGTTCGCCTGCCTGATGTTGCGCCGGTACGGTTCCCGGCGATATTGGCCTACCGGTTGTGGCGCTGGCCACCGCTGCCCGGCGCAGCCCCAGATAATACAAAACCGCCACGAAACACAGGCTATCGGCCGGAAAAAAGGCATTGGCTCCCGTGGCCAGGGAGTAAATGAAATAAAACAGCGCGAAGCCTGAGCAGGCATCCACGAAAGCCCGCTCTCCAACGCACCCGGCCAGTCGGCTGCCGCGCAGGGCAAGCAGATACTGGTAATTGAGCAGCAATAGCCCCACTACCCCGTACATAAACAGAATGCCGAACACGCCGATATCCGAAGGGTAGAAGTAACCCAGGACCTCGGTGTAGGCCCCATTCCACTGGTGGCTCAGATCACCGCTGCCCAATAACCAGTTGCGGCGAATGAACGGCAGGGCCAATTGCAGTTCGTCCAGACGGATATTGGCGGAGGCGTCGGCCCCGACCCGGCCCAGCAGTACCCCGAAGGCATCCCCGAACAACCCCCCCAGAATGCTCAGGCGCGCCGGGTCGATCACCATCAGCAGCACCGGCGTCGCCACCACCAGCAAAACCGCTGCGGGCAGGTAAACGAGAGTTTTCTCCAAGGGCTGGCGCAGTAGGAACAGCAGCCCAAAAGCCGCCCCCAGGGCCAGCAGCAGGGAGCGCCCGGTATGCCAATACACCAGGTAGAAAAGAAACGCCGCCGCGCAGACAGCATGGCGCGGTCGGCCCCGGTCCAGTAACGCGAAGCCGTAGTACAGGAATCCAAACACAATAAACATCGGATTGAAATTAAAGCGAAACCCGCCCCGCCGCTCGCTAAAGTTGACGAATCCGGGATAGTTCAGGTAGCTCAGGGGATCAAGACTGCCGGCCAGCACTGGATACGCCAGCAGCGAGCCCCAGGCCAGCACCAACAGCGCGGCCTTGATATCCGTCACCCGCACCAGCCCCCGGCGTAGGGCCTCGAATAACAGCAACGCCACCCCCGCCAGCCAGAGATTGCGCTGGGCCAGCACTCCGTATACTAGGGGCTGGCCGAACTCGGCACGGGCCATCAGGGCGGACAGCACCGGCAGCAGCAGCAGCAGCAGGATATACAGTTCCAGGCGGTAGAACACCAGGCCCCGGGACAGCAAACGACGCAGCAACAGCAAGGCCACAGCGCCCAATACCAGCAGGACAAACAGGTTTTCTAGATGCCAGATTCCAGGTAGGGGCGTAAAGCTCAGCAGCCGAAATCCCAGCACCAGCAACACCAGACACAGGCACAGGCGCCACAGGCGGGTCATTGGCCCATGCCGCTCATATAAAAGGCACCGGCCCACCCAGGCGGTAGCGCAACCCAGGGACGCGATTGCCGATGGCCCTAGCCGGCACCCCGCCCACCACCGTATGGGGCAGCACGTCCTGGGTGACCACCGCCCCAGCCGCCACTACCGCCCCCTGGCCTATGCTGACCCCGGGCAGGATCACTGCCCGGCAGCTTATCCAGGCGTAGTCTCCGATCGTCACTGGAGCGGTGCGGGCGGCGAAATCGGGATGGTTCATGGCGTGGTCCATGGTCCAGATCCAGACCCCACTGCTGAGATTCACATGGGCGCCCAGGGTCAAGCCGCCACGGCCATCGAGAATAGCCAGCTCGCCGACAACGCTGCCCTCGCCGATGCGGATATTCCAGGGGTCCCGCAATCGCGCTCCGCCATAGATCACCGCGCCCCGCCCCAGGGACAGCCTGAAAAGCCGCCGATAAATCAGGTTTCTCAGCCAGTGGGCCGGAATATGGCCCGTGAGAATCGCGCCATACTGGTAGAAACCTCGCCACAGCCGACCCAGGGTCTTGCGGTTCAAGGTTTGACGCCCTCCAGGATCAATTCCTCCCCCACGGCCCATCCCGCCCCTACGGCGGCGGTCTCCCCGAGTTGAAACAGCGCCGCCCGAGGCCTCAGCAGCAGCCCCGGGCCAGCAGGACGCTGGCGGGCGCTGAGCTGGTACATGCCCGCCGCCAGGCGGGCCGAGGTTCGGGACCGGACCTGGAATCCAGCCCGTTCGACCAGGGTTCTCAGGCTGGAGGGTGTGAATAAATGGATATGCCGGGGTGGCTCCAGCCCCCTCCAGGCCGGGCCGAAGCGACGGTGCCCGGCGCTGTCCAGATTGGGCAGGGACAGCACCAGTATCCCGCCGGGGCGCAGCAGCCGTCGGCATTCCACCAGCAGGCCCAGAGGATCATGGACATGCTCCAACACATGACACAGGGTGATTGCATGGTAACTGCTCTCGACCAGCCCCAGCTCCCGTAATGGTCCCAGGTGTACGGTCAGGCCCCGCTCCTTGGCCCGCCGCGCCGCCGCCGGGTCCACTTCCTGGCCTTCCCCATGCCAGCCCAATTCCTCCATCAGGGCCAGATAAGCTCCATCCCCGCAGCCCACATCCAGCAGTCGACCGCCGGGTTGGGCGCGGAGATAACGGAGATTCCAGGCGATATTACCGGCCACCGGCGGCGCCAGCCGCAACCAGCCTCCCAGACCGCGCTGGACAACGCCCACCCCGCCATAGCCCCAGGCGGCAGCCAGATAACCCCGCCGCAAATAGCGATACACAGCGTAGACGCCGCCGCTCCGCTGGCGGATCGAACCCCGACCGTGGGTATGGTAGTCCCGGTAGGCCAGGCCGATATCCTCCTCCAAGGGCATGGGGTCCAGCCAGGCCAGACCGCAATGGGTATCGGGGCAGCGTTTTAGATGCCAGCGGCCGGGAACGCCGAAAGCCAGGTCGGCAAGACCCTGATGGAACGCCTGGCCAGGGCGACCGCATAAATAACAATGGGGGCGCGGGCGAACGCGGATTTCGAGGGGGGCGTCCAGAGTCATGAGGTGTGCCTTCACAGGTTCGGTTTCAGCCGCAACACGCGCCGCATCCGCAAACGGGTTTCGGTATCGAGAAGATAACGCCAGGCCAGAAAACCCCCGGCCAGTAAAATCCATATCAACCATCCGGCCTTGAATTGAGGGTTCAGCTCTAGCCCAGCCACCGCCAGCAACCCCACGGCCACGCCCAGCAAGGCCCCGGTGATCCGCAACGCTAGCTTCGCCTCGGGCAGCAAGCGTCCGGCCAGCCACAACAGTATCGCCGCATCCAGCAACACCCGTCCCGCCCAGACGGCGGCGGCCCCCTCTATTCCGTGGCCCTTGAGGGACCACCATAGGGCCAGAAGGTAAAAAGGCAGTTGCAGCACATGCAGCTTAGCGGTCAAATCGGGGCGGCCAGCGCTCTGGATCAGGACAAAGGGCGCCCGAACCACGGCGTTAAGGAACACCCCCACGGCCAGCCATTGCAGCACCCGGGCGCTCTCCTGGGCGAAATCCGGTCCTAGCCACCCAGCCATGGCCTGGTGGGCATAGGTCACCACGATCAGGATTACGGGAAACAGCAATAAGGCCGTGTAGGCCATGCCCCGTCCCAATAACCAGGCAGCCCGGGGGCGGTCCCGCACCAGTTCTGCGGCGAACGCGGGGAACAGCACCCCCACCAGGGCGCTCGGCACAATCCATAGCTTGGTTATCACTTCGTATGGGGTGGTGTAATAGGCCACAGCGCTCATGGACACCAGGGCGCCGATCAGGAACCGGTCCAGATAGACCATCAGCGGTCCCAGCACATTGCTCACCGTCATCCAGCCCCCAAGGCTCAGCAAGGATCGCAAGCCCCCCCGATCCAATCCCCGGCCCCGCAAGCCGGGCAGCAGCTTCAGGCACAAGGCCAGATAGGCTCCGCAAGACAGCAATCGGGCCGCGGCCAGGACCGCCACCATGGGCGCTAGTTCGGCCTTGAACGGCAGTACCGCCAGAGGACCGAGAAAGGTGAACAGACCCAGGGGGATACGCACCCGATTGACCAGATCGAAGCGTTGATAGGCTTCCAGGATGCCCCGCAAGCCGGTGCTGAGAATCACCAGGGGCAGGGCCAAGCTGAGTAGATAAAGGGCCTGGAGGGTTTCGCTTTGGAGCGGGATAGGTAGGTTCAACCCCTGCCGCACCAGCCAGGGGGAGAGAACCGCCAGCAGCACGCCGCCAGCAATGCCCAACAAGCTCATCAGCGCCAGGGCGGCGCGGGCCAGGCCCGGTATGGCGGCGCTGTGTCCGGCGCCCAGTTGCTCGGCCACCAGTTTGGTCAAGGCCCGACCCAGGCCCAGATCGAAAAGGCTGAAATAGCCCACCAGCGTCCAAGCCAGGGCTAGCACCCCGAAACGCTCGGTCCCTAGACCCTCCACCAATAAGGGAATGGCCACGACAGCCACCGGTAGGGGCGCGCCATGGCCTAGCAGATTCCACAGCACATTGCGGCTCAAACGGCGCCCGCTCAACGCAGCGGCGCCGACGTTACTCACCACCCCGCCCCCCGGCCCACCGCCAGCGACTCCATAACCTTGTATTCCCAGCCCACCAGGTCGATTCCCTCTCCCGTTTACATCCACCAGGCTCTTTTTCGGAGGCCCTTATTCTGTGAAATCCACCAGTTCTCGCAGCACGGTCGTGGCGTAGGCCCCAGCCGGAAGACGGAAATGCAGGGCCACGACGTCGGCGGCCACCGACTCTAGCTCCAGCCCCGTCACCTTGACCCGCAGTGCGCGGCGTTCCTGCTTGAGACCCGCCTCTTCCAGCCCCTGACGGAATACCGGAAACAGTGCAGCCAGGGCCTCTTCCAGAACCCGCACGCCGCCGCCACTGGCCAAGTCTCCCCGTCCCCACAGGGGACCGGTGGGGTGAATATCCTGCACTGCGGCGCGGCGCTCCAGCAGATCATCCGCTTCTGGGGCGGCAAACACGCTATGGCTGCCCTCCAGCATCATCACATCCCCTGGCAGCGGACGGCTCCAGGTATCCTCGGCCACCCGCCGGGCCAGCAGTTGATTGAAAATCTCGGATCGGGCGGCGGACAGGTACAAACTCCGGCGATGGCGGTCCCGCACCCGCTCTTCCCCCAGGAACATGGCCTCAGCCCGGGCTAGATTGCCGCCACTGTGGCCGAAACGCTGGGCGCCGAAATAATTGGGCGCCCCCCGGGCGGCCAGGCGGGCCAAGCGAGACTCCAGCTCGGTTCGGTTCCCCTCCATATCCCGGACCACGATACGAAATACGTTGCCCTTGAGCGCCCCGCGCCTGAGCTTGCGGTCGTGGGGGTGGTATTCCAGCACGGTGAAGGACTCATCGCCGCAGGCCGACCAGTCCGGCTCCGGTCTGCCGGCCAGGCGCACCGAGAACCATTGCACGGTGACGGCGTTGCGGTCCTTGAGTCCAGCGAAACCCACCTCCCGGGCCGGCACCCCGGCCCAGGCTGCCAGCCGCCGGGCCACCCACTCCGTGTTGGCCTCTCGTTTTCGCACCCGCAGCAGCACATGCTCGCCGGCGCCGGACGGGTCGAAGCCCAGGTCTTCCACCACCTGAAAGTCTTCCGGCATGGTCCGCAACCGGCCACGGATCGGGGGCAGGCCAGCAGCCCGGGGCAGGGTATCGCTCATCGAACGCCGGTCTCGTCCAACAGCGCCACCGCATGGGCGGCGATGCCCTCCTCCCTGCCGATATAACCCAGCCGTTCCGTGGTGGTCGCCTTGACGTTAACCCGGGAGGGATCAAGGCCTAGGTCAGCGGCGATTGTCCGGCCCATGGCCGGGATATGGGCGGCCAGTCTTGGGGTTTGGGCGATGGCTGTCAGGTCCACGTTGACCGGGCGCAGCCCTTGTTCCTCCAGTTGCGCCAGCACCCGACGCAACAGACCCCGGCTGTCGGCATCCTTGAATTCGGCGCTGCTATCCGGGAAATGACGGCCAATATCCCCTAGCCCGGCGGCCCCCAGCAGGGCGTCGCACAGGGCGTGGAGCAGCACATCGCCATCGGAATGGGCCACCAGACCCCGGTTATGGGGAATCCGCACCCCACCCAGAATGATGTGATCCCCTGGGCCGAAGGCGTGGACGTCGAAACCGTGGCCGATACGCATAGGGTACAGTCTCACTCCATGGCATGGGTACGCCGACCCAAGTGGAACTCGGCCAAGGCCAAGTCCCCAGGGCGGGTGATCTTGAAGTTGTCGGAATGGCCCTCCACCAACCGGGGGGCATGACCAGCGGCCTCCAGGGCGGCGGCCTCGTCGGTCACCAGGCGGCCTGCGGCCAGGGCCGCGTCCAGTGCTTGGACCAGCAATTCGTAACGAAACATTTGGGGGGTCTGGGCATGCCATAGACCCACCCGATCCACGGTGGCCGTCACCCGGCCATCGGCGTCGGAACGCTTCATGGTGTCCAGGGCCGGGGCCGCCAGCAGCCCCCCCACCGGGTCATGGGCCAGTTCATCCATGAGTCGATCGATATTCTCGGGGCGCAGACAGGGCCGGGCGGCGTCGTGGACCAGCACCCAATGCTCGGCCTCGGCCCAGCCAGCCAAGGCCGCCAGGCCGTTACGCACCGAGTGGCAACGCTCAGCGCCGCCCTCAGCCTGAATCACCGGCCCGGGCAATCGTCCCCGGACCCGCGCCCAATAGGGGTCCGCCGCTGCCGTCACCACCACCACCCCGGCGATCCGGGGGCAGTCCAGCAGCGCGGCCAGGCTATGCTCCAGCACCGTACGCCCGGCTAGGGGCAGATACTGCTTGGGCAGATCGCCGCCCATGCGCCGCCCTATCCCGGCGGCGGGCACTACCGCCCAGGCGGTCATGGCCGAGAGAGGGGGGCGGGTTCTTCCATCACATGGAAGAAGGTCTCGCCCCGGCGGATCAGGCCCAGCTCGGACCTGGCCCGTTCCTCGATGGCCGCCAGCCCCTCCTTGAGGCTCAACACCTCCGCCTCCAGGGCCTGGTTGCGCTCCGTGAGCCGGGCATTCTCCTCCTGTTGGGCGGAGATGGCCGCCTCCAGGCCACGCAGCTTGGGCAGGCCCCGATCCTCGGACCACCAGAGTACGCTGTTGAGATACAGCAACGCTCCGGCCAGCCCCAGGATCAGCAGCTTCGCCACCATCCCCTTGCCCCCGGCTCAGCCCTTGATCTTGAAGGCGTCACGCCCGGCGTAACGGGCCGCTGAACCCAGCTCGTCCTCGATCGCCAGCAGCCGGTTATACTTGGCCACCCGGTCGGAGCGGCACAGGGAGCCGGTCTTGATCTGGGTGGCGGTGGTGGCCACGGCCAGGTCGGCGATGGTGGTGTCCTCGGTCTCCCCGGAGCGGTGGGAAATCACCGCCGTATAGCCGGCATCCTCGGCCATCTTGATAGCTTCCAGGGTCTCGGTCAGGGTGCCGATCTGGTTGAACTTGATGAGGATGGAGTTGGCGATGCTCTCGTCGATGCCCCGCTTGAGGATTTTGGTGTTGGTGACAAACAGGTCATCGCCCACCAGTTGCACCCGGTTGCCGATTTTTTGGGTCAGATAGGCCCAGCCGTCCCAGTCGCTTTCGTCCTGACCATCCTCGATGGAGATGATCGGGTAACGGTCCGCCCAGTCCGCCAGCCAGTCTCCGAATTCCTGGGCGGAAAAGGACTTGCCTTCGGACTCCAGGACATAGTTACCGCCTTTATAGAACTCGGAACTGGCCAGGTCCATGGCCAGCATGACCTGATCGCCAGCCTGGTAGCCCGCCTTGTCGATGGCTTCCATGACCACTTCCAGGGCCGATTCGTTGGAGGGCAGGTCCGGGGCGAAACCGCCCTCGTCGCCCACGGCGGTGTTGTAACCCCGGCCCTTGAGGACTTTCTTGAGAGCGTGAAACACTTCCACCCCGCAGCGCAGGGCTTCCCGGAAGTTCGGGAAGTTCACCGGCATCACCATGAATTCCTGCATGTCCACGGAGTTGTCGGCGTGGGCGCCGCCATTGATGATATTCATCATGGGCACCGGCAGGGTATAGGGACCGTTGGGGTTCAGGTGCCGGTACAGGGGCACTCCGTTCTCGGCCGCTGCGGCCTTGGCGGTGGCAAGAGAAATGCCCAGCAGAGCGTTGGCCCCCAGTCGGCTTTTGTTTTCGGTGCCGTCCAGCTCAATCATCTTGCGGTCCACGGCCCCCAGATCCTGGGCGTCCATCCCGGTCAGGGCGGCTTTCAGTTCGCCGTTGACGGCGGCCACCGCTTTGCTTACCCCCTTGCCCAGATACCGCTTGGCGTCGCCGTCGCGCAGCTCGACGGCTTCTCGGGTGCCGGTGGAGGCCCCGGAGGGTACGGCGGCGCTGCCCTTGGCCCCAGAGTCCAGGGTCACTTCCACCTGCACGGTGGGATTGCCTCGGGAATCCAAAATCTCAAGGCCGTGGATATCTTTGATCGCTGACATCGGTCTTTACTCCGGTTGTATTTGCCGACTGTGGTGGGTCATACCCAACGGGTATGGCGAATCGACGGCTAAACGCGGCCATCGCCAGAGTTATAGGCGCACAGTCCCGTTAACGCCAATCTGTAGCGCAAATGTAGACCATCACCGCCGAGCCTGACGGTACGCCAGGGCGGCGGTCACAAAGCCTTGAAACAGCGGGTGGCCATCCCGGGGGTTGGAGGTGAACTCCGGGTGAAACTGACAGCCCAGGAACCAGGGATGGTCCGGCAACTCAATCACTTCCACCAAGGCGCCGTCCATGGACCACCCGGAAAAGGCCATGCCGGCCTGCTGTAGGGGTTGCAGGTAGTTGTTGTTGAACTCGTAGCGATGACGGTGGCGCTCGGTAATCACTTCCTGATTATAGGTGCGCCCGGCCAGGCTGTCGGGCAGCAATCGGCACTGCTGGGCGCCCAGGCGCATGGTGCCCCCCAGATCGGAGTTCTCGGTGCGCCGCTCCCGCTGCCCCGCAACCGTCACCCACTCAGTAATCAGGCCAATCACCGGATGAGGGGTATCCTTGCGAAATTCGGTGCTGTGGGCGCTGTCCAGCCCGGCCCGGTGGCGGGCGTATTCGATGACCGCCACCTGCATGCCCAGGCAGATGCCCAGATAGGGAATCCGCTGCTCCCGAGCGTAACGAACTGCGGCGATCTTGCCCTCCACGCCCCGCTCCCCGAACCCTCCGGGCACCAGGATGGCGTCCATATCCGCCAGGCAGTCCACCCCCTCCCGCTCGATCTGCTCGGAGTCCAAATAATGGATATGAACTTTAGTGCCGGTATGGATGCCGGCGTGGAGCAGGGCCTCGTTGAGGGATTTGTAGGCGTCGGTGAGGTCCACATACTTGCCCACCATAGCCACGCTGATCTCGTTGCTGGGGGTCTCGATGGCCTTCACCACCCGTTGCCATTCGGAGAGATCGGCGGGGGGCAGGTCCATGCGCAGTTTGCGCACCACGATGTCGTCCAGGCCATCATCGTGGAGCAGCAAGGGGATGCGGTAGATGCTGTCGGCGTCCCGAGCGGTGATGACAGCCTTCTGCTCGACGTTGGTGAACAGGGCGATCTTGCGCCGCTCCTCGGCGGGGATGTCCCGGTCAGAGCGGCACAGCAGCACGTCCGGCTGGATGCCGATGGAGCGCAGCTCCTTGACCGAATGTTGGGTGGGCTTGGTCTTGAGTTCCCCTGCCGAGGGGATATAAGGCACCAGGGTCAGATGGATGAACAGGCAGCGGTCATGGCCCAGTTCCACCCCCATCTGGCGGATGGCCTCCATAAACGGCAAAGACTCGATATCGCCCACGGTGCCGCCGATCTCCACCAGGGCGATGTCGGCGTCACCCGCCCCCAGGCGGATGCAGTGCTTGATCTCGTCGGTGATATGGGGGATGACCTGCACCGTCCCTCCCAGATAATCCCCCCGCCGCTCCTTGCGGATCACGTTCTCGTAGATGCGCCCGGCGGTGAAATTATTGCGGCGGCTGCCGGTCATGCGCACGAAGCGCTCGTAATGGCCCAGGTCCAGGTCGGTCTCGGCGCCATCCTCGGTGACGAACACCTCGCCGTGCTGGAAGGGGCTCATGGTCCCTGGGTCCACATTGATATAGGGGTCTAGCTTGATCATGCTGACTTTCAGCCCCCGGGCCTCCAAAATGGCGGCCAGAGAGGCGGCGGCGATGCCTTTGCCCAGGGAGGACACCACGCCACCGGTGATAAAAATGAATCGTGTCATAACCATCTGTTCTGTTGTGGCCAAACCGCGAGCGGGCCGGGGCCGGAAAAGCGGGAGGGTGCTGTAGAAGGGACTACACGCTACCAGATGCGAGGCTATATTGCCATGACTCCCTTGGCGCCGCCGTGGGATTCCATCGGCCAGGACGCCAGGACGTTTAGCGCATCTTCCGAAGCCACCGCGCCGCTCGCGGCGGAGCGGTGAGCATTGGCGGGCCGTGGGCTATACCAGCCGCAGCCCCAGCCCCGGCGCCCCGGTGACCTCCAGACAGCCCTCTTGCAGCACAAAGCCCCCCGTGGCCACGTCCCGGGCCAGGTCCAGGCTGCCGTCCAGGTCTAGATAGCGGGTGGCCGGACAGGCCAGGGCGGCGTGGAGGGCGGCGCTGATGCTGATGACGCTTTCGTCCATGCATCCCCACATCAGTTCCAGGCCGGCGACATGGGCGATGTCGGCGATCCGCCGGGCCGGATGAATGCCGCCGCATTTCATCAGCTTGATGTTGAAGATTCCGCAGGCAGCCGGGGGAGTGGCCAGGGCCAGGGCGTCGCCCTCGTCCAGCAGGCTCTCGTCGGCGGCCAGCCGGGAGCGTACCGCCTCCGGCAGGGTGCGCATGGCATCCACCCGGTCGGCGCCCATGGGCTGTTCCAGAAACTCGATGTCCAGCGCGGCGGATTCGGTCACGAAGCGGCGAACTTGGTCGGCGTCGTAGCCCTGGTTGGGGTCCACCCGGATGACAATCTCCCGCCCCACCCGCTCCCGCAGCCGGGCCAGCCGCTCCAGGTCCTCGTCCAGATCCCGACCCGTCTTGACCTTGAGCACCCGAAAGCCCTTGCCCAGGTACTCGTCGGCCTCGGCCAGGGTCTCGTCCAGGGGCTTGATGCCGATGGTGATGGAGGTGGGCAGGCGCTGCCAGGCCCGGCCCAACAACTCCACCAGGGGCCGTCCCAGGCGCTGCCCCCAGAGGTCATGCAAGGCCATGTCCAGGGCCGCCCGGGCCGCCGGAGCGCCGGGCAGACGTTGACCCAGTTCCCGGCACAGGGCGGTCAGCTCCAGCACCTCCCGGCCCAGCAGCCAGTCCAGGGCCGCCGGGTCCAGGGCGGCGCGGCAGGCGGCGTCGGTCTCGCCGGTAACGAAGGCCTCCGGGGAGGCCGCCCCCAGGCCCACGGCCCCCCGGTCGGTATGGACCTGGACGATGACGTTTTCCACCCGGTCGATGTGGCGAAAAGCGATGCTGTAGGGTCGGGTCAGGGGAAAGGACTCCACCCGGCTATGGATGGCGGTGATCTTCATGGCTGGGATTCCTCCCGCAGATACTGGCGGATGACCGGCACCAGGGCCTCCACCCCCTCCTCCAGGGGTCTTACCACCGGAATGCCCAGTTCGTCCCTCAGCCGTTGTTGGGCGTCGCTCAGGGCCTCGGCGGACAGCCCTTCTCCGTACAAGGTCACGGCCAAAACCCGAGCGCCATAGGACTGGATCAACTGGATTTCCTCCCGGGCCGTGGGGAGTTTTAGACCCAGGGTCTCGTAGCCCTCGAAAAAGGTCCGCCCCGGGGCCAGTTGCAGAATTACCCCCCGGGCGGCGGCGGATACCAGGTATTCGGCGCCGCAGGGACCGCTGGGGTTGCGCAAGCCCGACTGCCCCTCCAGCAGGATCACCTGGGGATGGGCCTCCCGGTCACAGCGGACGATGGCGTGTTCCAACTCTCCGGCCACGTAGTCGTTGGGCACCGAGTCGAGAATGAAGCCGAAGCGCCCACTCTGCATCCAGCCGGTCTGGCCGGTGTAGATCATTTCGGCCCGCACCCCGGCGCCGCTCAGGGCCTGGGTGAGCAGCCGGGTGGTGGTGCGCTTGCCCATGGCGCAGTCCACCCCCAGCACCGCCAGCCGCGGCGCCCGTACCGAATGGACGTCCCCGGTCCAGAAATGCAGATCCCGGCGCGGCGCGGGCTTGCGCACGTCGATGATCTCCACGCCCCGACGGGCGGCGGCGGCGGCCAGCGCCGGATCGTCAGCGGCGAATTCGTGCAGGCCATTGACGATGGACAGGCCAGCCTCGATGGCCTCCAGCAGCGAGCCGTGCACCACCGGGGTGAACAGCCCACCGTGGGTGGCGATGCCGACGATGGCCCAACGGGGGGGCGGGTCCAGTTCCAGGGCGGCGGCGATGGAACCTAACACCGGAATGCCCCGATGCCGTCCGTCCAGCAGTTCCCCGGCGTCGCGTCCGGCGCAGTCCGGGTCATGGACGGCCCGGATATCGAAGCGATCACTGCCCCGGACCAGGCCGTGGGCGGTCTTGCCGTTGGGGGTGTGATAATAGCCGTTGGCAAGGATTAGAGCGGGTTGTTTCATGGGGTCTCGAAGTTGGGCTATCAGATAGGGATGCCATGGCAGCATGGCACGGAATCCGGTGTTCGGCTACTGACCGCCAGGTGGCCGACGGTGGGCTATGCTCAGTATGAATCCGGCGCCGCTTCCTGCGGCGTCCCGGTAGGCCGACACTCTCCGGAGGAACCCATGACCCATAGCACCCAATCCCTGGCCAAAACACCCCTATACCCTCTGCACCGGGAACTGGGCGCCCGGATGGTGCCCTTCGCCGGCTATGAAATGCCGGTCCAGTACCCGGCTGGCATCCTCAAGGAACACACCCACACCCGAGAGGCGGCCGGGTTGTTCGATGTCTCCCATATGGGTCAGGTCCGGCTGATTGGCGAAGCGGCTGCGGCGGCCCTGGAGAGCCTGGTGCCGGTGGATATCCTGGGGCTGGAACCGGGCCAGCAGCGTTATGCCCTGTTCACCAACGACGCCGGCGGCATCCTCGACGATCTGATGGTCACCCAGGCCGAGGAGCATTTGTTTCTGGTGGTCAACGCCGCCTGCAAGGCCCAGGACATCGCCCATCTGCGCCACCATCTGGCCGACCACTGCGCCGTGGAGGTCTTAGAGGACCAGGCGCTGCTGGCCCTGCAAGGTCCCAAGGCGGGGGAGGTCATGGCCCGGCTGGTCCCCAAGGCGGCCGAGCTGGTGTTCATGACCACGGCGCGCTTGGAGATCCTGGGCGCCCCTTGCTTCATCAGCCGCTCTGGCTATACCGGGGAGGACGGTTTCGAGATTTCCGTACCGGCGGAGCGCGCCGAGGAACTGGCCCGCGCCCTGCTGTCCCATCCCGAGGTCGCCCCCGTGGGCCTGGGCGCCCGGGACTCCCTGCGCCTGGAGGCGGGCCTGTGCCTGTACGGCCATGATATCGACACCACCACCACCCCCGTGGAGGGAGGTCTGATCTGGGCCATTTCCAAGGTCCGACGCGCTGGGGGCGAGCGGGCCGGCGGGTTTCCCGGGGATCGGGTGATTCTGGAGCAGTTGCGGGACGGCGTAGCCCGTAAGCGGGTGGGTATCCGCCCCCAGGGCAAGGTCCCGGTACGGGAGGGCGCCGAACTTCAAGACACCGACGGTCGGCCAGTGGGCCGGGTCACCAGCGGTGGTTTCGGTCCCACGGTGGGCGCTCCGGTGGCCATGGGCTACGTTGAAACCGCCCATGCGCAAGCGGGCGCGGCGCTCAACGCCCTGGTGCGGGGCAAGCTGGTGCCAGCGCGGGTGGAAAAACTGCCGTTTGTCCGGCAACGTTATTATCGGGGTTGAGCCAAGTACCCGCGCCCACCACAAGCCCTTGGGAGATGTCGATGTCGCAGTCACCACGCCCTTTTGCCGACCTGGAGCAGAACCAGGATTTTGTCCGTCGCCATATCGGTCCCGGGGAGGCGGATCAGGCAGCTATGCTGGCCGCCCTGAGCCTGGATTCCATGGCCGCGCTGGTGGAACGGGTGATCCCCCAGGATATCCGCCGCGACCAGCCTCTAAACCTTAAAGACAGCCGGGGCGAATCCCAGGTATTGGCCGAGCTAGCCGGACTGGCGGCCCAGAATCAGGTGTTCAAGTCTTTGATCGGCACGGGCTATTACAACTGCTATACGCCCACGGTGATTCTGCGAAACGTGCTGGAAAACCCGGCCTGGTATACGGCCTATACCCCTTACCAACCGGAGATTTCCCAGGGTCGGCTGGAGGCGCTGCTGAATTTTCAAACCCTGGTCTCCGACCTCACCGGCCTGGAGATCGCCAACGCCTCCCTGCTGGACGAGTCCACGGCGGCGGCCGAGGCCATGACCTTCTGCCAGCGGCTGTCCAAGAGCAAAAGCCCGGTGTTCTTCGTGGCCGAAGACTGCCACCCCCAAACCCTCGACGTGATCCGGGTCCGGGCCGACCCCCTGGGCATTCGGGTCGTGGTGGGGGACCCGCTCACCGAACTGGACGGCCAGGACTGTTTCGGGGTGCTGCTTCAGTACCCGGCCAGCACCGGGGCAATCCATGACTATGCCCAGGTGGTGGCCAAGGCCCACGCCGGTCAGGCCCTGGTGGTGGTGGCCGCCGACCTGCTGGCCCTGACCCTGCTCACCCCTCCCGGGGAGTTCGGGGCCGACGTGGCGGTAGGCTCGGCCCAACGCTTCGGCGTGCCCCTGGGCTTCGGCGGTCCCCATGCCGGTTTCTTCGCCACCCGGGACGCCTTTAAGCGACAAATGCCTGGCCGGCTGGTGGGTGTGTCGGTGGACAGCCGGGGTCAGAAAGCCTATCGCCTGGCCATGCAGACCCGGGAACAGCATATCCGCCGGGAGAAGGCCACCAGCAATATCTGCACTGCCCAGGCCCTGCTGGCGGTGATGGCCGGGCTGTATGCCGCCTACCATGGCCCGGAGGGACTCAAAACTATCGCCCGGCGGGTGCATCGACTCACCGCCACTCTGGCTGCGGGGCTGCGGCAACTGGGCTATCCGGTCACCGCAGAGGCGTTTTTCGACACCCTCGGGGTGACCACCGCTCAGTACACCCAGGCCGTACTCCAGGCGGCCCGGGACCAGGGCATCAACTTGCGCCCGTTGGACGCCACCACAATGGGCATATCCCTTGACGAGACCGTGACCCGGGATGACGTGGAGCGCCTGTGGGCGGTGTTCGCCCCCCCTGGCGCCACCCTGCCGACCTTTGCCGAGTTGGAGGCCCGCACCCCTGACGCCATCCCCGCGACACTCACCCGGAGCAGCGCCTTTCTCACCCATCCGGTGTTCAATAGCCATCACTCGGAAACCCGAATGCTGCGCTATCTGCGTTATCTGGCGGACAAGGATCTGGCCTTGGACCGGGCCATGATCCCCCTAGGCTCCTGCACCATGAAGCTCAACGCCACCACCGAGTTGATCCCCATCACTTGGCGGCAGTTCAGTGATATCCACCCCTTTGCCCCCCCGGAGCAGACCCAGGGTTATCGGACCCTGATCGCCGAACTGGAAGCCTGGCTGTGCGCCTGCACCGGTTACGACGCCGTGTCCCTGCAACCCAATAGCGGCGCCCAGGGGGAATACGCCGGGCTGTTGGCGATCCGGGCTTATCATCAGAGCCTGCAGCAGGGACATCGGGATATTTGTCTGATCCCCAGCTCCGCCCACGGCACCAATCCCGCGTCGGCCCAGATGGCCGGTCTCAAGGTCATCGTGGTGAAGTGCGACGCCCAAGGCAATGTGGACCTGGCGGATTTGAAGGCCAAGGCCGCCCAGCACAGTGAGCGCCTGGCCGCCATCATGATCACCTACCCCTCCACCCACGGCGTATTCGAGGAGGCGGTGCGGGAGGTCTGCGACACCGTCCACGAGCATGGAGGCCAGGTTTATATCGACGGCGCCAACCTCAACGCCCAGGTGGGGCTATGCGCCCCCGGGGAATACGGCGGCGATGTGTCCCATTTGAACCTCCACAAGACGTTCTGTATTCCCCACGGCGGCGGCGGCCCCGGAGTCGGGCCGGTGGGGGTCAAGGCTCATCTGGCGCCGTTTCTGCCCGGCCATGGGTCCCTGGGAGAGCGCCCGGTGGGACCGGTAAGCGCCGCCCCCTATGGCAGCGCCGGTATCCTGCCCATCAGTTGGGCCTATATCGCCCTGATGGGGGGGCCGGGGCTGACCGCAGCCAGCCAGGTGGCCATTCTGAGCGCCAACTACGTGGCCCGCCGCCTGTCCGGGCATTATCCGGTGCTGTACACCGGTCCCAATAACATGGTGGCTCATGAGTGCATCATCGACCTGCGGGAGATCAAGGAGCGCACCGGGGTCAGCGTGGACGACGTGGCCAAGCGCCTTATTGATTACGGTTTCCATGCCCCAACCATGTCCTTCCCCGTGGCCGGCACCCTGATGATCGAACCCACCGAGAGCGAACCCAAGGAAGAACTGGACCGTTTTTGCGAGGCCATGATCCACATTCGCGAGGAGATCATGGCCATCGAGAAAGGCGACCTGGACCCCCAGGATAACCCCCTCAAGAACGCCCCCCATACCCTGACCGATCTGATTGGGGACTGGACTCATTCCTATTCCCGGGAGCAGGCAGTGTTTCCCATGCCGGGGCTGCGCGTCAGCAAATACTGGTCGCCGGTGGGGCGGGTGGACAATGTCTACGGGGATCGCAATTTGATATGCTCCTGCCCACCCTTATCCGACTACGAACAGGACACCTGAGCGATCTTCTTAGGCGTTCCGAAAACCGAGGCGGCGCCCTGTGAGACGGATGGCCCTGGCGACAGCGAAGACCCTTCCCAACAACCAATACCGAGAGGGAAATACATGGAAGCAATCAGCAATTTCGTCAATGTGATCAACGGCATCGTCTGGGGACCCTGGATGCTGGTGGCCATTCTGGGCACTGGCCTATTCCTCCAGGTCCTGCTCAAATTCATGCCCCTGCGCAGCATTGGCCTGGGCTTCAAAATGACCTGGCGGGGACGCAAAACCGGTCCCGAGGAAGCGGGCGAGATCAGCCCCTTCGCGGCGCTGATGACCGCCCTGGCCGCTACCGTGGGCACCGGCAATATCGCCGGGGTGGCCACAGCCATCGCCCTGGGCGGTCCCGGGGCGCTGTTCTGGATGTGGTGTACGGCCCTGGTGGGCATGGCCACCAAATACTCCGAGGTGTTGCTGGCGGTCCATTATCGGGAGCAGGATCGCAACGGCGACCATGTGGGCGGTCCCATGTACGCTATCAAAAACGGTCTGGGGAAACGCTGGGCCTGGCTAGGAGGGGCCTTCGCCCTGTTCGGGGGCCTGGCCGGTTTCGGCATTGGCAATATGGTCCAGTCCAATGCCGTGGCCGACGTGCTGGACACCTCTTTCGGCATCCCCGAATGGGTCTCCGGGCTGATCATCATGGTGCTGGTGGGGCTGGTGGTGCTGGGAGGCATCAAGCGTATCGGCAAAGTGGCCGAGACCCTGGTGCCCACCATGTGCGTGGCCTATGTGGCCTTTGCCTTGGTAGTGCTGGTGGTCAACGCCGCCGCCATCCCCGAGGCCCTAAGCTTGGTCTTCACCCATGCCTTCACCCCGGTGGCCGCCACCGGCGGTTTTGCTGGCGCTGCGGTCATGGCCGCCATTCGCTTCGGCGTGGCCCGGGGCGTGTTCTCCAACGAAGCCGGCCTGGGCACCGCTGGCATCGCCCAAGCCGCTGGCACCACCAAAAGCCCGGTGCGCTCGGGGCTGATCGGCATGATGGGCACCTTCATCGACACCCTGATCATCTGCACCATGACCGGGCTGGCCATCATCAGCTCCGGGGTCTGGAGCAGCGGCGAGAGTGGCGCGGCCCTGACCAGCGCCGCCTTCGAGACCACCCTACCGGGCGTGGGGGGCTATCTGGTGGCCATCTCCCTAGCGGTGTTCGCCTTCACCACCATTCTGGGCTGGGGTTACTTCGGGGAGAAGTGCTGGGAGTACTTGATTGGGGAACGCTGCGAAAAGCCGTTTCGCATCCTCTGGACCCTGGCCGTGCCCATCGGCGCGGTGCTGCATCTGGATTTTATCTGGCTGGTGGCCGACACTCTCAACGCCTTCATGGCGGTGCCTAACCTGATCTCCCTGCTGCTGCTCAGCTCGGTGGTCATTCAATTGACCCGAGAGCATTTCAGCCGCTATCCCTCGGGCATCGCCCCTGATACCGACTGAGCCTCAGATCAGCAATAGGGCCGCCGCCACTTGCCGTCCCTCGGCCATGACAATGGCATAGGTGCGACAGGCTGCGGCGGTATCCATCACCTCCACCCCGATGCCCCGGTCGATCAACGGTCGGGTCAACCGGGGCTGGGGAAAGTGCTGACGGACGCCGGTGCCCAGCAGCACGATTTCCGGCTCCAGGTCCAGAATCAGTTCGAAGTGAGCCTCCGTCAGGTCGGCGAAGCGCGCCGGGGGCCAATCGGTCACCAGCCGCTGGGGGGTGACGATCAGGCTGGAGTTGTGATTTCGGTCATTGACGGTGACAAACCCTTCACCGTAGCCACGGATCTGAAAAGTGGCGGCGGGGTTATCGAGGCGCAATTGCATGGGTAGGGTCCGAAATGGGTTGAACGGGCATATCAATCACCGACCCACCGTGGTCTCCAGGGTTCCCCGGGAGTTAGGCTAACCCTAGAGCCACCCGCAATCGCTCCCGCAATTCGTGCAATTCTTCCTCGTCGTAAGGCACGGACGGACCGCTACCCCAAACCGGTCCCGGCCAGGCCCGGTCGTTCCGGAAACGGGCGATCACATGAATATGCAACTGGGGCACCTGATTACCCAGGGCGCCCACATTGAGCTTGTGGGGTCGAAACAGGGTTTCCAAGACCTGGGAAACAGTGGCGATTTCCTCCATCAAATGCCCTCGGTCCTCGGGGGATAACTGATGGATTTCGGTCACCCCCTCCCGTTCTGGAACCAGAATCAACCAGGGGAAGGAACGATCCTTCATCAGCAGCGCCAAGCTGACCCCGAGCCGGGCGATTTCCAGGGTGTCCCGGGCCAGTCGTTCGTGCAGGATGAACATGGGGTTTTCTCCCGATGGGCTTGGTCTGAGCATAGCAGCGGCAATGCTGTATCATCGGCCCATGATCTCAGAACCACCTCTGGAGCCGCCATGGAGCTGACCCCTCTTACCGCCATCGCCCCGGTCGATGGCCGCTACGCCGACAAAACCGATGATCTGCGCCCCATCTTCAGCGAGTATGGCCTGATCCGTCACCGGGTTTTGGTGGAAGTGCGCTGGTTGCAAGCCTTGGCCCGTCATCCAGGCATCCCTGAGGTGCCCGAACTCAGCGTCCATGCCCGGCATGTGCTGGATGGCATCGTCGAGCATTTTGGGATGGACCATGCGCGACGGGTGAAAAACATCGAGCGCACCACCAATCACGACGTCAAGGCCGTGGAGTATTTTCTCAAAGAGCATATCGCCGGCAATACCGAACTGGAGGCGGTGGCCGAATTCATCCATTTCGCCTGCACCTCCGAGGATATCAACAATCTGGCCTATGCCCTGATGCTGCGGGAGGGCCGCACTCAGGTGCTGCTGCCGGTGGCCGACGAACTCATCGACGCTCTGCGCCGACTGGCCCACCAGCACGCCGACTTGCCCATGCTGTCCCGCACCCACGGCCAGCCTGCCTCCCCCACCACTCTGGGCAAGGAGCTGGCCAACGTAGTCCACCGGCTGCGTCGGCAACGGGAACAACTGGCGGCGGTGCCACTGCTGGGCAAGATCAACGGCGCCGTGGGCAACTACAATGCCCACCTGGCCGCCTACCCGGATTTAGATTGGCCGGCCCTAACCGAGGGCTTTGTGACCCGGGACCTGGGCCTGGACTGGAACCCCTATACCATCCAGATCGAACCTCACGACTATATGGCCGAGTTGTTCCACGCCGTGGCCCGGTTCAACACCGTGCTGCTGGATTGCTGCCGGGACATCTGGGGCTATATCGCCCTGGGCTACTTCAAGCAAAAAACCGTGGCCGGGGAAGTGGGTTCCTCCACCATGCCCCATAAGGTCAACCCCATCGACTTCGAGAATGCCGAGGGCAATCTGGGGGTGGCCAACGCCTTGTTCGAACATCTGGCCAGCAAGTTGCCGGTATCCCGCTGGCAGCGTGATCTCACGGATTCCACGGTATTGCGTACCCTCGGGGTCGGCTTCGCCCACGCTCTGATCGCTTACCAGGCCGCCCTCAAGGGCATCGGCAAGCTGGAGGCCGACCCCCACCGGCTGGCCGCCGATCTAGAGGCTAACTGGGAGGTGCTGGCCGAACCCATCCAAACGGTGATGCGCCGCCATGGCATCGAGCAACCCTATGAAAAGCTCAAGGCACTGACCCGGGGTCGGCGGGTAGATGGGGTGGCCCTGCGGGCCTTCGTAGAAGGGCTTGACCTTCCCGAGGAGGCCCGGCGGCGGCTACTGGAACTGACCCCGGCGGGCTATGCCGGCAACGCCGCCGACCAGGCCCGGAACATTTAATAATGGGCCTGACCCTGCATCTGCCCGAAGGGCTGACGACGGCGGGCTTTTTGCGTCACTACTGGCAGAAAAAACCCCTGCTGCTGCCTGCGGCCCTACCTGGCTTCACCAGCCCCGTCAGTCCCGAGGAACTAGCCGGTCTGGCCTGCGAGGACGGCGTGGAGTCACGGCTGGTGCTGGAACAAGGCGGCGCCAAGCCCTGGGAGCTGCGCCACGGTCCCTTTCCCGAGGCCGAGTTTCTGACCCTCCTCAACAGCCACTGGACCCTGCTGGTCCAGGATATGGAAAAGCATGTTCCGGCCCTGCATGCGGTCCTGGAGCCTTTTCGTTTCCTGCCGGACTGGCGAATGGACGACCTCATGATCAGCTATGCGCCCGAGCATGGCTCGGTGGGTCCCCACCTGGATGACTACGATGTGTTCTTGATCCAGGCCCAGGGTCGGCGGCGCTGGAGCATTAACCCCCGCGCCAACGCCAACGACTGGCTGGCGGACACGGAGCTGCGTATTTTGCGCCACTTCCAAGCCGAGCAGGAGTGGGTGTTGGAACCGGGGGATGTGCTGTATCTGCCGCCCCGACTGGCCCATCACGGAGTGGCGTTGGAGCCGTGCATGACTTACTCCGTGGGCTTTCGCGCCCCTACCTACCGGGAACTGGTGGCGGGGTATATGGATTTTCTCCTCGAAGACGTGGACGGGGAGGCCCGTTACGCCGACCCGGATCTGGGGCTACAGGACAACCCCGGGACAATCAGCCGCGCCGCCCTGGCCCGTTTCAAGGACTTGCTACGGACCCATATCCTGGCGGACGACGGCCGGGTGGAATCCTGGCTGGGACGGTTTCTCACCGAGCCTAAGCTTGGTTTCGCCGCCGAACCGGAGGCACAGCCTTTGACCGTCGCCGAGCTACGGGAACATCTGCGCGGCGGCGGCGAACTAGAGCGCAACCCAGGCTCCCGCTTCGCCTATCTGAGCGACCCCGCCGGGGAGTCCGCCCTGTTCGTGGACGGCCAGGAGTTCGCGCTGGGGCCGGATGTGGCCTGGTTGGCGCCGTTGCTATGCCACCATCGGGTATTGAACGCCGCCCATCTGGAATCCATCCTGATCCAGGCCCCAGCCCGGGAATTGCTGATGGATCTGGTCAACGAAGGCTATCTGGTGATGTATGACAGTGACTGACGCTCCCGGCTTTACCCTGGACACAGCCGACTGGTCCACCCACGGCTCGGCGCTGTATGCCATTCGCCACGCCGTATTCGTCAAAGAACAACAGGTGCCCGAGTCACTGGAGCAGGATGAACACGACGCCCACTGCCTGCATCTTCTGGTCCGGGACCTGAACGGCCGCCCCATCGCCACTGGCCGCTTGCTGGCCGACGGTCACCTAGGCCGGGTGGCGGTGCTTAGGGACTGGCGCCGTCGCGGCGTGGGCCGGGCAGTGGTGGCGCGGCTTATGGAACTGGCCCGGGAACAGGGTCTGCCCCGGGTGGAACTCCACGCCCAGACCCAGGCCCTGGCCTTTTATGAAACCCTCGGCTTTCGGGCCGAGGGCGAGGAGTTTCTGGAGGCCGGTATCCCCCATCGGCTTATGTACCGGCACCAGGAACTCATCCTCCACGAACCGGGGGCGGTGAGCCGCGCCTTGCTGGACTTGGTGAGCGGTCTGTGGCGCAGCCTGCATATCTACGCCCCCGCCCTGAGTCCGTTGGTCTTTGATGATGCTGGGTTTGTGACAGCCTTGAGGCAACGGGCGACCACGCTCCCTCGGCTGAAACTGTGGCTGCTGTTGCCACCCGCGATGGCGTGGCGGCGCGATTGCCCCCAACTGGCCGGGTTACTCCAAACCCTGGCTTCAGCCGTGGCAATCCGTCGCCTGCCAACGGAGAGGACAGGAGAGCGCCCGGAATCGCGGCAGGCGTTTATCATCGGCAATGAATCCACCCTGTTGCGACTGGCCCAGCCCAAGACCCCGGCAGGTGACTATTGCCGGGAGGGAGGGGCCGCGTCCCGAGACTTGCTGGAATTTTTCCGGGAAACCTGGGAAAAAGCCGAACCGGATCCAGAACTGCGCGACCTCAAGCTTTAAAGGCCCCAGCGTTGCAGCAGGGACTGGCGGTTAAGCTCCAGCCATTGCAGGGCGATGATGGGTGAGCCGGAGTTGATGCGTCCGTCGTGGAGCATGTCCAGCACCTCGGTGCGGGGCAGCACCAGCACCCGGATATCTTCATGCTCGTCGGGCAGGCCATGAATACCCCCCAGGCCGCTGCTGTCCACCCGAGCGCAGTACAGGGACACGGTTTCCGAGGTTCCCCCTGGGCTGACGAAGTATTTGCAGATGGGCGCCAGTTCCAGGAGTCGGCTGCCGGCCTCCTCCTCGGCCTCCCGCCGCGCCACCTCTTCTTCGGTCTCCCCCTCGCCAATGACCCCCGCCACAAATTCAAACAGCCATGGCCCTGCATGGGCGCCCAGGGCGCCGATTCGAAATTGCTCCAACAGCACCAACTGGTCCCGCTCCGGGTCATAGGGCAGTACCGCCACGGCGTGGCCCCGCTCCAGACACTCCCGGCGTATCTCGCCGCTCCAACCGCCCGCGAACAGTTGATGCTGGAGCCGGTAGGTTTCCATACGGAAAAATCCGTCGTAGGCAATGGTTTTCTCAATAATCCTGTAGTCCAAAGTAGCCTCCGCTAGGTTAGGGTTGAGGGTAAGAGGCAAAGCCTTGAAGAACAGTGTAGAACCTGAGCAAGCCATCTGGTCCACCCGCGACCGGCTTGTGGAGATTGCCGTGCTGCTGGCCGTCGCCACCCCGGCTTTGCTGGCGGCCGCTCTCGGCGAGGGTGCTTCCGGGTTACTGGGCTATGAGCGGGGGGCCGTCATCGAAGGCCAGTTCTGGCGTCTTATCAGTTGCCATTGGGCGCATCTGGGTTGCAAGCATCTCATCATGAATCTGGCAACTTGGCTGCTGATCTGGCTGTATGCTGATCGATCCCTAAATCCCGGACGCTGGTTAGCGGCGATTCTCGTGCCGGCCCTGACCGTGGGGCTGGTCTTGCTGTTGGCTCACCCCGACACCGTCTGGTATCTGGGCCTGTCCGGGGTGTTGCACGGCGCCCTAGTGGTCGTGGCCATGGGGCGCTGGCGCGGTGGCGATGCCCACGGACTGATTGTGTTGCTGCTGCTGGCCCTGAAACTGGCCTGGGAGCAACAAGTCGGCCCCTTGCCAGGCAGCGAAGCCTTGACCGGCGGGCCGGTGCTGGTATCCGCTCATCTCTATGGCGCCTTGGGGGGGCTGCTGGTTGCCTTGAAACCATTTCCACGCCCCTAAACCGCGTCGAAAAGCCGACGCCATGCGTCCTGTATTTGACGCTTTTGCGTCAAATACGGCTGAATTACGCCCATTTACCGTCAATCGACAGCAGATCATTTTAAATATAAGAGATTAATTTTATTAGTTAATCTATTTATTTTTCAAACATGGCCTGGAATATGCTCAATAGCCAATGTGGCTACTGGATGTGAAAGTGAACTGTAGTTTTTCAGGACTCGATCCTGGTATCCACATGATGATTCTTCCTCTTGATCCTCCGCGTTTGGTGCCCGACCCGGCACCTTTTTTTTGCCGCCGCGCCGACTCTCCGATTGGTATTTGACTCGCTACCCGATGAAAGTGCGCGCCCGACCTTTAACCGTCCCGCTCTTCTTGCTTAGCGCGCTCCCAAAGGGCATCCATTTCCTCTAGGGTGGATTGAGCCGGGACGCGGCCTTGGTCGGACAGCCAGGACTCGACCCGTCGAAACCGCCGCTCGAATTTCCGGTTTGTACCCCGCAGCGCCGTCTCGGGGTCCACGTTCATATGGCGGGCTAGATTCGCGCATGCGAACAACACGTCGCCTAGTTCGTCCTCCACCGCCCCCTGTTCGGCCCCAGCATCTAGTTCCTGCTCCAGCTCCTCAAGTTCCTCCCGGATTTTGGCCAGTACCGGTCGTAGCTCGGACCAGTCGAAACCAACCTGGGCCGCTTTGCGTTGCAGCTTGACGGCGCGGGTCAAGGCCGGTAGTCCCAAGGTTACACCGTCCAGCGCGCTCGCCGCAGCTTGCCCGCGCTCCGCCGCCTTGATGCGCTCCCAGGCAGCGGTCTGCTCGGCGGCGTTTTGATAGTTGGCATCGCCAAACACATGAGGATGGCGACGGATCATCTTATCGGTGATGGCGGCGGCCACTTCGGCAAAATCAAAAATCCCTTCCTCCCTGGCCAGTTGGGCGTAGAACACAACTTGAAACAGTAGGTCGCCCAGTTCGTCCTTGAGGCTTGCCCTATCGCCCCGGGCAATGGCGTCGGCCACTTCATAGGCTTCCTCGATGGTGTGGGCAACGATGGTGTCGTAACCTTGCTCCAAATCCCAAGGACAGCCCCCGTGGGGATCACGAAGGCGGCTCATAAGCTGTAACAGATTATCAATCTCTCGCATGTAAACTCCCATTTGCCTGTCAACATTACGTCATCCGCAAGCCAATCAACGCCTTAGCGTCATTTTTTTGACGCTTCAAATGTGTGATAGGCTTCACAAGCCCGATGTAACAATTGTTATCGACAAGAACTTGTCGGTTGGCGTTAGAATTGAGCCGGTTCGAGATGTATAATTGATCGCTCAATCAAATTTGAACCCAATCACTCATTACCACGGAAGTGCGGGAGTTGATATGCCTAACGCGCAAAGCATCCCATTAAAACAGCGGACTGTGATCGGTCTATCCGTAAGCCTGGCTGTAGCCTCTTACTTCATACCCCAGCCAGAGCAGTCCTATCAATCCCCTTTGCTGAGCCCGACCACGGCGTCCACCGACCAGCACATTCAGAGAGCCATCGGGGGCGAACCCGAACGCCTCATTCAACCGACTGCTCGGACCTCTTCGGTCGCCACGACCGTAGCAGCATCGAGCGTCGACAAATACCTAGCCAATGCACCGCCGCCCAGAAGCGTCCAACTGATCCCGGACGGCCCCATGCCCGCCCTTGGACCCTCAACACAGTCTAGCAGCGCGCCAGTCAAGACCCCTTCCGCGCCCACCATGGTGTATTCCCAAGATATGTTCAGTAATGTCGGCGCCAATGGCCAACTTCCTCAATCCCAGTTCTTGCCCGTCAGTCAACAGGAGCTGGCCAAGTAGGCCGCCGCTACTGCCGCTCTAATCGGGGCGAGGCGACAGCAGCACGGGCAGGATGAGGATATCTATGGCTGAGGAGGCTCTGCTCCGAAGTCCGGAATTGGCGCTTGCAATGACCATTTCTTCGCCAATAAGGCCACTAGATTCCTGTCCAGACCTGCCGATGCATAGGAATAGGAATCGTCTTCTTCCAGCTCCATCTCCCTCAGGCGCTCATCGTTCAGCTTAAACCTATTGATTTTCTCGTCCCGCACCAGCCAGTACTCTAAGAACCCCTGCCTCACCTGATCCAACAGTTCCTGAACGTCGTCCGGTACGAACACGGATGCATCAAGCTTCTGATTACTAAGCAAATAGTCTCTGTCCCATTCTTTTCGGGATGAGCCTGCATAAAAACGGATCGGTTCCAGGGTTTCGCCTCGGGTGATCTGAAAATAGGTCGCCTCGTATGCGCCGTTGCCCACGTAGCCGTAGTACCAGCCCACCACATCGTTGCTTTTCAAGATGCGATAGACAAGTGCTATCAGCAGCCCTCTGCCATCGGGATCGTATATCAGGTAAGCCTGATCGTTCATATCATATAACTCTTTGATATTAAAAAATTTTCATGTACAGCAACTATTAAAAACCTAGCGTGAACCTTAGTATAAACTCACAATTGAACCGCGTACTCATTTCCAAGCCCTGGACATGTTCGAGGCGGCAGCAAATGCAAAGTTTGATTAACAGCTACCATGCCATGGCGTAGCTTGTGTTATTTTTCAGGCACCGGTGAAAAGATTTCAGTGCATCGCCACGACAAGAGCCGCGCGGCGCACCCGGAATCATTTGACGAAGGCTTACCTGGACAGCGTGGAGGTCTGTTTCCCCTACAATTGATAAAGATACCTGCTCAATCATGCAAAATCTGATTCTGCTGCATCCTAACAAAGACAACATTCAATCCATACAACAGCTCGTTGCTTCCCGCTGGCATGTCTATCCCGCCAGCAGCATGACGGAGGCCAGCACCCACCTACGGGATCATCGTTTCGCCCTGGGATTGATGGTGCTGCCACCCACGGCCGACAATCAGGTTGCGCCCTGGATGAAAGAGGTGGTGATACATCAGCCCTTCACTCGATGGGTGGCGATTGTGGCGCGGGAGTACCTGCAATCCAAAACCATCCAGAGCCTGATTGCCGAACGATTTTACGATTACCATACCTTGGCCGTTGACCCGCAACGGCTGCTTTACACCCTGGGCCATGCCCATGGCATGGCTGAGCTAACCCAACAGGTCCATCGCCAGATCAACGATCTGCCCATCCGATTTGGCATGATCGGCAGCAGTTCCCCCATGCGTCGCTTGTACAGCAGCATCCACAAGGCAGCGGATTCCGACGTGCCGGTGATGATCGTTGGCGAAAGCGGCACCGGCAAGGAGCTGGCCGCCAAGGCAATCCATGAGCATTCCAGCCGGTCCAAAAGGCCGTTTGTGGCGGTCAATTGTGCTGCTCTGCCCGCCAACTTGATTCAGGCGGAATTGTTCGGCTACGAGAAAGGCGCGTTCACGGGCGCTTTCGAGCGCACCATCGGTCGTATCGAAATGGCGGCCGGCGGTACTTTATTTCTGGACGAGATCGGTGATCTGCCCATGGAACTACAGGCCAACTTGTTGCGGTTCCTTCAGGAGAAAACCATTGACCGGCTCGGCGGGCGCGTCTCCATCACAGTCGATGCCCGGATCATCGCCGCCACTAATGCCGATCTGGTGAAGGGGATCAAGGAGCAGCGCTTCCGGGAAGATCTGTTCTACCGTCTCAATGTACTGCATATCCGTATGCCGGCCTTGCGGGAACGGGAGAGCGACATCGAGCAACTCGCCTATCACTACCTTGACCGCTACACACCCGAAACCCGGCGGATGATCAAAGGATTCAGCCAGGACGCCCTATGGGTCATGCAGCAGCACAACTGGCCCGGCAATATCCGGGAGCTAATGCACCGCATTAGGCGGGCGGCGATCCTGGGCGAACATCCGTTTATCACGCCAGTCGATCTGGGCTTGGAGCGGCGCTCGTACAAGCGCGGCGTGGTCACCCTAGACGAAGCCCGCTTTGTGGCCGAGTCGGAGGCCATTACCTCATCCCTGCGGCGCACCGGCTACAACATCTCCCGTTCCGCCCAGGAACTAGGGGTGTCCAGAGTGACGTTGTATCGATTGATGGAGAAGTACAGCATTCCCACGCGGCATTCTCACCAAGCGTAGTACTCTCTCCTTGTCAGCATGCGTATTAGGCATGTCTGTAAATTCAAAAAGGCCCAGTGGTTCAGTAGGCTTTATATTTAAAGAGTCTACTGAATCATAAGGGCCATATGCGGACACGCGAACTGCTAAAAAAATCACGCGCACCAGCCCTATAAAATTGGCCAGAGGGTGGCAAAATATAACCACCCTACCCTGACTAAATCCTTTACCTTGCCATAGGGCAATTTGTAAACAAATGTTAATTCATTAGTTCGAAAGATTGTGTTTTTTCATCTATAAAAAACTCACTCACACTAGGATTAGATAGTATCAATATGCTTTTTATTTTAAGAATTTAGATGTGGATAGTTCTTTATCTGCCTTGAACGAATGAAGATGCTTATCAAGCAGAATTTTTGATTTAAAAATACGCATAATAGTTATTTAAAATCAATAAGTTAATAAATAACTATAGAAAAATATCTATGATTTTGCCTAAGAACAATCATATATTTTTTACACGGCAATTTTTACTATTTCAACTTAATAACATGATTTATATAAAAAAAATAAAAACCTCGGTCCTTCAACTCAGAATCATTGTTTCATTTTCTTTACAGATATCATTATGACAATCTCAATCGGATAGCGATGGTGTTATTAAAAAATAACATATTTCAATGGCTTAAAAATATGGCATGCATGCTGCATATTTAATGGCGCAGCAATATTACCAAGTTCCAAGGCAGGCATAAAACGTGGCGGGGGAAGAAGACTAATCATAAAAACACCCTCTGAGCTTGGCGATATGCTGAATAGCCGTGATTTTTGCGTACTCTTATGAAGAGATATGACAATGAGAAAATTATTGTTTTTTGCAGCCTTACTTAGTATGAGCCTGAGTTGGAATCTTGCAAACGCTGGATTCATATTGACGACCAGCCTGACAGGTGATCCTCGACCGGGCAATCCCGACGAATTGATTGTCGATATTACCATTGACGTTATGGACGATATGGCTAACTGGGAGATAGATATTAACTCCCCGGAGCATCCGAATATCAAATTGCATGAGTTCTACTTTAATATGGCTGGGGCAGCCGGCGATTACAGTTTCTCTGATTTCAGCCCGTCGGCTTGGAGTGTGCAGTCGCCCGCCAATAACGCGGCCGGTTCCGGCAGCGCTGACTTTATTTTCAAGGCATCGGATCCTCCCCCCGGTCCGCCGGTGGAAGTGAACAATACCGTCCTTCTCACCTTTAAAATGACCAAGCTTACCGGGAACTTCGTGTTTGATGATTTCTCCACGGCAGCCACTTCCGTATCCAACGACACCGTGCTGGGTGAGGGGCAATTGGGAGCCCATTTGCAAAGCCTGACAGTCAATTCAACCACTTGCCCTGGTGGTGGATGCAGTGACAGTGGCTTTGCATTCGGTGATTATCCCGACGACCCCACCGTGCCGCCCACCCAGACCCCCGAACCCAGCCTGCTCGGCCTACTCGGCCTTGGCCTGTTGGGGCTGGCTTTCAGTCGGCGGCGGCGTATCGTAGCCTGAGCCAGTTTTTTTGGACCACGGCAAAACGCCGACCCAGGGGTCGGCGTTATTTTATGGCTTAGCTATCGTTACGATTCTTGCCGGGAGGCGACTTCTTGCCGGTGCCGTCCACGATGACCTGGATGGAAGTTTCAGCACGATTGCCAGCGGCGTCCATGGCCATGGCGCTCAAGGTATGGGTTCCGGCAGCCTCCTTGCGGGTATTCCAGGAGCAATTCAACTGCTCGCCGTTGCCCGTGCCGACCAAGCGACCGTCCACATAACAGCTCAACTGGGTTACGCCCACATTGTCGGCCGCGCCTAGGCTGATAGATACAGTCCGGCTCACAGTGTCTCCATGGCGAGGATTAACAATGCTGACTGTGGGCGCGATGGTGTCCGGTGGGTCGATGATGTTGTCCACGGTCACCGTCACAGCACTGGATACGCCCTGATTGCCGCTGGTATCGTAAACATAGGCTGTCAAGGTCGCGGCACCATCGGCATGCTCGGCACTGTCCCAACTGAAGGCATATGGTTCGCTGGCGTCGCTGGCCAATAGCCTGCCATCTAGGAATAGATCCACCCGGGATACCGCCACATTGTCGTTGACGCTCAGGTCTACGGCTACAAGCCCGGCTATGGTGCTGCCGTTAGTCGGCGTGAGAATGGATGCCGAGGGAGGTTGGGTATCGGCGGCCTGCATCTGCAAAGCGGCCTGTACTGCGGCATGGGCGTCCACCTGTCCGTGGCCGTAGTACACATCCCAACCCGCAGTACCCAGGTCAACGGCGCTATCCTCTAATACGACCTCCACTTGCGAGGGAGTCAGATTTGGATTTGCCGCCTTTACCAAGGCCGCCACCCCGGCAGTAATGGGGCTAGCGAAAGAAGTACCATTCACCGCAGCGTAGCCGCCGCTGGAGGTGGTGGTCCAAATGCCCACGCCGGGAGCGGCTATATCCACGTAATAACCATAGCTGGACCAACTGGCCTTGCTGTCGCTGCTGGTGGTAGCCGAGGCGGTGATCAGGTAGGGGTTGTCACTATGGCCGGGATCACTACCACTGTTGCCGGCGGCCACCACAACCACGCCGCCCTTGCTATTCATATACTGAGCCGCGCTGGTCACGGAGGAACTACTGTTGAGGCCATCGTAGCTGATATTGGCCACCTTAGCGCCATGGTCAGCGGCCCAGCTAAGACCCGCCGCGATACTGCTCAAGTAAGCTCTGCCGTCGCTACTATTGGTCACCCGGATGGGCATGATCCGGGCGTTCCAGGCTACCGAAGCGACCCCCGCGCCGTTGTTGCTCTGGGCAGCCACCGTGCCGGCTACTTTGGTACCGTGACCGGCGATGTCGGAAGTATCGGCATCATTGGATGCCGCATTCCAACCAGGCGTCATCTGGCCGACCAGATCCACATGATTTTCGTAGACGCCAGTATCCAGCACTGCCACCGTCACCCCCTGCCCTTGGGATAGAGACCAAGCGCCCGATGCTTTGATCCTAGGCAGATGCCAGGCATTGGGATAGAGGGGATCGTTGGGCGGAATCTCGGTGTACTCCACCAGTTCGTCCAGTTCGGCAAACTCCACATGCTTATTGTGGCGCAATGCTGCGGCCACCGCCGCTTCCGCCTGGGGCGGAACGCTGACCCTATACAGGTCCAGCTTGCCGATCTGGCCCTTGGACTTAGCGCCATGCATATTCAACAGGTTATCTAGCTGCTGTTTTGACAAGCCGACGCGAGTCTGTACCAGAATCCGGCCTTCGGCAAAACGACCAGGCACACCATCGGGCGGCGAGGCCACGGACCAGGCCGAGACAAACGCTAGAGCGGTAGCGGAACCGGAACGAAAAGCGGATTGGGTGATGAAACGACCGGCGTGACACCGGGTGTAGTCCTTGGACTGCGACATGGTGGCGGTTCCCCCTTATATATTGTCGGCCTGGGGAACGCCGATGGGGAAACGCAAACTGCCCACACCTCGGCGGCATCAGTCTGGCAATCCCGCTATCGTAGGGTACGCCCCCTTAGACCGGTGATTTTGCGCCACCACCTTTCGGTGGTTTTGCCATTTTCAGCTGAGTTCAATCGACTTTGTTCAAGAACAAGCGCCGACCGCGAAACACTCAAATTCTTACGTTCAAGCCTTGATTTGCTTGATCTTTTCTTACCAAGGCAACTTTACGCTCCGATTTGGGCCGGATTATTCTTTACTTTACGATGGCTATTGGCCCAACGGCAGCGAAGCTTAACAGTCTATCGCGAAAAATTTCAACATCCTTAGCCGCCCAAATACGCCTTACGCACATTCTCGTTGGCCAACAGGCTGGCCCCGCTATCGGCCAGCACAATGCTGCCGTTTTCCAGAACATACCCCCGATCAGCCAGTTGCAGAGCTTTGTGGGCATTCTGCTCCACCAGAAATATCGTTGTGCCCTCCTGACGGATTTCCTCGATAATTTTGAATATCTGGGTAATGATCAAGGGCGCCAGCCCCAGGGAAGGTTCATCCAATAACAACAGTTGCGGTCGACTCATCAGCGCCCGACCGATGGCGAGCATTTGCTGCTCGCCTCCAGACAAGGTGCCACCCCGTTGGTTTCGGCGCTCCTTAAGGCGAGGGAATAGTGTGTAAACTCGCTCAAGGTCGTCTTCAATACGCCGCCGATCAGCAAAGAACCCGCCCATATGCAGATTGTCCATCACCGTCAGGCCCGGAAAAATCCGCCGCCCCTCAGGCACCACAGACAGCCCACCCTGCATGATGTGGTGGGTGGGCAAGTGGGTAATGTCCCGTCCCTCGAAGATCACCTGCCCGGAAGATGCCTGGGGAGTACCGCAAATGGTCATGAGCAGGGTGGTCTTGCCGGCCCCATTGGCGCCGATCAAGGTCACAATCTCCCCTTGCCGCACCTCCAGGGATATGCCCTTGAGGGCCTCGATAGGGCCGTAATGGGTATGCACCTCGTGGAGCGCCAACATTATTCTTCTCCTAGATAAGCCTTGATCACCGCCGGGTCCTGGCGGATCTCGTCGGGGGCGCCCAGGGCGATGGGACGGCCGTATTCCATGACCAGAATCCGGTCGGAGATACCCATGACCAGGCTCATATCGTGTTCAATCAGCAGCACGGATACCCCATGGTCTTGGCGTAGCTCCACGATCAGTTGATCCAGTTCTCGGGTCTCCTGAGGATTGAGTCCGGCAGCCGGTTCATCCAGTAACAGCACTCGGGGGCGGGTGATCATGCAGCGGGCGATTTCCAGCCGTCGCTGCTGGCCGTAGGCCAGATTGCCCGCCTCCCGGTTGGCCAGGCCTAGGAGCCCCACTTTGTCCAGCCAGAACGCGGCCTGTTCCATGGCGTCCTGCTCGGCCCGACGATAGGCTGGGGTCTTGACCATGCCCGAGAACAGATTGGTGACCAAGCGAGTATGCTGGGAGACCAGCAGGTTCTCCACCACGGTCATATTTTTGAACAGGCGCACATTCTGGAAAGTGCGCACCAGACCCCGGCGGGCGATCTGATGGCCGGGGAGGCCCTGGGTAGGCTTACCATCCAGGATCACCTGTCCGGAGCTAGGCCTGTAGAACCCGCTGATACAGTTAAAGACGGTGGTTTTACCAGCGCCATTGGGACCGATGATGGCGAATACCTGGTTGCGCTCAACATTGAAGCCCACCCCGTCCACCGCCAGCAGGCCACCGAAACGCTTGCTCAACTGGCTGATGTTCAAAAGAGCTTGGTTGTCAGCTAGGGCTTGGGACTGATTCATCAGGGCATCTCCATGCGCGGGCGCACAGCCGGTAGCAGACCCTGGGGCCGCCAGATCATCATCAGCACCATGGTTAGTCCGAATACCAGCATCCGGTATTCTTGAAACTCCCGGGCCACTTCGGGCAGGGCCGTCAGGGCGATGGCCGCCAGGATTACGCCAAGTTGAGACCCCATGCCCCCCAATACCACGATGGCCAGCACGATGGCCGACTCGATGAAGGTAAAGGATTCTGGATTAATAAAGCCTTGACGAGCGGCGAAAAAGGCCCCGGCGAAGCCGGCGAAAGAAGCCCCCAGGGTAAAGGCCGATAGCTTGATGGCGGTGGGGTTGAGGCCCAGGGAACGACAGGCGATCTCGTCCTCCCGAAGGGCCTCCCAGGCCCGGCCCACCGGCATGCGGATCAGCCGGTTGATAACGAACAGGGTGAACAAAGCCAGCACCAGGGCCAGCAGATACAGAAATATCACCGTGTCGCCACCATCGTATTTAAGATCGAAAAACTGATGGAACGTGGTCCCCCCCTCCTCGCTGGGACGGCGAGCGAATTCCAGACCGAAGAACGTGGGTTTAGGGATGCCCAAAATGCCGTCCGGCCCCCCGGTCAGGCTGTCCAGATTATTGAGCAGCAGGCGGATAATCTCCCCAAAACCCAGGGTGACGATGGCTAGATAATCACCCCGCAGCCTGAGTACCGGAAACCCTAGCAAACAGCCGGTGATGCCAGCCAGCAATACGCACAAGGGCAGGCTGGTCCAGAACCCTAACCCCAGGTATTGGTTGAGCAAAGCATAACCGTAAGCCCCCACGGCATAAAACGCCACATAGCCTAAGTCCAGCAGACCGGCGAAGCCGACCACGATATTCAGCCCCAGGCCCAGAATGACGTAGATCAAGGCCAGGGTGGCGATATCCACGGCGCCCCGGGAAGCGGTGAAGGGCCAGACAATGGCGAAGGCCACCAGCGCCGCCAGAATCAAGGGTCGGTAGCGTTCCAGCTTGGCGGGTGAGGGTAACACCCGCACCTCTTTAGCCTTACCCAGAGCCTGCCGTACCAGAGGCTGTAACAAGCGCACCACGAACACTGCGGCCATGGCGATCAGCACCGGAGCGAAATCCCCTTCCAGGGTGATGGTAGCCCCTACCCGGACGATATTGATGCCCAGGATGGGCACTGCCAGCACCGCGATCAGTAAGGCGGCGATCAGCGCATCCGGCAGACGTTCTTTAAGCCAGACGGCATTCATCAGACCTTCTCCACATCCGGTTTGCCCAATAGCCCGGTTGGCCGGAACAACAGCACCAGCACCAATAAGCTAAAAGCCACCACATCTTTGTATTCCGTACTCAGATAAGCCGATGTGAAGCTCTCGGTCAGCCCCAGCAACAAGCCCCCCAGCATGGCTCCGGGGATGCTGCCGATCCCTCCCAGCACCGCTGCGGTAAAGGCCTTGATACCGGCGACAAAACCGATAAAGGGATTAACCAGTCCGTAATACAGGCTAACCAGCACCCCGGCCACGGCGGCCAGAGCGGCGCCCAGCACAAAGGTCAGAGCGATGATCCGATCAGTGTCAATGCCCAGCAGATTGGCCATCCCCCGGTCTTCGGCGCAGGCTCGGCAGGCCCGGCCCATGCGGGAACGGGCAATAAACAAGGCCAAGGCCGTCATGAAGACTACCGTGACCACGGCGATCAGCACTTGCATATAGGACAAAAACACCTGAAAACCAGCTTCCGGCCCGAATCGCCAGCCACCGGAGATCAGGGGTTGCATGGCCACGTCACGGGCGCCCTGACCGATCTGCACGTAGTTTTGTAGAAAAATCGACATACCAATGGCCGAGATCAGCGGCACCAATCGGGGACTACCCCGCAATGGCCGGTAGGCCACCCGCTCCACGGTCCAGCCATAGACGCTAGTCACTAGCATACTGGCCAGCAGGGTCACCAGCAGCACCAGGGGAATAGCCTCCAGACCCAACATGGCCAGCAGGGTAATCATGATCACACCCACATAGGCGCCGATCATGTAGATTTCGCCATGGGCGAAATTGATCATGCCGATGATGCCGTAGACCATGGTGTAGCCAATGGCGATCAGGGCATAAATGCTTCCCAAAGTGAGGCCATTGATCAATTGCTGGCAGACTTGCAGAAAGGTATCGGACATTGCGCTCACCCCACCCTAAACAACAAAACCCCGGCTCCTGTGCGAATCCGGGGCGTTGGTTATTATCGTTGCCTTTAGCGTATTCCCGAATCGTCGGGCATGCTATTCCTGAACGGGTGTCTTGGTGGCGTCCTGATGCCATTCGAAGATCACGAACTGGAACTCCTGGAGGTCGCCGTTTTCCTTGAACTCCACGGTGCCGATTGGGGTATCGAAGCTGGCGCCGCGCAGCACCTCGGCGACTTCTTCTGGATCGGCCGCGCCCACCTTGGCGATGCCCTCGGCGATGATCTGAACCGCAGCATAAGAGGGCATCACAAACGGTCCAGAGGGGTCCTGCTTTTTATCCTTGAACGCCTGCACCAGTTCGGCGTTCTTGGGGTCCTGGGCGAAATCGGCAGGCAGGGTCACCAATAACCCCTCGGACGCAGGGCCAGCGATGGCGCTGATGTCTTTGTTCCCTACCCCTTCAGGCCCCATGAACTTGGCGTCGAACCCCTGCTCCCGGGCCTGACGCAGAATCAGACCTAGCTCTGGGTGATAGCCGCCGTAATACACGAAGTCCACGTTTTCGCTTTTGAGCTTGGTGATCAGGGCGGAGAAATCGGTTTGGCCTTTGCTGACGCCCTCGAACAGCACCACATTGACGCCCTGGTCCTCGACGGCCTTCTGGACTTCTTCGGCGATGCCCTGGCCGTACTGCTGTTTGTCATGGAGAATGGCCATGCGCTCAGGCTTGATAGTCTCGCTGATGTAGCTACCGGCGGTGGGTCCCTGCTGGCTGTCCAGTCCGATAGTGCGGAAAACCATCTGATAGCCCTGCTCGGTAATGGCCGGGTTTGTGGAGGCCGGGGTAATCATCAGGATGCCTTCATCATCGTAGATGGCTGCGGCGGGCTGGGTAGATCCAGAACATAAATGGCCAACCACGAACTTGATGCCGTCGTTGACGATCTGGTTGGCTACCGCCACGGCCTGCTTGGGTTCGCAAACATCGTCCACGGGCACGAACTCCAGCTTAAATTCGCCAGCCCCGCCCTTGGCGTTGATCTGCTCCACGGCCATCCGGGCGCCGATCATTTGCATATCGCCGTATTGTGCAACCGGTCCGGTGATGGGTCCTACCACGGCGATCTTGATAGTTTCTTGCGCCATACCCAAGCTGGCGGTCCCTGCCATGCTCAAACTTATGGCCAAGCTGATAAGGTTACGGGTAAGGGTAGTCATCTCTTGCTCCTTGGTTGTTATCAATCTGATAATGTACTGCAAGCAGCCTACCTCAGATCAAGAATTAACAAAAACGCTGGGGATTACAAGTTTCGAGCAAGTTCTAGCTGGCGGCGGAGACTGTCAGGAATCCAATCGACGCCCAGAACGAAGCAGGTGTTCGAACTCGTCTGGTGGCAGCGGATGACTAAAATAATAGCCTTGTATTTCATCGCAGTGCTGGGCGCTGAGCAAAGCGAGCTGTTCCCTGGCTTCAACGCCTTCGGCAATGACTTTGAGCCTGAGACTGTGGGCCATGCCGATAATGGCCCGGGTGATTTCTTCGTTGTCGGGATCGCTGCCCAGCTCCTGAACAAAGCACTGGTCGATCTTCAGCTTGTCAATGGGAAAACGCTTGAGGTAGCCCAAGCTGGAATAGCCGGTGCCGAAATCGTCAATGGCGATATTGAGGCCCAGATCCTTCATGGCCTTGAGCACTCCAATGGCCGCGCCGACATTATGCATGACCACCCCTTCGGTAAGCTCCAACTCCAAAAATTGTGGTTCCAGTCCACTGATATTTAACGCTTTTTTTACGGCCTGTTGGAACTGCCGGTGCCGAAACTGAGTAGCCGACAGGTTAACGGCTACCGGGATGGCTGGCAGTCCGGCGTCTTGCCAATGACGATTCTGCGCGCAGGCAGCAGCCAACACCCATTCCCCAAGCGCGGTTATCAGTCCAGTCTCTTCGGCTAAGGGGATGAATCGGGCAGGCGGTATAACGCCCAATTCCGGCTGTCGCCAGCGCAACAAAGCCTCGGACCCGACGATGAGGCCGCTACGAATATCCACCTGAGGCTGGTAGAAAAGTGTTAGTTCTTCTCGGTCCAATGCCTGGCGCAAATGATTTTCCAGCACCAGTGTTTCCATGGCCTGACCGATCATCTCCTGAGAGAAAAACTGGCACTGATTCCGCCCCGATTGCTTCGCGTGGAACAAGGCCGCATCAGCATGCTTAAGCAGCGTTTCCTGGTCGAGACCATCATCTGGATACAGACTGATGCCCTGACTCACGGAGATATTTAATTGCCGGCCATCTAGTTGAAAGGGGCAGGCGAGGCTCGCGGCGATTTTATCCGCCACCCGCGCGGCGTCTGCGGTCGCTTTAATGTGCGGCATCAGAATGACGAACTCATCCCCCCCAGGTCGACTGACCATATCATCGCGGCGCACACAATCATCAAGCCGCTCGGCCACCATGCCCAATAAACGGTCTCCCGCAGCATGGCCCAAAGAGTCGTTAATGGTTTGAAAGCGATCCAAATCCAGCAGCAGCAAGGCCAGCCGTGACTGGTTTTTCCTGGCACTGGCGAGAATTTCATCCAGGCGCTCGCTGAAGAGATTTTTGTTTGGCAGGCCCGTAAGAAAATCATACTGGGCCAAATACTGAATCCGCTCCTGAGCAGCCTTGCGTTCGCTGATATCGGAAAAAATGACAATGCGATGGGTCAGGCGATGACCATCGTTCTCAACATTGCTGATGGCGACCCATGCGGGAAAAGCTTCGCCGTTACGCCGCTGATGCCATATCTCGCCCTGCCAGTGACCGAATCGCTCGAGTATTGTCCGCAGTTCCTTGTAAAACACCCGGTCATGGCGCCTGGAGCTATGTACGTGGGGACGCTTGCCAAGCACGTCTTCCGGCGCGAAACCGGTGATTCGGGTAAAAGCCCGATTGACGGAGATGATCCGATCTCTCGCGTCGGTGATGAAAATACCCTCTCCGCTATGCTCAAAGACTTCTGCCCAGAGCCTGAGTTGCTCGGAAATCCGGTGTTTGAATGCCTGCTCCGCTCCACGGACTCCCAGTTCCCGGGACGAACCGAGGATGAGCATAGTGCAGCCGTTTTCGTCATATACGGGACCGGCATGCTGTACCATCCAGCGATACCCATCAATGCGATGAAGCAGACGAAACTCGGTGACAATGCTGGCTTGGCTATGTAGCGCACCATGCAGGGCGTCAAGGTAACGCCCACGATCTGCGGGATGCACATCTCGAATCCAATCATCGGCTGCGAGGCTTTCGGCACGGCCCGTAAAGTATCGCCAAGCCCGGTTTACCTTCGGAAATCCTTCTCCTTCAAAAGCATACCAAAGAGGCTCAGGAAGCGAATCTAATAAAATAGACGCCTGAAGTGGTTCGCTTCCGGGGGCCGAGCATCCCTTGCTACCCGGCTCTAGTCCCATAGACAAGGAGGGTTCTACGGACGGTGGCTTGGAACGCATCAAGGGTCCTTATAGCTATATTTTTGCCACCCTCGGTATCGGCACGCCTTGGCCCGACTTTAAACATTTGGAAAAACGATTAAATAACCTTGGAGTACCGTTGCTCGCCAGGTTGACGCAAATAGCGGTCGAATACCATGCAGACGTTCCGAATCAGCAATCGCCCCGTCGGCAAGACCCGAATTGTGTCACCCTCTAGGGCCAACAAACCATCCTCCCGCATATGTAGCACATCTTTCATTTCATTTGAAAAATATTCCATAAAATCAATATTATAACGATCCTGTATAACAGCTATATTCAAACCGAAATGGCACATCATCTGGGTAATGATTTGGCGTCGCAGCCGATCATCAAAATCCAGCGCCACCCCTCGGAACACCGGAAGTCGGCCTGCATCAATGCGGTCGTAATAGCCGTCTAAGGTCTTAAGGTTCTGACTATAGCTATCCCCTATCATGCCGATGGAGGTCATCCCCATAGCTAATAGATCACAATCAGCATGGGTGCTATATCCTTGAAAGTTCCGATACAGTGTTCCAGCCTGCTGCGCTCGGGCTAGTTCATCGTTAGGCTTAGCGAAGTGGTCCATGCCGATATAAACATAACCAGCCCCGGTCAGCCGCTCGATCACCAGTTTTAGTATCTCCAGCTTGGTCGCCGGAATCGGCAGCGCGTTGGCATCGATCTGCTGCTGGATTTTGAACAACTGGGGCAGATGTGCGTAATTAAACACCGAAACTCGATCCGGCCCTACTTCTATGATCTGATCCAAGGTCCGGGCAAAACTGGCCACGCTCTGATAAGGCAATCCATAAATAAGGTCCACGCTCACCGAGCGAAAACCCTCCTGGCGAGCAGCTGCGATGGCCTCCAGAGTAACCTCGGGAGGCTGGATACGGTTGATGGCTTTCTGAACCGTTGGATCAAAATCCTGAACCCCCATGCTCAACCGGTTAAAGCCTATCTTGCGCAGCAGAGCAATAACATTCGGGTCCGCTTCCCGGGGATCAATCTCGATGGAGTATTCACCCGCATCGTCATCAAGTAAGTGAAAGTACTCACCAGTGACCCCCATCAACTCCCACATCTGATCATTGCTAATAAATGTTGGGGTTCCGCCCCCCCAATGCAGTTGTTTGACCGGTCGTTTCCGATCAAATAGCGCTCCCTGCATGATAATTTCCCGATGCAGACGGCGCAGATAAGGCTCCGCCCGCTTGCGGTTCTTGGTAATGATCTTGTGACACGCGCAGTAGAAACACACGGTGTCGCAAAAGGGGAGGTGAAAATAGAGGGACAGAGGCCGACCGGAAGTATTACTGGCCTGCGCCAGAGTCCTATAGTCCGTTTCGCCGAAGCCCTCATGGAACTGCACTGCCGTGGGATATGATGTATAGCGAGGCCCCGCTTTATCATACTTGCGGATCAAGTGGGTATCGAAAATGATGGAAGAATCCATGGGGCCTGCTCGCCGGTTGCCGACCCAAGGGCCGGAATAAAACGCTCGTTTAAAAGCATACGCCGACAGCCCACAGCCGATGTTGACCCAGGTCAAAACCGGAATGCAAAAAAAAACCCCCGTTCTAGAAACGGGGGTTGAGTGATAAGCGCCTGGCGATGAC
>CAZQXD010000027.1:0-5377 GCA_964597315.1 uncultured Candidatus Competibacteraceae bacterium
AGGCGGTGGTGGTGGCCCGGGAGGACCGGCCCGGGGATAAGCGGCTGGTGGCCTACTGGGTGGGCGAGGCCAAACCCCATGAACCCCGGGAATTCCTGAAACAGCGGTTGCCCGAGTACCTGCTTCCCAGCGTTTTTGTGCAACTGCCCGCCCTGCCCCTGAACCGCAACGGCAAGGTGGAGCGGGCGGCCCTGCCGGTCCCTGCCCTGGAAGCGGAGCGGGACTACCGGACGCCCACGGGCGCCACCGAAACCATCCTGGCCGGGCTGATGGCCGAAGTGCTGGGCCGGGAACAGGTGGGCGCCGATGAAAATTTCTTCGAGTCCGGCGGCCATTCCCTGCTGGCCACCCAATGGGTCTCCCGGCTGCGGGACGCTTTTGCCGTGGAACTCCCCTTGCGGCAGGTGTTCGAGACCCCCACGGTGGCGGAACTGGCCGCTCGGGTGGAGGCTCTGCGGGGCCGAACCGAATCCGCCCCTCCCCCGCTGCGCGCCGCTGGCCACCCAGAGGCGGTGTTGTCCTTCGCCCAGGAGCGGCTGTGGTTTCTGAACCAACTGGAGCCGGATAATCCTTTTTATAATGTGCCCTCGGCCTTACGCCTGACCGGTCCCCTGGACAGCGCCGCCCTGGGCCAGGCGCTGGCCATGATCGTGGCGCGCCATCAGGCCCTACGCACCACCTTCGAGAGCCGAGACGGCCAGCCGGTGCAGGTGTTCCACTCCCGGTTGGCCCCGCCCCTGGTAACCGTGGACCTGACGGCCACTGCCGATCCCGAAACCGAGGCCCGGCGGCTGGCCGCCGAAGAGGCCCAGCGGCCCTTCGACCTGGGGCGAGGCCCCCTGCTGCGCGCCCGGCTGCTGCGCCTGGGGGCGGAGGACCGGGTGTTGCTGCTGACCATGCACCATATCGTCTCCGATGGCTGGTCCATGGGGGTATTGGTGAGGGAGCTGACCGAATTGTACCGGGCTTTCGCCGCCGACCGCGACCCGTCCCTACCGGCACTGCCGGTGCAGTATGGGGATTTCGCCCGCTGGCAGCGGGACTGGCTCAAAGGGGCGGCCCTGGACCGGCAACTGACCTTCTGGAAACAGCGTCTGACCGGGGCGCCGCCCATGCTGCGCCTGCCCACAGACCGGACCCGACCCGCAGTCCAGAGCTTCCGGGGCGGCGTGGAACGCTTCACCCTGGACCCGGAACTGACCCGACAATTGCGGACCCTGAGCCGCCGCTCCGGCGCCACCCTGTTTATGACCCTGCTGGCCGGTTTCGCCACCCTGTTGTCCCGGAACAGCGGTCAGCATGACCTGGTGATCGGTTCTCCCATCGCCAACCGCAACCGGGCCGAGATCGAGCCTTTGATCGGCTTTTTCGTCAATACCCTAGCCCTGCGGGTGGACCTGTCCGGGGACCCGGACTTCGAGGAACTGCTGGGCCGGGTGCGGCAACTGGCCCTGGACGCCTACGCCCATCAGGACCTGCCCTTCGAAAAACTAGTGGACGAGCTGCAACCGGAGCGGGATCTAAGCCGCAACCCTCTGTTCCAGGTGATGTTCACCCTGCAAAACGCGCCCCTGGAGGAGACCCGTCTGGAGGGTCTTGCCATTACCCCCCTGACAGGGGAGGGGGTATCCGCCCAGTTCGACCTGGTGCTGGATCTGTGGGAGACCGGGGACACCCTCACGGGGGTGCTGGAGTATGCCGCCGATCTGTTCGACCCGGCCAGCGCCAAGCGCCTGTGCCGCCATTACCGCTGTCTGCTGACGGCGGCGGTCGCCGACCCGACCCGGCGGCTAGGCGAATTGCCCCTGTCCGACGCCCACGAGCGCCGGGAGTTGCTGGAACTGGGTCGGGGGGAACGGCTGGACTACCCCCGCCAACCCCTGGCCGCCCTGGTGGAGGCACAAGCCCGCCGTCACCCCCGACAGACCGCCCTGGTCCATAACAACCAGAGCCTTGATTACGATGCACTGAACCGCCGGGCCAACCGCATCGCCCACTGGCTGCGCCGGGCCGGGGTGGAGCGTAACCAGTTCGTGGCCCTGCTGTTGGAACGGGGCGGGGATTTCCTGGCCGCCCTGGTGGGCGTCCTCAAGGCCGGGGCGGCGTTTCTGCCCATGGACCCCAGCTACCCCCTGGAGCGGCTGGCCTATATGCTGGGCCACAGCCGGGCGCCGGTGCTGATCACCCGAAGCGCCCTGAACCCGGCCCACGGCCCGGCACGGCGGCTGTATCTGGATGACCCGGCGACGCTGGCCGACAGCCCGGACCAGGACCCGGCGCCGGTGAACGATCCGGCGGATCTGGCCTATCTCCTATACACCTCCGGCTCCACTGGTCTGCCCAAGGGAGCCATGGTCCGCCACGACGGGGCGGTGAACCATATCCATGCCCAACTCCAGGCCCTGGACCTGGGACCGGAGCTGGTGTTTCTGCAAAGCGCCCCCAGTTCCTCGGATATTTCTGTATGGCAGTTCCTGGCCCCCCTGCTGGCGGGGGGGCGGGTGGTGGTGGCCGACCATGACACCGTTTGCGATCCGGCCCGGCTGTTGGCCCTGATCCAGGAGCAGGGAGTGACCCTGATGGAACTGGTGCCGGTGGTATTCCAGGAACTGATCCACCACGCCGCCCGCCGGTCGGCCGCCGAGCGGGCGCTGCCGGACTTGCGCCGGGCCATGGTCACCGGCGAGACGGCGGCCCCGGCGCTGCTGGCCCGCTGGCTGGAGCTGTACCCCGGTATCCCCCTGATCAACGCCTATGGGCCTACCGAGGCCGCCGATGATATTTGCCAGGCGGTGCTGGACCGGCCCCTGCCTGGGGATCGCCTGGACCTGCCCATCGGCCGACCCTTGGCCAATCTCAGCCTGTATGTGCTGGACCCGGCCCTGCGTCTGGCCCCCCGGGGGGTGGTCGGGGAGATTGCCGTAGCCGGGGTGGGGGTGGGGGCCGGGTACTGGGACGACCCGGAGCTGACCCGCCAGCGTTTCGTGGCCAATCCCCATCCCGGGGCCGGGCGGGTGCTGTACCGTACCGGCGACCTGGGCCGTTGGGACAATCACGGCCAGCTCAGCTATCTGGGCCGCCTGGACCAACAGGTGAAGATCCGTGGTTTCCGCATCGAGCTAGGGGAGATCGAGGCTGCCCTCACCGCTCACCCCCTGGTCCGGGAGGCGGTGGTGGCGGACCAGTCCGACGCCACCGGGGAACGGTTTCTGGCCGCCTGGGTGGTGGCCGACCCGGCCGCCCCGGACAGCCCCCGGACGGCCCTACGGGGCGAGCAACTGGCCCTGTGGCAACGGCTCCATGAACAGAGCTACGCCGAACCGGCCCCCCACCCGGACCCGGCCTTCAATACTATCGGCTGGGACAGCAATTACACCGGCCAGCCCCTCCCGGAAGCGGAGATGCGCGAGTACGTGGACCACACCGTGGCCCGGGTGCTGGCCCACCGCCCCCACAAGGTACTGGAGATCGGCTGCGGCACCGGCCTGCTGGCCTTCCCGATCGCCGAGGCCTGCGGGGAGTACTGGGGCACTGACCTGTCAGCGGTGGCCATCGCTCAACTGGAGACCGCCAAGGCTGCTGGCCGGGGCCTGGCCAATGCCACCTTGCGCTGCCAGCCGGGTCATGATTTTTCCGGCCTGCCCGGGGATTTCGACCTGGTGATGCTGTGTTCGGTGGCCCAGTACTTTCCTGGGGTGGACTATTTGCTCCAGGTGCTGGAGGGAGCCTTGGCCCGGTTGCGGCCCGGGGGCAGGATTTTTCTGGGGGATGTGCGCAGCCTGCCCCTGTTGCCGGCTTTCCACGCCTCGGTACAGTTGTTTAAGGCCAGCCCGAATACGGACCGGGAGACCTTGCGCCGCCGGGTGGAACAGCAACTGGCCCGGGAGCAGGAACTAGCCCTGGACCCGGCCCTATGGCCGACCCTGGTGGGCCGCCTGGCAGGCCTGGCCCGGGCTGAGGTGCTGCCTAAGCGGGGTCGGCTCCATAATGAACTGACCTGCTTTCGCTACGACGTGGAGCTGCATTCCCAGGGCCAAGCCGAGCAATTGCCGCCGGACTGCTGGGAGGACGGCGCCCACATGGCCCATCTGGACCATGTGCGCCACCGTCTGGCCCAAAACCCGCCGCTGCTGGCCCTGCGTCGGCTGGCCGACGCCCGGGCCGCTCCGGCCCTGGCCACCCTTAAAGGGCTGGCGGACCCGAGCCTGGCCGACGCCGCCCAGTCCCGGCAGCGGCTAGAGACCACTCCACCCCCCGGCCTGGACCCGGAAGCGGTGCGGGACCTGGCCGCAGAACTGGGCTACGGGTTGCGTTTGAGTTGCTGGGATGGCGCCGCCCCCGGTCGCTTCAACGCCATATTCATCCGCCATGGGGAGCCAGGACCGGTGGACTTCGCCGGTCCCCTGCCGGAACGGCCCTGGAGCGAATACGGCAACGACCCTCTGCGGGAGAAGTTCCAGCGGGAGTTGACCCCCCGGTTACGGGATCACCTCAAGGCTCGGCTGCCAGAGCATATGACCCCTGCGGCCTTTACCCTACTCCCGGCCCTGCCCCTGGCCCCCAGCGGCAAGGTGGACCGGGAGGCCCTGCCCGCGCCCGACTATCAGGGCCGACAGACCGATTACACCCCCCCCGCCACCCCGGTGGAACAGGCCCTGGCGGCCATCTGGGTCGAGGTGCTGGGCCTGGACCCGGACACCGTGGGCGTCCATGACAATTTCTTCGAACGGGGCGGCCATAGCCTGAAAGCCACCCAGGTGATCAGCCGCATCCACCGGCGACTGGGGGCGGAACTGCCCTTGCGCACCCTGTTCAGCCACCCCACCATCGCCGAACTGGCCGAGCGGGTGGGGTCCGGGGACAGCGGCCCGGAGACCATTCCCCGGCTACCGGAGGCAGACCACTACCCCACCTCCCATGCCCAGCGCCGACTCTGGGTGCTGTCCCGCTTCGAGGGGGCGGCGGCGGCCTATAACATGCCCGAGGCCCTGTTGCTGGACGGTCCCTTGGACGGCGACCGGCTGGCCCGGGCCTGGCAGGCTCTGGTGGACCGCCATGAGGCTCTGCGCTGCCGTTACCTGACCGTGGCCGGGGAACTGCGCCAGCACGTCCAGGCCGGTCTGTCCGCGCCCCTCGCCCGGCTGGACTTGAGCGCCGCCCCCGATCCTCTGGCCGCAGCCCGGGAACTGGCTCGCCGGGACGCCCTGACGCCCTTCGACCTGGAAACCGGTCCCCTGCTCCGGGCTAGCCTGGCGGACCTGGGAGGCCAGCGCCACACCCTGTTAGTGTGCCTGCATCACGGCATCGCCGACGGTTGGAGCCTGAATCTGCTCACCGCCGAGCTGGCCCGGCTGTACGCCGCCCTGGGGGCCGGGGC
>CAZQXD010000027.1:5477-23643 GCA_964597315.1 uncultured Candidatus Competibacteraceae bacterium
GGGGCCGGGGCGCATCGGGACTGGTGGCTGGAGCGGTTGCGGTCCCTGCCGCCGCCCCTGGAACTGCCCACCGACCATCCCCGACCAGCGGTGAAGTCCTACCGAGGCGCCGCCACCGCCCCCCTGGCCCTGCCCGGGGCGGCCCTGGCGGCCCTGGCCCGGGAGCGGCGTTGCGGCCTGTACGGGGTGCTGCTGGCCCTGGTCAAGGCCCTGCTCTACCGCCACACCGGGCAGCGGGACTTTATCACCGGCTGTCCGGTGGCCGGTCGCCAGCACCCGGACCTGGAAGGGCAAGTGGGCATGTATGTGAACACCCTGCCCCTGCGGGATAGAGTGGAGCCACTCCGGGCTTTTACCGCTCTGGTGGATCAGGTGGCCGAGAATGCGGCGGCCGCCTTCGAGCATCAGCTTTATCCCTTCGACCGGCTGGTCCAAGACCTGGACCTGCCACGGGACCCGGCCCGCTCGCCCCTGTTCGATGTTCTGGTGGTGTTGCAAAACGCCGATGCCGCAGCCCTGGTCCTGGAGGGCGTGGGGGTCTCGCCCCTGCTGGCCGATCACCCCACCAGCCAGTTCGACCTGAGCTTTGTGTTCTCGGAGCATCAAGACGGTCTGCATCTGGGTCTGGTCTACAACCCGGAGTTGTACGACGCCGACGCCATGGCCGACCTGGCGGCCCGGTTCGCCGTCCTGACCCGCGCCGCCCTGGCCGACCCCGCCACCCCGGTGGCCCGGCTGACGATACTGCCCCAGGACCAGTCCCGACGACTGGGAGAGGTGAATCCCCGGGGAGTGTATCCGGTCGATCAGACCCTCATCGAGCTATTCCAGACCCAGGCGGCCCGAACCCCGACGGCCCCGGCCCTGAGCTTCCAGGAAAACCGGCTGGCCTATGGGGAGTTGAACCGCCGGGCTAACCGCCTGGCCTGGCGACTGCGGGAGCAGGGCGTGGGACCGGAAACGCTGGTGGGCCTGTACGGGGAGCCTAGCCCGGCCCTGGTGGTGGGGCTGCTGGCTATCCTCAAGGCCGGCGGCGCCTATCTGCCCCTGGACCCGGGCCTGCCTGGGGAGCGGCTGGCCTTCATGGTCCGGGACGCCGGGGTGCGGCTGTTGCTGGCCGGGCCGACTCTGCCCCCCCCGGCGGAGTTGCCGGTTCAGATACTGCCCCTGGAGGACAACCCTGAGGGCGACCGGGAGGACGATCCCCCCGCCACCGCCCGACCGGACAACACCGCCTATGTGATCTACACCTCCGGCACCACTGGCCAGCCCAAGGGGGTGGTGGTCAGCCACGGCAATGGGGCGCGGCTATTTGCGGCCACCCGTTCCCAATTTGGCTTCTCCGCTGCCGATGTCTGGACCCTGTTTCACTCCCACGCCTTCGATTTTTCGGTCTGGGAGCTGTGGGGCGCCCTACTCCACGGCGGTCGACTGGTGATTGTGCCCCGGGCCGTGCGCCGGGACCCGGCGGCCTTCCACGCTCTGCTGGCCGAGCAGGGGGTGACGGTTCTCAACCAAACCCCACCGGCTTTCCAGACCCTGATCCGGGCCGATAGGGAACACCCCCGTCCCCTGAAGCTGCGCTGGGTCATCTTCGGGGGCGAGGCCCTGAATCTGCCGTCTCTGGCCCCTTGGTTCGAGCGCCACGGGGATACCGGGCCGGTGCTGGTGAATATGTACGGCATCACCGAAACCACGGTCCATGTCACCCAGCGGACCTTGAGGGCCGCCGATCTGGAAACTGGCGGCGACGTGGGCCAGCCCTTGGACGATCTGCGGGTGCATCTGCTGGACCCCTGGCAACAGCCCGTCCCCCCCGGGGCGGTGGGGGAGTTGTGCGTGGGGGGAGCCGGCGTGGCCCGGGGGTATCTGAACCGCCCAGGCCTGAGCGCCGAACGCTTCGTGCCCGATCCCTTCACCCAGCAACCGGGGGCGCGGCTGTACCGCTCCGGGGATTTAGCCCGGTGGCGGGATGGCCACCTGGAGTACCTGGGCCGACTGGATCAGCAGGTAAAAGTGCGGGGTTTTCGCATCGAGTTGGGGGAGATCGAAGCGGCCTTGACCGCCCACCCCCAAGTGGCCGAAGCGGTGGTGCTGGCCCGGGGCCAGTCCCTGACCGCCTGGCTGGTGGCCCCCGGGCAACCGGCCCTGGAGGATCTGCGCCGCCATCTGGCCCGGCGCCTGCCGGACTATATGCTGCCGACCACGTTTGTGTTCCTGGAGACCCTGCCCCTGACCGGCAACGGCAAGGTGGACCGCCGCGCCTTACCGGAACCCGAGGCTGCCCGCCCAACCCTGGAGACCGCCTACGAAGCCCCCGCCGCCGACCTGGAACGCCTGCTGGCGGAGCTATGGCAAGAGGCCCTGGGAGTGGATCGGGTGGGGGTGCGGGATAATCTGTTCGATCTGGGCGCTCATTCCCTGCTCATCGCCCAAGTCCACCAGCGCCTTGGACAGCGCCTGGGCCGAGAGCTGTCGGTGGTGAGTTTTTTCCAGTACCCCAGCATTCGCGCCCTGGCCAAGCATCTGGAGCCGGAAACGGAGCCGGTGGCGGATAAAGGTCTGGCCCAGGCCCGGGCGCGGGCGGAACGACGCAAGGCAGGTCGTCGCCGCCGGGGGGGAGATTGAGCCGGTCGCCTGCGGTCGGCCGACGGCCCAGAGCATAAACTACAATCTTGTCGCCTGAGAGAAACAGTTCGACGAGCTGGCTCTATTGTTACCCTAAAGCCGCCCTTTGCCTTCTCCCAGGGCTTGTTCGCCCCAACCACCTGTTGCCTATTGCCGACACAATGGCATTTTCCCAATTGCTGCTATTTGTTATTAAGATATTGTTTTATAAATATAAAATTTTACTGGCACGGCATCTGCAATGACTTAGGGCAAGGAGACTGGCGGACCCAGGGTCCATCAGCCAAGGTTTAGGAAGAACCCTCAACCCAAGAGAGGAGAACCATCATGAAATCCGAAATCGCCGTTGCCCTCGCTGCCTCCCTGACCTGTGCCGGCGCCGCCTATGCCGGTGGTGAGAAGCATCAGGATATGAGCGCCCTGGACACCAACCAGGACAGCTATATCAGTGTCGAGGAAGCCAATCAGGTACCCGATCTGGTGGCCCGTTGGGATGAGTTGGACGCCAACCTGGACGGTCAACTGGATCAAGAGGAATTTGCCCGTTTCGAGACTGAGGAAGGCGCCGAAACCCCTGCCGAGGCGCCGAAAACCGAGTAAGGATAGTCGCGGCCCGGGCTTGTGCCGGCCCGGGTCGGCCATTGCGCTTCAGTCTCGGAAGCCCCGGATCGCTGGTCGATCCGGGGTCTTTTTTGCGCCTGTGTCGGCAGCGGCTATGCTCTGAATTCACGCTCCTCCGGCACAGGTCTCCATTGATCCATGGCATCCCGGTCCCTAGACACCGATCCCACCCTAAGTGGCGCCGACCATGGGGTGGCCTTTGGCTGCATCTGGGGGGCGCTGGCCATCTATACGCTGGAGACCACTTGGGCCTTGCGGTGGCCTGGCTAGCGGTTGTCCCCGTCCAGCAGATTGCCCAACCCCCCCAACACCGAACCTTCTCCCTGGCTACCGCCCATTTGCGGAGCCGAACTCAGCATCCGTCCGGCCAGCCGGGAGAACGGCAAGGATTGCAGCCAGACCTTGCCCGGCCCGCGCAGGGTAGCGAAGAAGATTCCCTCGCCGCCGAACAGGGCGGATTTGATGCCCCCCACCTGCTGAATATCGAAGTCTACGGTGTCCTGAAAGGCCACCAGGCAACCGGTGTCCACATGCAAGCCCTCCCCCGCCTTGAGGTCGCGCTCCACCACGGTGCCACCGGCGTGAACGAATACCAGGCCGTCACCCTCCAGTTTCTGCATGATAAAGCCCTCGCCGCCGAACAGGCCGGTAAGGATCTTGCGCTGGAAATAAATGCCGATGGATACCCCTCTGGCGGCGCACAGAAAGCTGTCTTTCTGACAAATCAACCGACCGCCCATCTTATCCAGGGACACAGGAATGATATTGCCAGGATAAGGAGCGGCGAAGGCCACATGGGCCTTGCCCTGGCCGGTATGGGTGAACACCGTGGTGAACAGGCTTTCGCCGGTGAGCAGGCGCTTGCCAGCCCCCATGAGCTTGTTCATAAAACCGCCGCCCTGTGGCTCCTGGGAACCGTCCCCAAAGACAGTCTCCATCTCGATACTGGGGTCTTTGTACATCATCGCCCCGGCCTCGGCCACGGCGCTTTCTCCCGGGTCCAGTTCAACTTCTACGAATTGCATCTCGTTGCCGTGGATGATGAAATCCACCACATCGGCGCGCCCGGCGGTCACCGGTGGGGTGGGCGGCGCGACACCGGCGGCCAGGGGCCGGGACAGTTCCGGCACCTGGTCGATGGGCGTCCAGTTGGCGAAACCCTCCCGCCAGGCGTAACCGTCGGAGTTGGCGGCGGCCCTAGCGCGGGCCTGATCCATATCCATGGGTCCGAATTGCTGGCCGCCGAAGCTCAAATACCACTGCTGACTCATAGAATCGTTCCTCACTCCGTAGGGGGACGTCTGCGCTCATTGGCGGAACGGGGGAGGCGAATGGTGCCCGTCTTTGCGTCATAGCTGAAATCCTCCTCTTCCTCCAGTTCCTTAAGGGGGCTTTCGTTGGTGACGACCAGAAAATAGGCCGGTGTGCGTTCCAGGGTGATGGGCACGGTATCCGAAAACGAGCGAATCTCATTGGAACCGACGCTCTCAAAACCCTGCACATTGTCTTGATCGGGACCCCCTAGACCGATCTCGGCGGAGCCGACCTGCATGCCCACGTCATCGAATAAATAGATGGCCACTTGGGGCCAGACGACAAAAGAGGTGGTGTTTTCAAATAACAGCTTGTACTCGAACTCGGTGTTATTTCCCTTAACCAGTTGGTTGAACAAGATATTCTTGACATGGCCTTTGTTGATGGGAATGACCTCATCGTAGCGCAACTCCCGCAGGCTGGGTATCCTGCCTTGCACCGCATCTTTTAGCTGCTCCGTCAGCCGCTTCACTTCGGGACGCAATAGCCGTAATTCTTCCTGGCTGGCCGCCAGATTGATCCGCAGGGTTTGGTTTTCCTTGCCTAGGGAATAAAGCTGGATGCCGAAGTACAACGATAAAAAGAAAATGACTATCAGGCACAGGCCCAAGGCGATAGCCATTAGTTTGCTGCGCCGACTCCAGTGGCTCCGCCGTCGGCTGGAACGACTATGACGCCGACGGGGTTCACTGCTCATGGTTTGCGTTTCAGTCATGGTCTGGGAGCGTTCAAGCTGGAGTTAGCAAATGGCGCCATTACTCGTCCATGTCGGGCCATTCGTCCTCGACCTGGTCGGTTTCAGGATTCAGCAACAGAACCAGGCCAGAGTCCAGTTCGGCCAGCTTCAGGCCCACGTCCCTAGGCACCAATGGAAAATCGTACTTATTGCCGGGATTACGCAAAATGGCCAGCCGACCCATGGCCAGCAGGCGCTGCTGTTGGGGCGTCACCCGCACCGAGCGGATATGTCGGCCATCGGCCAGAAAGTTGAACCTGACCTCGGCATCGGCGTCGTTGGCCCGGTTACTGTCTATCAATTGTTTGGCGCGGGCGCGGTTTTCCTGACGGCGCTTTTCGGCCTCCCGCCGCTGACTGAGTTCCCGGTCTCGCTGGCGGCGGCGTTCCTGGTCCTGCTCCCGGCGGCGCTGCTCTACCTGGCGACGGGTCGACTCTTCCTGGGCCAGATGTTTGTCTTTTTTGGTTTTATGAGATTTTTTCTTGACCTCGGATTCAGCTTTCCGAGTCTGTTCCTCGGTCACTAACCCCGCTTTCAATAACTGTTCACGTAAAGACATGATCTTATTCTCCCGGGCGGATCGTGCCAGGCATCTGTTGCTCCAGCCACACCCGGATTCGCTCCGCCACTTGCCGCCATTCGGTGTCCAGCATCATGGCATGGGCCATGCCGGGAAAAAACTCTGGCCGGACCCCGAAAGCCCGACCGGTGGATTCTACTTGCCAGGACGGCACCAGGGCATCGCGCTCGGCGCCCAACACCAGGGTCGGCGCCTCCGGGGAGCGGCGCCGTCGTGGCAGATCGTACCAGCTCATATCCATCAATACCCGCTGGGACTCGGCCTGGAAGCGTCCGAAATAATGGGCCACTTGCGCCGTGGGCAGAGTTTCCGAGAACAGCGCCCGGCGCGCCCCCCCCAGAGTGGCGAAATACGGCCCGCCGAACTCGATCAGATAGAGTTCCCAGGCCAGCCAGGGGTCGCTGAGGGCTAGCTGCATGGATGAACCCAGCAAGCCCTCCGGGGGCACGGAAGCCATCAGCACCACGGCTGGCGCCTCGGCCCGCTCCAGGTATTTCTGGATTATCATGCCGCCCATGGAGTGTCCCACCAACACCGGGGGGGCGTCCAGTTGCCCCACCACCTCGGCCAGATCGTCAACGTACTCTCCTAGGCTAGTCCATAGCAACCGTTCGTGGCCGTCGCTGCCGCCATGGCCACGCAGGCTGAAGGCGTGGGCGGCCCAGCCCTGCTCGGCGAAATAGGGTAGAAAATGCTCGGCCCAACACCAGGCGCCGGCAAAAGCGCCATGGACGAACACCAACGGCGGCCCGCCGTTGCTCCGTTCAGGCAGGCAGCTCACCACCTCCAACTGGGGTGGCGCGTTATCGTCCAATAGGATGGCCGTCATTGCCGTTCTCCACTTAGTACAGAATCCGCGCCCGGATTGTGCCGTCAATGGCCTGAAGTTTCTTCAGGGCCTGTTTGCTGGACTTTTCGTCCACGTTCACGTCGATGACCACGTAGCCGATCCGGTCGTTGGTCTGCAAATACTGGGCGGCGATATTGAACTGTCCCTTGGAGAAAATTTCATTAACCTGAAACAGGATGCCCGGTTCGTTACGGTGGATGTGCAGCAGCCGGTGATTACCCGGATGGGGGGGCAGGGCCACTTCCGGGAAGTTGACCGACGTCAAGGTGGAGCCATTGTTACTGTAGTGGATCAGCTTCTCGGCCACTTCACGGCCGATGCTTTGCTGGGCTTCCATGGTGCTGCCCCCCACATGGGGGGTGAGAATCACATTGCCCAGGCCCCTCAAAGGCGAGACAAACTCCTCGCTATTGGATTTTGGCTCCACCGGAAACACGTCGATGGCCGCCCCGCCCAGATGGTCATTTCGGAGGGACTCGGCCAGGGCATCAATATCCACCACCGTTCCCCGGGAGGCGTTGAGCAGGATGGACCCAGAGCGCATCAGGGCCAGTTCCTGGGCGCCGATCATATTTCGGGTCTGGGGGGTTTCCGGGACATGGAGGCTGACCACATCGGAGACTTCCAGGAGGGTTTGCAAGGATTTCATGGATGTGGCGTTGCCCAGGGGCAGCTTCGGTTCGATATCGTAAAACACCACTTGCATGCCCAGGGATTCGGCCATGACGCTGAGCTGGGTACCGATATGACCATAACCCACGATACCCAGGCGCTTGCCCCGGGCCTCGAAGGCGTTGGCGGCGGTCTTGCGCCACTGTCCCCGATGGGCCAGGGCATTTTTCTCGGGAATCCGCCGCAGCAGCATGATGGTCTGGGCCAAGGCCAGTTCGGCGACGCTGCGGGTATTGGAAAAAGGGGCATTGAACACTGCCACCCCGCTAGACAGGGCCGCCCCCAAGTCCACCTGATTGGTGCCGATGCAGAAACAGCCCACCCCCATCAGTTTGCGGGCCTTCTTGAAAACCCTGTGGGTGAGCTGGGTGCGGGAACGGATGCCCACGAAAAAGGCATCTTCCACCCGCGCCAGGAGTTCCTCCTCGGGTAGGGACTTATCGTGGGTCTCGATGCTGGTGTAACCGTCGTTCTCAAAGGCTTCCACGGCGCTGGAGTGTACTCCTTCCAGGAGCAGAATCTTGATTTCGCGCTTGTCGAGGGAGGTTTTTTTCATGATCTGCGGACGTCCAAGGCTTGCGATAACCGGGGACCGGCCCGGCGGCAATGGTCAAAACGAAGCATAATGTCCGAAATCGAAGAATTTTTGGAGTGGTTTTTGAGGTGGATTCATGATCAGACCGTGGGTATTGCTGCCGTGGGTATGTCTATTCATGCTGTTGGAGGCCGACGCCGCTCCGTCCCGGGAATTGGACACGGTGGGGGTGTCGGTGAGTGATCTGGGCAATCCCTTTTTCGTGGAAATCGCCCGAGGCGTGGAGCAGGCGGCCCGCCGCATCGGTGGACCCGATACCCGGGTAAGCGTGGTTTCCAACAGCTATGACCTGGCCACTCAGAACCGTCAAATCCGCCAGTTCACGGCGGCCGGGGTGGATATGATCGTACTCAACGCCGCCGATCCCCAGGGGGTGGCCGAGGCCGTGGCCCAGGCCCGGGACGCGGGAGTGGTGGTGATCGCCGTGGACGTGGCCGCCAATGGCGCCAATGCCACGGTGACCAGCGACAACACCCAGGCCGGGGAAACGGCTTGCCGGTATCTAGCCGAACGGCTGGAGGGCAAAGGCCGAGTGGTGATTATCAACGGCCCGCCGGTGTCCTCGGTGATCGAACGGGTCCGGGGCTGCCGGGGGGTGCTGGACGCCCACCCGGGGATTCAACTCCTGTCCGACACCCAGAATGCCGGGGGCAGCCGGGAGGGTGGCCTGCTGGTGATGACCGCCCTGCTGGCGGAATTCAACCGCATCGACGCTGTGTTCGCCATCAATGACCCCACCGCCGTGGGGGCCGACCTGGCGGCCCGGCAGGCGGAGCGGGACGAGTTTTTTATCGTCAGCGTGGACGGAGCGCCCGAAGCCATGGCGGCCCTGCGTTCAAAGGACAGCCTGCTGGCCGCCACTGCCGCCCAGAACCCCCGGCTGATGGCCGGGCGCGGGGTCGAACTGGGCTACCGTATTTTGCGGGGCGAGGAGCCAGGTCAAACTAGCCTGCTGCTTCCCACCCCCCTAATCACCCGGGACACCGTGGACGCTTATCAGGGTTGGTCGGCCCACTGAGCCGACGCCGGTCTATGTTTGAAATATGCCGTTGGCTACTACCGAGGTAAACGTGAAGAGTCTGCATGTCCTGGTGGTCGATGACGACCCCGCCATTCGGGAAACCATCGAGGATTTTCTTTCCGAATACGATTTCCAAGTCAGTACCGCCGGGGACGGCGCCGGGCTGTTCGAGGTGCTGGAACGGGGGCGCTGCGACTTGGTGGTGTTGGACCTGAAACTGCCTGGGGAGGACGGTCTGTCCCTGGCGGCGCGGTTGCGTTCCAGTTATGACATTCCCATCATCATGCTCACCAGCCTAGGCTCGGATGTGGATCGCATCGTCGGCCTGGAAATGGGCGCCGATGATTACCTGGCCAAGCCCTTCAACCCTCGGGAATTGCTGGCCCGGATTCGAGCCGTGCTACGCCGGGTCCGGGGCCTGAGCATCAAGCCCACCCCCGAGACCCGCCACCAGCGGGTGCATTTCGCCGGCTGGACCCTGGACCTTACCGTCCGGGATCTGCTCTCCCCCCAAGGGGAGCGGGTGGACCTGACGGCCGGGGAGTTCAATCTACTGGAAGCTTTCATCAAGGCTCCCCGGCGCATTCTCAGTCGTGATCAGCTTCTGGAAATGACCCATAGCACCGATGCGGAGGTGTTCGACCGCACCATCGACGTACTGATCCTGCGCCTGCGCCGGAAAATCGAACCCGACCCCCGCCACCCCAGCCTGATCCGCACCGAGCGCGGCGCTGGGTATGTGTTCGCACCCCAGGTGGAGTGGGGGTAAGGCGCGGAAGGGTGCTCAGCCGCCGTCCCGGATCTGGGCGCTCCCCTAAAGCGACATGGCCACCCACCCCGGCTGGGGCCGGTCGAACACCGTGGGCGCGCTGTCTCCTTGCAGTTCGCCGATGGTCCGGCGGGCCGCAGCCACCGCCTCGGGGCTGTCGTGAAACTCCAGACCCAGCTCAAACACCGCCTCGCCGCCGGGGGGCAACTCCACCACCCGGCCCTGGGCGCCCTCGTGGCTGCGAGGATTGGGAAAATTAGTCCCAGGCTCTAGGCCGGTAACGTAACCGTCGCCCAAGGCGGCGGTGTTTTTCCAAAGAGTGTACCAGGGCAGTTGCCCCAGATTGAAACCCAGGCTCACCCCCAGGCTGGCGTCGGCGTTGTGGAGTAGGGTATGGGTATCACCCCGGGCATCCCCCAGCAACTCCAGAAAATACACCTGCTCTTGAAAACCCACCTCGGGTGGACCGTAGCGGTCCCAGCCGGCCACGGCGGCGGCGGCATGGTCCGTGCGGGGAACCACCTGGCGCACCGGAGCCACGAAGCGGGCGTCGGCCTCTAGCAGGGGGGCGCCGAAATTCACATGGTAGAGCAACTGCATCTGAGCGGGACCGTTGGAGAGATTCTTGACCACATCCCGAATACGGAATCCAGACTCCCCGGCCCGGGTGGCGAGGGTGCTGGTCAAACGCAGCTTGGCGAAATGGAAACGACTTTCCTCCACTTCCCCGGTGAGGGCCAGCTCGCCCGCGTCCCCGTCCACCATCAGGCTGACCCGATGGGCCGGCTTGTTGCCGATCCGGCCATGCAGGGGATAGCGCAGCCGCCCGTCGTCGCCGAACTCGGGGGCGCCGTTGCTTTCCAGGCCGCAGCGCACCAGCAACTCGTCGAAGCCGTCCAGCCAGCCCAGCCCGCTAGGTTCGGCCAGGGGCACGAAGGCCGGATGAACCGGGCCGCGCACCGGGGACCGCCAGCCAATCTCCAGGCTATCGCACCAGGCTTTCCAAAGACCCATGCCCCGGCTGGGCAGCACTTCCACCACCAGCCGACCGTTGTCCACCCGGATCACCTCCACCCCGTCGCTGAGTCCACCGCGCAAAGTGCGTTTATCCACCCGGCAACCCTTGACCGCCGGACCAGCCCGTTTCAGGGCGTCGCGATCCAGGGATTCCAGATAGCTGTTGGTAGACAGGTCCAGCAGGGTCCAGTGCTTGAAGGCCATGGGCTTTGACTCCCGGATAGGGGTTGTGAATAACCGATCCGCTTCGGCGAGCGGGTGGGGTCAGGGTAAGGACAGGTTGTTAACGGCCAATTTCAACAACCGTCGTCGACGGTAGCGGACGGTTCACCTGCCCCACCGCCGCTCCATTCGCAATTACGTCAAGCCGCTGCTCTCCACAAATAAAAAACTGAGATCAACATATAACTTTTCCAAGGTCTTCGACTACTCTTTTCCAAGGTCTTCGACCGTGCGTCGGTAATTAACACTTATTACAAACGTTACAGCGCCACCCCGGGGTTTGAAATTTTCCATTCAATTCCAGGCGCTAAGATAATCGTTATCCATCGAAAACCACAATGAACGAGGAGGAAAGACCACGCCACCTGCCAGTCACCGCCCGCCATCCAGTCCCTTTCAGAACGCCGACGCTGGCGGATGGCGGACTTTGCTGTCTAGTCGTGTACTGCCCGCTGCCTCCCGCTGGCGAGCGCGGTTCACATCGTTCAGATAACCAACGGCCATTGATCCATGAAGACACCTTGGTATAGAGCATCCGCCGCAGCCGGGCTGCTGGGGCTGGCGCTGAGTACAGCGGCAACGGCCCAGTGCGACCCGGACTACAGCGGCGTTACCCTGGATGTGGGCACCCGCACCGCCCCGTTCATCGCCAGCGCCGTGCAAGCGGCGGCGACAAGCTGGGAGCAAAAGACCTGCGGTAAGGTCAATGTCGTGGAAATTCCCGTCAACCGACTGTATCCGACGTTCATGGAGACCCTGAAGGCCGGGGACGGGCGTTTCGACATCATCACCTTTGGTCCCTTCTGGACCCCGGACTTTGCCCCCTATCTCTCCGAGATTCCCGCCACCCTGCGCCAGGGAGAGGACTGGAACGACATTTTACCCATATTCCGGGAGCGGTTGATGGTTTGGGAAGGCCGCTATCTGACCCAAACCATCGACGGGGACGTGCATCATCTGACGTATCGCCTGGACCTGTTCGCCGACCCGGACAATCAGGCCCGATTCAAGCGGCGTTATGGCTATGAGCTGGCCCCGCCTGTGACCTGGGATCAGTACTACGCCATCGCCGAGTTTTTCAACCGGCCCGGCAAAGAGCATTGGGGTACGGCGGAAGCCTACCGGCGCGGCGGCGAGCAGTTCTGGTATTTCTTCTCCCACGCCGCAGCCTATACCCACCACCCCGACCATCCCGGGGCCATGTTCTTCGACCCCGAGACCATGAACGCTCAGATCAATAACCCCGGCTGGGTCAAGGCCCTTGAGGACTATATCCAAGGACTCAACGTAGCCCCGCCCGGCGCCCTGGGCTTCGCCTCCGACGATGTGCATAACATCTTCGCCGCCGGCTCCGTGGCCATGACCATCGACTGGGGCGACACCGGCGTCAACGCCGCCCACCCCACCAATAGCCTAGTGCCCGGCAAAGTAGGCTCGGCGGTGCTGCCCGGTTCCGGCAAGGTCTGGAACCCCACCACCAGCCAATGGGATGAGTTCAACCCTCCGCTACGGGCGCCGTTTCTGGCCTTCGGCGGTTGGCAGGCGGCGGTGCCCACGGCCAGCGATAGCGCGGCGGCGGCTTGGGACTTCATCCACTGGATGGCCAGCCCCAAGGTGAGCGGCGCGGCGGTGGTGGCCTTAGGCTCGGGCATCAACCCCTACCGGGCCTCCCACTTCGAGAACCAGCAACGCTGGCTGTCCATTTTTACCCCCCAGGAAGCAGAACTGTATCTGGGGTCTATCCGCGACAGCCTGAACCATCCCAACGCCGCCCTGGACATGCGCATTCCCGGCTATTTCCAGTACACCGAAGCCCTGGAGATCGAACTGGTCCGGGCCTTGACTTTCGAAGTCTCCCCCCAGGAGGCCCTGAACAACGTCGCCAACGCCTGGAACGCCATCACCGACCGGTTGGGCCGGGACAAGCAGCGGGCCGCCTACCGGGCCTCCATGGGCCTGGACCCGCAAGGAGGGTGAGACCATGAACGCAGTGCTTAAAAACCGTCCGGCGGCCACGCCCGCCCTGGAAATGCAGGGGATCAGCAAGACCTTTCCCGGGGTCAAGGCCCTGAGCGATGTGCAACTGGCCGCCTGGGCCGGGGAGATTCACTCCCTGATGGGGGAGAACGGCGCCGGCAAAAGCACCCTCATGAAAATCCTCTCCGGGGCCTACACCATGGACCCGGGCGGGGAAGTCAAGATCGACGGCCAGGTGCTCAATATCACCAGCCCCCACGTGGCCCGGGCTGCGGGCATCGCCATCATCTACCAGGAACTGAGCCTGTCACCCAATCTGACGGTGGCGGAAAATATTTTTCTGGGCGATGAACCCCGCCACCTGGGGTTTATGACCGACCGGGCCACCATGCGCAAAGAAACCGCCAAGGTTCTGGAGCGGCTGGGAGCGGAGTTCACCCCGGACACTCTGGCGGGCAGTCTATCCATCGCCGAGCAGCAGCAGGTGGAGATCGCCCGGGCTTTGCACCAACAAAGCCATATCCTGATCATGGACGAACCCACCACGGCCCTGTCCACCAAAGAGACGGACAGACTGTTTGAGCTTATCAAGCAGCTGCGGGACGAGGGCATCGCCATCATCTATATCTCCCATCGCATGGCCGAGATCTACGAGTTGTCCGACCGGGTCTCTGTGCTGCGCGACGGCACGTATGTGGGCACCCTGGACCGAGAGGAACTGTCCGCCGAGAAGCTGGTGCAGATGATGGTCGGTCGGCCCCTGGCGGATATGTTCGATGACAGCACCCACGCCACCGACAAACCGGTGCTGGAAGTCAAAGGCCTCACCGACGGTGGCAAGCGGGTCAAGCCCGCCAGCTTCAAGCTCTACGCCGGGGAAGTGCTGGGCCTGTCCGGCCTGGTGGGCGCCGGGCGCAGCGAATTGGCCCGGCTGTTGTTCGGGGCCGACCCCGCCACCGGAGGCGAGGTGTGGTTGGAGGGCAAAAAGCTCACCCTCCGCTCCCCCGAGGACGCCATCAAGGCCGGCATCGCCTACCTCACCGAAAACCGCAAGGAGCAGGGCCTGTTTCTGGATATGACGGTGCGGGAGAACATCGCCATGAGCGTGATCGGCCGGGATGCCAAGGCCGGCGGCCTGCTCAACCGCGCCGCCATGGACGCCCTGGTGGATCAATCCATCAAGGACCTGCGCATCCGGGTGGCCAGCCCTAACGTCAACGCCGGCACCCTGTCCGGGGGCAACCAGCAAAAGCTGCTGATCGCCCGCTGGGTGGCCATTAACCCTAAGGTGCTGATCTTGGACGAACCCACCAAGGGCGTGGATGTCGGCGCCAAGGCGGAGATCTACCGCATCGTCGGTGAACTGGCCGCCAAGGGCGTGGCGGTGCTGGTCATCAGTTCCGAACTGCCCGAGGTCATCGGCATGAGCGACCGGGTGCTGGTGATGCGTGAAGGCCACCTGGCCGGCGAACTGGGCGGACCCGGCGGCAAGACCGTCACCCAAGAAAACATCATGGCCCTGGCGACGGGCACAACCGAGATGGCATAGCAATGAGCAACCAAGCAACCACCCCCAAGAATGAAAAATCCGAGAGTACGAACCGCCTGCATGGCCTGATCCATGCTGCGGGCATCCTCCCGGTGTTGATCGTCATCGTCGTCGCCTTCGCGATCATGGCGCCTAATTTCCTTACTGAAAACAACCTGCTAAACATTATCAGGCAGTCATCCATCAATATCGTGTTGGCGACGGGCATGACCTATGTGATCCTCACCGCCGGTATCGACCTGTCGGTGGGTTCGGTGCTGGGGGTCACAGCCGTCACCGCCCTGGTAGTGTCACTGGTTCCCGGGCTGGGCTGGGCGGCGGTGCCCATCGCCCTGGCCGCCGGTCTGGTGCTGGGCATGGTCAACGGCGCCCTGGTGGCCTTCCTGGGCCTGCCGCCGTTTATCGTCACCCTAGGCTCCATGACCACACTCAGGGGCCTGGCCTATCTGCTGGCCGACGGCACTACCGTCATCAACAGCAAAATCGGCTTCGCCTGGATCGGCAACGATTACCTGGGCCCCATACCCTGGCTGGTGATCATCGCCCTGCTGGTGATCGTCGCTAGCTGGTTCGTCCTGCGGCGCACGGTGCTGGGCACCTATATCTACGCCGTGGGTGGCAACCCCCAGGCGGCTCGACTCACGGGCATCAAAGTCTGGGCGGTGCTGTTGTTCGTGTACGGCGTCAGCGGCATGCTCTCGGGGCTGGGGGGGGTGATGTCCGCCAGTCGCCTGTATAGCGCCAACGGGGTGTTGGGCACCGGCTACGAGCTGGACGCTATCGCCGCAGTGATCCTGGGCGGCACCAGTTTCGTGGGCGGCATCGGCACTGTCATCGGCACCCTGTTCGGGGCGCTGATCATCGCCACCCTCAATAACGGCCTGACGTTGATGAACGTGTCGTTCTTCTGGCAGTTAGTCATCAAGGGCTTAGTGATCATCGGCGCCGTCGCGCTGGATAAATACCGCCACAAGGGCGCCGGCGCCCGGACCTGAGCGGCAGCTTTACCCGGCTCCCCCCCGGGAAGCCTTCACAACCACAAGTAGTTACGAGGAAAGAGGAAACCATCCGATGAAAACCACACTGTTCGCTATCTCCGCCCTGACCCTGGCCCTAGGCGCCGCCAATCCCGTCCTGGCCAAGGACCTCAAGAGCGTGGGCGTAACCCTGGGCAATCTGGGCAACCCGTTTTTTGTGACCATGGCCAAGGGCGCCGAAAAAAAGGCCAAGGAAATCGGCGGCGACGGAGTCACCGTGACCGCCGTATCGGCCGACTATGATCTCGGCACCCAGGTCAACCAAATTGATAACTTCATTTCTGCTGGCATGGATATCATCGTGCTGAACGCCGCCCATCCCGAGGGGATTTTCCCGGCGGTGATGCGGGCCAAACAGGCGGGCATCCCGGTGATCGGGGTGGACGTGGCCGCCGAAGGGGCCGATGCGGTGATCATGAGCGACAATGTTCAGGCCGGCCAGTTGGCTTGCCAGTTCATCGTCGATAAGCTGGAAGGCAAGGGCAATGTGGTCATTATCAATGGCCCCCCCGTCTCCGCCGTGGTGGACCGGGTCAATGGCTGCAAGGAGGTGCTGGCCCAGCACCCTGATATCAAGATTCTGTCCGATAGCCAGGACGCCAAGGGCAGCCGCGAGGGTGGCTTGGATGTGATGACCAATCTGCTCACCGCCAATCCCGATATCGACGCGGTGTTCGCCATCAACGATCCCTCCGCCATCGGCGCCGATCTGGCAGCCCGCCAGGCCCAGCGCACCGATTTGTTCATCACCAGCGTGGACGGCGCCCCCGAGGCCGCCCAGGCCCTGAAGGACGAGAGCAGCCTGGTGCTGGCCACCGCCGCCCAGGACCCCCTGCAAATGGCCACCAAGGGCGTGGAGATCGGCTACGACATCATCAACGGCAAAACACCAGAGCAGCAGACCATTTTGATTCCCGTGGAGCTGATCACCCGGGACAACGTGGATCAGTATCCGGGCTGGACTGCGGAGTAATTTGCCGGTGGGGGTTGTCCTTAGGGGCAGCCCCCTCAGATAGTGAATTTCGGGAGTCCCGGTATGTCACCTCGGCGACTGTGTGGACTCCCTTGCGTTTAGCTTGAAAATGCGGCGTTTCCCATAACCCTATTCCCAGCCAATGGACGGAATGGCGCTCAGAAACGCGTAGATGGCCCGCAAATCCCGGTCAGTCATGTTTCCGTATACGGGCCAGGGCATGACTTGCAACAAGCGCCCTCCTTCTGGGTCCTCCCCGGTGCGCATCACATGCTGGAATTCCGCGAACGTCAGGCCAGCGGGATGGCCATCCGGGTCCGGGGTGATGTTAGCCGAAACAATGACAGGACCAAACGGTCGGCCACCGGCCATGTATACAGCGGTATTGATGACCTCCGACTCACCCAGAAACGGGTCTCCTCCCTCCTGATAGTTAGGCCAGGTATGGCAGTCATTGCACCCCCCCTGGGCGTTGACAATGTAACTGCCTAGTCCCACTAGGGCGCGGTTCTTGCCGTGCAGGTTCAGGGGAACCGGCGCGATGGCAAAGCCAATCTGAACTTTGGATCGCCCGTGAATGCCGTCATCGCCATCCTTCGCTTTGTCGCCTTTGTCCGCCAATACCGACACGGGCAGGGCCATTAGTCCACTCAATAAAGGCACTATCGCAAGCTTCGTCTTCATCGTAATTGATCTCGCAAAGGGCCGGTTGATCGGCACTATCACGGTAGTGAATAACTGTTCAGTATTCCAGAGCTAGGCGAACAAATTGGCGGAAGTGCCTGCCACACCCCCCAAGCCCTTCTCGACCTTTTGGACCGCCTGTGGGCCACGCCGGAATAGGCTTGGGTTGTGGAAAGTTGGAATTTTGAAGAACAGGTATACACGCCGTTGCAGCGATCCAGAGGGTGTTTCTTTAACTATGCTTTAAGCCAGAATTGACATACCTGTGGCCGCTGATCGGCGGCCAGTTTTCATAGCGCCGTGAGAGACAGCGTTCAAGCTCTTTCATGGTGACCACGGCACCGACTGCCGACAACGAGGTGACTCCCATGAGACGGTGGACATGGCAAATACAACTGGCGCTGCTCTGCCTGTGCGTCTCGCTGGCGACGCCAGCGCAACCTGCGAACACCAGTCCCATGGCGGTGGAGCTGATCGCCGAAACCACCTCGGTGCAACCGGGTCAACCGTTTTGGGTAGGACTACGGCTGACACCCGAGCCACACTGGCACACCTACTGGCGCAACCCCGGCGAGGCCGGCATGGCCCCGACCTTCCAATGGCAACTGCCCCCGGGCAGCCAGGCCGACCCGCCGCTCTGGCCCTACCCCACTCAGTTTCAGTTCCAGGGTATCGTCGGCTACGGTTATAAGGACGCAACCCTGCTGCCCGTGCGTATCCAGCCCCCCGCATCCTGGACCGGGGACCAACCGTTCACCCTGGCGGTAACGGTCAACTGGCTGGTCTGCCGGGATGTCTGCATTCCCGGTGAATCCCGATTATCCCTGAACTTGCCGGTGAGCGCCGGGCCGCCGGGCGCCGGGCTACCGGGCGCCGGGCTACCGGGCGCCGGGCTACCGGGCGCCGGGCTACCGGGCGCCG
>CAZQXD010000027.1:23743-36471 GCA_964597315.1 uncultured Candidatus Competibacteraceae bacterium
CCGGGCGCCGGGCTACCGGGCGCCGGGCTACCGGGCGCCGGGCTACCGGGCGCCGGGCCGCCGGGCGCCGACCCCCGGCACCAGGCGGCTTTCGCCTCGGCCCGAGCCAGGTTGCCGAAAACCATCGACTGGAGCAGTGGTTTTCAGGTCCGAGACACCTATCTGTATCTGCGGATTCAGACCCAGGAGCCGCTATTGGCCACTGCCCGGGAGCTGCGGTTTTTTCCCCATCAGACCGGGCTGATCGCCGACGCCGAGCCTCAGGAGAGCCACGTGGAGCCTGAGGGACTGGACTTGCGTCAGCGGCTGAGTCCTCTGTATGCCGGACCACCGGAACGCTTGAACGGGGTGCTGGTAGTGACCGGCGATATGGACATATCAGCCTATGCCGTCAACGCCCTGCCCGCCCCGGTCGCCCGACCGGAGCGATTTACCGACTCCGCAAGCAACAGTCCGCCCAACGCTGCGATTCCCAACGCTGCGATTCCCAACGCTGCGATTCCCGGCGGAGCGCCGCCCGGCGGAGCGCCGCCCGGCGGGGCGCCGCCCGGCGGGGCGCCGCCCGGCGGGGCGCCGCCCGGCGGCATTCTGGCGGCGGTGCTGTCGGCCATCTTTGGAGGACTGTTGCTGAACCTGATGCCCTGTGTGTTTCCGGTGCTGTCCCTAAAAGCCCTGCACCTGGTGGAGTCCGCCGATTCTTCCCAACTCGGGCGGGGTTTGCATGGCCTGGCCTATACCCTAGGGGCCATGGCGTTTTTTACTTTGCTGGCCGGGGTGCTGTTGGCGCTGCGCTCGGGGGGCGAGAGCTTCGGCTGGGGGTTTCAGTTGCAATCCCCCTGGTTCGTAGCCGTGCTGGCCTATCTTCTGTTCCTCATGGGCCTGAGTTTTTCGGGGCTTCTGGAATTCGGCGCCGGCCTGATGGGCGTGGGTGAACGGCTCACCCGTCACGACGGCCTGGGGGGGTCGTTTTTCACCGGCGCCCTGGCGGCGGTGGTGGCCAGCCCTTGCACGGCGCCATTCATGGGCACGGCAGTGGCCTATGCTATCAGCCAACCCACTGCGGCGGCTCTGCTGGTGTTCATGGCCCTGGGTTTCGGCATGGCCCTGCCCTTTTTAGCCGTATCCCTAACCCCGGCCCTGGCCCGGGCGCTGCCCAGACCCGGCCCCTGGATGGACGTATTCAAACGCCTGCTGGCTTTTCCCTTGTATCTAACAGTGGTCTGGCTGCTCTGGGTGTTGGGCCGACAAACGGACGTAAGCACCCTATCGGCGGTGTTGGCGGGCATGGTGCTGTTGGCCTTCGGGGCTTGGGTCTGGAGTGAGCGGCGTCAGGCCACGGGCCGCTGGCGTAACTGGGCCGCAGCCCTGACCCTGGTGTCCACGGTGGCGGCCTTCAGCATCCTGCACCTGCCGTTTCTGAGCGTTCCCCCCTTGAATGTGGACCCGACCGTGGCGGAGCAGCAGGTGGACTGGGAGCCTTACAGCGCCTCCCGGTTGCAGGAACTGCGGGCATCGGGCCAGCCCGTGTTGCTGAATATGACGGCGGACTGGTGCATCTCCTGCATCGCCAACGAGCGGGTGGCCTTGAGCTTCCCCTCGGTACAGCAAGCTTTTAAGGATCGGCGGGTGGCGCTGTTGAAGGGGGATTGGACCAGCCGCCAGCCGGAAATCACCCAGGTGCTGCATCAGTTCGGGCGGGAAGGCGTGCCCCTGTATGTGCTCTATCCGCCCAAGCTAGGGGGCCAACCCCTGGTATTACCCCAGTTCCTGACCCCCAGCGTGGTGCTGAGGGCCTTCGAGAGACTGTGGGACGAAACGCCAGACGACAAGGACGCTGTGCGAATCTTCGACCCCTGGACCGGCAAAGACTATATTCTGAGGCCGAAAGGCGGGACCTGAAGCGGCTACCCATACTCGCCGGTAGGGAGAGAGCCGACGCACCATCAGTCTGGCCCTCCGTCCCCCTTACTCCCTGTCGTCCCGGCCCGATCCAAGGCCCCCCGCACCCACTCCCTCAGGGTCCGCCGGTCATAGGGTTTGGCCAGCAACACCACCTCCCGGGGCAAGCGTCCATCACGGGCCAGGGCATCCCGGCTGTAGCCGCTAGTGTACAGCACCTTCAAACCGGGGCGCCGACGCCGGGCCTGGGCCGCCAGGGTCGGGCCGTCCAGGCTTCCGGCCAGCACCACGTCGGTGAACAGCAGGTCCACGGCCGCGCCATCGTCTAGCAACCTTAGGGCGGCGGGACCGTCGCCAGCCTCCAGGGTCCGATAACCCAGTTCTCCCAGCAGCTCCACGGCCATCTGCCGGACCTGAAGATCGTCCTCCACCACCAGCAAGGTTTCCCCTCCCGGTCCCGGCGTTGGGGGGGGCGGGGTAGGCAGGGTCGGCGTCCGTTCTCCGGCCGCTGCGGGCAGCCACAGGGAAAAAGTGGCGCCGACGCCCGGGGCGCCGCGCGCCCTCACCTGCCCGCCGGACTGGCTGACAAAGCCATAAATCATGCTCAGCCCCAGGCCACTGCCGGCGCCCACGGGCTTGGTGGTGAAAAACGGCTCGAACATGCGTTCCAGCACCTCCGGGACCATGCCCTGGCCGTTGTCCTCCACCTCCAGCACCACCCAGCGGCCTGATGGCACCGGAAACGGTTGGGCCGCCGCCGCCTGCTCCGGTCCCCGGTTGTCGGTGCGGATCACCACTTGCCCCCCATCGGTCAGGGCGTCGCGGCTGTTGACCACCAGGTTCATCAGCGCGTTTTCCAACTGGCCGGGGTCGATGACCGTGGGCCAGAGGGCAGGCTCCAGCTCGGTGACGATGCTCACCCGGTCGCCGACGCTGTAACTGAGCAAGTCCAACATGCCCTCCACCAGATGATTGACATCCAGTTCCCGGGGTTGCAGGGCCTGCTTGCGGGCAAAGGCCAGCAGCCGCTGGGTGAGGGTGGCGGCCCGGTCGGCGGCGTCCAGGGCGCGGCGGGCGCGGCGTTGAAGTTTATCCTGGGCCGCCAGGGCATCCTGCAACCCGTCCAGATTGCCCACGATCACCGCTAGCAGATTATTGAAATCGTGGGCGATACCCCCGGTGAGCTGACCTAGGGTCTCCATTTTCTGGGCCTGGCGAAGCTGTTCTTCCATGGCCTTGCGACCGGTCAGATCCGTATGAATGGTCACGAAACCGCCTCCGGGCATGGGGTTGCTGCGCAGTTCCAGAACCCCGCCGTCGGCCAGGTATTGCTCAAACTGTTGGGGGGCGCCCTGGCGGCAAGCGTTAAGCTCGGCGGCGGCCAGCAGCCGACCGTCCAGGCTACGCACCGTCAGGTGTTGGCGCTCCAGCAGCCGATGAATGGATTCGATGGTCATACCTGGGGATACTTCGTGGGGGGCCAGGCCATACAGCTCCAGGAACCGACCGTTCCAGGACAGCAGCCGACCCTGGCCATCGAAGGCGGTGAGGCCATCGCGCATGCTGTCGAAAATGGCTCGCAACAGCCGGGTCTGCTCCCGGAGTTGCCCGGAGGCCCGATCCAGGGCCAGGGTGTTTTCCTTAAACACATGGAAGGTGCGGGCTAGGGCGCCGATCTCATCGTGCCGATCAATGGCCGGGACCGCCACGGTCCGATTGCCCTCGGCCAGCCGACCCATGGCGGCGGTCACCGCCAATAGATTGCCAGCCAGGTCCCGCACCACGTAATAGGCCGCCAGCAAAGCCGCCCCCAAGCACACGGCGCCCAGCAACAAAATCCGAAACTTGCCCTCCTCCAGGGCGGCGGCCGTGGCCTCGCCGCGCCGCCGCGCCATGGCGGTGGTGGCGGCGGCGGTGGCGAACACCCGGTCCACCAGTTGGGAGGACTGGATGGAGCCTAGGGTGAGCAGATACTGACGGCGATCGGCGTTGTAAAACTGACGCCGACGGGTGGCGAATACGCTGTCGTCCCCCTCGGCCAGACTCAGCAACTCCCCTATCGCCCGACGCATCTCGGCCTGCCACCCCCCCTCGCCCAGGGTTTGAACAGCGGCCAGCAGCGCCGAGCGGGCTGTTTCGAAAGCGTTGACCAGGGCCGTCAGCTCCGGTGAACCCGAGGCGGCCGGAGCGGTCTGGAGCAGGCCGGCAATCCGGTGAAATTCGGCCCGCAGCACGGCGAGTTCCGCTCCTTGGGCAGCGGCGGCGGTCCGCTCCACGGCCTCGCCGACGGAGTTCAGCCGATACTGGAGGTCTTGCATGGCGGCGGTGAGAAAAATATTGGTCCTGGCCAGAGCCATGAACTCCAGAAGCACCCCCTGGATGCGTTCCGCTAATTGATCCAGGGACGGCTGCTCCGGGCGGGCCAGGTCGTGGGGATCGGTGGGCAGTCGCCGAACCAGATCCAGAAAAGCGGCCAGTTTGTCTTTTAGGTGTTGGCTTTCCCAATCCAGATGAAACAACAGCCTGGCGTTGGCCACCGCTTGGGCCTGCAGAATCAAGCCATTGCTCTGCTCCGCCAGACGGGTGGTCTGGTATAGCCTCGGCAGGCTTTCCCCCTGCAAATCCTCCAGAGACTGCCGTACCCGGTCGAAGCCCAGCCAACCGACCCCGCCCACCGCCACCGTCAGCGCCACCATGACGCCAAAGGCGGCGAGTAACCGCGCCCGAACGCCGATGCCGGCCAGTAGCCGACTCAGGAAAAGCCCCATACCTACGCCTTGTGTTGACCACGGAATCCAAAGTTTAACCCCAGGGGAAGGAAACAGACGGGCGCGCGCCACCTTCGCGGCCAAGGCCCACCACCAGCAAGCGATTCGTGGGCCGCCCCGGCAGTGCCTATACTGGAATCGACGACAGACAACGGAGGACACCTTTCGCCATGAAATTCACCAGCTCCAGTCTCCGGGACCAGCAGCCCATCCCCGAAGAATTCGCGTTTGGCAAACCCGACCCCAACAACCATGTGGCCCTGGCCGGCAACCGCAACCCGGCCCTGGCCTGGGACGGCGTGCCCGACGGCACTCGGTCCCTGGCGCTGATCTGTCACGACCCGGACGTGCCCTCCAAACCCGATGACGTCAATCAGGAGGACCGGGAAGTACCTGCGGATCTGCCCCGAGCGGATTTCTTCCATTGGGTATTGGTGGACCTGTCCCCGGACCCGGCGGAGATCCGAGCCGGGGAGTTCAGCGATGGCGTCACCCCCAAGGGCAAAGCCGGTCCCGAGGGTCCCCGGGGCGCCCGCCAGGGGCTTAACAGCTATACGGAGTGGTTTGCGGGGGACCCGGACATGGCCGGTCGATACTTCGGCTATGACGGTCCCTGCCCTCCCTGGAACGACGCCATCGTCCATCGCTATGTGTTCACCCTCTACGCCCTGGACATAAAACGCTGCCCCGTGGAGGGCGCATTCACAGGCCAGGACGTACGCAACGCCATCCAGGGCCATATCCTGGCCCAGGCCAGCCTCACCGGCAGCTACACCCTCAACCCGCGGCTGCGGGGCTAGACGAGGGCGATTCTCAAACCGATCCGCCGCGCTGCCGCTCCATGGGGGGTCTGGTCCTCATCTGGGTAGAATGGCGGGGCATAACAACCACAAGCGGGGCATGCATGAATTTCGAGAAGGTCATCTTCGGCTTCACCATCCTGCTGGCGCTGACGTTGAACTTCGGTTTCGTCATGGGGGATATCGACAACCCGGCCCATCACCATGCCTGGGAGCTGTACGCCGCCATCGTCACCAGTATCATCGCCACCATCCTCAAGCTGGGGGACCGTACCCATATCGGCGCGGTGCTGCTGGCCACCAGCCTGGTGGCGGACCTGCAACTGGTGGCGGCGGCCATTTTTTGGGGCATGGCCGAACATGTATGGAACATCGGCAGCACGCCCGGCACCGTGGCTAGCGTAGTGTCCCTGGCCGGTGGGGCGTTGCTGGCCAATATCGCCTCGGTGGCTCTGTTGGTGATCGAAACCGTGACCTTGCGCCGCTAAATTCCCATGCACGGCGTCATTTTTTTGTTCCTGCGGCGGATGCGTCCGCCGCTGATCGTGCTGGTGTTGTCCTACGCCCTGTCCATCACCGGGCTGATGCTGATTCCCGGGCTGGACGATGAGGGCCAGGTCTGGCGCTTTGATTTTTTCCACGCCTTCTATGTGGTCAGCTATACCGGCTCCACCATCGGTTTCGGGGAGATTCCCTACGCCTTTACCCCCGCCCAGCGCATGTGGGTCACCCTGTCCATGTACCTGACGGTGATCGGCTGGCTATACGCCATTGGCAATATTCTGGCCCTGATTCAGGACCCGGCCTTCAAGCGGGCCATCATCGAACAGCGTTTCACTTGGGCCGTGCGCCGGTTGCCGGTGCCGTTTTATCTGGTCTGCGGCTATGGGGAAACCGGCAGCCTGCTGGTTCGCGCCCTGGACCGGCGCGGGATTCAGACCGTGGTCATCGACATTGATCCAGAGGCCATGAACGACCTCCGGCTGGAAAACCTCAGCCAGGACGTGCCGGGGCTGTGCGCCGACGCCCGGGAGGTGCTGCACCTAATCCAGGGCGGAGTGCGAAACCCCCGCTGCGTGGGGGTGCTGGCCCTTACCGACGTGGACGCCGTGAACGTCAAGGTGGCGGTGGCCAGCAAACTGCTGGGCGCTGATCTGAAAGTGATCTGCCGGGCGGAAACCAAGGCGGCCGCCGTCAATATGGCCTCCTTCAACACCGACCATATCATTAACCCCTTCGATAGCTTCGCCGAGCACCTGGCCATTGCTTTGCACGCCCCTAGCGTGCATATGCTCTACGAGTGGCTGATCAGCCGCCCTAATCAGACCCCCCACACCGCCGTCACCCCGCCCCGTGGCGCCTGGGTAGTGTGTGGATTTGGCCGGTTCGGCCAGGCCTTGCAACGCTATTTCGAGTACGAGGGTATCCGCACGGTGATTATCGAGCCTCGGGCCGAACAAGCCCCGGAGAACGCCATTATCGGTCGCGGCACCGAGGCGGTCACCCTACGGGAGGCGGGCATCGACAAGGCGGTGGGCATCGTCGCTGGCACCGATTCCGACGCCAATAACCTGTCCATTATCGTGACCGCCCGGGACCTGAACCCGGATTTGTATCTGATTGCCCGCCAGAACCGGCACAGCAACCAAGAAGTCTTCCAGGCCGCCCGCCTGGATCTGGTCATGCAGGCCAGCCGACTGATCGTGTGGCGCATCCTGCCTCTGCTCACCACACCCTTGTTCAGCCGCTTTCTGCGTCTGGCCCGTCACCGCAACGAAGCCTGGGCCGAGGAATTACTGTCGCGAATCAAGGGGGTCACCAACGGGGTAACCCCGGAAACCTGGCATGTGGAGATCGGCTCGGACACCGCCAATGCGGTACACCAGGCCCTGGAACGGGGCCGGGAGGTGCGTCTGCGCCATCTGCTGCGGGAACCTCAGGACCGGAACGAGCCCCTACCCTGCCTGCCCCTGCTGCTGACACGAGGCAAAGAGGACGAACTGCTGCCAGAGGAGGACACGCTGTTACAGGTGGGCGACCGACTGTTGTTCTGCGCCAAGGCAGGCGCTTCCGGGCGCATGGCTTGGACCCTATCCAACCCCAATGTGCTGGAATACCTCATCACCGGAGTGGAACACCCGGAGGGTTATGTCTGGAACTGGCTGGACCGGCTGCGGTCGCGATCCGAGGACTGAGGCGGGCAGCCCCGCTGCCCGTGCCGAGACCACGCCAGTATGGGCAGGCTAGGGAAACGCATGGAAAGTAGGGTCAACGCCCTCCACATGGGCCTCGGGATGAAGTTCCTTGATGCGTGAGGTGAGGTCATCGGCTCGGTCCTTAGGCACATCCACCATCATTAACAATTGCCCTTCGTCAATGGCGCTTTCGAATTTGGTGAGCTGGCTATTGGGCACCGACACGCCGATCATGCTGGACACCCAGGCGCCGATACCTGCGCCCAGCAGGCTAATGCCGAGGATCGCCCCGCCTCCCAAAATCAACCCCGCTGGCGGGAAGGTGACGGCGGTGACGCCAGCGATCAGCCCGGTAACGCCGCCCACCGCCACGCCCCGCTCCAGGGCGGGCACGAAGTCGCTCTCTTGCATCAGGCCCGCTTCCGGCAGATGGGCTTCCTCCAGGGCGTGGTGGTCCTTGCCCACAATATGAATATGCCGCTCATCGACCCGCGCCAGCAGCAATTCATCCACAATAGCCTTGGCGCTATCAATACTGGGAACCAGAAAATACAGTCGCTTCATGGGTCACTCCCGTGCTTGGTGGCGTCGTTATTATTCTATGTATAAGGTAGACCGTGAGGCCTGTAATTAAATCCGCCGAAGAAAAAACGGCCACGCCTAACATCGGCCGCCGCCCCCACCGATTTCCTCCATGAGAACACCGCCCTATGGCATCTTGCAAGCGATTCCACCCCTCCCCATACCTGTTGCTGATACTGACCATGTTGTTCTGGTCCAGTAACTTTGTCCTGGGTCGGGCGGTGCAAGGTCAGGTGCCGCCCATCGCCCTGTCCTTCTGGCGCTGGACCGGGGCGCTGATGATTCTGTTGCCGTTCTGCTGGAGTCGGCTGCACCATCAAGGACCGCTGCTGCGCCGTCACTGGGCCACCCTGCTGCTGCTGGCGGTGCTGGGGGTGACCAATTTCAACACCTTTGTTTACCTGGGCTTGCAACACACCACCGCCACCAATGCCGTACTCATGGTCTCCACCACCCCGGTGCTGATCGTGGCCCTGTCTTTTGTGCTGCTCCGTCAAACCGTCACCGGCCGACAGCTGCTGGGCATTCTGGTCTCACTCGCCGGTGTGGCGGCCATCGTCGCCAAGGGCGATCCGGTTTTTCTGCTGGCCCTAGATGTCAACCGGGGAGATGCCTGGATACTGCTGGCCGTGATGAGTTGGGCCGCCTACTCGGTGTTGCTGCGCTGGCGGCCCGCCGAACAGCATCCCCTGGATTTTCTGGTCACCATCATGGCCCTGGGAGCGGTCAGCCTGGCGCCACTCTATGCCTGGGAACTGGCCTCCGGCGTCACCATGGCCATCAACGCGCCCAACCTCATTACCATCGCCTATGTGGCCCTGTTCCCATCGGTGCTGGCCTTTATCTTCTGGAACCGGGCGGTGGGGGAACTAGGGGCCAACCGCAGCGGCCAGTTTTTGCATCTGATGCCCGTTTTCGGGGCGATCCTGTCCATGGTATTTCTGGGAGAACGGCTGCATGGATATCATCTGGCGGGCATCGCCCTGATCGCCCTGGGGATCTGGCTGACCACCAAGGTGGAGATACAGCGGCGCGGATAGGGGTAGGGTTCAACCCAAGGAGCGAAACTTGGGTTACCATATCGGCCCAAAGTTCACTACCTCCAACATCTCTATGATAACCACGTCCGGCCGATGAAATTCCTGTTCGATTTCCTGCCTATTTTACTGTTCTTTATCGCCTACAAGCTCTACGACATTTACACGGCCACGGCCGTAGCCATCATCGCCACGGCTATCCAGGTGGGCCTGAGCTGGCTCAAACACCGCCAAGTGGAGCGCATGCCCCTGATTACCCTGGGCCTGCTAGTGGTTCTGGGCGGGGCGACCCTGGTGCTGCGGGACGCCACCTTTATCAAATGGAAACCCACCGCCGTGAACTGGCTGTTCGGGGTCGTGTTTCTGGGCAGCCAGTTTATTGGCCGCAAGACCATCGTGGAACGCATGCTGGGCGCCAACCTGACACTGCCCGCCCCCATATGGACCCGCCTCAACCTGGTCTGGGCCTTGTTCTTCTTCGCCATGGGCCTCGCCAATCTGTACGTGGCCTTCAACTTCGACGAAAACACCTGGGTGAATTTCAAGCTGTTCGGGATGCTGGGCCTGACCTTGGCCTTCGTAGTGGGGCAGGGTTTTTATCTGGCCCGACACATTAAACCCGAAGCGCGAACCCCGAAGGAATAAACCTCATGCTCTACGCCATCATCGCCCGGGACTACCCCGACAGTCTGGAAAAACGCCTGCAAGCCCGGGCCGCACACTTGGAGCGGCTACGCCAGATGCAGGCCGAGGGTCGGCTGGTGCTGGCCGGGCCTTTACCCGCCGTGGACGGACCAGACCCGGGACCGGCCGGGTTTCAAGGCAGCCTGGTGGTTCTGGAATTCTCCTCCCTGGAAGAGGCGCGGACCTGGGCGGGAGCCGATCCTTACGTGGCCGCCGACGTCTATCAGTCGGTGGAAGTCCTGCCTTTCAAAAAGGTGCTGCCAGAATGACAGCCGCCCGAGTCCAATTGATCGACCAGCGGTTACGGGCCGCCCTGGAGCCTCTGGAGCTGGAAATCGGCGATGACAGCGCCGCCCACGCGGGACACGCCGGCGCCCGTGGCGGCGGCGGCCATTTCCAAGTCTTTATCGTCTCCACTGCTTTCGCGGGCAAATCCCGTCTGGCCCGTCATCGCCTGGTCTACGCCGCCCTAGCGGACCTCATGGAGAACGATATTCACGCTCTCGGTATCCGGGCGCTAACGCCCGATGAACGTTAACCCAGGAGTCCATCATGCACCAAAACCCTGTCACCCGAACTTTGCCGGGCCTGCTCGCCGCCCTGCTGTTAGTCGGCCCGGCTCATGGCGCCGAGACCGACACGCCTGAACAGACCGACGCCGCCGAGGCCCCAGCCAACGGTCCAGTGGCCACGGTCAACGGTAGCCCCATTCCCCGCTCGGTGTTCGACGCCTATGCCGAGCAGCGCCGGGGGCAACTCAACCTCCCCTCACCCCAGGCCGACGAGGTTATCAAGGAAGAACTGGTGGTCCAGGAACTACTGGTCCAGGAGGCCGACAAGCAGAATTTAGGGGAGGACCCGGAAGTGGCCGCCCAGATGGAAATGCTGCGCCGCAATGTATTGGCGGCCATGGCCTTGCGCCGGGCCATGGAACGGCAGAACCCAAGCGAGGAGGATATTCTCCAAGTCTACCAGTCTCTCACCGGCGGCGCTCAGGGTCAGGAATACAAGGCCCGGCATATTCTGGTGGACTCCGAGGACAAGGCCCGAGAGGTCCTCGGCAAGCTGGAGGCAGGGGAGGATTTCGCGGCGCTGGCCAAAGAATATTCCGGCGATTCCTCCGCCGCCGAGGGTGGCGATCTGGGCTGGTTTGGCGTCGATGTCATGGTCCAGCCCTTCGGGGATGCGGTCAAGGGCCTGGAAAAAGGCCAGTACACCCAAGAGCCGGTACAGACCCGATTCGGTTGGCATGTGATCCAGCTCGACGACAGCCGCGCCCAGGAACCGCCTCCGCTGGAATCCCTGCGTCCCCAAATCACCCAGCAACTGCGCAACCAAATGATGCGGGACTATATCGGCTCCCTGCGGGAGGCGGCAGAGATAGAGATCAACTGAGTCCCGTCTGGATTTAAAAACCGAGTCATCAATGCCCTGTTCGCGGGCCTGGTCCGCGAACAGGCGCCTGTCTGGCGTCCGTTGCGGGCTATTCTCTACAACGCCTATTCGTCCCACCCACCATCAACGCCTTCCAGGATGCTACTCTTTTTGGGTCACGAACCCAAAAGGACCGGCCCATGCGCTTTGTATATGCCTTGCTATGGCTGCTGGCGGCCCCAACCGCCCCGGCCCTTGAACCCCATCAGATTCCTGAACCGCTGCAACCCTGGTTGGATTGGGTTTTGCAGGATGACCCGGAACGGCGCTGCCCCCTGGTCTACGATCAAGCCCGCGCCCACCGCTGCGCCTGGCCCTCGCAACTGTCCCTGGAATTGGGCGCCCGGGCCGGGGGCTTCAACCAACGCTGGCTGGTGGACGCCGAATCCTGGTTGATCCTGCCCGGGGACCGTCGCCACTGGCCCCGCAACGTCACCCTCAACGGCGCCCCGGTGGTGGTGCTGGAACGGGATGGCCGACCCATTATCAAGTCCCCCCCGGGGGAACATGAAATCCAAGGTTATTTCGCCTGGAACGCCATTCCTGAATCCCTGCGCCTGCCCGAGGACACCGCCCTGGTGATGGTCGCCACGGCCAACGCCCCCGCCCCGGCGACGCCCCTGATCCGTGATGGACGCGTGTGGCTGCGAGGCGGTCCCGCCCCTCGGGATCAAACAGACCATCTGACCATTCGCGTGTTTCGCAAACTGACCGACGGGGTGCCGGTGACCCTGACCACCCGCTTGCGGCTCCAGGTCTCAGGCCGACCTCGGGAGGAGCTGCTGGGACCGGTGCTGCCGGAGGGCTTTACTCCCCTCGCCCTGGATAGCCCTCTGCCGGCCCGCCTGGAGCCGGACGGACGGCTGCGGCTGCAACCCCGACCCGGAGACTGGACACTGGAGATCACCGCCCGGGCTACCGGCCCGGTGGAGACCCTGGCCCCACCTGGGGCCGCCGCTCCCTGGCCCGAGCAGGAAGTGTGGGTGTTCGCCGCCGATAACGCCGTGCGCCGGGTCACCGTATCAGGCGCCCCGGCCCTGGACCCGGCGCAGACCGAACTGCCCGGAGAGTGGCGTACCCTGCCCGCCTATCTGCTGGAACCGGGAGCGGCCCTGAGCCTCGCCACCCGCCAGCGGGGCGACCCGGACCCGGCAGAGCCTCGGCTGACCCTGCACAAAACCCTGTGGCTGGATTTCGATGGGGAGGGCTATACCTTCCAGGACCGACTTAGCGGCGGCCCTGCTCCGCCCCGCCTGGAGGCCGCCCCTGGGGTGGACCTGGGCCGGGTGAGCGTCAACGGCCAGGATCAGTTCGTCACCCGGCTGCCCG
>CAZQXD010000027.1:36571-50810 GCA_964597315.1 uncultured Candidatus Competibacteraceae bacterium
GACCTGGGCCGGGTGAGCGTCAACGGCCAGGATCAGTTCGTCACCCGGCTGCCCGGAGCCGAGGCGGCGGGCGTGGCGATCCGCAGCCGCCAGGTGGAACTGCTGGCCGATGGCCGACTCACCCCCGAGACCGTCACCCATATACCCGCAGTGGGCTGGCGGCTCACCCCCACCGAAGTCCGGGCCACGCTCCAACTTCCGCCCGGCTGGCGACTGTTGGCGGTGTCCGGGGCCGATAGCGCCAGCAATGTCTGGCTGTACCGCTGGACCCTACTGGACCTGTTCATCGTGCTGGTCACCGCCGCCGCCTTCGCCCGGCTATGGAGCTGGCCCTGGGGACTGCTGGCCCTGGCCGGATTGGGGCTGACCTGGCATGAGCCGGATGCCCCTCGGCTGGCCTGGCTGATGCTGCTGGCCCTGGTGGCCCTGTGCCGGGCGCTGCCCCCAGGACGCCTGAGGATCGTGGCGGAGTTGGGTCGGCGGCTGGTGCTGCTGGGCCTGCTGGCCATGGGCCTACTGTTCGCCGTACAACAAATGCGTGGCGCTCTGTATCCCCAGCTCGCGGACCCCCCTCAGACCCTCTATCTGGACCAGAGCCGGGTGACCACCAAGCCGCCTGCGAGCGACGATCTCGCCCCTCCCCCGGCGCCCACGACCAGCCGCCGCCAACTCAGCAAGGAAGCCGAACAGCGCTATCTGTCACCGCCCCCGGCCCTCACCCAGTACACCCCGGACATCCAGGTGCAGACCGGCCCTGGCCTACCCGACTGGGGCTGGTCCCGAGTACCCCTGGGCTGGAGCGGGCCGGTGGCCCCGGAGCAACGGCTGGGCCTGTATCTGTTGCCCCCCTGGGCTACCCGGCTGTTGGCCTTGCTGGGGGTGGGCCTGCTAGCGGCGCTGCTGGCCCGCGCCACCGAGCTGGGCCGCTGGTCCGGCTCCGGGGTGGCGGCCACCGCCGCCCTGACGCTGCTGATCCCGTCGGCATCCGCCGGGGCGGCGGAGTTTCCGCCCCAGGAACTATTGACGCAATTGCAAGAGCGGCTCACCCGGCCCCCGGACTGCGCCCCTCGCTGCGCCTCCCTGGGGGTACTGAACCTCACTATCGACCCCGAGCGGCTGGACCTGCGTTTGCGCCTGCACGTTCAAGCAGACACGGCGATCCCCCTGCCAGTACGGATCGACCGTTTCCAACCCGATACCTTGAGCCTGAACGACCAGACCCTGGCCTTGTTTCGGGATGGCAAGGGTCTGCTGTGGGCGCGGCTGCCAGCGGGCATTCACACCCTGTCCCTGTCCGGGCCTCTGCCGCCGGAACTGGCTAGCCTGGAAATTCCCCTACCCATGGTCCCGGGCCGGGTGGGAGCCACCCTGGACGGTTGGACCCTGGAAGGGGTCAGCGATGGGGTAGCCACTGGCGGCCAACTCAAGCTGGTCCGGGAACAAGGCAAATCGACGCGCCTTGAAGCCGGGGTAATGCCGGCCTTTGTGGAAGTCCGCCGGGAACTGCTGCTGGGGGTGGACTGGCAGGCGCGCACCACGGTGCGTCGGCTCAGCCAGGCCGACGCCGCCGTACTGCTGCGTTTGCCTCTGCTGCCCGGAGAGCGGGTCACTTCTCCAGGGGTACGGGTCGAAGATGGCCGGGTGCTGATCAATCTTCCCGCCGCCCGGGCCGAAACCGGCTGGCTATCCAGTCTCGAACCCGCTGAACGACTTACCCTGGAAGCCCCCGTTGATCAGCCTTGGGTGGAGGTTTGGCGGCTGCGGGCCGGTTCCCTGTGGCATGTGGACAGCAGCGGCCCGCCGCCGGTGGAGCGTTATGACCAAGCCGGTCAATGGGCGCCCTTGTGGCGGCCCTGGCCCGGAGAAACCCTGACCCTCACCGTGACCCGCCCTCCAGGGGTGGAAGGCCGTACCGTGACCCTGGACCAGGCGCTGCTGACCCTGCGCCCTGGGGAACGGTTCACCGATGCCACCCTGGAACTGACCCTGCGCGCCAGTCGCGGCGCCGAGCAGACTATTACCTTGCCTGAGGGGGCCGAGGTCACCGCCGTGAGCCTAAACGGCGAGGACTTACCCCCACGCCCCGGCCAGAACCGGATCGTGCTGCCCTTGCGCCCAGGCACTCAACAAGCCCTGCTGGCCTGGCGGGGCGCGGAGTCCGGCGGTGGCTTGCGCTACCAAGCACCGGCGGTAGACCCGGGGGGGGAACTGGTCAACGCCACGGTGGTGATCGAACCGCCCCGCAACCGCTGGGTGCTTTTGGTGGGTGGCCCGCCCCTGGGACCGGCGGTGTTGTTCTGGGGGGTGTTGCTGGTGATCCTGGTCGCCGCCCTGGTGTTGGGCCGCTACGGCGGCGCGCCGCTGTCGGCCTGGCAGTGGTTTCTGCTGGGGGTGGGTTTGAGCCAGGGCACGGTGTGGGGCGCGCTGCTGGTGGCCGGCTGGCTACTATTGCTGGCCCGTCGCCCGGCCCTGGGCGAGCGGCTGGACAGCGGGGGTTTCGCGCTGCTGCAACTGACCCTGGCCGTACTCACGGTGCTGGCCCTGGCGGCCCTGTTCGACGCCATCCACTCGGGGCTACTGGGGCTGCCGGAGATGCAGGTGGCCGGCAATGGCTCCCACGCCTATCAACTGCGTTGGTATCAGGATCGCACCGAGGAACTGCTGCCCCAGCCCTGGCTGGTGTCGGCGCCCCTGTGGCTGTACCGGGGTCTGATGCTGGCTTGGGCCTTGTGGCTGGCCCTGGCCCTGCTGCGCTGGCTGGCCTGGGGTTGGAACCAATACAGCAGCGGCGGGTTATGGCGGCGGCTAACCCTGCGGCGGCGGCCGCCGGTGAATAAAGACCCCGAGCCGAAGCAGCCGGAAGGACCTGAGTCCGTGGCGGGTAAAGCCGAAGGGGACTTGACCTGACAGTTACGCACAGGTTTTAAGATAGCGCCAAAATCGACCGGCCTGATTATCCTTGGAGACTCCCCATGGACAACGCCTGCTGTACCCACGCCCATGACACCCCTCATGACGCGAAACTCACCGATCCCGTGTGTGGCATGACCGTGACGGCGGACAGTCCCCACCATCACCGGCATCAGGATCGGGATTATTACTTCTGCTCTCAGGGCTGCCAGGCCAAGTTCCAGGCCGATCCCCAGCGCTATCTGGACGGCAAACCCGCCGACACCCCAGCGCCGGTCCCGGCGGGCGCCATCTACACCTGCCCCATGCACCCGGAGGTGCGCCAGGTGGGACCGGGGTCCTGCCCCAAATGCGGCATGGCTCTGGAGCCGGAGACGGTATCCCTGGAAGACGAGGAGGACAACCCGGAATTGCGGGACATGAGCCGACGGTTCTGGACGAGCTTGGTGCTGACCCTGCCGGTGCTGCTGATCGCCATGGGCGGCATGCTGCCGGGTCAGCCCCTGGCGGGGCTGGTCTCCCCGGATGCGCTGCACTGGGCGGAGCTGTTGTTAGCCACCCCGGTGGTGCTGTGGGGGGGCTGGCCGTTCTTTGTGCGGGGCTGGGAGTCGGTGGCCAATCGCTCCTTGAATATGTTCACCCTGATCGCCCTGGGCACCGGGGTGGCCTATATCTACAGCCTGGTGGCGGCCTTGTTCCCGGACCTGTTCCCGGACTCGTTCCGAGATCACGGCGGCAAGGTGGGGGTCTACTTCGAAGCCGCCGCCGTGATCATCACCCTGGTGCTGCTCGGGCAGGTCATGGAACTGCGCGCCCGCTCCCGCACCGGGGCCGCCCTCAAGGCCCTGCTGGGGCTAGCTCCCAAGACCGCCCGGCGCCTCGACGCCGACGGCAACGAGTCCGATGTGTCCCTGGATGAGGTGCATCCGGGGGACAAACTACGAGTGCGCCCCGGGGAGAAAATCCCCGTGGACGGCCAGGTGCTGGAGGGCCGGAGCAGCGTCGATGAGTCCATGGTCACCGGCGAGCCTATTCCCGTGGAGAAAGGCCCCGGAGATAAACTCATTGGCGCCACGGTGAACGGCACCGGCGGCCTGGTCATGGAAGCCCAGAAAGTGGGCGCCGACACCCTGCTGTCCCAGATCGTGCAAATGGTGGCCCAGGCCCAGCGCAGCCGGGCGCCCATCCAGAAGCTGGCCGACGTAGTGGCCGGCTATTTCGTACCGGTGGTGGTGGTGGTCGCTATCCTCACCTTTTTCGTCTGGGCCTGGCTCGGCCCCCAGCCCGCCATGGCCTACGCCATCATCAACGCCGTGGCGGTGCTGATCATTGCTTGTCCTTGCGCCCTGGGCCTGGCTACCCCCATGTCCATCATGGTGGCCACCGGCAAGGGGGCCGGCGCGGGCGTGCTGTTCAAGAACGCCGAGGCCATCGAGGTGATGCGCAAGATCGACACCCTGGTGGTGGACAAGACCGGCACCCTCACCGAGGGTCGGCCCAAGCTGGCGGTCGTGGAAGCCGTGGCGGACATGGACGAAGAACAGCTCCTGCGCCTGGCCGCCGGCCTGGAGCGGGGCAGCGAACACCCCCTGGCCGCAGCCATCGTCCAGGGCGCCCAGGAGCGGGGCCTCAAAGCGCCCCAGGCCGAGGACTTCGATTCGGTCACCGGCAAGGGGGTCACCGGCCGGGTGGAGGGCCGGGCCGTGGCCCTGGGCAACCTGGCCCTGCTGGAGCAACTGGGCGTGGACCCCGGCGGCCTGGTCGAACGGGCCGAGGCGCTGCGGGGCGAGGGTCGAACGGTAATGCTGGTGGCCGTGGACGGCAAACCGGCGGGACTGGTGGGGGTGGCCGACCCCATCAAGGACAGCACCCCCGAGGCCATCCGCGCCCTCCACCAGGAGGGCCTGCGGATCGTCATGCTCACCGGCGACAGCGAGACCACGGCCCGGGCGGTGGCGGCCAAGTTGGGCATCGACGAGGTGATCGCCGGGGTATTGCCGGACCAGAAGGCCGCTAAGGTCAAGGAACTTCAGGACCAGGGCCAACAGGTGGCCATGGCCGGGGACGGCATCAACGACGCCCCGGCCCTGGCTCAGGCCCAGGTGGGCATCGCCATGGGCACGGGCACGGACGTGGCCATGGAGAGCGCCGGAGTAACCCTGGTCAAGGGCAATCTGGACGGTATCGTCCGCGCCCGCAAGCTCAGCCGGGCCACCATGAGCAATATCCGCCAGAACCTGTTTTTTGCATTTGTTTACAATGCATTGGGAGTACCCATCGCGGCGGGGGCGCTGTACCCCTGGTTCGGCCTGCTGCTCTCGCCCATGATCGCCGCTGCGGCCATGAGTTTTTCTTCGGTGTCGGTGGTGGGCAATGCCCTGCGCCTGAACCGGGTGAACTTGTGAGCGGGACGGTGTCCGAGGCAAAACCCCCACGGGGGGCGGCTGGCAAAGTCCTCTCAGTGGTGCTGGGATTGGTGCTGCTGGCCGCCGTGGGCGCCATGACGGTGTGGATGTTGACCGACATGGAGGCAACCACGCCGGGGCCTCGGGCCGATCCCGATAATCCACAACAGGTGAGCCAGGGCAAGACCCTGTACGACCAGTACTGCGCCGCCTGCCACGGCGCCGATCTGGAAGGCCAACCGGACTGGCGACGGCGCAAACCCGATGGTCGTCTGCCGGCCCCGCCCCACGACGAAACCGGCCATACTTGGCACCATTCCGACATGGTTTTGTTCAATATCACTAAATTCGGGCTGGCGCCACCCTATGGGCCGGAGGGCTATGAAAGCGACATGCCGAGCTTTGGCGGGCAGTTGACGGACGCTGGGATATGGGACATCTTGGCCTATATCAAGAGTACCTGGCCGGCCGATATTCAGCGTCAGCAGGCGCAACGCAGCAGCCGTTGAGGGGTCGGGGCATCTTTAGAATTGGCTATTTTTCATGCGATGAACAGGCGACATAGGCTCGGGCGTTTTCTCTGGCTGGCGGTGGCGGTGATCCACCTGCTGGCCGGCCTGACCTTTGCCCACGCCACCCCCTGGCGAAGCCCTGCGCAAGCTGACACCCACTCCCTATCCACCATCACCGCCGAGGCTCGGACCGCTGCGGACTGCCACCAGGAGGCGAGCCACAAGCTGTCCGACTGTGGCATGGTCTGTACCCACTGCGTGGTCTGCAACTTTTCTGGCGGCCTGTTGCATGTCTGGTCGCCCGAACGGCTGAGTACGGTATTCCTCTCCTCGCCCCCACCTGCCCTGGCGGTTGGGTTTCCTACTCCCCAGCTCCGCCCTCCAAGCACACCACCAACCTGAGGGAGCCGGATTTCCGGTCCCTAGCCCCAGCATCCCGGGGTCGCCGCCGTCGCTTGTGCAACGGCTGCCCCAGTCTCGGCCGCCCGCCGTCCTGTCCTAGTCATGGCTGCGGTGGCGCGACTGGCACCCCGACAGACAGCAAACAGTTCAATAGCTTGGAGAACCCATTCCATGGGCATTTCGAATTTTCATGGTAGCACCCGCCGTTCCTCCCTCACCGTGGGCCTGCTAGCCGGGGCGCTCACCGCCGTTCCCGCCTTCGCCGCCGGCAGTCATGGCGGCGGCCACGGTCACGACGCAGGCCATGGTCATGGCATGGCCATCGGCGCGCCCGGCCAAGCGGCCAAAGCGGACCGCACCATCGATGTGGAGGCGGCGGATATTTATTTCAGCCCCGAATCCCTGGAGGTCAGGCCCGGGGAGACCGTGCGCTTCGTGATCCATAACACCGGCAAGCTGTTGCACGAGTTCAATATCGGCACCGAAGCGATGCATGCCGGGCACCGGCAGGAAATGGCCAAAATGATGGAACACGGCATGCTGAGCGCCACCGGTATGAATCATGACATGAAGGGCATAGACCACGGCCAGATGGGCATGAGCCACGACGATCCCAACTCGGTGCTGATCGAACCCGGCCAGACCCAGGAACTGGTTTGGACCTTCCCGGAAGGCGGCACGCTTCAGTTCGCCTGCAATGTGCCGGGCCACTCCGAGGCCGGCATGCAGGGCGAAATCAACATCGGCAAGTGACCCCCGCAGAGGCTATTCCAATGAAACCCTATACACGACTGTTCGGCCTGTCCGCCGGGCTGGCCCTGACGGCCTTCGCCGGGACGGCCCCAGCCGACACCTATGATCTGGTCATCGACGAAACCACGGTCAACTTCACGGGCCGGGAGCGCACCGCCATGGGCGTCAACGGCTCCATACCCGCCCCCACGCTACGCTTCAAGGAAGGCGAGGAGGTGGTGATCAACGTCACCAATCGTCTAAACGAAACCTCCTCCATCCACTGGCACGGCATCATTCTGCCCAACCCCATGGACGGCGTGCCCGGCCTCACTTTCGACGGCATCGCCCCAGGGGAAACTTTTACCTACCGCTTCAAGGTCCAGCAAAGCGGCACTTATTGGTATCACAGTCACTCGGGCTTGCAGGAGCAGTCCGGGGTCTATGGACCCATGGTCATCGAACCAGCCGGTCGGGAGCCGTTCCGTTTTGACCGGGAGCATGTGGTGATGTTCTCGGACTGGACCGACGAGGACCCCCACCGGGTCATGGCCAAGCTGAAAATCCAGAGCGATTACTACAACTACAACCAACGCACGGTGTTCGACTTCTTTCGGGATGTGTCTGAGAAGGGCTGGGCCGCCACGGTCGCCGACCGCAAAGACTGGGGGCAGATGCGCATGGCCCCCACGGACCTGGCGGACATTTCCGGCTATACCTATACCTTTCTGGTCAACGGCCAACCCCCGAAAGCCAACTGGACGGCCCTGTTCAAACCTGGGGAGCGGGTCCGGCTGCGCCTGATCAACGGCTCGGCCATGAGCTATTTCGATGTACGCATCCCCGGTCTGAAGATGACCGTGGTCCAGGCCGACGGCCAGAACATCCAGCCGGTCCCCGTGGATGAACTGCGCATCGCCGTGGCGGAGACTTATGACGTCATCGTCCAGCCCAAGGAGGACCAAGCCTATACCCTGTTCGCCGAAAGCATAGACCGCAGCGGCTACGCCCGCGCCACCCTGGCCCCCCGGGAGGGCATGGAAGGGGCGATTCCAGAGATGCGTGAACCAGCCCTGCTGACCATGAAGGATATGGGCATGGACCATAGCGCCATGGGCGGCATGGACCATAGCGCCATGGGGCATGGCAGCACCGAGAAGATGGACCACAGCAAAATGGACCACAGCCAGGGCGGCGGCATGGCCGGTATGGACCACAGCAAAATGGACCACAGCCAGGGCGGCGGCATGGAGGATATGGCCATGCACGGTCCCGACGACCACGGGGTAGGCAACGCCGGGGTGGCGATGATGCCCTCCGACCGGCTCAGCGAGCGGGGCATCGGGCTGGATGACGCCCCCCATCGGGTCCTGGTGTACACCGATCTCAAACGCCTGACGCCTGGCGATTACCGGCCCCCGGAGCGGGAAATCGAACTCCATCTGACCGGCAATATGGAACGCTTTATGTGGTCCTTCGACGGCAAGAAATACTCCGAGGCCGCGCCGATCCGTTTCACCTACGGGGAGCGGGTACGGGTGACCCTGGTCAACGACACCATGATGAATCACCCGATCCATCTGCACGGCATGTGGAGCGAACTGGACAACGGCAATGGTCCCTTCAACCCCCTCAAACACACCATCAATGTGAAGCCGGGAGAACGGCTGTCCTTCGACGTGACCGCCGACGCCCTGGGCAACTGGGCTTTCCACTGCCATCTGTTGTTTCATATGGACGCCGGGATGTTCCGAGAGGTGATCGTATCCGAAACCACTGCGGAGGCGAGCCAATGAGCCATCGGCCCGAACAATACGCCCGTTGCGGGATGGGAGCAGCTGTTCTGGCAGCCGTGGTGCTGGCAACGGCGGTCCCAGCCCTGGCCCAGCAACAGCAACGCTTCGCCGACCAGGCCATCTTCAGCCATTTTCTGGTGGACCAGTTGGAGTACCAATCCACAGATGGACCCAATGCCCTGGTCTGGGAGGCCCAGGGCTGGGTCGGTGGGGACTACCACCGGGTCTGGTTCAAGACCGAGGGCGATAAGGAATCCGGCGGCTCGGTGGAGGAGGCCGAACTCCAGTTGCTCTACAGCCGACTGGTGGCTCCCTATTGGGAATTCCAGGTGGGCCTGCGCCATGATTTCGAGCCTGATCCGTCCCGCACCCATGCCGTGGTGGGCGTCACCGGCCTGGCTCCCTATTGGTTCGAAGTAGACGCAGCGGCCTTTCTCAGCGAGGACGGCGATCTGTCGGCCCGGGTCGAGGCGGAATACGAACTGCTGCTGACCCAAAAACTGGTCCTCCAGCCCTTGGTTGAAGTCAATCTCGCCGCCCAGGATGTGGAGGAACTGGGCATTCGCTCGGGCTTTACGGATGTGGAACTGGGGCTGCGCCTGCGCTACGAAATCGTTCGGGAATTCGCCCCTTACGTGGGCATCACCTGGACCCGCCAGTTGGGGCGGACCGCCGATCTGGCCCGGGAGGAGGGCGAGGACGTGGAAAGCTTCGCGGTAGTGGCTGGGTTAAGACTCTGGTATTGAACCGTGCGCCGGGCACGGGCCGGATAAAGGTAACCGCCCCGCGCCCGGGGTTATGCCATGGACAGCATAGGCCCTGAAATCGACTCCAGGTTAGGCCGGTTCCCGGAACAGGGTTTCAATGATGGGACAAGCCGGGGCCGGGCCGCCCTCGCAGCGCCCGGCCAGTTCCTCCAGAACCGCCGCCAGCCGTTCCAGGTCGGTGATGCGACGGCGTACCGCCTGCAAATGGTCTAAGGTGAGGGTCCGCACCTCGGCGCAACTGTAGTGGCCGCCGTCCACCAGGCCCAGCAGGTCCCGCACCTCTTTCAAGGTAAAACCTAGCTCCCTGGTCCGGCGCACGAAGCATAAGCGCCGGATCAGGGCCTCTCCGTACTGCCGTTGGCCACCCGGACCCCGGGTCGGCTCAGGCAATAATCCGATACGCTCGTAGTAGCGGATGGTCTCGATATGGACGCCGGTCTGGCGGGACGCGACGCCAATGGTAGCCGTCCCCATGGTGTTCTCCTCCGGGGCTTGAACCTGTAGTCACTACAGAGTTTAGGCTATTGGCAAGCCCCTGACCGGGAGACCGAGATCGTGAACACCTCCACCCAAACCCCAACAGCGACGCCGACCGCCCAAGACGATCGCGGAACCACCGCCCTGGCGGCGGTCGGCGGTCTGCTAGGCGCCCTGGGCGCCGCCTCCTGCTGCGTCCTGCCCCTGTTACTGTTCAGCCTAGGCGCGGGCGGAGCCTGGCTGGGCCGGTTGGCGGCCCTATCCCCCTACCAGCCCCTGTTCCTGACGCTGGCGGCGGGCAGTCTGGGCTACGGTTTCTACCGGGTCTACTGGCGGCCCCGAGGCGGCTGCGCCCCCGCCAGCACCTGTGCCCGGCCCCTGCCTAACCGGCTGGTGAAAGCCTGCCTGTGGTTGGCTACCAGCCTGGTGGCCATGGCCCTGGCTTTTCCCTACCTCGCTCCCCTGTATCTGAATACCTGACCGGAGGAAACCCCCATGAACCCTATCCTGATCGGGCTGGGCCTGACCCTGGCCACGGGCGTCACCCTGGCCGCCGAGCGTGGCGTCACCCTGGCGGTGGAGCGCCTGGACTGCCCCACCTGCCCCTATATCATCAGCCAGTCCCTGGCCGCCGTGCCCGGGGTGCGGGAGGTGACGGTATCCTTCGCCCACAAGACCGCCACCGTGGTCTTCGACGATGCCATCACGGGGGTGGAGGCCCTGACCGCCGCCACCGCCAAGCTGGGATTTCCTTCCCGGCCGGTGGAGGATTGACCATGGAACCGCGCTCTACCCTCACCTGCCCCCACTGCGGCCACCGGGAAACCGAAACCATGCCCACCGATGCCTGCCAGTTCTTCTACGACTGCCGGGGCTGCGGCGCCCTACTGCGTCCCAAACCCGGGGACTGCTGCGTGTTCTGCAGTTTCGGCAGTGTGCCCTGCCCGCCGGTGCAGGCGGTTGGCAGCGACGGCTGTTGCAAAATCGATGAAGAGTCGGACGTTTTTACATTGCCATCCATGGGCGGCCAGGGTAGCGACGGCTAAGCGCCTGAACAGAAAGACCACCGGCGAAAGCGCCACGCCAGAAAAAAACAACTGGCGAACGGGTTCGATTCTTGCTTGAGTACACCGGGTCAATTGTCAATCCATGAGGAGATGCTGTATGGGAATTCTGACCTGGATCGTGTTCGGCCTGCTGGCCGGAGCCGTCGCCAAGCTCATCATGCCCGGCAACGACCCCGGGGGCTGTCTAGTGACCATGCTGATCGGCATTGCCGGGGCCATGGTGGGGGGCTTTATCGGCACCGAACTGGGCTTCGGCACCGTCACCGGCTTCGATCTGCGCAGCTTCGGCATCGCCGTGGGTGGCGCCCTGGTGCTGCTGTTCGTCTATCGAGCTATCAAGAAATAGCCTAGGGCTGGATAAACTCAAGCCCGCCCAGATAGGGCTTGAGCACCTCCGGCGCCCGCACCCGACCCCGGGGGTCCTGGTAGTTCTCGATAATGGCCACCAGCGCCCGCCCGGCGGCCACCCCGGAGCCGTTGAGGGTATGCAGCAGTTCCGGGCGGCCGGTGTCGGGGTTGCGCCAGCGGGCATGCATGCGCCGGGCCTGAAAGTCGGTCATGTTGCTGCACGAGGAAATCTCCCGGTAACGCTGCTGGCCCGGCAACCAGACTTCCAGATCGTAGGTCTTGGCGGCGCCAAAGCCCATATCCCCGGTACATAGGGCCACCACCCGGTAAGGCAATTCCAGCAATTGCAGCACCCGTTCGGCGTGGCCGGTGAGTTCCTCCAGGGCGGCGAAGGAGTCCTGGGGGCGGACCAGTTGCACCATCTCCACTTTCTCGAACTGATGCTGGCGGATCATGCCCTTGGTGTCCTTGCCGTAGGAACCGGCCTCGCTGCGAAAACAGGGGGTGTGGGCGGCATACCGGCGGGGCAGGCTGTCGGCCTCCAGGATGGCGTCTCTGGCAAAGTTGGTGACCGGCACCTCAGCGGTGGGGATCAGGTAATACTCGAACTCCCCCCTCAAGGCGAACACGTCGGACTCGAACTTGGGCAACTGGCCGGTGCCGGTGAGGCTGGCGGCGTTGACCAAATAGGGTACATAAACCTCTTCGTAGCCGTGTTCCTGGGTGTGCAGGTCCAGCATAAACTGGATCAGCGCCCGGTGCAGCCGGGCCAGGGGGCCGCGCATCACCACGAAGCGGGCGCCGGTGAGTTTGGCGGCGGTTTCGAAGTCCAGGGTGGCTTCGCAAAGGTCCATGTGTTCCCGGGGGGTGAACTCGAAGGCGCGAGGCTCCCCCCAGCGGCGGATTTCCTGGTTTTGATTCTCGTCGGCCCCTTCGGGCGCCGACTCATGGGGGAGATTGGGGATGCCCAGTTGCAGATCCCGAAGCTGCTCTTGCAGGGTCGCCAGTTCCGCCTCGGCTCCCTTGAGGCTGTCCCCTAGGCTGGCCACCTCCGCCAGCAGGGGCTGGATATCCTCGCCCCGGGCCTTGGCCTGGCCAATGGACTTGGAGCGGGTGTTGCGCTCGTTCTGTAAGTCCTGGGTGTGGACCTGCAAGTCCTTGCGCCGGGACTCCAGGGCGGCGATTCGCTCCACGTCCAGTTTAAAGCCCCGGCGGGCCAGTTGCTGGGCGACGCCCTGCAAGTCGGTTCTCAGCAGTTTGGGGTCCAGCATGGAGGTCGCTCCGCTTGTTATGGCTTAGTCGTTGAGGTCGGCGGCCCAGGTGATGGCGTGGCCAGGCTCGATAAGGTCTTTGAGGTCTGTCAGTATCCGCGCCACCTGCTCCGGCCGGTCGAAGAACTCCACCACCAGGGGCAGGTCCAGGGACAAGTCCAGCAAGCGGGCCTCATGGATGCGCCCGGAGGCTCCGAAGCCGCTGATGCCCCGGAACACCGTCACCCCCCTCACCTGCTCTTGATCGTGGAGCCGGGCCAGCAAGGCATCCAGACGGTGTTGGCCCTCGCTCAGATAAATACGCGCCACAGTGACTTTGCTCATAGCTGTCTCCCCAGCATCAGGCCCAGCCAGGTGGCCAGGATACAGCCGGTGACGCTGACCATTATATTGCCCGCCGCCGCCCCCAACCGGCCCTGCTCGATCAGGGCCAGGGTTTCGAAACTGAAGGTGGAAAATGTGGTGAAGGCCCCTAGCAGCCCCACCAGCACCCCGGCCCGCCATTCCGGACCCAGGCTAAGGCGGTCCAGGAACAGTACGGTGAGAAAGCCGATAGCCAGGCTGCCCAACAGGTTCACGGCCAGGGTACCATAGGGCCAGCCTCGGCCCAGGAGCCCATAGACCCCTGTGGACACCCAGAACCGTAGCAAGGCGCCGACGGCGCCGCCCAAGGCGATGGCGAACAACTGGGTCACGGGATTCCTCGATCAACGGGATGGCTACCATGGAGCGGGGATTATAAACAACCGTTCCGCCCCCGCAACCGGATGAGACCACCCATGCCCGCCCCTGACCTCCCCCCTTACCGGGGCGTCGATACCCTGGAAATCATGGCCGAGGCCCGCAACTACAACCGCTTTCTGCTGGATTTGGTGCTGACGCAACTGCGCCCCGGTGTGAAGCGGATCATGGATTTCGGCGCCGGGACCGGCACCTTCGCCCTGCCCCTGCGAGCCGAGGGTCGCTCCCCCCTGTGCCTGGAACCGGACCCGGTGCTGCGCCAGCGGCTGGCGGCGGCCGGCCTGGCCACGGTCCCCGGCCTGGAGGCCGTTTCCAGGGAAAGCCTGGATTTTATCTATACCTTCAATGTGCTGGAGCATATCGCCGATGACGCCGCAAGCGTGGCCGGTCTGGCAAAGCGCCTGCGCCCAGGGGGTCGGCTGCTGGTGTACGTACCGGCTTTTCAGGTGCTGTTCAGTAGTCTGGATCGAAACGTGGGGCATTATCGGCGCTATACCCGCCGTGGCTTGGTGGACCTGCTGGAAGGGGGCGGGTTACAGGTGCGCCGGGCCGTTTACGCCGACAGCCTGGGATTTGGGGCGGCCCTGCTCTATCGGCTCACGGACCCGGGCGATGGCCGGATCAACCGGCGCGCCCTAGGCGTTTACGACCGGCTGGTGTTTCCGGTAAGCCGGGTGTTGGACCGGGTGTGCGGCCACGGTTTCGGTAAAAACGTGCTAGCTTTGGCAGAGCGGCCGACCTAGCGCGGCCCGACCTGCGCGGCCCGACCTGCGCGGCCCGACCTGCGCGGCCCGACCTGCGCGGCCCGACC
>CAZQXD010000027.1:50910-53636 GCA_964597315.1 uncultured Candidatus Competibacteraceae bacterium
GCGCGGCCCGACCTGCGCGGCCCGACCTGCGCGGCCCGACCTGCGCGGCCCGACCCTCAACGGGGGCGGTAGCCATAGCCTAGGGTATCCACGTCCACCAGTTCGCCGTCGTAGAATCGCAAGCGGCGCATAAACCGCCGGGGTCCGAAATTGTAAACCCACTCCTCCACCACGATGGGCACCTGGATTTCCTTATGGCCATGGTAAGGCCGGCGATGGCGCACGGTCTTGTAGATTACCCGCTGGTCCCGGTAAGCCGGTTCACCACAAACTTCCAGAACTTCCAACACATGATCGCCTTCGGTCACCAGATCGGTGCCGCAACGCAGGGCCTGGGCCGTACCCAGGGGCAGAAGTAACGCAAATAACAACCAGGGTCTCGCCCACATGGTGGCCTCCTCGCGACAGTTCGGGGAACGCCCACCCCTGGGAGTATCCTGACCCAGTGCGGCTGAACCAAGTCTGAATGCCGGGGAAGGGAGCGCCGCGTATGAGCGTTTTGACCGCGCCCTGAAGCTGGGTTCAGGGGGGCGCCGGTGGCTGCATCCACGGTGTACAGGCCGCCACCCACCATGACCGTCTGGCGGCGCATCCAGGGCCTGATCGACCCAGGCGGTCCAGGTGGGTTTCACGGCGGCGGGTTTGAAGCGGCGCTGGCCGTTCCCGGCCCGTTAGATAGCCGCGCCGCCCGGGGTGAGATGAGTGGGATAGACCTCGGCCGCCGGGACCGGACGCGATAGGGGACCCAGCAGCAAACCCGGCGGCGGAACAAACACCTTAAAACTGCTCCTCGGACAACCCCATGATGGTCTCGCCCCCGGCCAGCACCGCCTGACCCAGGGCCTCGGCCTGGGGCATGAGCTGTTCGGCGTAATAGCGGGCGGTGACTAGCTTGGCCTGATGGAATAGAGGCTCCCGGCCTTCTTCAAGCCGGTCCTGGGCCACCAGGGCAGCCCGGGCCATTTGCCAACCGCCGCAGACGGTGCCCGCCAACATAAGATAATGCACCGACTGGCCGAGGGCGGCATCGGGGTCTCGGGCCAAGGTGGACAGGCACCAGCGGGTGGTCTGCTCCAGGGTATCGACGCCCTGTGCCAGGGCCTTGCTCAGGGCCGCCATGGTCTCCCCGGGGGCGAGACGCAGTTGTTCGACGACGCCGCCCATATCCTCGATCAGGGCGGCCATGGCTTGACCACTGTCCTGGGCCAGCTTGCGGCCCACCAGATCGGCGGCCTGGATGCCGGTGGTGCCCTCGTAAATAGTGGCGATCCGGGAATCCCGCAAATGCTGGCAGGCGCCGGTTTCCTCGATAAAGCCCATGCCCCCGTGGACTTGCACACCCAGGGAGGCCACGTCGATGCCCAGTTCGGTACACCAGCCCTTGACGATGGGGATCAGCAGATCCACCCGAGCCTGGTGGGCGCGGGCGCTGTCCGGGTCCGGGTGATGGCGGGCCTTGTCCATATGGCTGGCGGCCATATAGCACACCGCCCGCATAGCTTCGTTGCGGGCCTTCATGGTCATCAGCATCCGCCGTACATCCGGGTGCTGGATGATGGCTACCCGGTCGCCGGACTTCTGGCCCACGGGCCGACCCTGGACCCGGTCCTTGGCATAGGCCAGAGCCTGCTGATAGGCCCGCTCGGCGATGGCCAGCCCTTGCAGGCCGACCTTGAGACGGGCCTCATTCATCATGGTGAACATATGGGCCAGACCCTTGTTCTCCTGACCCACTAGATAGCCCAGGGCGCCGCCCCGGTCGCCGAAGGCCAGCACACAGGTGGGGGAGGCGTGAATGCCCATTTTGTGTTCGATGGAGACACAATGGACGTCGTTGCGCTCCCCCAGGGACCCGTCGTCGTTGACCAGCAGCTTGGGCACCAGAAATAACGAGATGCCCCGCACCCCTTCCGGCGCGTCCGGGGTCCGGCCCAGCACCAGATGGATAATATTGTCGGTGAGGTCGTGGTCCCCGTAGGTGATGAAAATCTTCTGGCCAGACAACCGGTAATGGTCCCCTTCCGGTACGGCTTTGGTGCGCACCGCCGACAGGTCGGAACCAGCCTGTGGCTCGGTGAGATTCATGGTGCCGGTCCATTCGCCGCTGACCATTTTTTCCAGATACTGGGTTTTCAAGGCATCGCTGCCGTGGTGGCGGATGGCCTCGATGGCCCCGGCGGTGAGCAGAGGGCAAAGGGCGAAGGACATATTGGCGGCATTCCACATTTCGTGGGTGGCGGTGCCCACCAGCTCTGGCAAGCCCTGGCCGCCGACGTCCGTGGATAGGTTCAGACCGTTCCAACCTCCGTCCACGAACTGGGCGTAAGCTGCACGGAAACCGTCGGCGGTCTTGACTCCGTCGGCCTCCAGCCGGGCGCCCTGTTCGTCGCCGGGTTTATTGAGGGGAGCCAGCACCTCGCCGGCCAGTTTGGCGGCCTCTTCCAGCACCGCTTCCACCAGATCGGGGCTGACCTCGTCAAAACCCGGCAGCGCAGCGACACACTCCAAGTCGGCCAGTTCCTCGATCACAAAGCGCATGTCCCGGGTCGGGGCAAGATACGTGCTCATGGGGATTCCCTCCAGATTCAGATAAGGGTCAACAGCTTGACGGACAAGGCCGAGGATACGGGGGGATAGTCAGCCCTTCTCCTGATCCAGGGCCTGGCTCAGCTCCGGCAGCACCTGGAACAAGTCCCCCACCAACCCGTAGTCGGCCACCTGGAAGA
>CAZQXD010000028.1:0-51628 GCA_964597315.1 uncultured Candidatus Competibacteraceae bacterium
ACGGCCAGGCCGACACGGTGGCGCGCAAGGTGGCGATCTGCACCCGCGCCTACGAGCTGCTGACCAAGCGGATCGGCTTCCCGCCCGAGGACATCATCTTCGACCCCAACATCTTCGCCGTCGCCACCGGCATCGAGGAGCATAACGGCTACGGGGTGGACTTTATCGAGGCCACCCGACGGATCAAGCAAAATCTGCCCCACGCCCTGGTCTCCGGGGGGGTGTCCAACGTGTCCTTCTCGTTCCGGGGCAACAACCCAGTGCGGGAGGCCATCCACTCGGTGTTTCTGTACCACGCCATCCGCGCCGGCCTGGACATGGGCATCGTCAACGCAGGGCAACTGGAGATCTACGAAGAGATCGCCCCGGAGCTTCGGGAGCGAGTGGAGGATGTGGTACTCAACCGCCGCGAGGACGCCACCGAACGGCTGCTGGAAATCGCCGACCGCTACAAGGGCGACGGCGCCGGCAAGGAAAAAAAGGAAGACCTGGAATGGCGCTCCTGGCCCGTGAACAAGCGCCTGGAACACGCCCTGGTCAAGGGTATCGACGAGTTCGTGGTGGAGGACACCGAGCAGGCCCGGCAGCAGGCCGAGCGGCCTTTGCACGTTATCGAAGGCCCGCTGATGGACGGCATGAACGTGGTGGGGGACCTATTCGGAGCCGGCAAGATGTTCCTGCCCCAAGTGGTCAAATCCGCCCGGGTGATGAAAAAGGCCGTAGCTTATCTGATCCCTTATATCGAAGCCGGAAAAGCTGAAGGGGAGGCCAGCAAGCCCAATGGCCGCATCGTCATGGCCACGGTCAAGGGGGATGTCCACGACATCGGCAAGAACATCGTCGGGGTGGTGCTTCAGTGCAATAACTTCGAGGTCATCGACCTGGGGGTGATGGTGCCGGCCCAGAAGATCCTGGACACCGCCCGGGAGGCCAAGGCCGACCTGATCGGCCTGTCCGGGCTGATTACCCCATCCCTGGACGAAATGGTCCATGTGGCCCGGGAGATGACCCGCCAGGAGTTCCAACTGCCGCTGCTGATCGGCGGGGCCACCACCTCGGTCATGCACACGGCCGTCAAGATCGACCCCCATTACCGCCACCCGGTGATCTACGTCAAGGACGCCTCCCGGGCCGTGGGCGTGGCCCAGAATCTGGTCAGCCCGGGCCTTAAGACCGATTTCGTGACCAAGACCAAGGCCGATTACGCCACCAAGCGGGAGCAGCATCGGGGGCGACGGGGAAAGGGGGCGGCGCTGCCCCTGGCTGCCGCCCGGGCCAACAAGACGGCCATCGACTGGGCCGCCTACACACCGTCGCGCCCCCCGGAGCTGGGGGTGCGGGTTTTCGACGATTTTCCCCTGACGGATCTGCTGCCGTTTATCGACTGGACGCCGTTCTTCCAAGCCTGGGAATTGCATGGCCGGTTTCCCAAGATTCTAGAAGACGCCACCGTGGGTGAGCAGGCCAAGGCCCTCTATGCCGACGCCCGGGCCATGCTCCAGCGCATCGTCCATGAACGCTGGCTGCGGGCTAGAGCGGTGATCGGCCTGTTCCCGGCCAATAGCGTGGGCGACGACGATATCGAAGTCTATGCCGACGACGACCGCCAGGCCGTGCTCACCACCCTGCACCAGTTGCGCCAACAGCAACGGCGCCCGGGCGGCAAGCCCAATCAGTGTCTGGCCGACTTCGTAGCCCCCAAAGACTCCGGGGTCAAGGACTATATGGGCGCTTTCGCGGTCACCGCCGGTATCGGCATCGACGCGCATGTGGCCCGCTTCGAGAAAGACCACGACGATTACAGCGCCATTCTCCTGAAGGCCCTGGCCGATCGCCTGGCCGAAGCCTTCGCCGAGTGCATGCACCAGCGGGTGCGTACCGAATTCTGGGGCTATGCCCTGGGGGAGGATCTGGACAACGAGGCCCTGATCGACGAGCGCTACCGGGGCATCCGCCCGGCCCCTGGGTATCCGGCCTGCCCGGATCACACCGAAAAGGCGCTGCTGTGGGACTTGCTGGACGCGGAGGCCAAGGCCGGCATCAGTATCACCGAGTCCTACGCCATGCTGCCCACGGCCGCCGTCTCCGGCTGGTATTTCGCCCACCCGGACAGCCGCTACTTCGGCCTGGGACGGATCGAGCGGGACCAAGTGGAGGACTACGCCCGGCGCAAGGGCATGGACCTGGAAACCGCCGAACGCTGGCTAGCGCCGAGCCTGGGCTACGACCCGGAGTAGCCAGGGCGGTATCGGCGGTCCTTACCCTATTTTCCGAACACGGTGCGCAGTAGCTCACTGGTGCGGGCCGCCGGGTTTTCGCGGATTCGCCGTTCCTCGGCGGCAATCAGCGTAAACAAGCTGCCGGTGGCCTGTTCGGTAACGTAGTCGTCCACGTCCAGGGAGGACTTCCCCCCCAGCAGCCCACTGAGCTGGCTTACTGCGCCGCCTTCGTTGGCCATCAGGGCTTTGTACTGCCGGGTCACCCCAACCTGGTCGGTGGCCTGGGCGATGTAGGGTTTCATCCTGGCCTGGATGGCCTCGCCACCGGCGCGGCGCAGATAGTCCGTGGCCGCCGTATCGCCCCCTTGGAGAATGCCTACGGCGTCCTGTATGGTGAGATTGGCGATGGCCTGCTTTAGCACGTCCAAGGCCGCCGGTACGGCCGCCTCCGCAGCCCGGTTCATGCTCAGCACGAAGGCATCCACTTGTTCCCCTTGGCCGGCCAGGCGCAGCCCCTTGCCTAGGGTATCCAGCACCCCCGGTAGGGGGATACGCAACTGGGGATCGCCGTAAAAGCCGTTCTCCCGAGCCAGGGTGGACACGGCCACTTCGGCCCCCTGAGCCAAAGCAGCCTTCAAGCCGCTGGCGGCCTGGTCGCCGCCGATGCTGGACCCCGCCCCCGGCCCCAGGGCGTCCTGGGCCGATTTCAACAGGGATTGCACATCGGCGAGGGCCGGGGCAGGGGGCGTCGCCAGGGACACCAGGAAAATAAGCAAGGCGATGAGCGGACGATGGTTCATGGCTATTTCACGGGAAACCCGGTTCCCGCGCCTCTTGAAAATGGGTGAGCAAATGGTCGGGTTGGCGGAATGCCCCTGACAGGGGGAGTATAGGTAAGCAATAGAACTTGGTCCGTCCAAACCCAGGAGAGCATGACGATTCTCGAACAGCGACCACTAACCGGCACAGCCCAGGATATCCGCTGGATGCTACGGGCCTTGGCCTTGGCCCGCCGCGCCGAGCGCCTCGGAGAAGTGCCCGTGGGGGCGGTGCTGGTGGCTGATGGCCGGGTGTTGGGGGAGGGCTATAACCACCCCATCGCCGCCTGTGACCCCAGCCTCCATGCTGAAATCCACGCCATCCGCCGGGCCGCCGCCCGGATGGGCAACTACCGGCTGCCCGGCGCCACCCTGTATGTCACCCTGGAACCCTGCCCCATGTGCGCCGGCGCCCTGATTCAGGCCCGGGTGGCCCGGGTAGTGTACGGGGCCGGAGATTCCCGCAACGGCGCCGCCGGCAGCGTGTTCAACGTGCTGCAATGCCCCAGCTTCAATCACCGGGCCGAGCTGACCAAAGGCGTACTGGCCGACGAATGCGCCGAGCTGCTGCGGGCTTTTTTTCGGGCCAGGCGGGGCCGGGCCGCCGGTCGGGGCTTTCGGAACGCCGATCCCTTGCGTTAGAATCACCCTCCCTTCACCTCTGCGGAGAGGTACCGAAGTGGTCATAACGGCGCCGACTCGAAATCGGATGGTCGGGTAATACCGGCACGTGGGTTCGAATCCCACCCTCTCCGCCAATTTAATGCGTGACGCGTTTCCACCGATGCGGCCCAGGCACTACGAAAAATCCCGTAGTGTGCGGCCTAGTGCATGGGGGGCGGAGTGTATTGTGGCAGCGACCAGTAAGCAGGGCGATTATCGGTGAACATTCAGGCACATGAAGAGCTGAAAGGAAAAATCTGGGAGATCGCGAACCGGCTCCGGGGACCGTACCGCCCGCCCCAATATCGCCTGGTCATTCGACGATCCATAACGTCAGTGCCGAGCGCTATGCGAACTTCACGGTGTCCAAGCCTCCGCTTGACACGCAGCAGCGAATTGCCCGGTTTCTGGATGAGAATACGGCACGGATCGACGGACTGATCGAGAAGAAGCGCGCGCTTCTGGATCGGCTGGCCGAGAAGCGCCAGGCTCTCATTACTCGCGCCGTCACCAAGGGTCTCAACCCCGCCATGAAACCCTCCGGTATAGACTGGCTTGGGGATATTCCCGCGCATTGGGATATTCAAAGGGTCAAGTACGCTACCGCGCCGCCCTGATCACCGCCGCCGTCACGGGAAAGATGGACATTGACTGATGCCCGCCCCTATAAGACAGAAACTAAAATCTACCCATGAGACCGGCCTGATCGAAACTGCCGTAGCAGTGAAAATGGGCCTGGAGGTGGCGTGATGACCCGTGTGACTGTCAACCCCGAAATCCTGACATGGGCGCGGGAGCGTGCCCATCTGGGTATTGAGGATCTTGCCGGAAAATTCCCCAAACTCGTGGATTGGGAAAGTGGTGATCGCTCGCCCACGTTCAAGCAACTGGAAAATTTTGCCAACGCCACCCATGTACCCTTCGGTTACCTCTTCCTACCCGAGCCGCCCGACATTCCCATGCCGATTCCGGATTTTCGCACCCTCCGGAACCAGAAGGCCAGCACAGTCAGCCCGGATTTGCTCGATACCATTTACACCATGCAGCGACGGCAGGCCTGGTTGCGTGATGAGCGTCGGGAAGGCGATGCGGCGCCGCTTGCCTTCGTGGGCAGCGCCAACCTGGCGGACGACCCGGCGGCCGTGGGCCGGGAAATGCGGCGATTGACAAAGCTCGGCGATGGTTGGGCCGCTGCCGTGCATACCTGGCGGGAAGCGGTAAATGCGCTTCGCCAGGCTATGGAAGATCTGGGCGTGATGGCCGTCATCAACGGCATCGTCGGCAACAATACCCGCCGTAAGCTGGATGTGGAGGAGTTCCGTGGTTTTGCGCTCAGTGATGAGTACGCGCCCCTGATCTTTGTGAACGGCGCCGATGCCAAGTCCGCCCAGATGTTCACACTCGCCCATGAACTCGCCCATATCTGGCTGGGGGCATCGGGGTCCGGACTGTCCGGCTTTTCCGGCATTTTTCCCGAGGGGGGAGATGTCGAGGTGTTTTGTGACCGGGCCGCGGCGGAGTTTCTAGTGCCGGAGGCGGAATTGCGGATGCATTGGCCGACGGTCCGCCGCGAGGCTTCGCCTTTCGAGTCGCTGGCGCGCCGGTTCAAGGTCAGCCCGATCGTGATCGGTCGTCGAGCCATGGACTTGAACCTGGTGGAGCGGCAGACCTTTTTTGATTTCTATGAGACCTATACCCAGCAGGAACGCCGTCAAAAGCAGGCGTCCGGCGGTGGTGGTGACTTCTACAACAACCAGAATGTCCGTGTTGGCAAATTGTTTGCCATCCGGGTGATCCGCGCCGCCAAGGAGGGACGAATCGGATTTAAACAGGCTTACGACCTCACCGGCCTTAACGGCGGTACCTTCCAGGAGTATGCACATCGACTTGGCATGGAGTTGCCCTGACCATGTACCTCATCGACTCGGATGTCCTCATCAGCGCAAAGAATGCCTATTACGCCTTCGACATCTGTCCGGGGTTCTGGGACAGCCTGATTGATCACTATCAAGCCGATCGCCTTCACAGTATCGACAAGGTTCGCCAGGAAATATTGGCCGGTAGAGAGGAAGAGGACCTCGTTCAGTGGGTGAAGAACACCCTGCCACCCAAATTCTTCCTGAGTACACAGGATGCTGATGTGGTCGGCGCTTACCAGGAGGTCATGCTCTGGGTGCAGCGGAATACACAGTATTTCGACAGCGCAAAAGCCAAGTTCGCGACGGAGGCCGATGGCTGGCTGGTAGCGTATGGGATGGCCCACGGAATTGAAGTGGTCACCAATGAACAGCCGAGTCCAGAATCCCGCAAACGCATCCTGCTGCCCGATGTTTGCGACCAGTTCGGGGTGCAATACCACGATACCTTTGCCATGCTCAAAACACTGGGCGTGCGGTACAACTACTCAAGGATAAAGTGATGTCCGGCCATAGCGAGACGGACTTCGAGACCGCAATCGAGACCGGCCTGACCCGCTCCGGCGGCTACGAGAAGCGCAACCCGAGCGCCTATATCGCCGCCGTCACCGGCCAAATCCCGCACCTACGATGACCCAAACCACCACGACGAACGCCCGCGATAAACCTCAAGTCCCGCTGATCGTTGGGTCCAGTGGCGCGGGCAAGACCCGTTTCGCTCGGGAATTCCTGCCTGCCGAGCGCCGACTTCGCGGTTTCGAGGGTGCGGCAGCGGGTTCGCGAGGATGGTCGATGCTTGGGCCGTGTACAATAATTCAGGCATCGCTCCCATACTTAAGCCTCCAGGTGCATTGATACCGGAGATCCCACATGCAAGCAGCCATAGTCAATGAACAAGGGCAGGTCCAGATTCCAGAAGAACTGCGACAACGCTTGGGTATCGGCCAAGGCAGCAAGGTTTGTTTCGAGCTGGTCGGTGACCACTTGGAAATGCGCGTTGAGCAGGCGAGGCACGCGGTGTCGGCGAGCGGATTTGGCATGCTGAAAAGTAAGCGTGGCGCGGTACCCGCCGATCTCGACCCAGCCTCGCTGATCCAGCCATGATCGGCGTCGAATCATTCCCAGGCCAATGGTGCGCGTCACCCCTTGATCGGCTGCGCCACCAGCTTGACGCCGAGCGCGTGACAGACGCGATTGATGGTGTCGAAACGCGGCTGAGCATCGGCACGCAGGGCCTTGTACAGCGCCTCGCGTGTGATTCCGCTGGACTTGGCGATCTCGGTCATGCCGCGTGCGCGGGCGATGTCGCCCACGGCGGCGGCCAGCAACGCGGGGTCGTCTTCTTCCAGCACAATGGTCAGATATTCGGCGATGGCTTGATCGTCTTCCAGGTGCTCGGTAATGTCGAACTCGGGCAAACTGTCGATGCGGACCTTTTTGCTCATCAATCAATCCTCCAGGGTGGATGCCAACGCGATGGCCTTGGCAATATCGGCCTGCTGGGTCGACTTTTCTCCGCCGCCCAACATCACGATCAGCATCGAGCCGCGTTGGGTGTAGTAGAGGCGCCATCCGGGACCGAAGAATTCACGCATCTCATAGACTCCCGCCCCAACGGGCTTCACGTCGCCGAGGTTCCCCAGCGACGCCTTGCGCAGGCGCGTGGCCAAGCGCCGCCGTGTCATGCCGTCTCTGATACCCGACAACCAAGCTGCGAATTCCGGGGTTTGCTTGATCGTGAACATGAAGGGAAGCGTAATCGCTCGATTACAAGGGGGCAAGCGTTTTGTAAGCGATTCGACGAACCCCCGAAAGCGCCGGAACCACGCCTAGTTCAGGCAAGCACTTCGAGGGATTAACCATGCCCGCCCACACGGAAAGTGATTTCGAGACCGCAATCGAGGCCGAGCTGACCCGCTCCGGCGGCTATGAGGCGCGCAACCCGAGCGCCTATGACGAGGCGCTGGCCTTCTTTCCCGAGGATGTCACCGGGTTCCTGAAGGACAGCCAACCGGCCAAGTGGGGGGGCTTGGAGACGCTGCTCGGGCCAAAGACGGCCGCGACCGTGCTGGATAGCCTGTTCAAAGAGCTTGATCTCAAGGGTACGCTCCACGTCCTCCGTCACGGCTTCAAATGCTACGGCAAAACCTTTCCCATGGCCTATTTCCGGCCGAACACCCGCATGAACCCGGCGGCGGCCGAGAGCTACGCCAGGAACCGGCTGACCATTACCCGCCAAGTCGCCTTCACTTCGGTCAAGAAGCAGGCCGGTGGCAAGAACCGCCGCTGCGTCATTGACGTGACCCTAGCCGTCACCGGCATCCCCGTCGTCACCGCCGAGCTCAAGAACCCCCTCACCGGGCAACGGGCCGCCGATGCGATGCGCCAGTACGCCCTCGATCGGGATGAGCGGGATCTGCTCTTCGCCTTCAAAAAGCGCGCCCTGGTCCACTTCGCCGTGGACCCGGACGAGGTGTGGATGACGACCCGCCTACGAGGCAAGGAGACCCATTTCCTGCCCTTCAATCGGGGCAACAAGCATGGGGCCGGCAACCCGCCCGTGGAGGGCAACTGGAAGACCCACTACCTTTGGGACGAGGTGCTGCGGGCCGACAGCCTGCTGGAGATTTTGCAACGTTTCATCCATCTGGAAGCCAAGGAGAAGCAGGTCAGGACCGACAAGGGCATACGCACGGTGCGCAGGGAGACCATGATCTTTCCGCGCTATCACCAGCTCGACGCGGTTCGCGGGTTGGTGGCGCACGCACGGGCCAACGGTGCGGGCCGAAACTATCTGGTTCAGCACTCGGCCGGTTCCGGCAAGTCGAACTCCATCGCCTGGCTGGCCCACCGGCTGGCCAGCCTGCACAACGAGCAGGACGAGAAAGTATTTCACTCCGTCATCGTCGTCACCGACCGGCGCGTCCTCGACCAGCAGTTGCAGGCCACCATCTACCAGTTCGAGCACAAGACCGGCGTGGTGGAGAAGATCGACGAGGACACCCGGCAGCTCGCCCGCGCCCTGTCCCAGGGTACGCCCATCGTCATCACCACCATTCAGAAGTTTCCCTTCATCTCCCAGGCGCTCTCGACCCTGGAGAAGAAGGGCGGTGGCGTGAAGATCGACACAGCCGACAAGCGCTTCGCCGTGATCGTCGATGAGGCCCACTCGTCCCAGAGTGGCGAGACCGCCACGGCCCTGAAGGGCATGTTGAACAAACACGGGATCGAGGCGGCCATCGCCGCGCAGCTCTCCGAGGAGGAGGACGATGACCTCTCCGACGAGGGCCAGGGCGGCGGTGCTGCGCGATGCGCTGCAACGGGCACGGCAGCCGAACTTGAGCTTTTTCGCCTTTACGGCCACGCCCAAGTTTAAAACCAAGACCCTGTTCGACGAGCCCGGCCCGTCCGGCGTATCGCCCTTCCATGAATACAGCATGCGCCAAGCCATCGAGGAAGGCTTCATCATGGATGTACTCGCCAACTACACCACTTATAAACGCTTCTTCGGCCTGATCAAACAGGTCGAGGATGATCCCCATGTGCCGCGCAAGAAAGCCGCCAAGGCGTTGTCTCGCTACCTGGAGCTGCATCCCGTCAATATCGAGCAGGTCGTATCGGTCATCGTGGAGCATTTCCGGCTCTATGTGATGCACGAGCTTGGCGGGCGGGCAAAGGCGATGGTGGTCACCGGCTCGCGCCTGGCCGCCGTGAAATACAAGCTTGCCTTTGATCGCTACATCAAGACCCAGGGCTATACCGGCATCCGCTCGCTGGTGGCCTTCTCGGGGACGGTCCAAGACCCGGACGACCCGGAGTCGTCCTACACCGAGGTGGCCATGAACGGCGGACTCGCCGAGAGTGAATTGCCCGAGACCTTCGAGCGGGATGATTACCGGGTTCTCCTGGTCGCGGAGAAGTACCAGACCGGTTTCGACCAGCCCTTGTTGCAGACCCTGTATGTGGTGAAGCGGCTGGCCGGAGTTCAGGCGGTGCAGACCCTCTCCCGGCTCAATCGCATCGCACCCGGCAAGTCCCGCACCTTCGTACTCGATTTCGCCAACGAGGAGGATGACATCCACCAGGCGTTCAAACCCTACTATGAAACAACGCCTATTGGCGAGAACGCCGATCCGCAGCGGCTCTCGGAGCTGCAACACCGCCTGCTGGAGTGGGCGATCTTCACACCGGCCGATGTGACCGCCTTCGCCGAAGTCTGGTACAGCCGCAAGCGCGACCACTCGGCCAGGGATCATCGGGTGATGAACGCCTTGCTCGATACTGTCGTGCAAGGCTTCCGGGAGCGGGATGAGGAAGATCGGGAGGCGTTTCGCGGCCAGTTGACGGCCTATCGCAACCTCTATGCCTTCCTGTCGCAGATTATCCCCTACCAGGATAGCGACCTGGAGCGGCTGTACACCTTTGTGCGGAACCTTTTGGCAAAGCTCCCGCCACCGGGAGATGGTCAGGGCTTCGTTCTCGACGACGAGGTGGCGCTTCAATACTTCCGGCTTCAGCAGATGACCGATGGCGCCATCGACCTTGGGCAGGGGGATGCCTACCCCTTAAAGGGACCGACCGATGTGGGCGCCGGCGGCGTCAGGGATGAACCGGTTGCCCTTTCGAGCCTGATCGACACCCTCAACGAGCGTTTCGGCACCGATTTCACCGAAGCGGATCAGTTGTTCTTCGACCAGATCCGGGCCTCGGCGGAAAACGACGAGAACATCGCGGAGGCGGCCCGCGCCAACAACTACGCCAACTTCGCCGCCTATTTCGATCGCATGCTGGACGAGCTGTTCATTGCGCGCATGGAGGGCAACGAGGAGATCTTCTCTAGGGTGATGACGGATGCCGAGTTCCGCTCGGCGGCGCATGAGCACTTGGCGCAAGAGGTATTCCGCCGGGTGCGAGAGCAATAGTAAGCCGCTGGGCCGACGAAAATGACAAATAACATGAACAACAGCGAACTGTTTTGTCATCTATCCTCCGGAAAAATCGCGGAACTGATCCAAACAGCGGAAGGGGCGGTCTGTTATGCCGGGCCAGGCATTCAGCAGGAACCGGCAAAGGCCATGGCAGAGGTCGCCACCCGCATCGGTCCTGAACTGATCACCGTCAGTCTGGACTTCGACGAGCGCGTCATGCGCATGGGATACGGCGACATCGCGGCGGTTCAGACGCTGCGTGAGGCCGGAATCGTGATCAACAGCTCGCCCGGCCTGCGCAGTGCGCTGATTATTGTGGATGGCGAGGGATACACCTTCACGCCGACGCCGCTCTATCTCGAAGCGGAAAGCGTGACAGATTCGGCCCGCAACGCCTTTCGCCTCTCCCCGGAACAGGTTGCCGAGGCGCTGGCCCGGCTATCCCCCGCCGCCAAGGTCATCGCCATCGCTCGCACCGATGATCCAGCGGAAAAGGCGCGTATCGCCAGTCTACCCGTCGAGGTAGGTGCTACCCAGGTCGATGAACTCCGGTTCAAACAGGTGGACGAAAGCCTGAAGGAGGCCCCGCCCGTCAGATTTGACCTGGCCCGCCAGGTGCGTGTATTCGAGCCCTATCTGCAATATGTGGAACTGAGCCTGACCGGCGCCGCGATCCAGCGTCACCGGCTGGCGATACCGGCCAGGATTCAAAAACTCGGAGGCAGCAAGGATCTGGAAGGGAGGCTGCGCACCACCTTCAATTTGATCGAGAAGGGTGGCAAGCTCTCGTCCAAGCCGTTGGAGAATGCGCTCAACGAAATCCGCAAGGATTTCACGCACTCGCTGGGCAAGGATCATGGGCGGGTGGTGTTGAAGTCAGCCAAGCCGATTCTAGTCGAGCGTCTTGAAGCATTCCGCAAGAAGCTCGAAGAACATCAAGGGCAGGTAGGTGAGGAACTTCAGAAGCATCTGAATGAGTCCCGACAAACTATCGTTGATTACTATCTGCCTAGGGTCATGGAAACCCCACCGGATGCGTTGCTCGGCCAATCACTGTCGGGCGAGGCAACCGAGAGGGGGGCGCGCCAATGGCTGAATGCTGAATTGGATCGCGTTTTTCCCAGTGCTGAATCACTGATTCAAGTCATGCGCTTGGAGGAACGTTTTAAGGACGTGACCTTCGAGACCCTGAACCGAGAGGATTTTCTGCAATCGGTCAAAGAAGCGTTTCCCGGTGTCGATTGGGACAAAGCGTATGAGGAATTTCGGGCGGCTGGTGAAAACGCTGACGATATGGGGGATAACGCTCAGGCATAACCAAAGATGACGAATCAGAAGTCAAAAGCGAGTTTTGTCGTTTACATTGACGAGTCCGGCGACGAGGGCTTCGTCTTCAAAGGTGACGGCAGCGGCAGCTCCCGATGGCTGGTGCTGTCGGCGGCAGTGATCCGCAAGTCGAATGATTTGCGGATGGTCTCCTGTCTCAAGGAAGTGCGGGAAGTGCTGGGAAAACCGCCCAAGACGCCGCTGCATTTCGTTGATCTGAAGCACGAACAGTGGGCGCCCTATATCCGCCGGGTAGGTGAGTTACCGATCCGTACCGTGAATGTGGCGATCTACAAGCCGTTGATTCGGGAGCCTGAGAAATTCCAGAACACCAAGTATCTGCTCTATCGGTACGCCACGCGGATGCTGCTGGAACGGGTCTCATGGCTGTGCCGTGATACACGCCGCGAAGACGAGGGGGACGGTTTTGCGGAGATCATCTTTTCCAACCGCAGTAATATGTCCTACGAGGAGATACGTGATTATCTGCGGCTGTTGCAGCGCCAGCATGATGCGAATCCGCAGCAGGTGCAGATTGATCCTACAGTGATCGACCCAGATCGGATTCGCTCGGTCGAGCATTCCAAGCTGGCCGGCTTGCAGGTTGCCGACGCCGTGGCGTCCGGCATCCATTTCGGGGTGAAGGTGAACCGTTACGGCGAGACGGAGCCCGCCTACCTGCCGCACCTGCGAAAGACGCTCTACCGCCACAAAGGCGAGCCGATGGGCTACGGCATCAAGGTTTGGCCCGAGGATTTCAAGACCATCAAAGAAAAAGCCCCCGAGGTCGAAAATCTCAGAGGCTTGTGATCTTGGCCCCAGGAACCGAGGGTCCCACCCATGCGGGCTGCCACTTTCGAGAAGCGACCTCTACCTTTCCTGCGCTTGCCAATGCGAAATGTGGCATATCGGGGACAAAAATTCAAGTCGAACCGATGGATGTCCGTGGGCCGAAAGCAGATGGGGCTCGGTATCCACCGAACTCCAACGCCGATCGGGAACTCCCATCCATTTCCCCGCAACCATAACGATGTTGGTGGCCGCCATCAACTTTGCAGGAGGCGTTAGGCGCCCGGTCGCGCCAAAGACACCCAGGAGCCATAATAGGTGTGTTCCCGATCGATCGGGCTTGTAAGACTATCTCCGGGTAGCAGACCCCAGCCGGTGATGACGCCTGTTTTGGTGCAGGTGGGACTGGGGCCTCTGATCCAAGGCTCTATATCGCAAGATGCAGGGCCTTTTGTCTATCTGGAGACAGTACCTTCGGAACGCCTGGCAAGCGCCGCGCTACGTCGTACCAGAGCTTCTGGCCTGCCCCGTGGGGGCTTTTCTGGCTAAGTCAGGCGCGTTTGTTCAGTGGTATCACTTCAGCCTTCGGTTTGCCTACGTAGTCTGCCCATTCTTGCATCATCTTCCGGCGCTTGGCGAACAGGTCGCCGCGCCGGTAGGCAGCTTCCACCTTGTTTTCGATGACGTGGGCCAGGGCCATTTCGGCAACGTCTCGCGGGAAGCTGGAGACTTCGCCGGACCAGTCGCGGAAGCTGGAGCGGAAGCCGTGTGGCACATAGGCGCCTCGGTCGCCATCTACCCCGTACCCTATACCCCGCATCAGTTGTAGTAGGGCCATCCAATGACAGGCCGGGCGTAGGACTTGAGAGTGCTTACCCACTGCCGGGCATGCTTGGTGTTCCTCCAGCCGTGTCGGTGTGAACGGATGTACCGAGCCGCACAGGTGGTGAAGGTTGGAACCGTTTCCGGTTCAGTTCGGCGCGATTCGATGGGATCGATACCGACCGATGCCTGTTGCCGATGCTCGGTGGCCTTGTTCCGTGCAGCTGCCAGTGACACATCGGGAAAGCGGCCAAGCCCCATCTCCCGGCGTTTGCCCTCGATGGTGAAGCGCAGCACCCACTTCTTCGCTCCAGAGTTCGACACCACCAGGCGAAGTCCACCGCCGTCTTCATATTTGCCTGGGCCAGCGGTTGCTACCTTACGTGGATTGAGTTTGTGAATTGCCATGCCGTAATCCTCTTCTATGAGAGAAGGGACTGAAGAGTAGTCCCCCAATTGGTCCCTCGATAGGATTGGATTATACCGGATAGTATTGGATGGTCTAGAACATTAACTCATTGACAATAATAGCCATTATGGTCGGCGTTGGACTATAAAAAACACTATATGAGCGGACACCCTCTCCGCCAATTCAACAAATTGCATGCTTCCGCCAATCCAGCCAAAGCACTACGAAAAATCCCGTGGTCTATGGCGTGGTCCATGGGCGGCGGAGTGTGGCGATTCCATTCGTCGCCACCCATCGCGCGATTCGCTAGCCGGGAAGCGGCTGAAACGACTTCGCGCACGGTGAAACGGATCAATCAAAACAACTCAACCGGACCAGAGTCACTGATAGACGTCTACCGCCACAAAGGCGAGTCGATGGGCTACGGCTGGGCCGCGCCAGGACCGCGCCCTCGTATGGGGGCTCATCAAATTTGAGATATACCCACGCCTATGCGGCAGTTAGCCCACTGGATGGTAGAGCTGATGGCCGGATCAGTAGGAACGCAATGCCACCGCGGGTTGCAACGTCCGCCAGGCTGCTAAAGCGTGTCCATCAACGCCGCCGCATCTTCCAGCGAGTCGCACACGAGTTCGTAGCACCGCACCTGCTCGATCCAATCGACCAATACCGCCGCGTCGTCCAGCGTCAGCGGGTGCGGGATTGCGACGCCTTGGGACAGCGTAGTGGCATTGCCAACGGCGCGATTTTCGAAGACGACGACCATGTGCGGGGCACGGCCTTCGCGGCGTCGATCTGGATCGGCGGCTGCCGGAGGACCATACCGCATTGGGTGTCGATGCCATGGACGCCATCCGCCACCGTATTGTGGCGGCGGTGGCCAAGACCCAGTCGAAATTAATCTCGATGTGGTGTTTACTGCGGAGGAGCGGTTTGCTGCGCCGACCGCCGGTTTCATCTTCCCGGCGGTTGGTCGCACGCTAGGGGAGTGAGGCCCTTTTGGTTGTTGAAAACCGCTCGCGGCTCCAGCGCCTATTGCTTTAGCTTGCCGGTGTCGTAACGCCCCATTCCATCCGACGGGTTTACATCTCCACCTGATGCTCGTCCCCATCATCATCGGCGGCGGCGTGTCCATGCTCCCGGCGCAGTTGGCTGGCCTGCTTGCCGAGTACGTGTTTGATGAGCAACTGCCGGTCTGACTCCCGCAGATGGCGGAACTTTACGGCGACCTTATAGGGGTGGGTGTCGTCATACTCCGGGTCGGCGTCGCAACGGATGACTTCACCGCCGGCCAGGATGCCGATACGGGAGGGAAAGACCACGAATTTCATTTCCAGGATGGCCCCTGGCGATAGGGGGTCGCCGGTGTGAAACTCCATACCGCCGGCGCTCAGGTTGACCCGCCGGGTCTGTTTTTCGTCTACGCCCATTTCCCGCAGCATCAGCACCCGGGCCAGCATGTCCAGCTTGCGCTCCAGGGCGTCCAGATATTGGGCCACGGCGGCGGATTCCAGATATACCCGCTGGTGTAGGGCGCGATTTTGCTGGGTCAGCCCATCGAAGGTGGCGGCCAGGGTGAAGGCGTCACACAGATTCTCGCCCAAGGTCTTTAATGCCTTGGGCAACTGATCTTGGGGCACTTGACGATAGGTGAGTACCACATTGTCATCGATCCGGAAGAAATCCCGGCGGTCGTCGTTGTCCAGTGCTGCCATGGTCTCGCTCATGGGGTGTGTTCCTCTAGGGACTTTCGGGGTCCGGGTCCCCGGAGTCCACGGTCTGTTCGTTCGTCGCCTGCCGGGCTTCCTCGGGGCTTTGCTCGACAATTATCTCCACCCGACGGTTGAGGGCCCGATTCTCTGGGGTGTCGTTGGGGACCAGGGGGCTAAACTCGCCCCGGCCTTCAATCTGGATGCGCTCCCTGGGCATATCCACCAGCTCGCCCAGGGCCTCAACCACCGTCACCGCCCGGGACGAGGATAAATCCCAATTGGAGCGGAACCGTCCCCTACGAATGGGCACGTCGTCGGTATGTCCGGCCACCACAATATCCCCAGGCGTCCCTATCAACGCTTTGGCGATGCTGGCCAGCGCCGGGCGAATATCGTCCATCAGCTGGTCGCTGCCAGAGGGAAATGCACCCTGTTCCTGAATGCGGATCACGACCTGCGGCCCTTTGGTCTCCACGGTGATCATGTTCTTGGCGATTTCGATCTTCAGCTCTTTTTGCAACTGCTTGGCCAGCATCTCCGCCCGTTGCTGGCGGCGGCGCTCCAGTTCCCGGGAGGGGCGCAGTTGGGAGGCTTTTTGCATCATGGCCTGGACCGCCGTGGGATCGGACTTGCCAGGGTTGAATTCCGTAGCCACGAAGCTGGTGCCCATGGGGGTGTTCATGACGACCACCTCTTTCTGGACACCGAAAGCCTTGGCCATGGACCCCGCCACTTCTTTGTATTTGCGGATATCCATTTCGGAAAACGACAACAGCAGCACGAAAAAGCACATCAACAGGGACATCAGATCGGCGAAGGTGGCCAGCCACATGGGGGCGCCAGCCTTGGGTTTTTTTTCGGGGAGAGCGTCGCCGAGCATGATCGAGGTATCCGTGGCCGGTGGCGTTTATTCGGCGGTCTGGCGTTTGCCCGCAGGCAGATAGGTCTTGAGCAGTTCTTCCATCACCTTGGGATTCAGGCCCTCTTGGATGGAGACGATGCTTTCCAGGATCAGCAGCCGACTGAGACGCTCGTCGGTGTTGCGGTGGGCGAGTTTGTCGGCGATGGGCAGGGCTATCACATTGGCGATCACCGCCCCGTACAGGGTGGTGAGCAGGGCCACGGCCATGGCCGGACCGATAGCCTTAGGGTCGGACATATTGGACAACATCTGCACCAGGCCGATCAGCGTGCCGATCATGCCCATGGCCGGGGCCACGTCGCCGATTGCCCTGAAAATGCTCTCGCTGCGCTCGTGGCGTTCGATGGTCAGATTAATGTCACGGTTCAGCACCCGTTGCACGAAGGCCGGTTCCTGGCCATCGGCCAGCATTTGGATGCCCCGTTTGAGAAACTCGTTATTGATCTCCACCCCCTCCAGGGCCAGCATGCCCTTTTTGCGGGCGATGGTGGCCAGCTCCACGGACTCCGCGATCAATGCCTTAGGGTCATCGCTTTTATGGAAAAACGCTTTCATGGCCACCTTGAAGGCGCCTAGAAAGTGTCCCAAGGGGAATTTGATGAGCGTTGCTAGAATGGTGCCGCAGGCCACGATGACGATGGAGGGTATATCCATGAAGGTGGGAGCGCTGCCGCCCATGAAAATGGCGGCCATCAATACTCCCATGGCTCCGACTAATCCTATGAGCGTGGCAATATCCATGGATCAATCCTCGGACAGTAGATCACTGAATCTGAATTTATTGGAAAGGCACGCGCCGCAGTCCTAGGCTTTGCCCAAACGACGAGGGCCACCGCCCCCGAGAAAGGTCTGGGCATCCTGGCCGTAAACGCAACTCCCGGAATCCCGGCCTCGTAAAATAGACAGGGTCTGCTCCGTGTGGCCGCGACTGGCGGCGATGATGGCGCCATTGATGTCGTTTTGTTGGCGGGCCTGGGCGGCCACGGCCAGCAACTCCGCCCAGATGTCTTCCAATTGCTCCCGCTCCCAGCGGGCGTGCCCCCGCAGGCAGGCGTGCATCCCCCTCGGATTGGCTTCAAAGCCCCGCTCCCGAAGATGATCGCTGCGCCGACGAGAGAGTTGCTGCAAGGTATCGAGGCAGTCCAGCTTGACCGCAGCCACCTCGGCCAGCTCCTCGGCCCGGCCCCCCTTGAGGGCGCCGTATTCCCGTAGCAGCAGGCCCAATAGCCGGGTAGTGGCTTCGATCTCGTCGCGCAGCAATTCCGCCAGCATGGGTTAGTCCTTGAAAAGTTGAGTTTCCACATCGACCAGGGATTTGGCCACCCGCTCCGGGTTGACCTGATAGTCGCCTTTGGCGATGGCCTCGCGCAGGGCTTCGACTCGCTTGGCGTCGAAGGCCGGCTCGGTCCCGAGGGAGGCTTCCAACTCCCGCAGCCGCTGGGTCTGGCCAGTCAGTTCAACCTGATCGGCGTCCTGGGTCGTATCGGCTTTGCCCGTGGGCTGACCTGGGACGCCGGGCCTAGGGTTCTCGACCCGTTCATTTTGGCCGCCGCCGCGCACATTGGGCGCGGCGGAGCCATTGATATTGTTGATAGTCATGGTGTGATCCTCTGCGTTGGTCCGACCCTTGGGGGTCATGTCTTATGACTTGCTGTGATTATCGACCGTTCACAGGGGAGCTTTAGGAAGAATTGCGCCAAGAAGGTGACAGCATGTGATGCGATTTGGAAACCGGAAGGACTGAGGGCGCTACTGCCCCGTCTCCACCTGATGATCGGCTGTCACCGTGCCCTCCACTACCCGGCCGGAGGCGCTGTTGCGCACCTTCACCCGCCCACCCAGTGGAGCATCTCCCAGGGCCACGCCCCGAGAGCTGACTTCCATGCCAGGGGTGCGGGCGATGATGCCCACTTGTTCGCCCCGGCGCACCGCTAGGGGTTCGGCCAGGGCGCGGGGGGTGAGTACCGTCCCGGGGCGCAGGGATCGGCGCAGTTCCAGGCCCACAGCTCGGGCCGGGTCCAGCAAATAGCCTCCGGGCAGGGTGGCCAGATCACGGCGCTTACGGGACAGGTCGGCGGCTGTCAGCACCTGGCCCCGCTCCAGATGGCGGGCGGCCACCAGCACCTCGTCGTAGACCTGCACCCTGGCCCGCAAGTACACGGTCCAGGGGCGCGGGCCGGGGCAGCGCAACCCCACGGAGGTGGCGCCCAAGGCTCGGGCGCCAGGCGGGGCAAAGGCTTCCAGGACCTCGCCGCAGGGGGCTAACCGCAGCCGGGGGTCGGGGGGCAGAACACGAATCTCCACCCCCTTGGCCGGGTCCCCGTGCTGGCTTTCCAGAAACCAGCGGGCCTGGTCCTGGAGTTCGTCCAGGGATTGCGGGGGAGCGGCGCCGACCGGTAAGGCCAACAGCGCCACCGGCAGGGCAAGTAGGCGGAGCAGGAACATAGTGCGAGCGTCAGAAAACCGTTGCCAAACACAGGTGCTGGGTTTAGAGCAAGTTTCATTCCAGTTTCAGCGCTCCGCAGAAGTGGATGGGCGCCGCGAGGCATCATCCCTGGGGCGATTCCCCGAATTTTCCGGGGTGGCGGAATGTCCGCCGACAAGGGGTCTCCGGTGTCAAGAACTTGTCGAAAACGGCGCTTTGAAACCACGGGCATGATCCGGTCGCCAGTCCGGGGACTGACTTTGATTCTTTATATGGCGGTCGAAATTTTGGTCGCCGGGTGGGTGTTTTTCCGGCCTTGGCACACCCTTTGCAGATACCCTCGACAGAACGTTTCGTGACGGTCGAGCGTCATCCCACTGGCGCCGTCGTCCCCGTTGCAAGGAGTCGTTCATGGCCATCAGCTTCGATAAAGTTCTCGGTCCCTACACCGCCGCCCTGGAGCTGCGTTCCCAGCGGGCAGAACTCATCGCCGGCAATATCGCTAACGCCGAAACCCCCAATTACCTGGCCCGGGATCTGGATTTCCAGCGGTTGCTGGAAAACCGCCTGGGGCAGGGGACCCTGGCGACCACCGACGCAGGCCATCTTCAGGCCCGGGGCGGCAATCCCGGCGAGCCTTTGTACCGGGTGCCCTCCCAGCCGTCCATCGACGGTAACACCGTGGACGCCCATCAGGAGAAGGCCGCCTTCGCTGACAATGCTCTGCGCTATCAGACCAGCCTACGGCTGATCTCGTCCCGTATCCAAGGGATGATGAGCGCTCTGCGGGGAGAATGACCATGTCCTTGTTTAATATATTCACCGTCTCCGGGTCGGCGCTGCACGCCCAGTCGGTGCGTCTCAATACCACCGCCAGCAATCTGGCCAACGCCGACAGCGCCGCCAGCAGCACCAATGCCACGTACCGGTCCCGCCAGCCGGTGTTCGGAGTTTTGGAGGGGGAGTCCATGGACGACGCTGCGGCCGGGGTGGAGGTACTGGGCATTGTGGAAAGCCAGGCGCCTCTACGCAAGGAACACCGGCCCGGCCATCCCCTGGCCGACCCCGAGGGTTATGTGTTTCTGCCCAACGTCAATCCCATGGAAGAAATGGCCAATATGATCGCCGCCTCCCGAGCCTACGAGAGCAATGTGGAGGTAATCAACACCTCCAAGCAGATGCTGCTGCGCACCCTAGCCCTGGGCAAGTAAGGAGACCGAGACCGTGAACAGCATCCAGAACAGCACCCTGCTGGAATCCCTCAACGTCGGCCAGCGCTCCAGGGAGCAGGAGGCTACCGGCGCCCGCCGGGAAATGGGGCAGGAGGATTTTTTGCGGTTGATGGTGGCCCAGATGAAAAATCAGGACCCCACCAAGCCTTTGGACCCCAACGAGTATCTGTCGCAACTGACCCAGTTCACCAACCTGCAAGGCATTCAGGACCTGAACCAGACCGTCAGCGGCCTGGCCCAGCCCCTGCAATCCATCCAGACCCTCCAGGCTTCTTCTCTGGTGGGGCGGTCGGTGATCGTGGAGGGCAACCAGGCGTATCTGCCCGAGCAAGGCACGGTGCGGGGCAGTGTCCCGGTGCCCGGTTTGGTGGAGGATCTGAGCGTCGGGGTCTACAACAGCAGCGGCCAGTTGCTACGCCAAATTCCCCTGGGCAACCGGGGAACGGGGGACGTGGCTTTTACCTGGGACGGCCGCGACGCCAATGGCGTGCAACTGCCCGCCGATGTCTACACCCTGCGCCCCCAGGGCCGGGTGGCCGGGGAACTCCAGGGCTTCGGGCTGGAACTCCAGGCCCAGGTGCAAAGCGTCAGTCTGAATGCCGGTGGCGCCGATATGACCCTCAACCTCACCGGGTTGGGCAATCGCTCCATCGACGATATCAAGGAAATTTTCTAAACCCCTATACTCCGAGGGCTAAGCCATGTCATTTCGTACCGCGCTTACCGGTCTCAACGCCGCCACCGCCGACCTGGGGGTAATCTCCAACAATATCGCCAACAACAACACCACGGGCTTTAAGTCCTCCCGGGCGGAGTTCGGCGATATTTTCTCCCTGTCCAGCCTGGGCACCACCACCCCCCGAGACATCGGCAGCGGCGTGCAACTGCTGGCCGTAGCCCAGCAGTTCGGTCAGGGCAATATCACCACCACCAACAACCCCCTGGACATTGCCGTGGACGGGGAGGGCTTTTTCCGGCTCAACAGTAGCGGCAATATCCTCTTCACCCGGGCTGGCGCTTTCCATGTGGATAAGGAAGGCTATATCGTCAACGCTCAGGACGAGCGCCTCACCGGCTTCGCGGTAGATAGCGGCGGCAATCTGTCCCGCACCCTGACAGATTTACAGATGAGCGTCTCCGATATCGAGCCACAGGCCACCACCAGTGGGGAGATCGGCTTGAACCTGGACGCCTCGTCCCAACCGCCGGTTTCGCCCCCGACCTTTAGTATCTCCAACTCCGACACCTTCAACTACACCACGGCCCTGACCATCTACGACAGCCTGGGTCTCAGCCATACCTTGAGTATGTATTTCATCAAGGACGCCACCTCCAATCTGTGGCAAATCGAATTGAGCGTGGATGGCACCGACCCGGCCTATGTGACTTTTCCCGACAACACTTTGCAGTTCACCGAAGGCGGGCTGTTGGACCTCGCCGCCACCCCCCAGCCCCTGTCCGCCACCATCGACTTCGCCGCAGTCAACGCCGAGTTGGGCACCCTCTCGGGCGCCGGCACCCCCCAGACCATTGAGCTGAATTTCGGCACCGCCACCCAGTTCGGCGGCGAGTTCAGCACCAACACCCTGACCCAGGACGGCTTCACCAGCGGCAGCCTGTCCGGGGCCGACATCAGCAACGACGGCGTCATCTTCGGCCGTTATAGCAACGGCGAGGCCTCGGTGCTGGGGCAGGTGGCCCTGGCCACCTTCCGCAACTCCCAGGGCCTGCGGCCGGTGGGGGATACCAGTTGGGTGGAGACCTCTCCCTCCGGCGTCGCCCTGGTGCAGCAGCCAGGGGTCGGCGCGGCGGGGCTGGTGCGTTCCGGCGCCTTGGAGGAGTCCAACGTGGAACTGACCGAATCCCTGGTGAATATGATCAACGCCCAGCGCAACTTCCAGGCCAACGCCCAGGTGGTGCAGACCTCCAACGAACTCACCCAAACCATCATCAACCTGCGTTAAGGGCTGAACCATGGACCGCATGCTCTATGTCGCCATGACCGGAGCCGGGCAGTTGCTCAAGGCCCAGTCCCTACACAGTCACAATTTGGCCAACGCCACCACCACCGGCTTTCGCCAGGACCTGGCGGCCTTGCGCGCCCAGCCAGTATTCGGAGAGGGGCTGCCCAGCCGGGTCTACGCCATGAGCGAGCGCCCGGGTGTGGATGCTACCCCCGGACCCCTGGCCAGCACTGGTCGGGAACTGGACCTGGCCATCAATGGCGAGGGCTGGCTTGCGGTGCAGGCCGCCGATGGGTCGGAAGCCTATACCCGGGCCGGGGATCTGCGGCTCACTGCGGAGGGCTTGCTGGTCACCGGCGCCGGCCATCCGGTGCTGGGGGAGGCCGGGCCTATCGCCATCCCCCCCGCCGAAAAGCTGGAGATCGGCGCTGACGGCACCCTCGGCATCCTGCCCCTGGGCGAGGCTGGGACGGCCCTCGCGGAGGTGGACCGCATCCGCTTGGTCAAGCCCGATCCCGAGCGCCTGTACAAGGGCCTGGACGGACTGATGCGCCTGGACGCCGAACTACCCCCGCCTCCGGCCGACGCCTCGGTGCGGCTGACCGCAGGCATGCTGGAGGGCAGCAATGTCAATGCCGTGGCCGCCCTGGTGGACATGATCGACTTGTCCCGGCAGTTCGAAATGCAAATGCGGATGATGCACACCGCCCGCCAGAACGACGAACGCAGCGACCGACTGCTGCGCCTTGAATAAGGAGTGATGCCCCATGAATTCCGCCCTGTGGATTGCCAAAACCGGCCTCGACGCCCAGCAGACCCGCATGGGCGTGGTGGCCAATAACCTGGCCAACGTCAACACCACCGGCTTCAAGCGGGACCGGGCGGTGTTCGAGGACCTGCTCTACCAGAACGTCCGTCAGGTCGGGGCGCTCACCTCCCAGAACACCCAACTGCCCTCGGGCCTGGCCCTGGGCACCGGGGTGCGGGTGGTGGCCACGGAGAAGCTGCACACCCAAGGCAATATCGTCCAGACCGAAACCCCCTTGGACTTGGCCATCAATGGCCGGGGCTATTTCCAGGTGCTGCTGCCCGATGGCAATGTGGCCTACACCCGGGATGGCTCCTTCCAGATCAACGATCAGGGGGTGATGGTCACCAGCAATGGCTACGAGTTACAGCCAAACATCACCCTGCCGGACAATATCCAGAGCGTCACCATCGGCGCCGACGGCACGGTGTCGGCGCAGATCGTCGGCCAGGCGGCCCCCAATCAGGTGGGCAATATCCAGTTGGCGGACTTTATCAATCCCACCGGGCTACAGGCCATCGGCGAAAATCTGTACCTGGAGTCCGCCGCCAGCGGCGCCCCGGCGGTGGGTCAGCCTGACGCCAACGGCCTGGGCACACTGATGCAAGGGGCCTTGGAGTCCTCCAACGTCAATGTGGTGGAAGAACTGGTGAACATGATCGAGACCCAGCGGGCCTACGAGATGAACTCCAAGGCCGTTTCCACTACCGATCAGATGCTCCAATACGTCAACAACAACCTGTGACGCCGCCGTGAAATCCTTAAGAGTGATTATGGTGGCCCTGGCGGTGTCCCTGTCCGCCTGTTCCACCCTACCCAACCAGCACACCTTCACGCCAGTCATGCCCCGGGTGACCGTGGAGGACAAGCCCCTACCACCAGAGGCGGTGACCGGCGCCATTTTCCGGGATGGCCGGGAACTGCGCTTGTTCGAGGACCGCACCGCCCGGCGGGTGGGGGATATCCTCACCATCCGCCTGCTAGAGCGCACCAGCGCCAGCAAGCAGGCCAGCAGCAGCGCCGACAAGTCCAGCGAGATCGGCCTCGCCAACCCCACCTTGTTCGGCAGCCCAGTGAGCTTCAACGGCAACGGCCTGTCCGCCTCGGTATCGGGAGAGCAAGCCTTCGAGGGGGGTGGGGCCGCCGACCAGAGCAACAGCCTCACCGGCCAGATCAGCGCCGTGGTGGTGGACGTGCTGCCCAGCGGCGCCCTGGTGGTGCGGGGCGAGAAGATGCTCACCCTCAACCAGGGTCAGGAGTTCGTGCAAATCTCCGGGGTGGTGCGCCTGGAGGATATTGGCGCCGACAACAGCGTGCTGTCCTCCCAGGTGGCCGATGCCCAGATCACCTACGCCGGCACCGGGGCCATGGCCGACGCCAGCGCCATGGGTTGGCTGGGCCGGTTTTTCCTAAGCCCCCTGTGGCCATTCTGAGGGACCGCCCATGCCACGATGGATTGCCCACACCCGCCGCGCCGCCGTCCTGGGGCTGCTGCTGGTGCTGGCCCTGACCCCGGCTCGGGCCGAGCGCATCAAGGATCTGGCCACCCTGGCCGGGGTGCGCAGCAATCAATTGGTGGGCTACGGTCTGGTCACTGGCCTGAACGGCACCGGCGATCAGACCAGCCAGACCCCGTTTACCGTGCAGAGCCTGAAAAGCATGCTGGCCGGTCTGGGGGTGGTGCTGCCCGCGGAGATGAACCTGCAACTCAAGAACGTGGCCGCCGTGTCCCTGCACGCGGAACTGCCCCCCTTCGCCAAGCCCGGCCAGGCCATTGATGTCACGGTCTCGTCCCTGGGCAACGCCAAAAGCCTGCGGGGCGGCAGCCTGCTGATGGCGCCCCTGCGGGGGGCCGATGGCCAGATCTACGCCATGGCCCAGGGCAATGTGGTGGTGGGCGGTCTGGGGGTGGAAGGAGAAGGCTCCCGGATCACCGTCAACGTGCCCAGCACCGGTCGCATCCCCAACGGCGCCTCCGTAGAGCGGGCCGTGCCCAATAGCTTCACTGTGGGCGGGCCGCTGATTCTGAATCTAAACCGGCCCGATTTCACCACCGCCCAGCGCCTGGCCGAGGCCGTCAATCAAGCCTATGGGGGCCAAGTGGCCGTGGCCATGGACGCCGCTTCGGTACGGATTCGCGCCCCGACCAATCCAAGCCAGCGGGTGGGTTTCGTGGCCATGGTGGAGAACCTCACCCTGGAGCCTGGGGAGGCTGCCGCCCGGGTGATCGTCAACTCCCGCACCGGCACCGTGGTGATCGGCCAGAACGTGCGGGTGGCCCCGGCGGCGGTGACCCACGGCAGCCTGACTGTCACCATCGCCTCGGACCCCGTGATCAGCCAGCCCAACCCCCTGGCCGGCGGCCAGACCGTGGTGGCGCCCCGGGCCGATATTGCCGTGGATGAAGAAGCCAACCCCATGTTTCTGTTCAACCCGGGTGTGGCCCTGGAGGACATCGTGCGGGCCGTCAATCAGGTGGGGGCCTCGCCCTCGGATCTGGTGTCCATCCTGGAAGCCCTGAAAGCCGCCGGCGCCCTGCGCGCCGAGCTGATTGTCATCTAAGGAGCCGGTCCATAGGGACCGGCGCGGATCAAGGAGTTGCATACCATGGCCCTCCCCGACAACTGGAAACCCTTGCTGGTGGCGTTCTGTTTCCTGCCCTTAGTGGCAGCCCTGCAACTGGCCGCCGTCTGGGTGGTGGGCGGTCTCCACCAGGGCGTTGATACCCTGTCCACGGCGACGGCCATGCCGATTCCCGACCCCGCGCCACCGGTCGCCGATCCGAGGCCGGATGGGACTACTCCAGAAGCGTCTCCCGTAGTCCAGGCCCTGGATGGCTGGCGGCGGGAACGACCGTCGCCGCCGATGGCCGAGGCCGCCGATTCGCCGCCCACGGTCGGGGAGAATCAACAGGCCAGCGCGACGGACGGGCCAGCAGTCCCGACCCCCAGCGTCGCAGCGGAAGCCAGCGCCCCAGAGGCCCCTGCACCACTGCCGACGCTACTGCGGCCCTTGGCGTCCGATGGGGAGGCCGGCCCGGAGATGATCCTGGCCAATGCCTTCATCATCGACCCCATCGAGACCGCCAGCCTGGAGAAAGACGCCGATGGCCTTCAGGATGTCGGTTGGCTGCGCCAGCGCAACCCCGCCCATTACACCTTACAAATCATCACCGTCTCCAGCCCAGACAATCTGGATAAGTTCACCCGGAATCAGCGGTTGCCAGAACCCCAGGCCTATTACCGAACCTATTGGAGCAAGCGGCAAAGCTATGCCTATGCCTTGGTGGCGGGGACTTATCGGGACTGGAGCGACGCCCGGAACGCGGCCCGGGAGCTATCCCGGCGCCAGCCCACACTCAAGCCCTGGATTCGCAGCTTCGGCGAGATTCAACGGGAAATACAGTAGGAGCCAAGTATGCTCGACAATCCCGCCAAGGCTTCGGTGTATACGGACTTTCAGGCCCTGACTCGGCTCAAAGGCCAGGCCCGGGAGCAGTCCCCCGAAGCCTTGCGCGAGGTGGCCCGGCAGTTCGAGGCCCTGTTCACCCAGATGATGCTGAAAAGCATGCGTCAGGCCGGGGCCGCCGAGGGGGGCATTCTGGATAGCGACCAGAGCTTGTTCTATCGGGATATGTTCGACCAGCAACTGGCGGTGACCCTGTCCCAACAGCGCGGGCTGGGGCTGGCTGACATGATCGTCCGCCAGCTTGGCGGGGAACCCGCTCCGGCTCCGCCACCCCGACCTGTGTCCGCCCCGCCGCTGCTGCCGGTCCCGCGCCGGATCCACACCGCCAACCCGGTTCCCACCCCGGTGTCCGTGGTCACCGAGGCATTGCCGGAAGGGCCGAACGGTTTCCTGAAGCAGATGTGGCCTCACGCCCGCCAGGCCGCTCGCCGGTTGGGGGTGGACCCCCAAGTGCTGATCGCCCAGGCGGCCCTGGAGACCGGCTGGGGGGCGGCCGTACCTCGTTTCCCGGATGGGCGCAGCAGCCACAATCTATTTGGCATCAAAGCCCATGGCTGGTCCGGCGAGCGGGTCTATAACCAAACCCTGGAATTCGTGGCAGGGGTAGCCGAACGGCGCCGGGAGGGGTTTCGGGCTTACAGCTCCTTTGCGGAGAGCTTCCGGGACTACGCCGAATTTTTGCAGGCCAACCCGCGCTACAGCCAGGCCCTGGAGCAGGCTGGAGACAACGAGGGCTTCGTGCGCGCCCTGCACCGGGCCGGCTACGCCACCGACCCGGCTTATGCCGACAAGATACTGACAATTCTGGACAGTCTGGTTCCGAAGGAGCGCCTCAAGACCGCCGCCGCCGGGCCGATAAGCAAAGACAGTTAAGCCTTTTACGGCAGGATTCAGCATGGTCGATATCTTTCGCACGGCAACCTCCGGATTGCTGGCCTCCCAACGCAGCCTGGCCACCACCGGACACAACATCGCCAACGTCAACGATCCAGATTTCACCCGCCAGCGGGTGGAACTGGCCGCCGCCACGCCCCAGTTGCAGGGCAGTGGTTACGTGGGCCGGGGCGTGCGGGTAACAGGCATCCGCCGGATTTACGACGAGTTTCTCAACGTCCAGGTGCGTACCCATACCGCCGGCGTGGGCCAGTTGGAGATCGTCAGCAGCCTCACCCGGCAACTGGGCAGCCTGGTGGGAGACCCCAGCGCCAGCCTGTCCCCAGCCATGCAGCGGTTTTTTGACGCCGCCCAGGGCCTGGCCAACGATCCAGGCTCGACCCCGGCCCGGCGGGTGCTGCTCAGCGAGGCCGAGTCCCTGGCCGCCCGGTTCCGGGACATGAACGACCAGATGAATGCCCTGCGGGAGAACGTCAACAACGGCCTGAGCAGCACGGTGACCGAGATCAACGGCCTGGCCGAGGCCATCGCCGCCGCCAACCAGGATATTGTGCTGGCCTCGGGCCAGGCCGGCGGCGGCCCCGCCTCCCAGCCCAACGACCTGTTGGATCATCGGGATGGGTTGTTACGGGAACTGGCCGCCAAGGTAGAGGTGCAGACCGTGGAGCAGTCGGACGGCTCCCTGGCGGTGTTCGTGGGTTCCGGCCAGGCCCTGGTGGTGGGGAGTGAGTTTAAAAACTTGATCATCGGCCGCTCGCCCTATGATCCCCAGGACCTCACCCTGCGTGTGGAGGGGCAGAACCCGTACACTAATCTGTCGTCCGAACTGACCGGTGGCCGGATCGGCGGCTATCTGGCCTTCCGCCGGGACGTGCTGGACCCGGCCCAGAGTACCCTGGGGCTGCTGGCCACGGGGTTTGGGGAGACCTTCAATGCCCAGCATGCCCTGGGCATGGACCAGGAAGGGGAACTGGGCGAGGCGTTTTTCGTCACCGAAGCCCCACGGGTGTTGCCCCACGCCGGCAATGCCTCCACCCAGGACAACGTGACCGCCGTCATCACCGACGTCGAGGCTTTGCAGCGCTCCGATTATGAGTTGAGCTACAACGGCGTCAGCTATGTACTTAGTCGGCTGTCCGACGCCACCGATCAGGTGTTGGGGGGGGCGGGGACCTATACTGTGGACGGCCTGGAAATCAATATTGGCGGCGGCACGCCCACGACCGGGGACCGGTTCCTGATCCAGCCCGCTCGCAACGGCGCCCACGGTTTTGGCGTCGCCATTCAAGACACCCGGGACGTGGCCGCCGCCGTGCCGGTGCGCTCTCAAATGGCCCTGTCCAATACCGGGTCCGGGGTTATCTCCTCCGGTCGGGTGGCGGACCCAGCCGACCCAGCCTTGCGCAACACCGTGCAGATTACCTTCAACGATCCGTCCGATACCTTCGACCTGGTGGATCTGGACGACCCCGCCAATAACCTGACCGGCCAGCCCTATCTGCCGGGCCAGACCCTAACCGTCAATGGCTGGGAGCTGGAGATCGGCGGCAGCCCGGACCCCGGAGACAGTTTCCAAGTGTCCGACAACAGCAACGGCATCGGTGACAACCGCAATGCCCTGGCCCTGGCGGAGTTGCAGAAGGTCGCCAGCCTGTTGGGGGGCAGTAGCGATTACCAGGGCCTGTACAGTCAACTGGTGGCCGAGGTGGGCACCCAGGGCAGCCGGATCGACAGCAGCCTCGATGCCCAGCAGGTGCTGCTGGACCGGGTGACTCAGGACCGGGACGCGGTATCGGCGGTAAACCTGGACGAGGAGGCCGCTGACCTGATGCGGTTTCAACAGACCTACGACGCCTCGGCCCAGTTGATCCGGGTGGCTGACAGTCTGTTTCGGACCATTCTCGACGCGGTAAGGAGTTAGGCATGCGGATTTCCACCAATCAGATCCATAACCAGGGTCTGCGGGCCATGGTCGATCATCAAGTGGCCATCTCCAAGACCCAGCAGCAACTGGCCACTGGCCGTCGCTTGCTCAATCCCGCCGACAACCCAGCAGCCAGCGCCCGCTTGTTGCAAGTGCGCGAGGAAATCGCCACCACCGAGCAGTATCAGACCAACATCACCCTGGCCACCGGTCGGCTGGGCCTGGAGGACAGCACCCTAGGAGCAGCCGGAGATATTCTGCAACGGGTCCGGGAGCTGACGGTACAAGCCAACAACGCCCCTCTGGACGATCCAGACCGGAGGGCCATTGCCCAGGAAGTCCGCCAGCTCACCGATGCGCTGCGGGATGTGGCCAACACCAAGGACGGCCAGGGGGATTATCTGTTCGCTGGCTACCAGACTCATACCCAGCCCTTCGTGGCGGACGGCAAAGAAGCCGTGGTGTATCGGGGCGATCAGGGCCAGCGGGTATTACAGGTGGGGGCCAGCCGCCAGGTGGCGGTGGGTGACAACGGCGCCGAAGTGTTCATGCAACTTCCCAACGGCCTGGGCAGCTACGAGGCTGAGGCGGGGTCGGGCAATACCGGTACCGGCGCGGTGACCATCGCCGCCGCCGAGGACCCCACCGCCATCGGTCCGGGTGAGTTCGAAATCCGTTTTACAGGCGCCGCCAGCTTTGATGTGGTGCGGGTTCAGGGTAGCAACGAAATCGTCCTTGCCGCGGGCCAGCCCTACACCTCGGGCCAGCCCATCGACGTGGCGGGCCTGAAGATAGCCATCGACGGCGCCCCCGCCGGAGGCGACAGCTTCACCCTGAGCCAGACCTCCCACCAAGGCATTTTCCCGACCCTGGAGACTCTGATCGAGTCCCTGGAAACCCCCCTGACCGGCAATCCCGAGGCCACCGAGCAGTTCCACCAGGCCATGGCTACGACCTTGGACGACCTGGATCTCGGCATTAATCACTTGTCCGAGGTGCGGGGCCGGATCGGCGCCCGGCTCAATGCCCTGGACGCCCAGCGGGAAGCCAACACTGTGTTTATCACCCGCATGGAGACCGTGGTCAACGATATCGATGCTGTGGACTACGCCCAGGAGGCCGTACGCCTCAATGAGCAACTGCTGGGCTTACAGGCTGCCCAGCAATCCTTCGCTCGCATCCAGGGACTGTCCCTGTTCAATTACCTGTAAAGGCGACGCCTCATGTTTTACAAAACGGCACAGGAGAATTTCTGGTCAGGGGAGTTTGGCAGCGATTACGCCCGCCGCAATCGGGGCGCCGCCCTGGAAGCCGCCAATCTGGCCCTGTTCGCCCGCCTGTTGCGATCCGCCCGGGGGGTGCGCTCGGTCATCGAGTTCGGCGCCAATATCGGCCTGAACCTCAAGGCCCTGGCCCGGCTGCTGCCGGAGGCGGAATTGGCTGGCGTGGAGATTAACCCCACCGTCGCCGCCGAGCTGAGCGCCTGGGGCGGGGCGGCGGTGTTTCGACAGTCGTTCCTGGACTTCGTGCCGGAGCGGCGCTGGGACCTAGTGCTGGCCAAGGGGGTGTTGATCCATGTGGAGCCGGATTCCCTACCCCTGGTCTACGCCGCCCTGCACCGGTCCGCCGGCCGCTATATCCTGCTGGCCGAGTACTACAACCCCACCCCCGTGGCAGTGGCCTATCGGGGCCACGATAACCGGTTGTTCAAGCGGGATTTCGCTGGTGATCTACTGGATCGGTTCCCGGATTTATCCCTAGTGGACTACGGCTTCGCCTACCACCGGGACGCTAACTTTCCCCAGGACGACCTGAACTGGTTCTTGTTGGAGAAGGGCTGAAATAGACCATGAATAAAGTCGATCACTGGTTCAACCGGGCCTATACCGCCCACCAGGCGGGCAATCTGGCCGCCGCCGAGCCGCTCTACCGAAAGATTCTCCGCAAGAAAACCACCGACCCGGAGACGCTGTTTTTACTGGGTTCCCTGAAGTCTCAACAGGGCCGCCACGACGAGGCCGAGGGTTTGCTGCGCCGGGCGCTGGTCTTGCGCCCGGACTCTCACGAGACCCTCAACAATTTGGCCCTGGCCTTACGGGAACAAGGGCGGCCTGAGCAGGCCGAGTTGCTGTTCCGACGCGCTCTGGAACTGAAGCCGGATTATGCAGTGGCTCACAACAACCTGGCCGGAACCCTGGGCGGGTTGGGTCAGATTGAGTCCGCCGTGGCCAGTTACCGGCGCGCTTTGGAGCTGGACCCGGACTATGCTGACGCCCATTATAATCTGGGCCTGCTACTGCAAAAGCAGGACCGCTTCACCGAAGCCTTGGAGAGCTTCCAGCGGGCCTTGACTATCCGCCCGGACCATGCCCAGACCTATAACGATCTGGGGTCCTCCCACAAGGGCCTGGGCCAATTTGACGAGGCCGTGGACTGTTTCCGCACGGCCATCCGCCTGCAACCCAGCCTGGCCAAGGCCCACAACAATCTGGGTTCCATCCTCCAGGAACTGGGCGAGCTGGAGCCGGCCTTGGCCAGTTACCGCAAGGCCCTGGAGCTGGCCCCGGGAACGGTGGATACCTATTGGAACACCGCCTATTTATGGCTGTCCCTGGGAGAGCTGGCCAAAGGCTGGGAGGCTTTCGAGTGGCGCTGGCGGCGCAACCCCATCCTCAAGAAGCTGCCGTTCCCTGAATGGGACGGCGCCCCCCTGGCGGGCAAGACCATCCTGGTCTACGCCGAGCAGGGTCTGGGGGACGAGATCCTGTTCGCCTCCTGTATCCCGGACCTGATCGACCAGGCGGAGCATGTCATCATCGAGTGCGAGGCGCGGCTGGCCATGCTCTATGCCCGTTCCTTCCCCACCGCCACGGTACGGGGCGCCCCTCGGCGGGACGATCACGGCTGGCTGGCCACAACGCCCGCCGCCCACGTCCAGGCGCCGGTGGGGGGGCTGCCGCGGTTTCTGCGCCCGGACCTGGCCAGCTTTCCGAAGCGGCGGGCCTATCTCTACGCCGACCCGGAGCGGGTGGCGTATTGGCGGCGCTGGCTGTCTGAACTAGGGCCGGGGCTGAACGTGGGGTTTTGCTGGCGTAGCGGTCTGACCACGGGGGAACGCTATAAAAACTATCCGGTCCTGGAGCAGTGCGCCGGGTTGCTCGGGACGCCGGGGACGCGGTTTATCAATCTGCAATACGACGACTGCGCCGCCGAACTGGCCCAGGTGCGGGAGCGGTACGGGGTAGAGATCGTGCAACCCGACGGTATCGACCTGCGCAACGACCAGGATGAATTAGCCGCCCTGCTCACTGCCCTAGATCTGACCCTGTCCGCCGGCACCGCCGTGGCCGAGTTGGCTGGTGCCCTGGGGGTGCCGGTATGGCGGCTAGATCCGGGAGTGGTGTGGATACGCCTGGGCACCGATCACATGCCCTGGCATCCTTCCATGAGGGTATTCAGTAAAACCAGTCCCCGAGAGGGTTGGGAACCGCTGCTGGCCCAGGTGGCCGAAGCCCTGGCGGCCCTGCGCCCCGCCGATCTAGTCCCCTGCCCGGAACCGCCCGTGGCGGCCCCGGCCCTGAGTCCGGTTCAAATTGGCAACCTCCTGGCGGTGGCCCTGAACGCCTTTGCCGCCGAGCAGCCGGAAACCGTCAAACAGCTATGTCAGCGGGTGCTGGAGGCCGGCCCCCGGACGGCGGATGCCTGGCATCTGCTGGGTCTGGCCGAGCAGCGCCTAGAACACCCGGAGGCGGCCCTGGAGGCACTGAACCGGGCCGCCGACCTGAAACCCCAGGAAGCCTCTATCTATTGCAACCGCGGCTCCCTGTGGCAGTCCCTAGGGCGGTTGGGGGAGGCGGTGGCCGACTATCACCAGGCCGTGGCCTTGAACCCGGATTTTTACGAGGCCCAATTGTATCTGGGCACGGCGCTCCTGGAGCAGGGGAAGGCGGCGGAGGCCGAGGGTCCATGTCGCGCCGCCCTGACCCTGAGTCCCACCAAACCAGCGGCCCACGACGCCCTAGGCTTGGTGCTGCGCGCCCTGGGTCGGCCCGATCAGGCCGAGGCGGCCCATCGCCAGGCCCTGGCCCTAGCCCCTGGCCATGTACCGGCCTGGATCAATCTGGGCAACGTTATGGACGCCCAGGACCGGCCCGAGGACGCCGAAGCGTGCTATCGTCAGGCACTGACCCTGCAAGGGGAGTCCCCCGATGCCCTGCTCAACCTGGGTCGGCTGCTGCGTCATCGGGGACAATTGGCTGCGGCCGAGGGTCTGCTGCGCCAGGCCCTGGCCCTGCGCCCCGGCCATCCAGAAACCCTCAACCAACTCGGCAACGCCCTACGGGACCAGGGCCGGGCGATGGCGGCGGCGGACTGCTGCCGCCAAGTTCTGGAGAGCGTGCCCGACGATCCCCGGAGTCATTGGAATTTAGCCCTGGCCTTGTTGCAGGCTGGCGACCTGGAAGCGGGCTGGGCGGAATACCGCTGGCGTTGGCGGGGAGGCATCCAGAGTTCCTGTCCCTATCCTTACCCGGACTGGGACGGTGGCCCCCTCCAAGGCCACCTGCTGGTCTACGCCGAGCAGGGCTTGGGCGATGAGATTTTATTCGCCTCCTGTTTGCCGGAACTGCTGGCCGACGGTCCCTCTTGCGTGGTGGAGTGCGACCCACGCCTGACCGGGCTATTCCGCCGGGCCTTTCCCCAAGCCACAGTAGTGGGCGGACGCCGGGATCGGGACGACTGGGACAGCGTCGCTCCAGGCATCACGGCGCGATTGGCGGCTGGGGATCTGCCGGGCCGGTATCGCGCCAGTCTGGAGGACTTCCCAAAGCGGGCCGCCTATCTGGCCGCCGATGCCGACCGGGCTGCGGACTGGACGCGGCGTCTGGCCGGGCTAGGGGAGGGCCTAAAAGTGGGTATCGCCTGGCGCAGCCGCTTGCATGGAGGGGAGCGGTACCGCCACTACAGCCGCCTGGAGCAGTGGGGGGCGGTGCTGGCCGTTCCAGGCTCGCAGTTCGTGAATCTTCAGTATGACGACTGCGCCGCCGAACTGGCCATCGCCCGGGAGCGGTTCGGGGTGAAGATCGCGGATTTCGATGATCTGGATCGGTTTAACGACTTGGAGGGCCTGGCGGCCTTGATCGCCGGCCTGGATCTGGTGATCGCCGCTGGCACTGCTGTGGCCGAGCTGGCCGCCGCCCTGGGCGTGCCGGTGTGGCGACTGGACGCGGGGCCGGTGTGGACCTCCCTGGGCGCCAAGGACATGCCCTGGCACCCGTCCATGAGGCTGTTTTGCAAAGACGGTCCCGAACAGCCCTGGGAACCCCTGCTGGAGCGGGTGGCCGCCGAACTGCGCCGGGCCGTGTCCGGTACGGAGGAGGGGGGGGATGAAACCCTGGCTTGCTGTCGGCACGGGCTGATGTTGTTCGACCCCGCCCAGGGTCCGGCGGGTCCGGCCCTGGCTCGGGATGGGGATTATGCCGGGGTCGAAGCGGACTGGTTGGTTTCCTTGCTCAAGCCCGGCCAGGTGGTGGTGGAAACCGACGCCGGAGAGGGCGCCCATACCCTGGCCCTGGCCCAGGTGGTGGGTGATGACGGCCTGGTGCTGGCCTTCGAGACCCGGCGCCGGTTCCATGAGCGGCTGTGCGCCAATCTGGCACTGAACCAACTCCAGCGGGTGCTGCCTCTGCGCCAGGTGCTGGGCGAGGGAGAGGGCAGCGTTGCCGACCCGGATCGACCGACCGGGGAAGGGTCTATCGACCGTTGGTTGGGCCGTCGCGGGCTGGAGCGGGTGAGCTTGGATAGCCTAGAACTGCCCCGTTGCGATTTGCTGGTGATCGGCGGGGAAACGGTGGCGGCGGTGTTGCGGGGTGGCGTCCGCACCCTGGCCGCGTATAAGCCGCTAATCTATATCCGCGGGAGCGCCAGGGCCGATGATCCGGTTTTAATGGGCGCGTTGGAAGCGTCGGGCTATGCCCCGCAACACGCGGCCATGAGCCGAGATGAGACGCTGGGGGTGCTGGCCCTGCCCGTGGTCTGAGCGCCGCCATTTAGCTATCCAGGAGATACCCGGACGGGCAGGGCGGGCGATATGCCCTGCCAGCGCAAGCCAATCTTTCTTTACCTTCGCTATACTCCCACCTCAATCTTGCCCACATATACTGTCGGTAGTAGCTATTCCGCTTAAGAATCAGCGCCTTTGGCTGCTTCCGCCACTGTTTCGCCATGAGATCGATTTGATTCAAAAAGGGTTGAGTGACCATCGGCCATGGGCGGCGCGAGTTGCCTGCTAGGGTCCTAAGTAATCTCGGCAGAAGAAAGGACCGGAATTTTGCGGTTATTGCTGGGTTGTTCTCAATGGCTTTATGCACCGTATCCAATTGGCCGGAAACGCTGGAAAGTATGTGCGCTGGATTGCCTTGACCTTCATCCTGTTCCAAGGTGGTGGGATGGACGTAGCCTATTGCGAACAAAACCGACAGGAGAGTTTTTATGAATGCTGGCAAAAATGCCTTGATAACCGGTTCTTCAAGCGGTATAGGTCTCGGTATCGCGGAGGAGTTCGCTCGCGCGGGAATGAATATCGTACTCAACGGCATTGAAAAACCTGATGAGGTCGAAGAGTTGCGGGAGCGTCTCGCCAAAGAAAACAACGTGCGCGTGCTTTACAGTTCAGCGAATATGATGATTCCTGAAGAAATACGCCATATGATGGCGATGGCGGAAGCCGAATTGGGGTGTGTTGATATTCTCGTCAATAATGCGGGTATACAGTTTGTGTCGCCAGTCGAGGAGTTTCCAGAAGATAAATGGAACGCGATTATCGCAATCAATATGTCTTCCGGGTTTCATACTATAAAAGCCGCGTTGCCGGGGATGAAAAAACGGAACTGGGGCCGAATTTTGAACATCGCGTCGGCCCATGGTCTGGTTGCTTCGCCTTTTAAATCAGCCTATGTCACCGCCAAGCATGGTGTGGTTGGATTAACCAAAACAATCGCGCTCGAAGTGGCGCGGGACGGTATAACGGTTAACGCCATATGCCCAGGTTACGTTTGGACGCCACTGGTGGAAAAACAGATTCCAGATACGGCCCAAGCACGGGGCATTACGGAAGAAGAAGTGATTAACAACGTTCTCCTGACGGCCCAACCGACGAGGAACTTTGTTTCGATCAAGCAATTGGGCGCATTGGCGCTATTTCTGTGTTCCGATGATGCCGCGTCAATCACTGGCGCTGCTTTACCCGTAGATGGGGGTTGGACGTCGCAATAGTGAACAACCAGGCGTCACGTTTCAAAATATGGGGATTGGTATGAAAAACAAGCTCGTGTCGGCGGACGAGGCAGTCGCGATCATTCGTGAAGGCGATACCGTGTCAACGTCTGGATTTGTAGGCATCGGGAATCCCGATGAGTTATTGGCGGCACTGGAGAAACGCTTCCTCGCGGAACAGTCTCCGCGCGATTTAACCTTGCTGTTCGCTGCGGGCCAGGGTGATGGGGGCAAAAAAGGACTCAACCGGCTCGGTCATGACGGTCTATTGAAAAGAGTCGTTGGCGGACATTGGGGGCTTATTCCCAAGGTGTCTCAACTCGCTCTGGAGGGCAAAATTGAGGCTTACAATTTACCCCAAGGCTGCATCTCGCAGATGTACCGTGATATGGCAGCCGGCAAACCCGGAACACTATCGAGAGTGGGCCTGCATACCTTTGTGGACCCACGCAAGGACGGCGGCAAACTCAATGAAATGACTCAGCAGGATCTCGTGCAGTTGCTCACACTCGATGGGCAAGAATGGCTTTTCTATAAGAGTGTCCCCATTGACGTTGCCTTACTGAGAGGTACGACCGCTGACTTGGCTGGCAACATCACCATGGAGAAAGAGGCGCTGACATTGGATGTGCTGGCCATGGCGATGGCGGCGAAGAGCAATGGCGGCTGTGTGTTAGTACAGGTAGAGAGAATTGCTAAAAATGGTTCGCTGAACCCGCGTTCCGTTCAAGTGCCCGGAATCCTGGTGGATTGCGTCGTTGTATCGCAACCGGAAAACCACATGCAAACCTATGGGACGCACTACTCGCCGGGGTTTGCCGCCGAGATCGCCGTTCCCCTTGAATCAGTCACCCTGGGAGAACTGGACGTCCGCAAGATAATCAGTCGGCGGGCGGCGCTTGAATTGAAGGCAAACAGTATCATCAATCTCGGGATCGGTATGCCGGAAGGCGTCGCGGCGGTTGCGAACGAAGAAAAAATAGCCGAGCTCATTACGCTGACGGCGGAGCCGGGTGTTATTGGCGGCGTTCCTGCGGGCGGGCTGGATTTCGGCGCTGCGGTAAACACCGATGCGATCATTGATCAAAATCAGCAATTTGACTATTACGACGGGGGTGGCTTGGATCTGGCGTGCCTGGGTATGGCGGAATGCGACCGACAGGGCAATGTCAACGTTAGCCGCTTCGGCCCAAAACTGGCTGGCGCTGGTGGTTTTATCAACATCAGTCAAAACGCGCGGACTGTGGTATTCATGGGTACGTTCACTGCGGGCGGGCTGCAAGCCCGCGTGGCCGAAGGGCAACTCAGGATCGAGAAAGAGGGGCGCGCGAAAAAATTCGTGGAACAAGTAGAGCATGTCACGTTCAGCGGCGAACACGCGGCGCGGTGCGGGCAACGCATTCTGTATGTCACCGAACGTTGTGTTTTTCGCCTCGACGAACAGGGTCTAACCCTCGTGGAAGTCGCCCCGGGTATCGACATAGAGCGAGATATTCTTTCACGGATGGGGTTCCGCCCGGCGGTGGACAACCCGGCATTGATGGACAGGAGAATTTTCCTGGATGAGACCATGGGCCTGTTGTCCGCATTGACCGATATGGATATTACACGTCGAATTGTGTTCGATACCCAACGGCAACTCCTGTTTCTAAATTTTGAAGGCATGTCAGTGAATACCCTACGGGAAGTGAAGGAAATTCACCGCGAAGTAGAGAAACTATGCAAGGCCCATGGGAGACCGGTCGACGTGTTGGTGAATTATGAAAACGCGACTATTAATGATGCAATCGCGGAGCATTATGCGGCAATGGTCCATGACCTCACCAGCAAATACTATCGGAAGATATCGCGTTATACGACAAGTGCTTTTACGCGCATGAAACTAGGAAATGTTATCCCTTCGAGTGGCGCCAGCCACATTTTCGATAACGAAGAGGGGGCGCAGGAGTTTCTGAAGAAATAAGGACAGTCTTGGACGCCCACTTGCCACATTGGCGTTTCCGCTCGTGGTCGTTTCGTCGTATCAGGGCCGAATCCGGGGCTGGCATGGAGATTTCCCTTGAATCGCGGCTCAGGTGGGCGCACTCTATGCCGGTTAGGCGATGGCATTTTCGAACTAGTCTGTCGCCCATCGCGTCGAGTCTCCCCGAGTCCCGCAATCACAGCCCTTATTCTCTATTATCAGTGTTCCCCGTAGTTTGGAGTTTTACCCCCATGCAGCAACTTACCCCCGAAGGACAGCAGACCGTTGCCAATCTCGCCCAGCGTTATGGCTTTAGCCAGGACGCGGTGATGAGCATGTTGTATTCCCTGGTACAGGGCAACGGCGCCATGGCCCAGTTCAATCATCCTGAGTTCGCAGGCTCGGGCCAGTGGATGCAGGGCGGCATGACCATGGTGTCGGACATGTTCAACAATGCCCTCAAGGCCAATATCGATGGCCTGTGCTATGAACTATCCAATTTGCTGGCCAGCCAGCCGTTCGTGAGGCAGCCCGTCGCCCACTACCAGGGCGGCCAGCAGCAGAGCCAGTATGGCGGTTCCCAGCAACAGCAGAGTGGTTCCGGGCCTGGCGGCCAGGCCAGTCTGTTCATCTCTCCCATGGGCGGCGGTTCCGGTCACTGGTGGGGTGACGAGTTGGGGGCGCCGTCGTCCACCGGCTCTCAAAACAATGTGCGCTACGCTTATTTTCCCGGCTCCCGGCGCCTGGCCATCGACGTTAACGGCCAGGTGACGGTGTACGATACCCTGGATCATCAGATTGGCGGGGTGTCCCAGCAACAATCGGTAGGCGGTTCCCTGACCTTCACCAGCCAGTACGGTATGGTCAGCGTCGCCGATCTGCCGGTGGTATCCGGGAACAGCTCCCAGCAGCCCTCGACCTCCGGTTACCAACAGTCCCCGGCCCCGGCCCCCGACTACCAGCAACCCCCAGCCTCTGGCTACCAGCAGTCCCCAGCCCCCGCGCCGGGTGGCGGCGGCGCCCAGGAAAACGACATCTTCGCCGCCATCGAACGGCTGGCGGGGCTGAAGGCAAAGGGCATTCTCACCGAGGATGAGTTCTCGGCCAAAAAGGCGGAGCTGCTGAGCCGCCTTTGAAAAACCGTTGAGCGTAAACCAAAACGGGCTCCGAGGAGCCCGTTGTCGTTTAGGAACTGCCGCGGACTTAGCCGAACTGCTTGGCAGCGTAGTCCCAGTTCACCAGATTCCAGAACGCCTCCAAGTACTTGGGCCGGGCGTTGCGGTAGTCGATGTAATAGGCATGCTCCCAGACATCGCAAGTCAACACCGGGGTCTTGCCCTCGGTCATGGGGTTGCCGGCGTTGCTGGTGTTAGCGATTTCCACGCCGCCGGACGCGGTCTTTACCAGCCAGGTCCAGCCGGAGCCAAAGTTGTTGGCGGCGGAGTCGGAGAACTTTTTCTTGAACTCGTCGAAGCTGCCAAAAGCTTGGTCGATGGCCTGAGCCAGGGCGCCGGAGGGGGCGCCGCCGCCATTGGGGCCGAGGCAGTTCCAGTAGAAGGTATGGTTCCAGACCTGGGCGGCGTTGTTGAACACGCCACCGGCCGGGGCCTTCTTGATGATGTCCTCCAGGGACAGGTTGGCGTATTCGGTATCGGGGATCAGGCCGTTAAGCTTGTCCACATAGGTCTTGTGGTGCTTGCCATAATGATATTCCAGGGTTTCCCGGGAGATATGGGGTTCCAGGGCGTCCATGGCGTAGGGCAGTTCGGGCAGTTGATGAGCCATGCTATGGTCTCCTTGAGCTAAGGTTACGTGGCGAGTACAGGGAGAGTATAGGACTGCGAGTGCCGTTTGCTTTGAACAAACGGTTAAGCCTGAAGTTTGGACTTAGTCTAGACCTAGCCTCCAGACATTGCAACGCAAGGTCGGACGGCGCCATGCCGCGTCGCCGGTCACTATCGCCAGAGAGAGGTACAACGCCAGTGTGTGGAATCAGCGGTGAATTGCGCTTCGACGGCCAAGCGCCAGATCTAGCCGTGTTGGGCAGAATGCTCCAAGGTCTGGCCCGGCGCGGCCCGGACCACGAGGGTTGTTTCTCCGACGGGCCGTTGGTGTTCGGCCATCGGCGACTGTCCATTATCGACCTCTCCGACCGCTCAAACCAGCCCATGGTGGACCACGACCTAGGGCTGGTGCTGGTGTTCAACGGCGCTATCTACAACTACCCCCAGTTGCGCCAGGAACTCCAGGAGTTGGGCTACCGGTTTTTCTCCGAAGGGGACACGGAGGTGATCCTCAAAGCCTACGCCCACTGGGGAGGGGGCTGCGTGGAGCGGATGCTGGGTATGTTCGCCTTCGCCATCTGGGATGTGCGCAAGCGGGAGTTATTCCTGGCCCGGGACCGGTTGGGCATCAAGCCCTTGTACTACACCCGGGACCGAAAGCGGCTGCGCTTCGCCTCCAACACCCAGGCCCTGCTGGCCGCCGGCGGGGTGGACACCTCCCTGGACCCGGTGGCCCTGCATCATCAGTTGACCCTGCACGCCGTGGTGCCGGCCCCCCGCACCGTGCTCAACGGGGTGCGCAAGCTGGCCCCAGGCGCCACCCTGACCATCGACGAGCAGGGTTGCGAGCGGGCGCGGACTTACTGGCAACTGTCGGCGGTGCGCCCGGAGACTCCCCTATCGGAGCCGGAGTGGATCGAGGCAGTACACCAGAGTCTATTGTTGGCGGTGCGCCGACGCTTGGATATCGCCGATGTGCCGGTGGGCGTGCTGCTCTCGGGGGGGCTGGACTCCAGCCTGCTGGTGGCCCTGCTGGCGGAGTCCGGGGTGGAGCATTTGCTGACCTTCTCGGTGGGTTTCGAAGATCAGCCCGAGGAAAAAGGCTCGGAGTTCGAATACTCGGACTTGGTGGTGGAGCGCTACGCCACCCGCCACCATAAATACCAGATCCCCAACAGCGAGGTGCTGACCCGCCTGCCCGAGGCGGTGACCTGCATGGCCGAACCCATGGTGGGCCAGGATGCCGTGGCCTTTTTCCTGCTGGCCGAGCAGGTGTCACGGGAGGTCAAAGTGGTGCAGAGCGGCCAAGGGGCCGACGAGGTATTCGGGGGCTATTTCTGGTATCCGCAAATGGACCAGGCGTCCGGCAACGACCTGGAGCGGTTCCGGGGGCATTATTTCGACCGGGACCACGAGGAATACCTGGAGACGGTGAGTCCCGCTTTTCACGGCCAGGACTACACCGCCGAGACCGTCACCCGGTTGCTGGCCCAGCCCCAGGCCGATACGTTTCTGGACAAGGTGCTGCGCATGGACGTGACCACCCTAATCGTGGATGACCCGGTCAAGCGGGTGGATAACATGACCATGGCCTGGGGCTTGGAGGCCCGGGTGCCGTTTCTGGACCACGAACTGGTGGAACTGGCCATGTCCATGCCCCCGGAACTGAAAATCCGCGACGGCGGCAAATACCTGCTCAAGAAAATCGCCCGGGACCGGGTGCCGGATGCGGTCATCGACCGGCCCAAGGGCTATTTTCCGGTGCCGGCCCTCAAGTATGTGCGCGGCGAGTTTCTGGGCTTTATGAAAGACCTCCTGAACTCCCAGGCCAGCCGGGAGCGGGGCCTGTTCCAGCCAGCCTATATCGACAAGCTGCTGGATCAGCCGGAAGCCTGGCTGACCCGCCTCAAGGGCAGCAAGCTGTGGCACTCGGCTTTGTTGGAGCTGTGGCTGCAACTCAACGTCGATGCCGCCAACAGGCAACGCTGAACCGGTTTTTTAGAATGGGTCAAAAGGGCTACAATGATTGATCCGGTTTTTTCCGCCCACCTGGCGGGGCCGAACGCGAGGTATACCGACGATGGATGTTTTGGAAGTCATCAAGCAGCAGGTCGAAAACAACCCGGTGGTGATCTATATGAAAGGCACCCCGCAGTTTCCCCAGTGCGGTTTCTCCAGCCGCGCTGCCCAGGCCATGGCCAGCACCGGACTGCCCTTCGCCTATGTGAACGTGCTGGAAGACCCAGAGATTTTCCAGAACCTGCCCCGCTTCGCTGACTGGCCCACCTTCCCTCAGATCTATATCGATGGCGAGTTGGTGGGGGGGTGTGACATCACCCTGGAGCTGGCCGAAAGCGGCGAACTCAAGCAGATGATGACGCAGGCCGTGGCCAAGGCCGAGGGCCAGGCCGCCCAGGAATAATCACCCCTTCGAGGTATCCCGGCCGACATTCTCCCAGCGGAACGGATCGGCCGGGTAGACCCCCAGAATTCGCACCTCCGTCGAGAAAAACTCCAACTCCTCCAAAGCCAGGGCCACCAGCCGGTCGGCGGGATGGCCCTCGATATCGGCGTAGAACTGGGCCACCGTAAAGGCCCCGTCCACGATATAGCTTTCCAGCTTGGTGATATTGACGCCGTTGGTGGCGAAGCCCCCCAGAGCCTTGTATAGGGCCGAGGGCCGGTTACTGACCCGGAACAGCACGCTGGTGATCACTGGCCGATCCGGGGGCGGCACCGGCACCGTCTCCCGGGTCATGATCAGAAACCGGGTAGTGTTGTGTTCGGCGTCCTCGATATTGGCGGCCAGCACCTCCAAACCATAGCGTTCCGCCGCCAGCCGGGAGGCAATCACCCCCAGCCGTCGGTCCCGGTCCTCGGCCAGTTGCCGGGCCGCTCCGGCGGTGTCGGCATGGACTACCTTCACCAGCCGGTGCTGCTGGATGAAGCGCCGGCACTGGGACAGGGCGTGGACATGGCTGGCCACGGTGGTGAGTTCGGAAAGGGTGACCCCGGGCAGGGCCAGCAGGTAGTGGTTGATGCGCTGGAAGTGTTCGCCGATGATCTGTAAGTCGCTGCCCGGCAGCAGATGATGGATATCCGCCACCCGGCCAGCGATGGAATTGTCGATAGGGATCATGGCCAGCCGGGCCTGGCCCGAAACCACTGCCGCGAAGGTATCCTCGAAAGATGTGCGGGGCAGGGTGCTTAGCAACGGGAACCGCGTCCGGCAGGCCACTTCGGAATAGGCGCCGGGTTCGCCCTGAAAGGCGATGAGTTGGTCGGGCAGAGGCGAGGTTCGGGTCATGGGCGTCGGTCGTGGTGACAGTCCAGGCCAGTCTGCACCGGCGGGCGGTGGGGCGCAACCGGGCTTGCCCTGACAGCCCGCCCCGGCTCCGCTATCATTCCCCAGACCCTCCCGCCACCGTCCACGACCACGGAGCCGCCCCCATGTTGCGCTTTCCAGGAAGCCCCGCCTTGTCCCCTTTCCGCCTGGCCAAACGCCTGGCCGCCATCCGCGAGCGGGCGCCCAGGGTGACGGATGGTAACGCCCAGTTCGTCCATTTCGTGGAGCTGGAAGGCCCCCCGGAGCCGACGGAGCGGGAGCTGCTGGCCCGGCTGCTGCGATATGGTCCTGGGGCGATGGAACGGGTCGAGACGCAGCCGACGCTGTTGGTGGCGCCCCGCCCGGGGACTATTTCGCCCTGGTCCTCTAAGGCCACCGACATCGCCCATAACTGCGGCTTGGTCCGGGTCCGGCGTATCGAGCGGGGGGTGGCCTGGTGGCTCTGCTCCGAGGGGTTGTCCGAGGTCGAGCTGGCGGCCATCCGGCCCCTGGTCCATGACCGCATGACCGAAACCGTACTCGGCCCCCTGGACGACCCGGAGATCTTGTTCCACCATGGCCAGCCGACGCCCCTGACCCGGATCAACAGCCTGGCTGGGGGCCGGGCGGCCCTGGACAAGGCCAACCGGGAACTGGGCCTGGCCCTGTCCCCGGACGAGATCGACTACCTGCTGGAGAGTTTCCGCCGCCTGGAGCGCAACCCCACGGATGTGGAGCTGATGATGTTCGCCCAGGCCAACTCCGAGCACTGCCGTCACAAGATTTTCAACGCCGACTGGATTATCGACGGCCAGGCCCAGGACCGCTCCCTGTTCGCCATGATCCGCAACACCCACGAGCAGTCCCCGGTCAAGGCTCTGTCCGCCTATCGGGACAATGCTGCGGTGATGACCGGCCATCGGGGTGAACGGTTCTTCCCGGACCCCCACCGGGGCGGCTACGGATTTCAGGCTGAAGCCATTCATATCCTCATGAAAGTGGAGACCCATAACCACCCCACGGCCATCTCCCCCTTCCCCGGAGCAGCCACCGGTTCCGGGGGGGAGATCCGCGACGAGGGAGCCACCGGCCGGGGGGGCAAGCCCAAGGCCGGGCTGTGCGGGTTTTCGGTATCCAATCTGCGCATCCCCGGTTTCGAACAACCTTGGGAGACCGACCACGGCCGACCCGGGCGGCTGGCCTCGGCCCTGGAGATCATGCTCGACGGTCCCATTGGGGCGGCGGCCTTCAATAACGAATTTGGCCGACCCAATCTGTGCGGCTATTTCCGCAGCTTCGAGGAACATGTGGGGGGAGAATTTCGAGGCTATCACAAGCCCATCATGATCGCCGGGGGATTGGGCAATATTCGCGCCGAGCATGTGGAGAAGGCCCCCCTGCCAGAGGGCGCCCGAGTGCTGGTGCTGGGGGGACCGGCCATGCTCATCGGGCTGGGGGGCGGGGCGGCCTCCAGCCTGGCCGCAGGGGCCTCCCATGAGGAACTGGACTTCGCCTCGGTGCAGCGGGGCAACCCGGAAATGCAGCGCCGCGCCCAGGAAGTCATTGACCGCTGCTGGGCCATGGGAGATGACAACCCGATCCTGTCCGTTCACGACGTGGGGGCGGGAGGGCTGTCCAATGCCGTGCCGGAGATTATCGACACCGCCGGTCGGGGCGGGTGCTTCGAGCTGCGGCAGGTGCCCAGCGATGAGCCGGGCATGGCCCCAGCGGAGCTGTGGTGCAATGAGTCCCAGGAACGCTATGTGCTGGCCGTGGGACCGGATCGCCTGGAAATCTTCGCGGCCCTGTGTCGGCGGGAGCGTTGCCCCTATGCGGTGCTGGGGGAGGCCACCGGCGATGGCCGATTGGTGGTGGCCGACCGGCATTTCCACAACCGCCCGGTGGATCTACCCATGGAGGTGCTACTGGGCAAGACCCCGAAACTGTTCCGGGACGTGACCCGCCGCCCTCCGGCCCAGACGCCCCTGGATCGGACTGGCATCGACCTGGCCGAGGCCGCCGAACGGGTGCTGCGGCTACCGGCGGTGGCCGACAAGACCTTTTTGATCACCATCGGTGACCGCAGCGTAGGCGGGCTGGTGAACCGGGATCAATTGGTGGGGCCCTGGCAGGTGGCGGTGGCCGATGTGGCGGTGACCGCCTCTGGGTTCAATGCCTATACCGGCGAGGCCATGGCCATGGGCGAGCGCCCCCCGGTGGCGCTGCTGGACGGGCCGGCCTCGGGGCGCATGGCGGTGGCCGAGGCCCTCACCAATCTGGCCGCCGCCCCCATTGAGTCCTTGTCCCAGGTGATGCTGTCCGCCAACTGGATGGCCGCCGCCGGCCACCCCGGGGAGGACGCGGCGCTCTACGACACGGTGCGGGCGGTGGGCATGGAGCTGTGCCCGGCCTTAGGCATCGCCATTCCGGTGGGCAAGGACTCCCTGTCCATGCAGACCGTATGGCGGCAAGGAGAGGCGACCCGCCGGGTGGTGGCGCCCCTGTCCCTGATCGTCTCGGCCTTCGCCCCGGTCACGGATATTCGCCGGGTGCTAACCCCCGAACTGGCCCGTGACGAGGCTACCGAGCTGCTGCTCATCGATCTGGGCCGGGGCCGTAACCGCCTGGGCGGCTCGGCCCTGGCTCAGGTCTATGGCCAGATTGGCGAGACCCCCCCGGATCTGGACGATCCCGCCGACTTGCGGGCCTTCTTTCAGATCATCCAGGACCTGAACCGAGACGGTTTGCTACTGGCCTATCACGACCGCTCCGACGGCGGACTATGGGCCTGTCTGTGCGAACTGGCCTTTGCTGGCGGCCAAGGGCTGACCGTGACTCTGGACAGCCTGGGAGACGACCCCCTGGCGGCCCTGTTCGCCGAGGAACTGGGGGCGGTGGCGCAGCTACGGGCCAGGGACCGGGAGACGGTGCTAGAGCGCCTGTCCGCAGCGGGTCTGGGGGCCTGTAGCCAGATTATCGGCGCCCCCAACGCCACTGATCAGCTGGAACTGCGCCACGCTGGCCAAGTGCTGTTGGCGCGGGAGCGGACCGGGCTGCGGCGGATTTGGTCAGAAACCAGCTACCGCATGCAGGCCCTGCGGGACGACCCGGACTGTGCCCAGGAAGCCTTCGATGCTCTGCTGGAGACCGACGATCCGGGGTTGAACGTCCGGCTTTCCTTCGATCTGGCCGAGGACCTGGCGGCGCCATTCATCAACACCGGCGCCCGGCCCCGGGTGGCTATTCTCCGGGAGCAAGGGGTGAACGGCCAGGTGGAGATGGGGGCGGCCTTCCATCGGGCCGGTTTCGAGGCCGTGGACGTGCATATGAGCGACCTGATCGAAGGGCGGCTGAGCTTAGGGGATGTCCAGGGTCTGGCCGCCTGCGGCGGGTTCTCCTACGGAGACGTGCTGGGGGCGGGGGAGGGCTGGGCCAAGTCTATTCTGTTCAACGCCCGGGCCAGGGAGGCATTCTCGGCCTTCTTTCAGCGCCCGGACAGCTTCGGCCTGGGGGTATGCAACGGCTGCCAGATGCTCTCCAATCTCCATGAACTGATCCCCGGGGCCGAGCTGTGGCCGCGCTTCACGCGCAACCGCTCCGAGCAGTTCGAGGCCCGGCTGTCCCTGGTGGAGGTGACCCCATCCCCGTCTCTATTCTTGGCCGGAATGGCCGGCTCGGTGCTGCCCATCGCCGTGGCCCACGGGGAGGGGAGGGCCGAGTTCGCGGACGATTCCGGCCCCCGCAAGGCGGCCAGCGCCGGGTTGGTGGCCCTACGCTATGTGGACAACCGCCACCGCATCGCCGAACGCTACCCGGCCAATCCCAACGGTTCCCCCCAGGGTATCACCGGGCTGACTACCCGTGACGGGCGGTTTACGGTGCTGATGCCCCATCCAGAGCGGGTGTTTCGCGGGGCGCAGTTTTCCTGGCGACCGGCGGGCTGGGAGGAGGACGGGCCGTGGCTGCGGCTGTTTCGCAATGCCCGGGCCTGGTTGGGTTAATAGGCGGACGGGCGTCGGAGTAGTACACTGCCTCAACCCCATTGCACCATGGACCATGCCGTATGAAGACATTTCGCTGTGATGCTTGTAACCAACTGTTGTTTTTCGAAAACACCCAGTGTCTGAGCTGTGGTCATACCCTAGGCTATCTGCCGGACGAGCATGTACTCAGCGCTCTGGAGCCTACCCCCGACGGAGACAACCGTTGGCAGGCCCTGGCGGCAGGCAAGCACCTCTATAAGATGTGCCATAACTATCAGCAGAAAAATGTCTGCAACTGGATGCTCCCCGCCGACGACGAACTGGAACTCTGCGAAGCCTGCCGCCTCAACAAGACGATTCCCAACCTGGCCCAGCCGGAGCATCAGCTCCTATGGGCGCGCCTGGAGACGGCCAAGCGGCGGCTGGTCTATACCCTGCTCAGGCTGGGTCTGCCCTTGACCCCCAAAGGCGAGGACGCCGAGCGGGGCCTGGCCTTCGATTTCCTGGCCGAGGAACAGGCCGGGGAGCCAGTGATTACCGGCCATGCCAATGGACTGGTCACCCTCAATATCAGCGAGGCCGATGACGCTATTCGGGAGCGCAACCGCCAAAACCTGGGGGAGGCGTATCGCACCCTGCTGGGGCATTTTCGCCACGAGGTCGGCCATTACTACTGGGACCGGCTGGTGGCCGACTCCGGTCGCCACAAGGAATTTCGCCGCCTGTTCGGCGACGAACGCCAGGACTATGCCGCAGCCCTGAAGCGTCATTACCAGCGGGGCGCTCCGGCGGATTGGACGCAGAACTATATCAGCCCCTACGCCAGCGCCCATCCTTGGGAGGACTGGGCGGAGACCTGGGCCCATTATTTGCACATGGTTGACACGCTGGAGACCGCCGAGGACTTCAATCTGACGGTCAAAACCCCCAAGCGGGACGATCGGGTTGTGGAGCCGGAGCCTGTCGCCCCCGGACAGTGGGGCTTCGACGACATGATCCAAGATTGGTTGGCTTTGACATACGCCATCAACAGCCTCAACCGCAGCATGGGCCTGGCAGACCTGTATCCATTTTTGCTGGCCCCCGCAGTCGTGGATAAACTGCGCTTTATGCACCGATTGATCGGCGAGGCCGTCGGCTGAGCCGGGATAGCCGCCTGGTCGAATGTCTGCTTGGGTTTAGGGTTCGCTGTTTTAAACGTGGCAGGCGTTCGTGGTGTACGACAACACCAACGATCGCCTACCCATGGAGAGATGCCGGTTTTGTCCGGGCGACCGGCTACAGGGTCAGATCCTTAAACTGCCGCTCCGGCAGGTCTTCGAAAAAGTAGTCGTCCAAATGCCTACGCAGTTCCTGCATCTCCCGGTAACGCTCAATGGAGCGCCAAGCCTTGGCGGAGCGGACCCGGGGGCTGGCGCCGGTTACTGTTTTTGATTCTTCGTCTTCATCCAGAAAATCGTCGTCGGAATAATCGTCGCTCATAATGAAAGCCTCCTTCCTCAAACTGTTCTAGCTTGACAAGGCATCCTGGAGCTTAGACCCAGGTCGGCCCGCTGTGCGACTACATACGGCGAATCATCGCTCGAATAAAGCAAAAAATAGTTAGCTCAACACACTGTATTCAAAAGCCCACTCCCGGACCAGGACCGAGGGGGGTGCTTTAAGTATAGACGGCCAAAACCGGACTACGTATTTTGCAGGATAAAGGTATGTTCACGAGGGGTGGTCTATTGGCTCTGCCCCCATGGGGCTTGCTATGCTGCAAAGCGTTTAGCCCCGTTCGGAGACGAGACAGGTTCAATGGCGATACCCAAACACAAAGCCGGCCATAGCCCCGCTTTGGAGGCCGTCCGGGCTTCCTATGACCGCACTCCGTATCCCGGCCAGGCCCAAAGCCTCACCCACCCGGATCATCTGGCCGCCGTGGCCCTGCTGCATGGGTTGGAACCGGCCTCTCCCGATCACTGCCGAGTGCTGGAACTGGGCTGCGGCGATGCCGGGAACCTGATCCCCATGGCGTTTCGGCTGCCGGACTCCCGGTTTGTGGGTGTGGACCTGTCCCCACGGCAAATCCAGGATGGCCGCGCCCTAGCCCGGTCCCTGGGGCTAACCAATCTGGATCTACGGGCCGTCAGCCTGACCGAGGTGGACGAGAGTTATGGCCAGTTCGACTATATTCTGGTCCATGGGGTGTTTTCCTGGGTCACCGAGGAAGTCCGGGAACGGATTCTAGCCATCTGCAAAGCCAACCTAGCCCCCCAAGGGCTGGCCTATGTGAGCTATAACACCCTGCCCGGGTGGCGGGCGCGGGGCATGGTCCGGGATATGATGCTGTACCATGTCCGAGGTATCCAGGAGCCGGAGGAGCGGGTTGAGAGGGCCCTGGCGCTGCTGGATTTTCTAGTCACGGCCCAGGAAGACCGGCAAGACGCCCATAGCCTGGCCCTGCAGGAGGTGCAACAGCACCTGCGGGATTACCAGGGCTTGACCGCCTATCTTAGCCATGAGTATCTGGAAACCGACAACCAGCCCTTTTATTTCCATGAGTTCATGGCCTTGGCTGGGGCGGCGGGCCTACAGTACCTGGCCGAGGCGGACACCGCCTTTGCCGAGGTGGACACCTTGCCCCCAGCCGTGCGGGAGCCCGTGGAGGCGTTCGCCCCCGACCGCGTTGGCCGTGAGCAGTACCTGGACTTCATCCGCAACCGAGCTTTCCGGCGCAGCCTGCTGTGTCACCAGGAACGGCAACCGGAGCGCGGCGCGGACTCGGCGCGGCTGGAACGGTTATCCGTGGGGGCCGCCCTGCGCTGCGAGGAGGCCGAACCGGATCTGGTCTCCCCCGAGCCGCTGCGCTTCGTCAATCCCGAAGGCCGGGACTTCTCCTCCACCCATCCCCTGGCCAAGACCTTGCTCTGGCTGCTGTCCCGAACCTGGCCGGGCAATGTGCCCTTCGTGGCGCTGCTGGCGGCCGCCCGGGAGCATTTGCCGGTCAACGACGTGGACCCGGCGGTGGCGGTGGATATCCTGGCGTCCTCGTTCTGGGCAGGGGTGGTGGATCTGCGCGCCCGGTCCCTGGGCTGCGCATCCCAGCCCGGATCGCAGCCCCGGGCCAGCGCCTTGGCCCGGCGGCAACTGACCATGGGCGATTTTGTGACCTCGTTGCGCCATCACACCCTACACCTCGCAGACCCCCTGGACCGGGTGTTACTGGCCCATTTTGACGGCGACCACGACCGTGCCGCCCTGTTGGCGGTGCTGGAGCGGGAAGCCGAGGAGGGTCGGTTGCAACTATCCCTGGAAGGTCGGCCCATTAGCGATCCGGTTGTGCTGTCGGCGGTGTTGGGACAGTTGCTAGAAGAGAAAATACAACACCTGGCTGAACAGGCGCTGTTGGAGCAGGACTAGGCGTCCTAGCCTTCCTCGGCGCCATCACGAGGGGGCCGCGTGGCCAGCGCCCCATCCAGCCATGCGGCCCAGCGAAGCTGTTCCTCCCCACGACCAGCGCGCTCCAGAAACAGGCCGTAAGTACCGCCCAGGGCCGCAGCGGTGGCTTTGTCCCCCAGGGCTAATGCCCACTCCACCGCCTGGCGCAGATTGTCCTGCTCCCGCTCCAGCACCGCCTGGGCGGCGCTGGGGTCATCACCGCCCAGGCCCTGGCGCACGCTGAGGTTCAGCACGCCATAGGTAGCGCAGAGTTGTTCCCGGGCGTCCTCGGAGGGGTCGGGGTTGTGGGCCAGGGCCGCCAGTCGCGAAGCGAAGCGCAGAAAGGGCCGGCCGCCGATCTCCACGCTTCGGTCGGGGTGAAGCAGTTCCAGATCCTGAAGCTCGGCGCGAGCGGCCTCCCAGTCCCGAGGGTCCAGGCGGCCGGTGGTGAGCAGGACCACCTCGAACACCCCGCCCCGGAACAGGCCCAGCCAGGGCAGGGCGGCGCGGGCTTGGGGACCGAGGCGCTCGGGTGGGAAGGGGGCGGTATCGGTCATGAGCGGCGGCCACCTTTTGTTAGAATCGGCTCAGTCTGTCCTGGCCGTGGCATTCTGGCAAGCACGCCACAGCCGACGCCCT
>CAZQXD010000029.1:0-36756 GCA_964597315.1 uncultured Candidatus Competibacteraceae bacterium
CCACCCGTTCGATCAAGCCGCGCACCTGGGCAATGGCGGGGCTGTGGCCCACCAGACTGCGGAACAATTCCGTCTGCCGCTTGACCCGGAACTGGGACTGATGCCGACGGTAGCACCGCATCTTGTCCAGAATCCCGGTAAGTTCGGCGTGATGGAATGGCCGACTGAGACGGGCGCAACACTGAGGCGCCAATTCGGGGGGCAGGTTCCCGGCGGCCTCCGCCTCCCCTACCAGCACCAGCGGCAGGTTTGGGTCGGCGTTTTTGATCGTTTCCATGATCTGCCGGTAGATCGCCGGTTCATGGCACTCGGCCAGAAACACAGCGCGCAAGCCGCGGGTATCTTCGAGAATGGGTCGATAGGCATCCACAGTGGCTAAGGCAGTCCTGCCCACTTCCATGAACTCCAAGAGTGACCGTAGCTCTTTGGCGCGCTCCCGATCCGGGTCGATTATCAGTGCTGTTGTTGTTGTCATGATATCAACCTTAATGTCCCGGGTTGGGGTCTGATTGCTGATTAATAAAATATAGCAAAAAATACGCCAATATTCCGACGCGCTGGCCAATAACCCACGATCTGTCAATAAAACAGCGGCCTTAAAGCGTGTTTTTCATCCCAATCGGGATGAATTACCCTTTTAAGGTGGGGGTTTCAGGAGCAAAGTTTTGACACCCCTGGTACAAATAATAGTAGTGGGATAGAGCTTAGGAATACACTGCGGAGATAATGTGTAACATATTATTTACAGTGTTTCTATGGCAAAGGGCAGGATAATCAGCGCCGCCGCCGTCGCCGGGCGGTATGACGGCGGTGTTGTACGAAGATATGCCTCTCCAAGGCGGCGCGCAACGCCCCGCCCAGGTCTTGAAAGCGCGCGGTTACAGCCGTTGGTCCACCCTCCGCGACCTCTGTCACCCGTTCGACAATGGCGGGCAGGACTATGGGGTGGGGATAGCGCCCCGTCAGCCATAGACGCACCTGCGTCAGTCCACCGGACGGGGGGGTGTCAAAATCCCGCCAATGCAGTTCAACCGGGGTGAGCGTCAAGGGCCGCGTGTCGGGGAGCGTCAGTTCCCGGGACAACAACTGACCCACCATGTCTAGCAGCAAGTTGAGCTTGAAATCCAACCGGGCCAGTTCGGTGGCGTTGCCATCGTTCCCCTCCTCGCCGCTCTCCCCCACGGGGGTCTCCAGGGCCGAAACGACGCGCAACACATCCAGATTGTCCCGCTCCAAACGCCCCATTTCCTCCGGGGTCAAGGGCGCGGCCAGGGGCTGCCAGTCTAAGGGCAGACAGGTTTCCAGGATCAGACCTCGACAGGATGTATTGGGCATGGCAGTTCTCGATCAATGACCACCATAGGCGCGACGAGCCTTGCGGCCTCGGGAAAAGCGGCTCAATTCGGCGCCCAACTCGCCATGGTGGCGCCGGCCTAAGTCCATCAGTAGCGCCTGCTGTTCCAGCAGGCGCATCAGCAGAGCGCGCATCTCGGGGGCGGCGGCCGATGGCGGGGAGCCGGCGAACAACCGTTGGGCCAGCGCCCGGCGTTGGGTATCCAGCCCGGCCACGACATCCCACTCCTCTCGCCGGGCCTGGCGCAGCATCTCCGCGCCCAGGGTTTCAAGGGTTCTGGCCAGATCCCGCCAGCCGTCGGCGGTCTCAGCCACCGATGGTGTCCCAGGCGGACTTGATCTCCCGAAGCAGCCCGGCAATTTCGTCGAGTAGCGCCGGATCGGAGGACAGATTCGCCTGCACCAGCCGCCGTTCCATATAGCTGTACAGGGCATCCAGATTGCGCACCATATCCCCACCGACTTCCTCGTCCAGCCCCTCCCGCAGACCGCCGATGATGCCGATGGCCTTGCCGATCTGTTCCCCCCGGCGGGCGGTCTCGCCACGGAGCATATGGCCCCGGGCGGCGGCGATGCGTTCCAGGGCGCCCTCCAACAACATCTGCACCAGACGGTGGGGACTGGCATCCTCCATGCCAGCGTCGGTCTTGACCTGCTGATATTGGCGCATGGCGCTGCTTGCCACTGAGTAATTCATGGTGACCTCGATTCCTAGTGAAGGTTTGGACGGTTGCCTAGCTGTCCGAGCTGTAGATATCGGCCATGCCGGCCAGTTGTTGGGCCAGAAAATCCCCGGTGGCGGTCATCTCTCCCAGCAAAGTATCCAAGGCCTGGAACTGGGATCGCAACCGGGTCTCCAGAGTTTCCAGGCGCCGACTCAAGGTCTCCCGCTGATCGTCGAGCCGGTCGATGCGCCGAGTCAGGCTTTCGGTACGGGAGCCAAGCACGCCGCCAGTTTCCAGATAACTCCCGAGAATAGTGTCCAGGCGCAAGGACACCCCGTCGGACAGGGACACTGTGCCCCGGTCTCCGATGACGCCCCCCAGCACCTCGATGATGATGCCTTCGGCCACCCCCGTCCCGGTGAGCCGATTGCCCTCGCCCGTGGCGGCCTCCCCGCCAATGTTGCCCGCCACGTCCTGACCGGCGACGCCCGCAGCCACGGCCAGGCCAAAGTCCGCCCCGCTGTCCGTGTCCAGAGCGGTGATCTCCACGGTGGACGCCGAACCGTAACTGTCCGATGTCAACACAAGGCGATCGTTGTCGGCATCGAAAGCCACGCTGACACTGACCTCGGCGTCTTGCAGGGCGCTGTCCTCATTGATCCGGGTCTGGATTTCCAAGGCCAGGGCGTCGCCGTCAGCATAGGCGCCCTGGGTCAGGGTGATGACCCCAGACTGGACCCCGTCCACCTTGAGTTCCAGGGTGTCGTTGTCGGCATCCACGGTCGGACCCAAGATGGCCAAGGCCGAAAAAGCGCCCCCGGTCAGGCTGCCCTGGCTGGCAAATTGGGTGATCTCTACCGCATAGTCCCCGGGGGTACTGCCAGGGGCGGAGCTGACATAATCGATCAGGGCATCGTCGGCCCGGCCCACCCGGGCGAACAGGCCCGCCACTCCGTCGGGATCGGCGTCCACGGCGGCGCTAAGCTTGGTGCTGTCCAGGGCCAGTGTGCCGTCCCGCTGGGTGCTAATACCGATGTCCGTCAGGCTGCCGAAACTCTCCGAGGCCCCCTCCACCAGCCCGGTGATGACGTTGCGCAGTTGGTTTTGCACCCCCCGCACCCCGGCATCCCCCAGCAGCAAGCCTTTTTCCCCGGTCTCGGGATCAAATTTGGTGAGGGCCTGGATGGTGGCCAAGAGGCTGTTGAAGGCGTCCACGAAACCCTTGACCTTGCCACTGATGGCTTCGGCGTCCCGGTCCACGGTCAAGGTGGTGACAGTCCCCGGCTCGGCTTGCTTCAGGTTCAGGGTCACGCCCTGCACCACGCCCACCAGGGTGTTGGTTTCGCCGGTCACCGCCAGGCCGTCCACCAGCAGGCTGGCGTCCTGGGCGGCCACGGTCTGGGTCAAGTTCTTGCCAGCGCCCACGGCCGCTGTGGGGTCGAAGGCCAGTTGCGACAGGCCGCTGGCGTCGGTGTGATTGCCGTCGGCGTCGGCCACGGTAATCTCCAGGCCGTTGGCGGCCCCGGAGTCTTGGGAGGCCAGCACCAGTCGGTAACTGCTGCCGTCATTGATAATATTGGCTCGTACCCCCAGGTCCGCCTCGTTGATGGCGTCCCGTAGGCCCGCCAGGGTGTTGTTTGAGGTGTCCAATGTCAGGGTTTGAGCCGTCTTGTCCGGGTTTTCGGTGAAGGTGTTGGAATCGGCGTCGTAATCGCCGTAGCGGAAGGTGAGCGTACCCGAACCCACCACGTCGGTGAGTTCCTGAAAACCCCCGGATGCTAGTTTCTGGGCCTTGGCCAGAGCCAGTACTTCGATCTCATAGCTGCCCGGCTGGGCAATGCTGGTGGCGCTGGCCCCTAGCAGGGATTCGTCTCCCACCGTGGCCTTGACACCCGCCAAGGCAGTGGCGGATTTGAGGTCCTTGACCACCGTCTGAAAACTAGACAAGGCCCCTTTCAAAGCGCCAATGGCGGACAGCTCGCCTTGCAGGCTGGCTTCGCGGCGGTTAAGCCGCGCCGTGGGCGCCGCCGCCTCGGCGGAAACCAGGTCGGATACCAGTTGATTAATATCCAGCCCGGAGCCGATGCCTGAAACCGAAATACCCGCCATAGTTTCCTCTCCCTTAAGCCTTGACCCGAATCAGCAGCCCTTCTAGATGGCTGTGGCCGGTGGTTTGGTTTTGAGCCTCCGTTCTGGATTTTTCCATTTCTTCGAAAAATTTAGCTAGCTCAAGGACCTCTTCCGGGGGTAGCTGGCGAATGGTCTGGCCGTTTTCCGTGTCGATCACTTTAATGATCATCTGGCCGGAGTCGTCGTCCACATCGAAATGGATATTGGTGCGTCCCTCTCCTAGAGCCTTACTCAGATCGTTGACTGCTTGGTTCAGGCTGCGTCGGTCCACGGCGGCGGTCTGACGAAGCTCGGCCTGGGCGTTTTGAGCCGATTCCTGGCTAGCGCTCGCCGCCTCCGTACGCCCCTGAGTCTGGGGGCGCCCGCCCGGCTCCTGGGCATTTACCCTACTAGATAGGGTCACACCGATGCTTGTATTGAGTTCATTAATCATATCGGCCTCTCCCTAATGGGTTCCGGGCGGACTCGGGACCATCTGCCCAGAGTATCCGCCCGTTACTCATCAGTGCTTACCGTAGCAGGGAGAGTACGCCCTGCTGGGACTGGTTAGCCTGGGCCAGAATGGACAGGCCCGCCTGTTGCAGAATTTGCGCACGGGACAGGGAGGCGGTCTCGGCCGCAAAGTCCGCGTCCTGAATCTGAGAGCGGGCGGCGGTCAAGTTCTCGGCCACGTTTTGCAGGTTGGAGATGGTGGTCTCGAAGCGGTTCTGCACCGCGCCCAAACCGGCCCGCTGGGTGTCCACCTGGCTGAGGGCGTTATCCACGGCCTCCAGGGCCTTGGTGGCGCCGTCCACGGTGGAGATATCCACATCCTCCAGGAACTGGCCGCTGCTGGCGCCCCCGAAGGTACCCACCTGAAGCCCGGAGTTGGCCAGGGTGCCGGTGTCGGCCGCGACGGTGATCTGGCCGGCGGACTCCAATTTGAAGGTGCCGTGGGTGGTGCCAGCGGCGGCCACGCCAGTGGCGGCGGCGGTCAGAGTGCCATCGTAAGACGTCACCACATTACGGCCGTCGGCGGCCACCAGTTGCACGCCGTCGGTGTCGGAACCGGTGTCGATGGCGGTCACCCCGGTGCGCCCGGAGATGGCGTTGATGGCGGTGACCACGGCCGTGCGGCTGTCGGCGGCATTGGCGGTGGTGCTGATGGAGGCGGTGGTAACGCCGTTGATGGTCATGACGCCGGTGAGCGCGGCGGCGGTCTGGGCGCTGCCGTCCACCCGATTCTCGTTGACCACCGCGGTGACCCCGGTGACATCGGACAGCCGGTTGATGGCGGCTGCCTTGGCGATGGCGCTGGCATTGTTGGCGGTGGAGGAGGCCGTGTCGTCGGTGGCCTTGGAGGCGCCGACCACCACGCCGTTGATTTTCAGATCACCGGCGGCCAGGGCGGCGGTGGTGCTCACGGACGCCACGGCGGCCGTCTGGGCCTGGTAATCGCCGGCTACCAATCCGGCCCGGGTCAGGTCGCCGGTGCCCTCCTCAACGGTGATGGTGGTGTTATCCACGGAGCGCAAGGTGAAGCCGCTGGTGGTGGTCTGGCCCGCATTGCTCAGGCCGGTGGTGGCGGCGGTGAAAGCGCCGCTGTCTTGATTCAGGGACACAGTGATGTTGCGGCCGTCAGCGGCCCGCAAGACCACGCCGGTGGCGTTCTCGCCGGTATCAGTGGCGGTCACGCCGGTGCGATCAGAGATGGCGTTGATGGCGTTGACCACGGCCGCCCGGCTAGCCACGGCGTCGGTGGACACCGCCACGTCGCCGGTGGTGACGCCGTTAATGATGATCTGACCGTTACCAGTGGCGGCGGTCATGGATGCGCCTTCCCGGGTGGTGGTCAACACCTCGGCCACCACGCCGGTCTCGGAGGTCTTCTCGTTGATGGCCGCCACCTTGGCGATGGCGCTGGCCGCCCCGGCCACGGAGGACGAACTGTCGGAACCGGCCTTGGACGAGCCGATCACCACGCCGTTGAGGACCAAGTCGCCGCTCTGCAGAGTGTTATTGGCGGTGAGGTTGGCGGCGGTGGCGGTGAAACCGGTGGCGCTGGCGCTGGCTTTGAGGCCGCCACCCACGGTGCTGGCGGTCAGTTCAGAGAAGCCCACCGTCAGGGTTTCGCCGGCGTTGGCGCCCACCTGGAAGGTGGCGGAGCCGAAGCTGCCGTCGAACAGCTTCTTGCCGTTGAAGTTGGTGGTGTCGGCGATGCGGTCGAACTCGTCGATGAGTTCCTTCACCTCCAGTTGCAGGGAGGCTCGATCGGAATCGGTGTTGGTTTCGTTGGCGGACTGTACCGCCAATTCGCGAATTCGTTGCAGGAGATTGGTGGACTCCTGCAAAGCGCCCTCACCGGTCTGAGACAGGGAGATGGCGTCATTGGCGTTGCGTACCGCCTGGTTCAGGCCGCGAATCTGGGTGGTGAAGCGATTGGAGATCGCCAGGCCGGCGGCATCGTCCTTGGCGGAGTTGATGCGCAGACCCGTGGACAGCCGCTCCAGGGACGTGTTGAGAGCGTTTTGGGTTTTGCTCAGATTGTTCTGAGCGGTCAAGGACGCGATATTGGTGTTAATTGTCAGAGCCATGATAAAAACTCCCGATTATATGTGTTGAATCAACGTCCGGGGCGCGCCTTTTCAGCGGTTTTGTCCTCCGAAAAGTTCCTCCGCGTTTGCCCGGCAGTGTCACCTGCATATATCGGAAGCCTGTCAAGGGACTTTAGGGTGGTTTCGAAGTTTTTTTGTGTGTCGCGAGGGCGGAAAGCGGCATTTCACGGCTTCTCAACCGGGATTCAGGACCAACGCTGCACCTAGGTCAAACCTGGCAGTCGCGGAGCCAGTATATAGTGCCTGTCACGGTTGCCGACCAGGGCCGGGGGCGCCGCGAAGCCTGTGTTCGAGCGTCGGCCCTTGGCTCGGTCGCGGCTCGCGCAGACGAAAGGACGCTACGATGTCCCGGCGACGTTGCGGTCAGCTCGTAGGTCACCAAGGTAGACTCAACCCGGTGATGGCGGACACAACAGACGACAGGGTAAGGCATGAGGCTTCTTATGTTCCCGTGATCATTCCATCTATCGGCTATCGCAACGTTTGCTTTAAGACTGAAGTCGAAGGTCTGAAAGATCTTCGGCGAAAGGCCGGTCGAGTCCGGAGGGTGTTCAGCCCCCTCTGAGCGACGACCCGAGGCGTCTGGAGTTTCTTTGGCCAAAATATAGAAAGCGCAGAAAAACCACTAAACCAGGGAAATTCCAAAGCGTGGCGTCATTCGCCATGCACGAGGTTCGGCAAAAATCCTTGCCTGTGTTCGTGTCGAAACAATAGCCATATCGCTCGTCGATCATGGAGCGGGCGGATGGCGGGTTCGAACGCAACCTGTCGGTGGCAATAATGCGGGCATCCCATTGTTCTTATTTGCTGTTGTCTTTCTGCCTGTGTCCAGCAAGCGGACAGGCGGTACTCGTCGACGACGTCAGATTCTCCATAGATTCAGCGTCGCCTTCGACCGGTGGCGGATTGACGCCCGATGATGTACTCGATCCGGGACCCGTGATCTTTACCGAGGGTCGGCAATTGGGACTTAAGGATAATTTCGGCACGGGCGAATTCGACGATTTGAATGCCCTATCTTATGGTCGTGACTGGTTTGACGACCCCGAAAAAACGACCGTCACTTTCAGCGTGGATCGAGTGGCTGTCGGCGTCACGAATACGTCGGTAAGAACAGAGGCACAGCCAGGCCGGGAAGAAGCTTCAGGCGACGTTTACGGCACCTTGCCGGGTTCCGGTACCAACTCCCTGAATATCGATGAGGAAACCTTGGGTCTATTACCGGGTTTCTTCGGCGACGACCTGGACGCCTTGGAGAACGATACGCCTCATCCTTTCACCTACTTCTCGTTTGATTTTCTCTCGGTGAGCAACGCCTTCGGAGGCGATACGCTTGCTAGCGATATCTGGATCAGTACCGGTGATGGAGGACGGAGTCGCTTCGCGTCCGGTATGGAGCATATTGGGTTGTTATCGGACGATGATCTGGATGCGCTGGTGCTCTGGGATGTGTTTGAGCCTGGCAAACTGAATCCGGGGCGCGATAAGGCTCTGTTCTCGCTGAGCACGTTTTCGATGAGTACCTTCACCTTCACGGGCAACGAATACGCGCCGGGCCAACAGGAAGCCTTGTCTCCCGCCGACATCCTGTTCACCGATTTCAATGGTGATTTCTCGCTATGGGCATCGGCGCTGACCATCGGGTTGCTGGAATACGATGAACTAAATGCCTTGGATACCCCAACGCGACTGGTTCCTGAACCCCCACCGCCGCCGCCGCCCGTGCCCGAGCCGAGCAGCTTGCTATTGGCTGGCTTGGGTCTGATGGGCATCTGGGCGCTGAATATGACACCACGCCTAAAGAACGGCCGCTACGGTAGCGCTGAGCGAATTGACGAAGAAATAAGGAGGAGTGGGTCATGATCAGTGTGATTGCCTACCTTCGGCGTCATGTCCCAGTAGCCTTGGCCTTATTCATGGCCTTGGTGGTCCCGGCTGCCTGGAGTCAAGGCGAAACACCGGTCTATACCGGCAACTCCCCGCCGGTATCCGGGTCCAAAGCGACCCTGATACTGAACGACGACCCCAACTCCAAAATGACCTTCCGCTGGGAGTCCACGGATCTCAAGCTGGGCGATATCGATACCGGAGAAATTCAGGCGACGACCTGGAATTACTGGCCGGGGACGGGATCAAGCCCCGCCAGACTGGTCTTTTCCGGCCAGGCCGAAGAGGCCCGCTTCTGGGGCAATGTGCTTTTTGAAGACTACAATCGCGCCGTCGTGGACGTGGTGAAAAACAACCGACGGGTACGCTATCTTCTGACCCTGGATCGTTTTCTTCACACCATCACGGCTCTGCGATCGGAGTTCGCGAAGAACTTTTTCTCGGACGATCCGCTGCTTCAGCCTCGCGTGACACCCAATCTCTATCATGCTTTCGTCAACTGGGAAGGTAGCGCACCGGACCGGGTGGATTTCACGGCGAACGGCGGAAATCCGAAGAACGATACGGGCGATAAAAACCCCTATGAAACCAGTTATATCCTGGAGCGGGATTTGTTTCCCGCCGGACTCAATGCCGTGGACGCCGTGGCTGTCGCCGCCGACGGTACGCGATCGAATCGTGTCGATATCAAGCAGGGTACCGCCCCGGTTCCCCAGTGGATCAAGGTCATGGTGGGTGTGTTCGGAGAACGGCTACGGGTGAAGCCCATCAGAACCGGAGATTACGACAACGAGATCAAGTATCAGGGGCAAGGCAAATGGCCGGCGACCGAGCCTTATGAATATGCATTTCGTGCGAAACTTCCGAAGTGGGTTCCGTTTCTGGACGATACCGAACTGCCTTTGGCGTTTCAGATCAACGAGACCTCTCTCGGCGTGGATCAGTTGGACATTTCCAGCAAAGGGCCCGGTAGAGTCAGCGCCCATGCGCAGTCGGGGATCGAGGTTGAACTACCCATGGTCGAGGTGGGAATACCCAAAATCGCTTATCAGCTCCAGGGTGACTTGGAACTGCGCCCGGGCGTGTTGGCGGTGAAGCGCATGTCGTTTTCTGGAGCCGGGGAAAGCAAGGTAGGCAAGGATATCTCGCTGGCCAGACTGCCTGGATTAAAGGGTGTGCTGAAGAAAGTCGTCGAGAAAGGTAAGAACCTTCCGGTGGTCGGCTCTTTGCTGAAAAAACTGGTCAAGAAGCTGGACGACGCCAAGATCAAACTGGAGTTTTCCAACAAAACCGAGACAACGACCACGCTCAAGGAGTCAACGCCGGGGTTGCTGAATACGGGCTTGGCCCTGGATTCGGGCGCCATCACATATGGCTCGGACGCCAAGGCGAGTCTCGTTCTCGCCCTGATCGAAGACGCGGTCGATGGTTCCCTGGGTATCAAGATAGGAAGCGAACATACCTTGCAGGTGGAGACACAAGGTAGAAACTTGAGCGATATGCTGGGGTACAAGTTTCTGGGCAAGTTCGTCGCCGATTTGCATGTAATCCTCTCCAATATCGCCAAATGTTTCTCGTCGGGCGGTGTGTTTCTTTCCGCTGAACGTCCGCCGGGCGGCGGCGTCACTTTCGATGGCGATATTCTGGAGGAGGAAACCACGCAGGACTGCGGGTTGGACGGGCAAACCAGGGCCGCCTGGACCAATGCCAAGCAGCACTGGAACTGGCTGAAAAACAACTGGCCGTTTTCGACCCTGCCAACCGAGGAAAGCCAGTGGTTGGCCGATAGTATTCCCCAACTCGACGCTTCCGTAGACATCCGGGACAGGAACAACGGGATCGTCGTTTTTCACGAGTTCGCCAACGACAAACTGGGTACCGTCGGTCTAGGAATGGATATCTTCGGGGCCTATTGGAGCGGTTCGGGTTGGACGGAATTGACGGCCATCACCGACGACCTGCGCCACGATCATAATCCCGAGGTGCTATTGGACGATTCGGGTCAGGCTGTGGCTATCTGGCAGCGTATCGAAGCGCCCCTGAGCGAAGATGTGGTGTTCGACGCCGAGTTCACCAACTCTTTCGAAATTCTCTATTCGGTATTCAATCCCGCCAGTCTGAGCTGGACGCCGCCGGCAAACCTGACCCGCAACGCTCGTCTCGATCATCAACCCATGCTGGAGCGGTTTGGAAACGGGCTGTTGGCGGTCTGGATCGGCAACGATGCCGGCTTGTTGTTGGGAACCGAAGAGCATCCCGATACCTTGTATTATTCGCTATGGGATGGTCTGACCTTCTCCACGCCCGCCGCCGCCGTCTCGGGTCAGCCCCTCGATGAGCCGCATCTGGCGGCACGGGGCGAGGAGGCTTTGCTGGTCTGGATACGTGATCGCTCCGATGTGGATCTGGAAGAACTGACAGTCAACGACCCGTTCGATCAGGAGGTAATGTACACGTTCTTCGACGGCGACGCCTGGACCACGGCGCAAGCCTTGACCAACGACGATCGCACTGATCTCTCTCCTGTAGCCGCCTTCGCCGCCGACGGCACACCTTTGGTATTCTGGCTCAGTGAATTTCGCGACGAGATCGTCGTGGAATTCGACAGCGGACCCGCGACGGTGCCGGTGACCCGGTTGGTGGTGATGCTCGACCGTTTCCAGAACGGGGTCTGGACCGAGCCGCAGATGTTGATGGACAACGCCGGTTTCGTGAACTTCGCCGTGGCCACGGAAGAGAACGGCAATCTGGCCGTTGTTTGGGAAGAAGCCGAAAACGGGCTGCATTACGCGGTACTGGACGGCGATACCGGCACGCTGTCGGCTGGGCGACCGTTGCATCCCGATGGCACGATACAGAACCTGCAGGATCTGGCAGTGCTGGAGGACCGCGTCTATGTACTCTCTACCCGCTCGGAGCCAGAAGAAACGACCCGGGTATTGAAAAACGAGACCGGTGAGACCGAGGACGTGGTCATGGAGCAACCGGGCGTCACGAGTTTGTTTCTGGCGGCCCATCACGTGTACCGTGATCTGGAAATCACCGAAGACGGCATCGACTTCGAGCCCGCCAATCCGGCGCCCGGCGAGATTGCCAAATTGCTCATTCAGGTGGCCAATCGCGGCGACGTGACGCTTCAGGGCGTCAGGGTGGCGGCGACCGATGTCAACGGTCCTGTGGGCCAAGTTCAAGTGCCCACCTTGTTTGCCGGAGCAACCGAGACGGTGGAAATCCTCTGGCGCTTACCCGAGGGCGCGGACAGTCAGAGCGTGACCGTGGAGGTCGATCCAGAGAATAGCGTGAACGAATGGTTCGAGGATAACAATGTCGCTATCGCCACGGCCGGGCGCGCGGATCTTCGGATCACCGACGTCTTCGAGTTCACGGATCGACAGAATCCAGAAATAACCCGAGTGGTCGCGACCATCGGCAACAGCGGCGTCGTCACGGCCACGGATATCAATGTCGAATTGCGACTGGGTGGCGAGGGACGCCGATTGGATGAAGAGCCTATCGCTGTTCTCGGCCCTGGGGCGTCGGTGGATGTAGAACTCGCTTTCGCCAACGCCGATCTACCGTCAGGATTGCAGGAGCTTGAAGTGGTGGTCGATACACAGAATGTGATTGACGAAAGCGACGAGAACAACAACAGCTCGGTGTTGTTAATCACTGTCCGCCACTGACCTGGTGCGCGGCAAGCCCCCTCGTCGAGGGTGGGCGTCATCACCTGGCCCATGGATCGCAAGCAGTAGACAAGCCGCCGCCGTGGAATCGGCGGCGGCTTGCCTATCACGGGCCGTGCCCTGTTCCCCTAAAGCTCGATATCCGCCGCAGCTTTGCAGCGGGGCGCGCACCGCGATGGCGTCCAGCGTACCGGTGACCGGCTTCACCAGGGACCCCGAAGGTGAGCCGCCGTGCGTCTACTTCTCCGCAGGCCTCAAGGAGGACAGCCATCACTTGGAGAGTCGGGAGCGCAATTGGCCGCCAGGTCGTCACTGATCGGATTATCGTTTGCAGCGCCCAGGTCCAGCCCGATCAGCACCGGGTCGTGATCGGAAGCCCGGAAGACATCGGGGCGATAAAACCCGTCTGGATTATCGGAACGGTAATCCAATATCGACGCCTCATCGGCGTTGATATGCCATTCGGCTACGCCGGTGACCTGGCCGACCAGGCTTTCGCTGGCCAGGGCATGGTCCAGATAACCGGCCTCGCCGGCAAAGACATAGGAATAGGCATCGGAACCCTGATGACGCTGGATCAGGTCGATGAAGCCACCGGCCCGCAGGGCGTCGATGGGGTCCTCCTCGGCGTAACTGTTAAGGTCGCCGACGATCAGCACAGCGGTGGAATTACCGCCGGTGGGGTCGGTGGCCAGCCAGCAGGCCAGGGCCTGGGCGGCGCGGGTACGGGTGCGGTTGCAGTTGCCCTGGCCGGCGGTGTCGTCGTCACCGACGCCACAAGACGAACCTTTGGACTTGAAATGGTTGACCACCACCGTAACCACCTGGCCGCTGGCCTGCTCCCGAAAACTCTGGGCCAGGGTTGGGCGGTTTTTGGTGTCGTCGAATTGGGGGTCCACCCCGGCGTCTAGAAGAGCGGCGGCGTTGACGGGCGCTACGGTGGCGATCCGGTAGATCAGGCCCACGGCGATGGCATCATCGCCCATGGGACCGCTACCCGGGTCGATAAGCGCGTAGCGTTCCTCGCCGCTCGCCTCGTTGAGTCCCGCCACCAGCTCGGCAATGGCGCTATCGGGTCCGTGGCCATCGTTTTCCAGTTCCATCAGGCCGATGATATCCGCGTCCAGTCCCATGACGGCCTGGACGATCTTATGGTGCTGGCGTTGGAACTCTTCTTGGGTCCTGGCCCCGCGCGGGGTGGGAAAAGCCGGGCCGTTGAAGTAGTTGAGTACGTTGAAGCTGGCCACCCGCAAGGTACCGCCCACCTCGGGCGGGCGCCCGGGGCGTGGATCGCGGGTAAACCCCGGGACGGTAACTGGGTGCAGCCGGTAGGTCCCGAAGTCGAAGCCCAGCACCCCGGTCAAACCGGAGACGGAATCCCCTATTCGCAGCCCCTCCCCCACCTCCAGGTAGGGCACCGGCCGGGGGTTACGTTGGAGGCTGCCGTCGTCCAGCAGCAATTGGCGGCGACGGTTCTCCAGTTGCCGACGGCGGATGGCATCGGCGCCAGCCTCGTCCAGATCCAGGGTTTGGGTAGGCTGGAACAGGCGGCCGCCGGCGGATAGGGCGATGTTCCCGAACCGCGCCAGTTCCCGCAGGTCGGTGATTGTCAAATCCTGGGGAAAGGTAACCAGCATGCCCTCGTAGGGTTCCAGGGTAGCGCCGGGCGGAGGTGGCAGTTCCACTGGCCGGGCGGCCAGAGGTCGGCCATCGCCGCACGGGGTGATCTCACTGGACTCCAAAGTGGTCTCGCCGAAGGTTTCGGCGACGGCGCCGAAAACCTGGACCTGCTGGCCGGTCTCCACGGTGGCCTGGGCGGCGGCGACAAACAGGCCGTCGGAGGTGCGCGGGTCATCGTCGCCGACCGGATCTTGGAGAAAGAATCCACCCAGCCCTCCCGCACCGGCGAACACTGCCGTCACCGTGCCCCGCACCGTCACAGACTGGCCTTCTAGGGGACTGCTGAAGCCGGGACCCTGGAGCGCCGGAATCGTCGTCAGGATGGCGCCCCTGGGAATATCTGGACAGTCTCCGAGCTGCGGCGGCGCATCGGCGAACTGCTGGTCGAGATTGGGCAAACCGTACGTCTCGACGCCCTGGCGCCAGGTAAAAGCGGCGTAAGTTTGGCCACTACCGGTCAGTTGCAAGGACAGGCCCAAGGGGGTATTGGCCAACTCGGACAGGCCCAAATCGGTGCTTTCCAAGCCCTGGGCCGGGCCGTCCGTGGCGACAAAGCGGCCTTCGTAGCTTAGAAACTGCACCACCCGCCCTGCCCCGTCCACCAAGGCGATGCCATCCGGCGCGCCATTCTGAAGCCCGTCGCGGCTCAAGGTCACCAGCACGGCGCCGTACCCCCTCTGCTGATCCGGCAACCGTCCGGCCAAAGGGTGTTCCCCATAGACCCGGCCATTGCTGCCGTTGTAGAGCGCCACCCTCCAGCCGCTCAGATCGGTGCCAGCCGGACCGGCCAGTTCCACTACCTCGCCCAGATCCTGTCCGGCGTTGTCGTAGTGCAGTTCGTTGATCCATGCCCGGGGCTGGGTTTGGGCCAGACCCGGTAGCGCGAAGCAGCCGGTCAGAGCGAACACAAGCATCACCCGGAATCGGGGTAGGTATAGTCGCTGGGAGGCGAAGATCGGCAGGCCCTGAGTTAACATGGGCGTTCTCCTCTGGCGCATTATCAAAATGACCCTATTGACCATCGCGGATTGACAAGGACATGGCCAGAGAAATAATCCCTTGAAGTCCGTGAAATATGCTCATGGGGTTCCCATAGATGCGACGATGAAAACCGAACTGATAAATTATGCCAACGCGGATTTTGCGAGCTACCAACGTCTCAACTCACTGACCGGTCGGCTCTGCGGATTCGACCAATGCCATAGTTTTGGCCCAAATGACATTGATCTGGCTTACCGGGAACGCCATGCCAGGATATTGGAGGCCCGGCGCGGGGCGGGTTATTGGCTTTGGAAACCTTATTTCCTGAACAAGGCGCTCAGCGAACTGGCCCCGGGTGATTTGCTGTTTTATGCTGACGCGGCGATGCACTTCGTCAACCGGATCGACCCTATGATCGAGTTTATGGAGCGGCACAATCTCGACTTACTGATCCTGGGTGAAGGCTTCAGCGAAGGACACTATACCAAGCGGGATGCTTTCGTATTGATGGGGGCGGATTGCGGCGTTATTGCTGAGCGACCGCAACGCTTCGCCAGCGCGTTTATGCTCCGAAACTGTGTATGGTCACGGCGCTTTGTGGCGCATTTTCTGGCCTATGCCGAAGACGATAGAATCCTGACTGACCAGCCCAATACCTGTGGTTTGCCAAATTATCCAGGGTTTATTGCCCACCGGCACGACCAATCGATCTTTAGTTTATTGACCAAACAGTATCACCTCGAATACATTCCGTCGGATTTCGTGGTCGAGGGCCATCCCGACCGAGCGCATCAAATTCTCAATCATACCCGTACCCATATCAGGCCCCGGGAGATTGTGATCCGCTTGTTGGCCCAGGGTGTTCTGTCCCTTGGGCATCTCCAGGAGCTGTCCATGGATTCCGGTCATGTGTAATTAAATGCAGCTTGTCCTGCTTGATACAGACCCAAGGAATGATGCCATTTTTCAGCCATCGATTGCTGCTTTCGCAAGGAGCGAGGCTGCCGCCGATTCCTTTGATATAGCCGTTGTAATTAAACCCCAGGGCCTCGTTGTTGCGATTGCATGCATCGGCAATGACTTCAAAGGCATCTGGAGCATATTCCACGTAGTCGATATCGAATCCGGCTATGTCGTAGCCTAGGAATAGCTTGTACCCTTCAATCGGCGAGCCAGGGTGCGGATGCTGGACATTCCACGCATTGGTATGGTGATGAATGAGATAAAGGAGCTTTCGTTCTCTGATTTGGTGGAGACTGTTGCCGCCTAGAGCCGGATGCTGGCCCAAAACGCCACGCCCACAAATCTTGTCCAGCCCGATGATCCGGTACGGGGCAATCCGGCCAAACAGCCGCAAGTGCCTGGTCAGCATATCCGGGCCGGTATTGTTAAAGACATCGGCATGGGTTACGTCCCGCTGCCGGATATGAGGTAGACGCTTGCACAAATAGGCGAAAAAAGGATGATGCCTAGGCGAGGCCATGAAAGCATTGCCGATAATCGTATTTTCGATGGATGGCGACGCCAACAGGGAGAAATGGGGCGTATCGTCCATCAGCAAGGGGTCAATGGGCTTCAGACACTCCATGTCGAGATCCAGATAGACTCCGCCATAAGTGTAAAGCATAAAGTAACGAACCGCATCGACCCGTTCGATCGAATGCTTGTAGGAATCGTAGGTCGGAAGAAACCACCGGTGTTGCGTCGCGATAAAGCGCCGGTTGTCCGCATCGGTCCACAGCCAATGCTCCCATGAGGGATGCTGGTCACGTACAGTGTCGTGGTAACGGGAATAATCGGCAGGCAGATCCTGCGTTTTCCATGTTTGATGAATAATCCTAGTAATCGCGGTCGCTTTTTTCATAGGATTTATTCCGATTCATAACCAAAATACTCAAAGTCGTGGCGTAGCTGGCTACGAATGATGGCTTTTGCCCGTTCACTCAGGAGGTCTTCTGCTCGTAACCATGACGCCGTTGCATTCAGTGCAATAGCTCGATAGTGGAATACGGGCGTCATCCGGTTTTCCTCGCATAGCCTGTTGAGGTGCTTAATAAGGTATTTGATATCGGTTTCGAAGTTTTCGATTCTACCGATAAAATCGACTTTACAATCCTGCACGAAGGTCATTTGCAGCAGTGGCGATAGGGCTGTTTCGGCATAATCCGTCTGATTCTGCTTGGCCCAGTGATGGGGCAATCCCGCCTCGACCCATTGCTCGAACGATAAGCGATGATAGGGTTCCAGGTTGCGATGGTATTTGTACCAGGAGACACAGCGATGGTAGGGATTTCTGACAAAGCAGAACACAAACAGACGCGACACGTCGTAACGATGCCGCAACACGGCGCCCCGCTGGTGATTTTCGTGGATAATCAGGGAATCCGTGGTATCGAGATCACGATTGGGACCGGCATCGAGCATAACCCGTATAGTATTGCTGGCGTTGCGGGGAATCGAGATAAACGCAGCGATCCGGGCGCTTGCCCCGGTGGGCTTGGGCATGGGCTTCAATGGGTCACGCCGGGTTCGCGCAACCGACCGCCGCAGGAACAGTGTTGATCGCAGCCGTGGGCCAGCTTGATCGCCATGCGGTGCTGGGGATCAATGCTGCCAAGATCCACCAGGCGTCGGAAGCGTTCAGAATAGCCGTCGCGTTTCCAGTTTAGATGTTGCTCATAGGCCGCATCGTTATTATCCAGGTAGCGTAAATAATCGGCCAGTGCGGATACCGAGGAAAACTCGGATGCGACGATCACCGCTGCGTCATCGGGCATAAAGTCGCGGATATTGGGCGCGCCCAGATAGACCGGCACGGTCCCGCACACCAGAGCGTGGAAAACCCGTTCCGTGACATAGTCGGTGGTTTGCGAGTTCTCAAAGGCAAGATAGAACTTATAGCGGGGCAGCACCGATAAAATGCTGCTCCAAGAACCAGGTGACCAGCCGCCGACAGTAAAATCCTCGATATAAGCGTTCTTAAGACAAGCCCCGAGGCTATCGATAGGAATATATTTCATCAACTCCCGAACATAAGCGTCGCGGTATAGGACGGGATTCGAGGCGATATAGGCTGCTAGTGCGCCCCTGGATTTTCCCTGGCGCCTGGTGGGCGGTTTTAGAAAGGTTCCGTATTGGCGCCAGTTGGGGTAAAGACAAGGGATATCCGAATCGAGCCGGTAGGTCATTGAGAGATCAAAGGCCAACCGCACATAGGGGTTTTTCAAGGCAGGATAGTTGCTATCACTTTCCATACTCATGAGTATCCAAGGCTGGTTCTTGGTGCTTGGCAAATCGTTAATGGAGGGGCCATGGAACCAAACCGCATCGGCTTGGGCCAGGTGGTCCCGGTCCTGGGTAAAGCGCAACTCGATACCGTCACCGCCCGGATTGGCGATGCGTTTTGGCTCGAAATAATCCGGGCCAAAGAAATGCTCGGTCCAGGCCAGGACCAACAGTCGGGTGGACTTTAGGGGTCCGGGAATCTCAAGTCTTGTGGAAGTCATAACGCCCCGGAGAAACACGATGAAAATCCCATCAAGTCCGCAAACCGCCTACAGACAGCAGTGGGCGCGAAGCGGGTCTGCAATTCGGCCTGCCGGGCGCGCGCCTGGCGTCTGGCCGGTTCCGGGTTCTCGAACACCGAGCGCATCAACTCACCGGCGTGGCGGCGGTCGGCCCGTGCCCAGTGGACGTCCGGGGCCCGGAAAAAATAACCGTCGTCCGGGGAATGAATCGTCGCTTCGAGCCGGTAGCGAACCAGCAATGGGTGGTCCGCGCCCAGATAGTCCAACTGCCCACCCCAGCCAGTGATGATGACCGGGTTGCCAAACAGGGCGGCGTCGAATGCACCCAGGCCCCAACCCTCGCTGCGGGTCAGACTGACAAAACAATCCCCACGGGTGTGCAAACGATCGATCTCCCGTGGCGGTACCCGATCCGCGATCAGGTGGATTTTCGCCGGATGCCTGTAGTCCGCGAGGATGCGCGCTAGGGTCCACCAGGTCGTGGCCAGATGAGTGGGAGCGGCGGCCCGGGCTGCTTTAGGCAGGGCCTGGTATTCAATCTGGTTGACCGGCTCGGTCTTGACGATCAGGGCGACTCGTTCACGATCGGAGAAGGTGTCGAGATAGGCCCGGATGGTTTCTTCCAGGGCCTTACGGGTGGTCCAGGCGCCGACGGTATAAAAGACAAAATCGTCGTCGTGGACAGTTCCCCAGGCCGGACCACCCGGCGCCGGCTCCACCCGCCGGGCGATATGGGGTAACACGTCCACTGCCGTGGTGACGCCGTCGGCGACAAAGGTCCGGCGATTGAATTCGGAGGGTACGAATACCCGCTCATAGGGGTTCAGGGCGGGCGGCCAGTCCGTGGGCAGGCGATCAACCTCCCAGGCGACATAAGTAAACGGATGTAGCTTTGGTTCGGCGCGAAGCCAGTATTCATGCCAATAACTGGGCGGTACATTCAACAGCAGAGCGCTACAGTCTAGGGGCCGTTGCCACAAGCCGCCGACCCGGTCATGGATCGCGTCTTGGAGGTCGTTGCGGCTTCGGGTCTGATCCAGACACTCGGCGGTATTATTGATGGTGGGCATCCAGGTCACCGGTATCCCCAGGGCATCAAGGCCCGCCAGGTATTCGCCAGCGGCGTCTCCATAACCGCTGCCAGGAATCAGGGTGATGAATTTGAGGCCGAATGGCTTGCTCATTGGGCTTGCTCCAAGCCCATCAATGGAGCGAGACGTCGGCAGACCAGGGACGGCCCATACTCTTGCCGCAGCCGCGCCCGCATCTCCCGCCCCAGGTCACGGGCGGCCTTGGGAGCCTCAAAGACCGAACGCATCAGTTGACCGGCCTGATGGCTGTTTGCCCGTGCCCACAGCGCCTCTTCCAGACCCACGTAGCGCGGGTCTTGGGGGACCTTGGCAGTGGCTTCGAGGGTATAGGGGATCGTCAAAGGGTAGTCTTTACCGAGATAGTCGGTCTGCCCTCCCCAGCCGGTGATAATCACCGGATTGCCGAACAGCAAAGCATCGAAGGCGCCGAGACCCCAGCCCTCGCTGCGGGTGAGGCTGATAAAACAATCGCCCCGGGTGTGCAACCGATCAATGGCCCGGGGTGACAGCCGATCGGCGATCAGATGGACTTTGGCGGGGTTGGGATAGTCGGCAATGATGCGCGCCAGCGTCCACCACGTCGTGGCCAGGTGTGGCGGGGCGGTTTTGCGCATCGGCTCCGGCATCGACGCCAGTTCCATATAGTTGACGCTGTCGGTCTTGACGACCAGAGCGGCCTTTTCGCCCGCAGCAAAGGTCGAAAGATAGCAGCGTACCGTCTCTTCCATGGCTTTACGGGTTGTCCAGGCGCCGATGGTGTAAAACACGAAGTCATCGTCGTCGATGCCGTTCCAGTCTGCCCCTCCCGCCACCGGTTCGACCCGACGGGCGATATGGGGAATAGTGTATACGGGCGCCTCGATCCCGCTGCCGAGGAAGGCTTTTCGATTGAACTCCGATGGCACGAACACGGCTTCGAATTGGTTTAGCACAGGCGGCCAGGCGTCGGGCAGGCGCTCCAGCTCCCAGGTAGCGTAAGTGAACCGACGCGCCTGCGGCTCCCTTCCCAACCAATCTGCATAGCCGTGCAGAGGGGGCAGATTCAGCAACAAAACTTGGTAATCAAGGGGCCGTTGCCATAAGCGGATCAACGGCTCTCGGATTGCCTCGGGCAACTTGTTTGCGATAGCCGCTGGCTTGCGGTCGTAACCATCGTGAAGAACAGGGGTCCAGGTTATCGGGATACCCAAGGCGTCCAGCCCGGCAAGATACTCACAGGCGGCATTGCCGTAGCCGGTACTCGGCGGCAGGGTGATCGCCTTAAGGCCGGGTGGAGACATGGCGCTCAGCAGGCCAGGTCGTCGATATCGAGTTCAGGCAGAAATGGCCTGACCAGTTCGCCAAGTGGCGTCGCCGAGCGGCGTAAATAGGACAGGCTCAGCTCACCGGCATGGCGCTTGGAAAAATCGGTTCTGTCGCTACTCCACCATACATGGGCCCATAAATGCACCGAATAGCTGCGGCTGAAATCGATAGGACCGCCTTCCAGCAGTGCGCGCAGCCCGTCTGGGGAGCAGGGAACCGGAAAAAATGACTCCACCGGTTCCACATGTACCTGGTCCGGCAACTCTTCGCTAAGGGCTTGGGCAAGAAAGCCTGAGTGATTGCTCCAGGTGCCATTGATGGCGGCGCCCATACGCCGACGCCAAGTCCTAGCGTAGAGAGCACCCGGTTGGGACATGAGCAGGGCGTTGCAAAACGATGCTCGAATCGCTCCGGTTTTCTCGTCGGCCATGTCCTGTTCCCGACCGATCACAAAAGGCTTGCGGTACAAGTCCTCGGGCAAGGGGCGCACAAACAGGGTATCGATATCGGCATAGACACCGCCGTGTTCGATGAGCGCGTCGAGTCGCACAAAGTCGGCATGATGGGCATAACGATACTGTTCGGGCACCAGCCGGTCGTCATAATCGGCGGCCAGCACCTCCCCGGCAAGGCCGACCCGGGCCAGCGTTAAATGGGGTCGAATCGCATCCCAGTAGACCCCATAGGGCAGATAATGATAATGCAGATAGACTAAGTCCGGCTGCAAAATTCTGCGGCACGATTCAATGGCGAGATAGTGCAATAAATGAAAAGGCCGAAGCTGTGGTCGCAGGCCGAAAACAAAGTGGACGGTATTTGGAATTGTATTCATGGCATACCCTCCGATAGTAGCATCCCAGCGTCCGCAGATACTACTGCTGACACCCGTTGCTCCGGCTCCGACCGGAAATGGTCTGGCCATGAGAGCCGCGCTGATTGCCGAAGGACTGGCCCGGACGGGCGCCTTATGGACGGCGGTTATTCCAGTGTCCGACCCCGGGGTTGGCCCAAGGCAAATGCGGTGGATTGCCGAGCGTTCCACAACAGCAGTCCTGATTCCCTTGGCTGATCCGGCGGCTACGGCCCGTGGCTGGCTCGCTTACCCGCTTGGCCGCCAAACGGTGGCGGCGGCACAGCCATTGCCGACGCGAGCGCGGCTGGCCTCGCCGGTTTGCGGTGAAAAAGTCGTACAGTCGCTGGGGCGTAATGACTTCGACCTGATCTATGTACTACGCCTGTATCTCACCGGTGCGGCCATACCCTGGCTCCAACAAATCCCCAAGACGCCGACAATCCTTGATGTGGACGAGGACGATGCGGCCATATTGGGCGCCCTGGCCGACCTGCAATGGCGCCGTGGCGACACCCAGGCCGCCACCCAAACCCGCGCCGAAGCCAGTGCTTATGGCCGCTTTGCCGCCGCCTGCCTGCCCTGGTTTGGAACCATCGTCACGGCAAGCACCCTGGAAAGCAAGGGATTGGACGAACGCTACGCCTTACCGACTATCGTGACGCTGCCAAATGCGGTGCGCCTGAGGGGGGCGGGTGACACACGTTTTCCCGAGGGCCGGTCGCTGCGGCTGATCTATATCGGCAATCTGGATTATCTACCCAATCTGGACGCGGTAGAGCGCCTGGCAACCCGGATTCTACCCCTCCTTCGGCGCACTTTTCCCAATGCGCAACTGGATATTATCGGCGCTGGCGGAGGCGCAACCGTGGCCGCCTTAGGGGCTGGGGCGGGCGTTAAGGTGCATGGGCAGGTTATGGATCTGGAGCCTTTTTATCGCCGTGCCGACCTGACAATTGTGCCGCTACGCGCCGGGGGCGGCAGTCGCTTGAAGATTCTGGAGGCATTCGCCAATGGGATTCCGGTCATCGCCACACCCGAGGCCATTGCCGGACTCGAAGTTGAAGCAGGCAGGGAGCTTATGGTGGCCGAAACGGACCAGGCGCTGGTACGGGCTGCTTTCCAGGTGGCTACGGATGCCACTTTGGCCCAGAGGATTGTGACCCAGGCGGCGGCGTTCGTGGCCAGCTATCACGACCGGGAGAAAATCGCTGATCGCTTGGCCGAACTGGTGGGCGACGGGCAGGTGTTTCGACACGAGAGTACTCTATAATTGATCAGCATATTTGACTGATTTGTTCCATTTGATAGCGTATAGCCCCTATGAACAACGCCTCGACACGCTACCTCCGCGCCTCCGGGTTGGAAGTCCACGAAACCAAGGACGGTTTAATTGTTTTTAATCCGGCAACCGACCGGGTGCATCATCTCAACCACACAGCGGGCGTCATCTTTGAGATATGTGAAGAACCGCTCTCCATGGCCGCATTGGCCGATCTGATGGCGCAGATTTTCTCGCTCGAAGAGCCGCCAAGGGAAGCCACTGAAACCGGCCTGCGACAACTGATCGATCAGGGGATAGTGGTTGAAACTCCAGTCGAATGACGGCTTGACCGCCTTTCAACTACTCTCCTGTCGGGTGGAAATCCGGTACCAGGATTCAGCCTTAGCCAACACGCTGCGGTATCTTGCGGAAAACGCACGGCAAGCGATGGGACCGCGCAAAACCTTGGGCTATGGGATTCAGGGTTTTGGTCCGTATAACGTTTTGGAAGAGGGCGATTTTCTCGAAGCTGTCGAAACCCGGGACGATGTATTGCATCTTATCTACGCCCGTGTCTACCGCCGGACCCTAGAGCGTTTCGTGCTTTCGGGGTGGACCGTACTGCACGGTGCGGTATCAAGGATCGGCGACCGCCGGTTGTTGTTCCTGGGTCATAAGGGCGTTGGCAAGACCAGTCTGGCGACGCGCCTGCTGTTTTCGGGACACGGCGTCGAGGGCGACGAGATCGTGCTAGAGCGCGATTCGCAAGTGATTGCCTTGCCAAGAGCATTCCACCTCAAACCCGGTATCGAGCGGCAGGTTCCAGAATTGCGGTCGGTTATGGAGCAATTGCCTGCCAAGTCGAGTGGGGCAATCGACATTCTCGCCCTCGACCCCGCAGAGTTGGGGTTTGACTGGCGGATCAATCTAGGCCCGGTCGATACGCTAATCTGGCTCACGGCGAATCATGGTGGACAGACTCAACTGGAACCCCGCTCTCCCTTTGCAATGATCCAGCATGTTCTCGAAAGCTCACTGGGTTGGGGGGAAACGCGAGACGTACTGGTGGCGACGGCGAGTCGGCTTGGAGGCGATGGCGGCTACGAGTTGGTATTAGGGGATGTACATACCGCCGTTGCCCGCTTGGAGTCGGAATTTATTTGAGCTTGTTGATTGATCTGGTTTTTGATACAACTGGGTTGGCAGTACTGTCGTGTATCTCCGGAGGGGTTGACTATGGCAAAAATAAAGAGTCAAGACGTGATGGCAAAGATGTCCCCCGCACGCCGCGATTTCATACGCAAGGCCGTAAGCGCGGGTTTCGTACTCCCGGTGGTGGGCACTTTCTCAATGTCGGGCTTATTGGCGCGTCCGGCTTCGGCACAATCGAATATGTCGTAACGAGTACGGACATTTTCTGAGTTGTCATGGTGCGGATCACCGCATCGCTCATTATTCGCGATGAAGAAGCCCAACTTGCAGACTGTCTAACCCAACTGACCGGTATCGTCGATGAAATCGTTGTCGTCGATACCGGCTCCCGCGATCGCTCGCCGCAAATAGCCCTTGCCCATGGCGCACGTCTCTATCATGAAACCTGGCGGGACAATTTCGCCCAGGTGCGCAATGCGGCTATAGCCCGCTGCACGGGTGATTGGATTTTATATATCGACGCCGATGAACGGGTTGTGGCCAGCGGCGCATTGCATCCGATTTTGGATAATCCTGCCGCCATCGCCGCCCGGGTTCGTTTTTGCGCCTCCACTCGTCTGACGCCCTACCCAGAACACCGTTTGTTTCGCAACCGGGCCGACATCCGTTTTCGTGGCTGTATTCACGAGTCGGTTCTGCCGGATATAAAAACCCTGGTGGCGACTGGGGGCAACACCATCATCGACGCTCCCCTGGCGATCAACCATTACGGCTATGAAGGAGATTTGCGGCCCAAGCACAGGCGCAATATCGGCCTGCTGCGCCGAGCGCTGGAGAGCGACTCCGAACGGGTCTATCTCTGGCACGCCTTGGGGGAATGTGAATTAGGGCTGGGCAATGTGAAAGCTGCCGAGCGCGCTTGGCGTCAGGGTCTGGCCTGTGTGCGCCAAACAGAACCGCGTCCGGGCGATGTCCTCATCTACGGGGATCTATTCGACCTGCATTTTGCTGATCTTGGCTGGGTCCTCCCCGATATCGAAGCGCTGCACCAAGAGGCGGTCAGTCGTCATCCCGATGATCCCTTGATATTGTGGTGGGCGGCGCGTCAACGGGTGGCAACCGGGCGTTTTGCCGAGGCGCGGTCAACCCTGGCGCGGTTGCTTCAGTTTGGTGCGCGGGGACCTGCGCGGGCCGCATTGGGATACGACAAACGCTTATTTAATGAATTTTCCTGGGGCCTTATGGGTATTTGTTGGCTTTGCGAGGGCGAACCCGGGCATGCTCTGGACTGGCTGAACCGCGCTCATGTCATTAATCCGCACAATCCAGAAATTCGTCTGAAACGGGCGCTGGCGCAAGCCCAACAGCAGGCCCGCGAGAATTGATTGGGCATGCTTATCCACGCCATGTCCGTTTCCAGACCATCCAGCCGGGCAGCAACAAATAATCGTGAATCCAGCGCAGGGGGTAGTAACAGAAGAACAGTCGATCAGGCAGGGGAAACGTTTCGAAAAACCCCGGCTTGGGGCAGAGCTGGGTGCGTAGTGCATAGCTCAGTCTGTCCCTTAGGCGTTCGCGGCCAAAGAAATGAAAAGCATTGATTGTCCAAATATCGTATGCCGGCAAGCTCGTTTTAAACAAATTGCTGCGGACACGTGATACCAGGGCGTTGACCTGTGGGTCGGGTTCCATGGGGTTGGGCGCAGGCGCATCAAGCAGGTCGTGCGCCAGTGTCAGGCCGACCCGGAGTATCCGTTCACAGCCCACCGAGCGGGCCTCTTGAAAAATGACGCTCCAATCGAAACCAGGCGTTTGCCGCAATAGTTCGGCGACGTCGCATATCCATTTCAAGCGCCGCCATTGTTCCCGAAATCCGTGTACGCAAAGCACCAGGGGCAGGTCACGCAAGGCGAAGGTGCGTATCAGTCCCCCCTCCCAGGATTGGGAGCCGGAGCGTTGCCACAGCGCCCCATAATCCAGATCGATGGCAAAAACCCGCTGGGCGAGCGTCCAATGGGGTTCAATCCACACCTCGCCATCGTGGCGACCGATTTTATACTGACAGGCATACAGCCGAAAATGGCGTTCCTGTTTATCCGTGCGAGCCGACGGAGCAACATAGCCGAGGGATTCCAGCAACTGCAAAGCGCGATCCACATCGTGTGAATGCAGCAAAAAATCCAGGTCACTAAAGGGTCGCAAAGACAGATCGCCGTAAATCAGCCGGGCCAGCGTCGGCCCCTTAAAAGGGATAATGGGAATCCCGTTGGCCGCAAGCAACTCGACGATACGAAGGAGTTCATTAAATTGCAGCCGGTATTGCTTTGAGTACCGTTGGATATGCAGCTCGAAAACCAGCTTTACGGCAGCGGGAATAAGTTCGGGTATACATGTTGACAGTGTTCTATGGAGCAGCGGCGTGACCTGATGCCAGGCGGCGTAGGCGATCACCCTATTCCAATCCACGCCCGAACGCACGAGAGACTCGATTTCCCCGGCCGTAGCGCCGCGAACGTCAAGACGGGCGCAACAGAGCAGCAGGCGCTGTTCGGGGGAGAAATCAGTTTTGTTTGCCATAGACGCGGGTTATGGTGTGGCCGAATCAATATTCTTTCTGGGATCGTACTGTTGGCTTGATCGAATGGCCAGGGGTTTACCACCATCTGTGTGACTAGCTGAAAGAGTATAAGCTTTGATCGACGACCTGATAGTCGTGTGCGGCGCTGGAGGGTTCATCGGCGGTCATTTGGTCGCCGAATTGGTTCGCGCTGGCCACCGCCGTATACGCGCAGTGGATATAAAGCCACTGGATGCTTGGCACCATAGTATGCCCGAAGTGGAAAACACCCAACTGGATTTGCGGCTACGCGAGTCTTGCGGCGAAGCGCTCAAAGACGCGCGCCAAGTGTACAACCTCGCGGCAAATATGGGGGGTATGGGGTATATAGAACACAACCGTGCTTTGTGCATGCTCAATGTGCTGATTAACACCCATCTCTTGATAGCCGCGCGGGAGCAGGGGGTCGAACGCTACTTTTTTGCCTCCTCGGCATGCGTCTATAACACGGACAGGCAGCGGGACCCGGAGGTCATTCCATTGCGGGAACAGGATGCCTATCCAGCTCTGCCCGAAGACGGCTACGGTTGGGAAAAACTGTTCAGCGAACGGATGTGCCGTCATTTTTATGAAGATTTCGGACTGACAACCCGTGTCGCCCGCTATCACAATATATACGGACCTCTCGGCGCCTATGACGGTGGGCGGGAAAAAGCGCCGGCTGCGATTTGCCGGAAAGTGATACAGGCAAAACTCTCAGGACGGCATGAGATCGAAATTTGGGGTACCGGCCACCAGACCCGCAGCTTTACCTATATCGACGATTGTATCGACGGCACCCTTCGGATCATGGCAAGTGACATCATCGAGCCACTAAATTTAGGCAGCAGCGAGCGGGTGACCATCAATCAGCTGGTGGATATCGTAGAGGAAATCGCGGGCCTCAAGCTGGTTCGCCGTTACCAGCTTGAGGCCCCCCAGGGCGTCAACGGCCGCAATAGCGACAATACGCGCATCAAGGCATTGCTGGGCTGGCGGCCTGACACACCACTGCGGGAAGGATTAGAAAAAACCTATCGGTGGGTCCATGATCAGCTTGGGTCCAAGGCCGCGAAGCCATTGTGACTATCGCCAGTACGGGCATGTTGTGGTCGCCTTGTCGCGGATTGGAAACGGCGTTTTCAAGCAAGGAAGTTGATATCCGCGTTCAGTTCCCGTATCACCGCCGCCACCCGGTCTGGGGCGTGGCGGCCATCCAGGCCCACGCAGCGGTGGATGTTATAAGACGGCTTCAATCGAAGCTCTCGTGCCTGCCAGTCCTGGACTGAACTATAGTGATTCCAGACCCACTGCACAGCGGCGAGTTCGCCGCCCGGAGGGCAAGCACTATGTTGGGGTCCATCGCCGACGATACCATCGGCTCGGTCCACGAGTCCGATCCTATCAAGACCACGGCCTTTCCCCTGTTCTCCCCGAAGTCCACGTTTACGGACGACTCGGTGCTGAGCTGCGCCACCGCCGAAGTGCTTCTGGAAGGCGACGACTATGCCGACGCCTGCCGGCGCTGGTATCGCCGCTACCCGGGCCGGGGTTGCGGGGCTGGCCCCCGCCGGTAGTCTCTAATCTGGCTGGCATTCAAGGAGAGTTCACCATGCACTCCAAGCCCTTGTTTTTGGCCTTGGCGCTGTCTCTAGCGACGGGACTCAGCGCCGCCCTGGAGACCGACTACAATCCTCTAGCCGAGCCGCTGTTGGACGCCTGGCGCGCCCGGCAGCCCTTCCCACTGACCAGCGCCGCTGTCCCGGGACTCGACTTACAAACCGCTTACCGGGTACAGAAAATCTATGTGCAGCAGCGGCTTCTGGAAGACCGTATCGCTGGCTTCAAGGCCGGGCTTACCAGCGAGGCGGCCCAGGATCGGTTTGGCGTCCGAACGCCGGTGGCGGGGGTGCTGTTTGCTTCCGGCCAGCTATTGGATACGTCGGTGGTGGAGAACTCCGAATACGCCCAATTGCTGATGGAGACAGAAATCGGTTTTGTGGTGGCCCGACCCATCCACTCCACTATCGCGTCCGTGGCGGAGCTTGAGGGGCATATTCAGTCGGTGCTGCCGGTCATTGAACTGCCGGAAGGGGCGTTTACCGATCCCCGGTCCCTCACCGGGCCGGATATTGTCGCCGCCAATGTGGGCGCTGCCCAATTTATCACCGGCGCCCCGCTGCTTCTGGCCGACCGGGATTTGAACGCCGTGACTGTAACCCTATACCGGGACGGGGAGCCGGTCTACACCGGCCAGGGCAGTGATGTGCTGGGGGATCAGTGGCGGGCCGCCCTGTGGCTGGTCAACACCGTGGTGGAGCTGGGTTGGACTGTGGACACCGGCCATATCCTGATCACCGGCGGTCTGGGACGAATCGTCCCCGGCCAGTCAGGCCAGTACCGGGCCGATTTCGGTGGACTCGGGGAGATCCGCTTTGAAGTGCGCTGAGGAACGGTGACGACGCCTGGGGCCGTCAGCATGATCCAATCTCCTGACCCCGTTTTCTCGAGGCCAACCCAAACGGCTGGCCAGAGCCGGACCATCGCCATTAGCCCTAGCCCCTCAGCTCCCCTCCCCCGCCCGCGCCCGGTACAGCCGATGCAGAGTGATTTTCTTCACCTCCCCCTTGCTGACCTCGATGTGGGAGCGCAGCAAAGGCATGGCCCGGTCGGCCCGTCCGGCCAGGATATGGCGCAATACCTGGGCGTGCTCGTCATAGGTCTGGCCAATGCGTTCGGGCTGGGTGAAGTCCAGTCGGCGAATAAAGCGGATGCGTTCGGTGAGGTCCCCGAATACCCGCTCCATTTCAGGATTACCGGTGGCGGCCACCAAACTCAGGTGAAACGCTTCGTCCAGGCGCGCCACTGCAGCGCCGTCGCTTAGTCGTTCCGATTCCGTGACCAGCCAGATACTCCGCAATTCATCCAGACCCAAGGCGGGGGTCAGCTTGCAGAGTTTTTCCACGGCCGCCAGCTCCAGAATAATGCGTAGATCGTAAAGATGATCGAAAAGGGCGAAATCCAGTGGCTTGACGTTCCAGCCGCTATGGCTGCTGACCTGAATATGGCCCTCGGCGGCCAGCCGATACAGAGCCTCTCGGACCGGCGTGCGGGAGGCGCCCACGCGCAAGGCGATTTCAGATTCGGTGAAACGGTCTCCGGGAAGTAAACGGAACTCGAAAATATCCTCCTTAAGCCGGCCGTATATGGCATCGGCCAGATTCTTGCGGGCGGGTCTACGCATGGGGATGGTATCGCTCTTTTTAATGAGGCTTATGAACTGTGGGCAATCGGCCAGCACGGGACAAGCATGCCCTGCCTCGGCCCACGGTTCTCCGCCGCTTGCCCGCTGATGGTGCGCCACGGCCAGAACTGGATCCAACCGATTTATTGAATTTTATTCAAAAACAAAAGATTAACAATAGTGACAGCCATGGCATAGGCATTGCTACGTTTAGCCAGCGACTCTGCATGCAAACTAGTATACAAGTACAGGAGTCCTTGCCATGCCCGATTCCGGTTTATTGGACTTCAGTGCTTTGCGCCAGCGCCACCAAACTGGGGGATTGACCGCCGCCGACATGGGGGGTTGGCGGGCCTATCCCCACACCACCGGAGCCGTTTCTCCATGAGCCACAAGACCCTGGCGGCCGAACCCTATGCCCTGGACTTCGACCCCGCCGCCACCGCCCTAATCCTGATCGATATGCAGCGGGATTTCCTGGAGCCAGGCGGCTTCGGGGAATTGCTGGGCAACGATGTGTCCCGGCTACGGGGAGCCATCGGCCCCTGCGCCCGGCTGCTGGCGGCGGCTCGGGAGGCGGGCCTGACCGTGATCCATACCCGGGAGGGCCACCGCCCAGATCTGGCTGACGCGCCCCCGGCCAAGCTGCGCCGGGGGGGCTTAGCCACCGGCATCGGCGACCTTGGACCCCTGGGCCGGGTGCTGGTGCGGGGGGAGCCGGGCCACGCCATCATCCCCGAACTGTCCCCCCTGGACGGGGAGCCAGTGGTGGACAAGCCCGGCAAGGGGGCTTTTTATCAGACTGACTTGGACCTGCTGCTGCGCAACCGGGGTGTCCATACCCTGATCGTTTGCGGGGTGACCACCGAGGTCTGCGTCCATACCACGCTGCGGGAGGCCAACGACCGGGGCTATGAATGCGTGGTGCCCGCTGACGGCGTGGCGTCTTATTTTCCCCAGTTTCAGGCCGTAGCCCTGGAGATGATCAAGGCCCAGGGTGGCATCTTCGGCTGGGTCTCCGATTCCGAACGAGTGCTGGCGGCGCTGTCCGCCTGAGCCTATCCCCTTATCTGGCGAGGACTGACACCATGGCCACGAAACCCCCTGCCCTATGGACGCCCGGCGACTGGAACGCCCTGTTCGGTCTGGGCACCAATGTACTGGTCAATCTGCTGGTGATGACCGGGCTGCTGAAATTCGTCTTGCAGATGCCCGACGAGATCACCTTCGGGCGGATTCTGCCCGCCGTGGGGCTGATGCTGTTATTAGGCAATCTCTATTACGGCTATATGGCCTACCGGCTGGCCAAAAAAACTGGCCGGGAGGATGTCTGCGCCCTGCCCTCCGGTCCCAGCGTGCCCCATATGTTTATTGTGGTGCTAGTGATCATGCTGCCTATCCTGGGCCAGACCGGCGATCCGGTGAAAGCCTGGGAGGCGGGCCTGGCCTGGGTGTTTATCCAGGGCTTTATTCTCATCGGCGGCGGCTTTATCGCCCCCCTGGTGCGGCGCATCACTCCCCGGGCAGCCCTGCTGGGCACCCTGGCCGGGGTGTCCATCGCCTTTATTTCCATGCGCCCGGCCATGGAGATTTACCTGACTCCGGCCATCGGCCTGTTGGCCCTGGCCATTATTCTGGCGGGCTGGTTCGGGGGCCTGCGCTACCCCCGGGGCCTACCCGCTGGGCTGGTAGCCATTGGCGTGGGCACGGCCATGGCCTGGCTGAGCACGGCTTTCGGCTGGAACTGGGGGGGCATGGACCCGGACAAGCTGCTGGGCGCCATAGCCAATTTCGGCTTCAGCCTGCCCCTGCCGGCGGTGGACCATGTGTTCTCCGGCTTCGAGTTTCTGGGGGTGATCCTGGTCACCGCCATTCCCTTTGGGGTCTATGACCTGGTGGAGGCCATGGACAACGTGGAAAGCGCCGAAGCGGCGGGAGATTCTTACAACACCACCGAGGCCCTGGCCGCCGAGGGAGGCATCAGCCTGCTAGGCACCCTGCTGGGTAGCCCCTTTGCCAACGCCGTGTATATCGGCCACCCCGGCTGGAAGGAAATGGGCGGTCGGGTGGGCTATTCCCTAGCCACCGGCGCCCTCGTACTTGTGGTGACCTGGTTGGGCATCACCTCCCTACTCCTGGACCTGATCCCGGTGGTGGCCATCCTGCCGATCCTGCTCTATATCGGCGCCCTGATCGGCGCCCAGGCTTTCCAGACCACCCCGGCCGCCCATGCCCCGGCCATCGTGTTTGCCATCGTGCCCCATCTGGCGGCCTGGGCCAAAGTCCTGGTGGATGGAGCGTTGGGGGCGGCGGGCACCTCGGCGGCGGCGGTGGGCCTGGACAAACTGGGGAACATGGGGGTGCTGTATGAGGGCCTGAGTATTCTGGGCAGCGGCGCCATCCTCACCGGGCTGGTGTTGGGGGCCATCGTGGTCTTCATCATCGAGCGCCAGTGGCTGACCGCCGCCGCCTTCGCCCTGGCCGGGGCGGCGTTCACCTATTTCGGCTTTATGCACGGCCCGGCGGTGGGCCTGGGCGAGTCGGGGCTGGGGGTCACTCCGTCGGTCACCCTGGGCTATCTGCTGATGGCAGGCTTTTTATGCCTCTGCCCCCGTCTCCTGCCCAGCCCGGCTCGGGAACCGACGTCCCTGGTCAACGACGACGCCCTGCTGGCCGCCTCCGGCCGCGCCGACTGATTTTTTATTTGACGGGAGTATCCCATGAAGCGACGCAGTTTTCTCAAAGCCGGTGGGGCTGGCATGCTGGGCATCGGCAGCCTGGCCCTGCTCAAGCATATCCCCGCCCAGGCCGCCAGCAACGATACCCTGGTGGTGGCCATCGGCAACACCATCAACAGCATGGATATCCACCGTACCGGCACCAACCGGCCCAGTTACCAGGTCGCCGTCAATCTCTACGACCGGCTGTTAGGCTTCGGCGTCAAAACCCTGGCCGACGGTTCCCTGACCTATGACTACCAAACCCTGACCCCGGAGCTGGCGGAGTCCTGGGAGATGGCCGCCGATGGCAGCCATGTGGATTTTCACCTGCGCCGGAACGCCGTATTCTGGGATGGCAGCCCAGTCACCGCCGAGGATGTGAAATGGTCTTTCGACCGGGCGGTATCGGTGGGAGGGTTTCCTAGCGTACAAATGAAGGCCGGCGCTCTGGAATCCCCTGACCAGTTCCAAGTGCTGGACCGCCATACCTTCCGTATCCGCCTGCCGCGCCCCAGCAAGCTGACCCTGCCGGACCTGGGGGTGCCGGTGGCGGTGATCATCAATTCCCGGGTGGCCAAGGCCAAAGCCACGCCTGACGACCCCTGGGCCACCGACTATTTGCACAAAACCCCCGCTGGCAGCGGCGCCTATAAATTGGCCCGCTGGAAGCCCGGAGAGATGACCGTCTACGAGCGCAACGACCAGTGGACCGGTGGACCGCTGCCGGAGCTGCGGCGGGTCATCATCCGGGAGGTGCCCTCCCCGTCCACCCGCCGGGCGCTCCTGGAGCGGGGCGATATCGACGTGAACTTCGACCTCAAGCCCAAGGATGCCCTTGAATTACAGCAGGCGGGCAAGCTCAAAGTGTCTGGTGTTCCTATAGAGAACTGTCTGGCGGCCCTGGGCCTAAACGTGCAGATCAAGCCCTTCGACGATATCCGGGTTCGCCAGGCCGTGGCCTGGTCCGTACCTTATCAGGCCATTTTCGACACCGCCGCCTATGGCCGGGGTCTGCCCATGTGGGGCGGCGCTTCCACCAGCCCCGCCAATATTGAATGGCCCCAGCCTTTCCCTTACGCCACGGACCTGGACAAGGCCCGGGCGCTGCTGGCGGAGGCGGGCTTGGCCGAGGGCTTCGACACCACTCTGAGCCTCAATCTGGGCCTGGCGGACTGGCAAGAACCCGCCTGTCTGTTGATCCAGGAAAGCCTGGCCAAAGTGGGCATCCGCGCCACCATAGACAAAATCCCCGGGGCCAACTGGCGCACCCGCGCCCTGGTGGAAAAGTCCCTGGCCATGCACATGAAGAACTTCGGAGGGTGGTTGAACTACCCGGATTATTACTTTTACTGGTGCTATCAGCACGGCCATTTGTTCAACTCCATGAACTACCGCAACGAGGAAATCGAGACCCTGGTAGGGGAGACCCTGAACCGGGAGGTCAGCGACCCGGACTATGCCCCCAAGGTCAAGCGCATGTTGGAGATCGCTTTCCACGAGGCGCCCATTATCCCCCTGTTCCAGCCGTTTCTGGATGTGGCCATGCAGCCGGGAGTGGAGGGCTACCAGTACTGGTTTCATCGTCAGTTCGACGCCCGTAGCGTACGCAAGATATGAGCGCCGCTGGCAAAACCGGCTTGATCGGACGGCGCCTGCTCCAGGCGCTACCGTCCCTGGCGGGTATTATCGTGGTGGTGTTTCTGCTCACCCGAGCCTTGCCCGGCGACCCGGCGGTGTATTTCGCCGGGGTCAGCGCCGATGCTGAGTCCATCGCCCAGGTCCGGGCCAAGCTGGGCCTGGACCAGAGCCTGGCCCAGCAGTTTCTGATGTATCTGGGAGACCTAGCCCGGGGTGATCTGGGGGTGTCCCTGAACACCGGCCGACCGGTGCTGGAGGAGATCGCCGCCCGGCTGCCGGCCACCCTGGAACTGACTCTGGCGGCCCTGCTGTTCGCGGTGGCGGTGGCCGTGCCCCTGGGGGTGCTGGCGGCGGTACATCAGGACCGCTGGATCGACCATCTATGCCGGGTGGTGGTCACCGCCGGGGTGTCCCTGCCTACGTTTTTCACCGGGCTTTTGCTGATCTATGTGTTCTATTACCTGCTGGGCTGGGCGCCCTCGCCCCTAGGACGGTTGGATTTTCTGTACCTGGAACCCCCCACCGTCACCGGGTTTTATCTGATCGACAGCCTGCTGGCGGGAGACGTGGAGACCTTCCGGGCGGCTCTGGCGCAACTGCTGTTACCGGCCCTGACCCTGGGGCTGTTTGTGCTGGCTCCCATCGCCCGCATGACCCGGGGCGCTCTGCTCCAGGCCCTGGCCAGCGACTATGTGCGCACCGCCCGCGCCCACGGCCTACGCCCGTCCACGGTGCTGTACAGCTACGCCCTGCGCAACGCCCTGCTGCCCCTACTTACCACCCTGGGGATGGTGTTCTCCTTTATGCTCGGGGCCAATGTGCTGGTGGAGCGGGTGTTCGCTTGGCCGGGCATCGGCTCGTTCGCAGTGGATGCCCTGGTAGCCTCGGATTACGCCGCAGTCCAGGGCTTTGTGCTGGTGATGGCGGTGTTGTTTGTGCTGCTGAACCTGCTTATCGATCTGCTCTACACCGTGGTGGACCCCCGCCTGGAACTGGAGGGCTGACATGGAAGCCATTGCCAGCCCGCCGTCCAGCACCTTCTGGCGCCACGCCCGCCATGTACTCCGGGACAACCCGGTCACCGTGGCGGCCTTTAGCTTGTTCACCTTGCTGCTGGTCCTGGCCCTGTTCGGCCCGACCCTGGCCCCTTACGACCCCTTGGCCAGCGACACCGCCAATGCCCTGCAAGCCCCGTCCTGGGTCCATTGGTTCGGCACCGATCATCTGGGCCGGGATGTACTCAGCCGGGTGATGGTCGCCGCCCGCCTGGACCTGGGCATCGCCGTCACCGCCGTGGCCCTGTCTTGCCTGGTCGGGGCGGCCCTGGGCAGCCTGGCGGGGTATTACGGGGGCTGGTGGGACATCATGGTTGGCCGGGTCACCGATACCATCATGGCCTTTCCTCTGTTCGTGCTGGCCATGGGTATCGTCGCCGCCCTGGGCAACACCGTGGAGAATATCGTCTACGCCACGGCCATTATCAATCTGCCTTTCTATGCCCGGGTGGCCCGGGCCGAGGTCAACGTGCGCCGTCAGGCCGGTTATGTGGCCGCCGCCCGGCTGGCGGGCAATGGGGATATGCGGGTGCTGCTGTTTCATCTGTTCCCCAATATCCTGCCGCCGCTGATGGTGCAAATTTCCCTGAACATGGGCTGGGCGATTCTCAATGCCGCGGGGCTGAGCTTTATCGGCCTGGGGGTACGCCCGCCCACCCCGGAGTGGGGAATCATGGTGGCCGAGGGGGCTGGCTATATCGTCTCCGGGGAATGGTGGCTGGCCCTGTTTCCCGGTATCGCCCTGATGCTGGCGGTGTTTTGTTTCAATCTGCTGGGGGATGGTCTTAGGGACCTGATCGACCCCCAGCGCCGGACTTGATCGGTGAGCGCCATGAACCCGCCTTTGCTCCAGGTGCAGGACCTGGGTTTGGAATTCCGCACCCGGGGCGGCACGGTGCGCGCCCTGGAGGGGGTCAGCCTGAGCGTGAACAAGGGCGAGATTGTCGGGGTAGTGGGGGAATCCGGCTCCGGCAAGTCGGTCACCGCCTATGCCATTATGGGCATTCTCGACCGCTCCGCCCGGATCACCGGGGGCGCCATCACCCTGGGAGGCATGGACCTGTTGGGAAGCGATGAACGCGCCCTGGGAAATATCCGAGGCCGGGAGGTGTCCATGATTTTCCAAAGCCCCCGCTCCGCCCTCAACCCCATCCGCAGCGTAGGCCGCCAGTTGGAGGACGTGCTGCGCCGCCATACCACCACCACCCGCCAACAGCTCCCGAAGCGCGCCAAGGCGGCCCTGGCCCGGGTGCGCATCCCCGACCCGGAGCGGCGCTACCACGCTTACCCCTTCGAGCTGTCCGGGGGGTTGTGCCAGCGGGTGGGCATTGCCGCCGCCCT
>CAZQXD010000029.1:36766-51480 GCA_964597315.1 uncultured Candidatus Competibacteraceae bacterium
TGATCGCCGACGAGCCTACCACCGGCCTGGATGTCACCACCCAGGCGGCGATTCTGGACCTGCTCCAGGAGCTGGCCCGGGAGCGGCGCATGGCTACCCTGTTGATTACCCACGACCTGCCTATGGCCGCCCAGGTCTGCGACCGTATCGTGGTAATGCACGCCGGCCATGTGGTGGAATCCGCCCCCACCAGGACACTGTTCAGCCGCCCCCGCCATCCCTACACCGCCAAGCTGATCGCCGCTACGCCCAGTGGCCGGGACCACCTGGAGGCCATCGCCGCCATTCCCGGCAGCCTGCCGGACCTGCGCGCCGCCGAACTCCCCCCCTGCCGCTTTGCCCGGCGCTGCGAGCGCCACGCCCCGATCTGTGACCAGCCGGGGCTGGCCAGCATAGCGATCAACCCCACCCATAGCGTCACTTGTCGGAGGCCCTTATGACCCCTTTATTGTCCGTGGAAAACCTGGTCCGACGCTTTCCCCTGGGGCCGCGCCGACACGGCCTGTTGGCGCGGCGCGGCGGGCCGTCGCCCCTGCTCCATGCCGTGGATGGGGTCAGCTTTACGCTGGGCGCCGGGGAAAGTCTGGGGCTGGTGGGGGAGTCCGGCTGCGGCAAATCGACCCTGGTGAATCTCCTGGCCCGACTCACAGACCCCGACAGCGGCGCGATCCGCCTGGACGGGGAGGACCTGGCGGCGATCCCCGCCCGACGCTTCACTGGCCACCCGACCCGGGGGCTGATTCAAGTGGTCTTCCAGGACCCCCACGACAGCCTCAATCCCCGCTTCACGGGCTTCGATTCCCTGGCCGAACCCCTGCGTCGGCTGGGGGGCTTATCCGGCCCGACCCTGCGAGTACGGGTGGCGGAGTTGGCCGCCCGGGTGGGCCTGCCACCGGAACTGCTAGGCCGCTTCCCCCACCAGTTGTCCGGGGGCCAGAAAGCCCGGGTGAATATCGGCCGGGCCATCGCCCTGGAGCCACGGCTGCTGATCCTGGATGAGCCTACCTCGGCCCTGGATGTGTCGGTGCAGGCGGTGATCCTCAAGCTGTTGGCCCGGCTGCGCTCCGAGCTAGGCATGAGCTATCTGTTCGTATCCCACGATCTCAATGTGGTGCGGCTGCTCTGCGACCGGGTGCTGGTCATGTATCTGGGCAAAATCGTCGAATCCGGCCCGGCCCAGACGGTGTTCAGCGCCCCGGCCCACCCCTACACCCAGGCCCTGGTGGCGGCGATTCCCACGCCATATGCCGATCGTCGCCCCCAGCGCCCGCGCCTGGACGGGGAGCCACGCAGCCCGGTGGACCCAGACCCCCATAGCTGCCGCTTCCATGGCCGCTGCCCCCGAGGCGAGGACTATTGCGCCACTGCGAACCCGGAGCCGCGATTAGTAGAGAATGGCCATCGCGTGGCCTGCCACTTTGCCGAAGCCCGGACTGCGGCCATCGCCAAAGCCGTCTGAACGGAGCATACCCATGACCCCCGAGTTTCTGCCTATCCCCGAACACTTCGATCCTGATGCCTATCTGGAAGCCGCAGCGGCGGCCGTGGACCTGTCCATCGCCCCCGCCCACCGCCCAGGGGTGTTGACCTTTCTGGACCTGGCGGCGCGCATGGCCGGTCATGTGGCGGAGTTCGAGCTGCCCGACACGATGGAGCCGGCCCCGGTCTTCAAGCCCTGAGAGTGATGCCCATGATCGACGCCAGCCTGCCCGCCCACCGCATCGCCGCCGCCGTCAGACAAGGCGCTGTCAGCGCCGAAGCCGTCACCCAGGCGGCTCTGGAGCGCATCGCCGAACGCAACGGCGAACTCAATGCCTATACGGACCTTACCGCCGACCGGGCTTTGAGCGAGGCCCGGGCCGTGGACCAAGAGCGAGCCGCCGGCCGCCCCCTGGGACCCCTGGCCGGGGTGCCTTATGCCGTCAAGAATCTGCTGGATATCCAGGGTTTGCCCACCCTGGCCGGGTCCAAAATCAACCGCGACCAGGCTCCGGCCACGACCGACGCCACCCTGATCCGGCGTCTGCGAGCCGCCGGGGCGGTGCTGTTGGGGGGACTCAACATGGGGGAATACGCCTATGATTTCACCGGCGAGAACGCCCATTACGGTCCCTCCCGCAATCCCCACGATCCGACCCGTATGTCCGGGGGTTCCTCCGGGGGCAGCGGCACGGCCTTGGCCGCTGGCCTGGCCGCCCTTACCCTGGGTTCCGACACCAACGGCTCGATCCGGGTGCCGGCCTCTTTGTGCGGGCTATTCGGCCTCAAGCCCACCTTTGGCCGACTGAGCCGGGCCGGGTCGTTTCCCTTCTGCCCCAGCCTGGACCACCTCGGCCCCCTGGCCCGCAACGTCACCGACCTGGCCTTGGCCTATGATGTCCTGCAGGGACCGGACCCGGCCGACCCGGCCTGCACGGAGCGCGCCCCGGAGCCGGTGCTGCCGGTATTGGATCAGGGCATCCACAAGTTGCGTATCGCCGTGGCCGATGGCTATTTCAGCCAGGGGGGCAGCGACCAGGCCCGGGCGGCGGTAGCCACGGTGGCCGCCGCCCTGGGCGCAGCGCGCGGCGTCACCCTGCCGGAGGTCAGCCGCGCCCGGGCCGCCGCCTTTGTCATCACCAACGCCGAGGGGGGGCAGTTGCATCTACAGCGGTTACGGAGCCGGGCCGCCGATTTCGACCCCGAGGTGCGGGACCGCTTGCTGGCCGGCGCCTTGCTCCCCGCCCACTGGTATCTCCAGGCCCAGCGTTTCCGGCACTGGTATCACCAACGGCTGTTGGCGGTATTCAGGGAGGTAGACGTGCTGATCGCCCCGGCCACCCCCTGTTCGGCCCCCTTGATCGGCCAGAAAACCCTGCTGATCGATGGCCGGGAAGTGCTGCTGCGGCCCAATCTGGGGCTGTATACCCAGCCTTTGTCTTTCGTGGGCTTGCCGGTGGTGGCCGCACCCCTGGCCAAACCGGGGGGCTTGCCTATCGCTGTGCAACTGATCGCCGCGCCCTGGGGGGAGGCTCGGGTGTTGCAGGTGGCGGCGGAGTTGGAGCGAAAGGGGGTAGTGGCGGCCGCTTGCGGCGTGAACGATAAAGCGCCTTGAACAGGTGCGTAAACGGCATCAACGCCCTGTGGACAAGTACGCTTAAATTCGAATATCTATTTTTTCCAGTACACGAGCGTCGTTTGAGTTTGGATTGTTGATGGCCGTCGATATCGGCCAGGCATCCATCTCATCGTCTTTGTAAGGCTGAATTAAGCTTTCTGCAGCGTCCCTGGAACCCGTAAGCCACGTTCGCTGCGCCTGATCGGGCAAAATGAGGGGCATTCGATGTTTGTTGCGTCCCGCATTGTGGATATCACGCAGCAACGCATTTGCCGCCAACGTCACAATGGTGCAGGAACGAACAGGGCTACCGTCGGGCGCGGTCGATGTTTCCCATAATCCCCCAAAAATCAGATGCGGCTGGTCTCGCAAGCCAATGTGCCAGGGTTGTTTGGTGTTCTTACCAGGCGCCGCCTGCCACTCGAAAAAGCCGGTCGCGAAGATGAGGCAACGTTGATTGTGTTTCCAGGCGTTGCGATAAGCCGGTTTCTTCGACATCTCCTCGGAGCGAGCGTTTGCGGTGTTGTAATTCGGAACTTCCCCTTTCGCCCATATTGGCACTAACGGCCAAAGCAGGCTGTCGGCCACCAACTGACCGTCCTCCCAGTAAATCGCCGGTATGCGGGTGATGCGTCGTGGCGTGGCGCGCTTCGACCCTTCGGGTAAGGGCGGTTCGCTTGGGCTGATGTTGTAGCGTGGCTCGAAGGCTCCAAACACATCGGACGCCACCGCGACGTCGAACGTCTCCAGCCATGCCTTCGGGTCCGAGACAATATTGAATCGGCCGCACACCGTATTCCCCTCCTTCGCTCAGTGAGTTCGCCAGGGTTAGATATTACTCGATATTGGCCATGGAGAGCGTGCCGACGCCGCGCCCTGACCGTGGCTTTGTCCCCCGGCCTTCAAAAGAAGAGGCTACCCACGGTCGGCACACGCCGCTAAACTGTCCATAAAAAATCTTTGCGGCTACAGAGCGAGCCTAATTATGTCCACGGAACCGAACAAGGGTACACTGCGCGAGCAATTCGTCGAGGCTCAACGGCGCACGGAGCCTTACGCGCCCAAGCAGGACGACAACCGGAAAGACGCCAAGAACCGCGCCTTGAGTGACGAATTTAAAAACGCCCAGACCCGGACCGAGGTCCCGCCCGAACCGGCGAAAAAGAACCCGCCGAAGGATATCGCCCACGAAAACAAGAGTCTCGGCGATGGGCTAAAACCACCGCCCGGCGCGAGCGCAATCCAGAAACGAACCCAATACGCCCACCTAGAGCAAACGCGAGAGAAACACCGGCCCCAGGAAACGCCGCCCAAAAAGCCCTTAAACACGGACATCGGCCATTTGCCCCACATGGACGGACCCAAGGACAACAGCGGAAAAAAGACCCTGAGCGAGGAATTCAAAGAGGCTCGGGCAAAGCAGCCCAAAGACCCTCCCCGCAAGGATGACCCACCCAAGAAGTCCAAGTAAGCGACGGCGGACAACGGCCAAGGTCTTATCGGCGCTTCGGTCCTGGGGATTTTTGAGCCTCGATTCCGCGTTCCCGCGTCGTGTCCGCCGCTGACAGCGCCTTCTTCCGGCCTTCGATGGCCTTCCACAGGTCATCGGCGCGGACCGGCTCCGCGGCGGAGATTGCGGGCTTGTCACGATCCGCCACCACAATTTCCTGTCCCTTCATCTTGCGAAGACTGGCCTGCTGCTCGGGTAGCCGGAACGTGGCGTAGCGCATCTCCGCGAGTTTCGCCTCATTGGCCGTCACGTCCCGGGAGAGTTCGTAATCTTTTCGAAGGGAACCTGAGAGCTTGGCTTTTTGCAGCGTGCTGACTTCTTTGGCAATGCCATGCCCCCCCGCGTGTACCGATCCGGTGGCGTGGTGATTAAAGCGCCTGTGAACGAAACGATCCTTCTCTATCGAACCCGCCGACCGGTTCGCGCCACGCTCCACCGCAGCGAGGAGAACGTATCTTTGACCTAGCTTGGCTTCCATGGTCCGGGATGCAACGTGATCCACATCCCGCCCCTCCGACGAAGCCTTGTGGCCATTGATCCGTTCAGCCAGATCGCGATAATCCTTAAAATCGTTACTGACATAGACCGATAACTTGCCGTTCCTGTCTTCATGTAAAAATGCGTCGTTCTTTTTCACCCCTTCTATTTCGTAAATCCGACCTCCGTCAGCGTAAACTGCCGTTTCAGGTTTATCGAATGCCCCGAAGCGCGGTAAGTCTTGGCCCTTTGCGGCGGCAGGCGGTGTCGGTGACTCTTTAGTCGTGTCGGACATAGTTGGCGCCTCCTAAAAACAACTCACATGCGAGCAGGTTCCGGCCCCCTGTTAAGTGGGCTTTCGCCCAAAACAAGTATCGGGGACAGCCATCAGGGCGATGGGAACATCCACCAAAAGAAGCTTTGAAGGCTGTCGCTTGCTTCTTCTAACCCCGCTGTGCCGATCCTATAGGCTATGTACAACACGAACACGATCGCCACGATCTTGAGCAGCCGAAACATTCATGGTTCCCCTTTAGAGCGGATGCACCGTCCACGTCTGCTTCTGGAAGTGGACCCGGGCGCGTGCCGCCAGATGCACCATGGCTTCCGCATAGGGTATCGCGTCCACTTGGGACGGAACGGCGAGGTCGGTGAACACATCGGCCCGGATACGTCGGCCATAGCTCGCATTGGACGACACGGACCCGGATTCGGGGCGGCGACGCAGGCCGTGGGTGACCGATTGCGAGGTACTCACCAGCGTCTCGATACGCTCGCCAAAAATTTTTGAAGCATATTCGTTCGTCTTGTCGTCGGTGTTTCTGAGGAATATTTTGGTCCCACAGTTGCCCAGCAGGTTAGTGACGACGTCCTCTTTGGGCGCCACTAGCGTTAGCGCCGGAAGATTCTGTGTCGCAATGATGTTGGCGTGATTGGACTGCCGGGTTCGCTCGAAAGCTTGATTGTCCCCCATACCGGCGGAACCGACCGTGAAAAACGCCTGGAATTCGTCGCACAAAAAGAAGCTCGGCCGGGTCTTATCGACTCGTTTTAGGACCTCCCGATAAAATTCGAGCTTCACAAACGTACAGACGATCCGCGCCATGGCCCGGCGATCGGCAATCGGCATATAGACGTAGAGAATGTGCCCATTGTCCAGGATTTCGCCCATGGTCTTGGTCGAGCGTGATCCGAACAACTCATCGAAGGGCGCTTCCAGAAACGGCAGCAGCATGTTGGTGAGGAACGATCGCGCCGAACTCTTGGTCTCGTTGGCGAGTTCGAACCACTCCCGCTCGGCGAACGTGCGCGCCCGCTCCAGCTCCGCCGCCCGCGCCGAATCGTTCGCCACGTTGGCGTCGGCCCGGTCGATCACAAACTTCAGGAAGTCGTCCTGTGTGGCGCAGTCATAGATTTCCGTAAGATTCGGTGGGCCCTCGTCGGCCTTAGCTTCGCGCAAGAGGATGATGGCGTACTGAATGAACTTCTTGCAGTTGTCGATCCAGAACGTGTCTTCGCTGGATTTCCCGCTGTTCAGGGTCTCGATGACGCTCGCGAAACGGTCGGCCAGCTCGAAGGGCGAATCATCGGAATCGATGGGATTGAAGCGGGCCGACCTGTCTATGCGGTAGGGATCAATGACGATGAGGTCGCGCGACCGGCCATGTCGTCGGCAGGCAAGTTCGATCTTATCCCGGAAATCACCCTTGGGGTCGAGGATGAGACCCGCACACGGGGCGCCAGCAGCGGACGAAGACCCCAGGAGACCGTCGAGGACTGCATTGAGGACACAAACGGTCTTGCCCGAGCCTGTCATACCGAAGATGACAGCGTTCTTGTAGAAGTCCGAGAAGTGCCAGTCGTAGCCACCGGCCCGGAATTGCAGGGGACCCAACACCTTGAGGGCCGCCGCAGCGCCCAACTCTTCATCCTGGGCGGCCTCTTTTTCGGACTTGCCCTCAAGGCCGGCCAGAGCAAGCTGTTCGTGCAACTGCCGCCGGAGATGCACTATCTCGTTCAGCGCCCCGGCCTTGAAGATGGGGTAAAGCGGCACGGCGATCATGGTCAAAAGCCATGTCCCCCACAACACGAGCCGGGCTTCCTCCAATAGGGCGCCGACCTCCCAAAAAGACAGGACATAGAGGGCGCACGCTCCGACCGAGGCCGTGGCCACCCAGCCCAGTCCGGCGGCGAACCGCGACATTCTGACGACGAGCTGTCCCACGGTATGGTTGATGGCCGGTCCCGCCTCGGAATACTTCCAGCGGTGATACTCCCGAAGGTACTTTCCCAGTGGCTCCGTTGCGCTCCACGTAACGGAGGCCAGGCACCCAAACCACAGCAGGGTGAGGACGAACCGTATAAAGTCCTCCTGGCGAAATAGCCCGGCAACCATCGGGATAATCACCACGAAGGCGGCCGACCCGAGCACATAAGCGTAAAGCTCGATCCGGGCGTCGCGCACGGAGCGTAGGGATATCTGGCCGACTACGCTCATTGCCCCGCATTCCCGGAGACTCTGGCGTCGAGATTCTGGGCAAGCTCGTCGGCAGACTCCTGAAGCGCGCCCCGTTCCGCAGCCTCCGCCGTCCGTCCAGCTTCACGTCCCTCGCCGTTCAGTTGGTAAAGCACGTTGCCGTTGAACGTCCACCGAGCCACGCCACGGGCCCGGGCCACGCTTCCGCCCCAACTCTTGCCGCCGATCACCACGCTCGACGGCTCGACGCTAAGACCGGCCAATTCTAACTGGATGGCCGCCGCTTCCAGGCTATCGACGATGCGGTAGCCGCGCGACACCATTTCTGATCGCAGCGCCTCGACCACATCGCGCGCCTGCGGCTGGTTCATCTGGGTGGAAACATAAATTGGCACCTCAGCTTTGTTCTCGGGTGTGAGCTTGCCAACTTCGTAGGCCCGGATGACTTGGTGCGCGTTCTCGATCCGCTCGTAGGCATCCTGCTTTTCGCCGTCGAGACGCGTCTGATCGAATGGGTTACGCACTGACCGGTAGGCCGTCTTCACCGCGTCGGCTAATTGCGGGCTGGCGTTCTGGCGCCACTGTTTTGCCGTCTCCACCATCCGGTCGATGCGTCGATTGCTCTCCGCGAGCATAGCGACGGCCAGATCCGCCTTGCGAAGGGCCTCCTGCTGTTCTGGGGTCGGCGTCGTAATGCTGCCGCTCGTCTTGACGATCGTCCGCAGGTTGCTCAGTTGCTCGAAGATCTTAGGATCGCTCGAATCAGGATCGAACTGGCGCGCCACCTCGACCAAGCTTTCCATGGCGTGTTGGGAGGCGAGTGAACGGGCCTCCTCAATGCCAGCTCGCTCGTCCGGCGAGGCGCGAACCTCGTCGAACTCGCTCAGCCCGGCGGCGGCGTCGATCAGCGTCTGCCGTCCGGCAAGGTCTCCGGCCCTGGCCCGCCGTAGCGCGGACAGCACGTCCTCTATTCGGGATTGACTCGCGGCGACCTGCTGCTCGGCCTCGCGTCCGCGCTCGTAGACCACACGTTGTGCCGCCGTCATGCGGCTTTTGTCGGTACCGGTAATGGCCAACGACGCCCCGGCCAGCCGTTCCACGGCCTCGGGACTCAGGTTGGAAGCCGCTGTCCGCCCGGCGTTCATTAGGGCGTCGATCCGGCGATTGCTGGACTCGATCAGGGCCACCGCCTCGTCGCCTTCCCGGACAGCGGCGCGCAGCGTACGCGGCAGTTGTCGATTGAGGTCGAAGGGGGTAAGCGCCTTACGGGCATCGGCCAGCGCCACCGCCTTGTCGACGGACTTATCAGGTCCATAGGCCTCGGCCACGACCCGGAGATCCTCCAGGCGCGCATCACTGGCTACCACGTTGTCGCGGCACTGGGCGACATCCTGCAGGGCCTTATCCCTGTCGGGGTCGCCCGTCGACCACACATGGTCGCCCTTTTCAAGAATGTCTCCGGCCCGCGCCAGGGCGGCGCAGCGCGGACCGAGGGCCTGATTGCGGTTGGCGGCGGCCACCTCGGTCATGAACCGAACCCAGCGATTCTGGGAAGCCCCGGACTGAACCACTTGTGGGGTCGGCGTGGGCGGATTGATTTGTATCTGCTGTTTGCCCGATTTCACGGGTATGGGTTGGGGTTGGGGTTGGGGTTGGGGCGTGGACGCGTCTTTGAACGTCGAGACAACCGCCAACACCGTGACGATGCCTGCCGCGATTGTGGTATATCGCCACGGCGTTGATCGGCGCCAAAGCGACTGAGTGGTTTGCCCGATCGACACCGTTCACATCCTCACAGGCTCTGGTCGTAGGCGACCGCATCATCCTCAATCAGCGTCATGAGGGCGTCGTTGTCCAGTTCTTCAAGATCATTGGGATGATCCCACGCCAGGCGCTCGGCCTGGATGGTCTGCAACTTCTCGAACATCTGCCTGACCTCCCGCGCATTGCCGAAATTCTCCTCGGCGCCCCGGGACATTTCCCCGATCTGCTTTCTGAACATCTCCTTCGCCCCGTCGGTCATCAGCATGCGGTTCTTTTCCACAATCCGCAGAAATATCTCGAACAGTTCGTCGCCTTCGTATGAGGGGAATGTCACGGTGCGCGAAATGCGGGACTTCAAGCCTGGGTTGGCGTCCACGAAGCGTCGCATCTCGTTGGTGTAGCCGGCAAAAATGCAGACCAGCCGATCACGCCTGTCCTCCATCTCCTTGAGGAGAATATCCACAGCCTCCTGGCCGTACTTGTCCGTCTGCCCCGTGGCGCCGCCACCCCCGGACAGGGTGTAGGCTTCATCGACGAACAAGACCCCGTCGAGCGCCTCCTTGACCTTGTCTTTGACCTGTTTCGCGGTATCGCCCATGTACTGGCCAACCAGTCCTTCACGGTCTGTCTCGACAAGATGCCCCTTCTTCAGCAGGTTGATCTCGTAGAAGATGCGGCCCACGTATCGAGCCACGGTCGTCTTGCCCGTTCCGGGCGGCCCGGTGAAGACCATATGCCAGGAGGAGGCCGACACGGGAAGGTCACGCTCTCTTTTGATCGCGACGATACGGGCGAAGTCGATGATGCGACCGAGTTCCTGCTTCACCGGCTCCATACCCACAAGCTGGTCGATCTCGTCGATGATCTGTTGCAGCCCTTGGCCGCGACGCGAGGTGATCCGCTCCCGCTGTGTGGTTCTCGGTCGCCGGTATTGCATCGTGGTCATGTCCGCCTCTCCCCTTCCTTCAGTGACAGGATACGCGCCGTGGGTGGCGGCACGGCCAGTAATTGTCGGTCAACGCTCGTCCATCGCAGCCCGAACGTCATCGCGAATGATGGTGAACTCGCCGCGTCGGCCGGCTTCGGGGTCGCGTCGCCGGGCGGCCTCCACCAGTCTGGAAGCGACCCGGATGGCGGCGTTGGCGTTATCGACGCCGTCGGCGCCGAACCGGTGGAGTTCTTCACGCAAGTAGCCCCGCACGGCTGTCCCGGCCTCCTCGTCCAGGGCCGCTCCTTCGTAGTCGAGCCTGGACCGCAGAATTTCGATGAGGGCGTCGTCGTCCAGCGCGTTAAACGGAATCGTCCGAACGGTCAGCTTGTCCAGCCAGCGAGCGTGTTCGGGATCGTTCTTCAGGCGACGCTCGCAGGCCGGCGATAGGGTGATCAGCACCAAAACCTCCTGATGCCGATCAGCCAGCACCTCGTAGAGGCTCATACCGAAATCCACGCCGGGCTTGATCGGCGCTTGGTCGTCGTCGTCGAGAAGCCAATTGGCGTTCTCCAGCAGCAGCGCGCCTCCACGCGCGGCTTCCGCCCGTTCCGTGGCCAGGTCGGCCAGCGCCATGGCGCCGATGGCCCGCTTGGCGTCCCGTTCGGTCACCCGGACGACCTTGGCCGTCTTCAGGCTCCCGATGCCCGCGTAAATCTTGGCAACCGCCTCCGCGGCGTGGGACTTGCCGACCCCCTTGGGACCGGAGAAAAGCACCACCAGAGCCGGCGCCCGAGTGCCGAAACCCTTGTCGTCCTCGCCGACCGTCCCCGCGGCGATGTTCAGGAGCGAATCCTCGATCTCGGCAACGGCATCATCGACACCGACCAGCACGCCCAGCATCTGCTCACCTTCGGCCCGTAGGCCCAGGCGCTCCTCGTCGGTGAGTTCCCGCTCTCCCCGTGGCTGTGCGCCGCCGCGCTCGGCCTCGGCCGCTCGGCGATTGGTCAGGAACCGGAACAAACCGGAAATCACCGGAATTCGGGATATGACGTTGAGATAGCCGTGGTCGTAGAGCAGTGATACGACCACGAGCAGCCACAGGACCACCGCCATCCAGATGAGAATGCCGCCGAACTTGCCGACGAGTCCGAACATCAGGACGCCCACGAGAATGATCCCGGCGATTCTCAGAGGGAGCGGTATCCGAGCCAACATCGCCATTATCCTTGGACCATGAAAACCGTCAGTATACCGGGGTGACCGGCAGTTCGAGGGTGTCGCCGACACGCATGGTCGGCCAGGCAATCTGTGTCGCCCCTGATTTCAACTCGATGGTGATTCCGCCGCCGCCGTCGGTCACGCCGGTTACAAAGACTTTGCCATCGACCGGATAGGGGATGGCAAGGGTCGTCGGCGTATTTAGCGCCATCACTTCGACCGGAGCGACGCCTTTCGTTTCGAAGCGCAATACGTCGCCGTCTTCCGCATGGGTATCGCGAAGGGTCAGCCAGGCGAGCTGCACACGCCCCTGCTGGACGTCCTCGCGAATTTGCTCACGGGCCTGCGGCTCCGGGATGGATTCGATGGCCCGGTCAACATCCTCGGGGGCCACCATTTCCAGTCCCATGCCGCCGGCCGCCTTGAACTGCTCGTAGGCCTGCCGCCGGGCTTGTGAGTCCGCATCGGTGTCGGAGACGGGACCATCTAGGGCGAAAAAGGCGCCAGCCGCCACGGCAACCGCCACCGCCGCCGCCCCGGCCAGTGTCCAGAGGGGCTTGCGAAGGCGGGCGCCGCCGCTCGGCTCCTCGCCGGGCGGGCGACCGCCGCCACCCGCTCCAGCGCCCCGGTCACCACCACCCGCCGTGGCCCGCGACGGACCCGCGCTCGGACGACCGCCCCCGCCAGACGCTCTGGTGTTCGAACGGCTGCGTTCACGCTCCGCCATGGTTTCCCCTAAATACGACATGATAAGTTAATTAATTATGCTAATACCTATATCAGTTGCAAGCTGTTTCGCCAAGTGAATCACTAGAGAAATCGGCATCGGGACCGCGCCAGCCGACGCCACGCACACAATACGGCAGCAACCCCATGGCAAAATCGGAGAAACGCACCATGTTCGAACACCCCCTGCCCACTAGAGCGGCCCTTGCCATCGCCCTGACCCTGGTCTGGACGCCGCCGACCCTCGCCCAGATACAAATGCAAGGCGAGGGGGGAGGCTCGGGCGGTGATAGCGGCTTTCCGGGAGTCCAGTCCTCGCCCGCGGCGGTGTCGGTTGGCAACATCAAGTTTTCGCCGATGTTTGTCGCCGTGGATCGCAAGGCCAAAACGGTCTCCGTGGCGGCAAAGATCGAAAATACGAATAAGGGGGACTTGTACGTCGGCATCATCGGTCCGCCCCCCCAAGCGTTCGACAATGTCGGCGGTGTCTACACCCTGAAAAGCGTGTCTGGCCTCGGGTCCTGCAACCACCTGGACAACCGATATATTGCCCGATGCATACAGAATCATAGAGGCTATATGCCGAACGAATTCTTTACCCGGATTCCACAGGGTAGCCAGGCCGTTGCCAACATACTTCTGGAGTCCAAGGGCGATATAAACGGCGGCATATTGATCTACTCCATGAGCCTGGCGGTTGCCGAAGGGTCGCTCAGCGACGACCAGTCCCGGGGCCTGTCCAACATTTCCATCAATCTCCCGCCTATCCAGATCCCACAGAAATAATCAGAGAGGATGCCAAATGAAACAGTGGATCGCAGCCATCGCCATTGTCGCCACCCTTGGATTCGCCTCCAGCGGACAGGCGCAGTTGATGGGTAACGGCAGTGGCGGCAAGGGTGGAACATCCAGCGGTGGTCCCATTCCAGCGTCGCCTTCTGGGAGTAGCCAGGCCGTCACCTATTCAGACGTCGAATACGAGGTGGTCCGCGTTCTGAAGGACCCGAACACGAAGGGCTATCGCATCATTCTAAAAGTCACTGAAAAACAAGAGCCTAGGCGATCTTCGGCTTTCATTCATCCTCCGGCCACGTTCATGGACGAAATGGGGAACGTGTATCAGGCGGCGGATGCGACCGGCATTCGTATTTGCGGTGGTTGGAAGAATCAACGCTACTGCTTGAGCCATCACCGTGGCGATCTCAATCAGATGATGTCGGGGAGCGCCATGCCGGTCACGATTGCCTTCACACCGGTCGATGGCAAGGTCATCCCAGAGATTGCGGAACATGCAAAAACCGCGACCCTCAATGCTCGCATGGTGCTTCTGCCCCGAGACGGGGAACCCGAGAACGTCGATATCATTATCCCCGACATCGCCCTGCCCTAACTGGAGAGGACCCAAACCATGCTCTCGAACATTCGCACCACGGCGCTCGCGGCTAGCGCCCTCGCTGTCCTGTCGCTTCCCGCTTCGGCGGCGGGGACACTCGACGAGGCCGTCGAGATTCTGGCGCACAAACTGCTCATCGACTCACGGATCTGCGCCGACAACCCCCCCAGCCACGGCCCGACGGGGACCTCCTCCGAACCGGACGGGGCGACGACTCCCGCGCCCGCGACCGGAAATCCCTCGTCGGGAGCCACCGGACAGCGGCGCATCGCGGTGACCCCGTTCCTGCTCCCTGACCACCGCACCACGGCCTTCACCAATTTCCTCATGACCCGCCTGACCGGCCAGATGATCGAGGTGGCCGGTGGACATTGCCGGGTCGTCGAGCGCGCCCAAATAGTCCAGGCCATCGAAGAGCTTGAGGTGGGCGGCGTGTTCGGGTTCGACAAAGACACGGCGGGTAAGGTTGGTCAGTTCCTCAACGTGAACACCCTGATCGTCGGGGAGATGAACCCCCTCGGCGACCGGGTTCACATCGACGCCCGGATGATCGACGTGGAAACGGTCCTGACCATGGAACAAGGAAAGACCTGGGTTCCGCTGACCCCATCGACCCAAGAACAACTGGCTCAGCGCGTGGTGATCAACCGGATGATGGTGTCCGACGATGAGAACCCCGGCAACGGCGTCTGGAACGGTCGCGGCCAGTGTGGCGACACCGTTATCGGTCTCGCCCTGGCCCTGGCCTTCAAGGGCGATAACATGGTGCGGGCGATGCAGACGTACTATCCGGTCAGCAACAGCCCGCAGGGCATGTCCTCGGGTAGCCTGCTCATGGAGGGAACCTTTGACCCAGGCTCGGGAGAACTCACCCTAAAGCCGGGCCAGTGGGTTTTTCAGCCCCAGGGGCACGGGGGACTGGAGATCAACGGCCAGATGAACTTCGAGCGGGGCCAGTTTGCCGGCGCCTACGTCAGTGACGCCTGTCCGGTGAGCGACGTCAACCTGCGTAAAATGGACTGACGAGCCAAGGGCTGATCGACTTGACTTGACATCCTCCCTGAAGGAAGGGGATTCCCGATCCAGAGACCGAGAGGGTTGACGCTTCACAGCACGTTGCTA
>CAZQXD010000030.1:0-50209 GCA_964597315.1 uncultured Candidatus Competibacteraceae bacterium
CTGGTTGCCGCCTGAGAAGTTGGAAGCCTCGCCCGTCAGGGCGGGGAGCAGTCACTGCTGTAGATGCGGTGAGGAACGAACCGCATCAATCATAAAGGGATGTCTGCCGTGGATAGGTCGGATGATCGGAAATGACTTGCCGCAAGAGGCTTATTTGACTGGACAGCAATATGTTGCCGTGACACGCGGCACAGTTGAACGTGAAAAAATAGGTGCCCTCTTTTATTCTCGCTCGCTGGTAGGCAGTCATAACTTGTGTTCGTTGCGCAGGGTTTGGAGGCGAATGATGCGGTTCGTTCCTCACCGCATCCTTGTATCTACGGGCTACGGGCTTGGCATTTATCGCACCCTACTAAAGCGGTTTCGCCCCTCACGGTCCCCAACTCACATAGGACTCCGTTTCCACCGCCCGGCGCAGCAGATCCCGCAAGGGCACGGCCCGTTGGGCCAGGGTCACCAGGACGGCGTCCTTGGTCTCATTCTTCTCGCCCTCCTCGGCGTCCCCCTGCTGGCCGACAGCCTCCGGGGGCAACCCTTGCAGGGCCGCCTCCAAAGACGCCAGGGCGGCGGGCACGTCCTCGGCTAGCAGCGCTCCCTTGACACTGGCGCTGGTGCCCATCATCCGCAGTAAGGCTCGGGCAGGCTCGTCAAACATCATGATGCTGCCGGCGTGTTCGGTATTAAACGTAATCATGGTGGGATACCTCTAGTCGAAATCGGCCACCAGAGCCTGGCGAACCGGCTCCGGCAGGGCTTCCGTGGCGGCTCCATAGTGCCTGTGGTCGATGCCCACCCCAAGGGCGGCCCCCTCCTTGGCGGCGGCGATCATGGCCGGGGTGAATTCGAAGCGCAGGAAATGCACCGCGGAGGTCTTTTCCTCGTTCTCCCGGTCCATGTCCTCGTCGGCGATGGCCCAGACTTTGTCGAAACCCTGGACCTGCATCCAGACCTTGTCCTCGACGCCGATCAGCCGGGCCAGGGCGGCCTTGCGCTCGGTCTCGTTTTCGTATTCCACCAAAAACGTGGCCTTGAGGTTGCCGCCGTCGGGAATCAGGGGATTGTAGGCGGACAGCTCGTCGTCGATGCCCGCGGCCTCGAAGATCCGCTCCACCCGCAGCATCTCCTGAATCTGGTACTGGATGGTGATCCGGTCCTCGAACAGCAGGGTGGCGTGCTCCCCTAAACGAACCTTGCGGGGTTTTTTATGGGCCAGCACTTCGGCCCTGAAGGCCGGGCGGCGCTCGGCGTAGGTTTCCAAGGGCATCAGGTCGGCGCGGCTCAGTTTCTGCATGGATACCTCCGAATCAGATGCCATAGGCCAGGCGCAGCAGGCTCAAGGGGTGCTTGGGGGTGGAGTCGTTCTTCAGCCCCTCGGCGATGTGGTGGCCGGCGATGGGACAGTCGCTGGTGTAGTGATCCGCCTTGGCCTTTTCGATCCGGCTGAATACCGGGCGGCCGATCTTCATGGCCGTGTCGTGGAATTCTGTCTTGACCGCGTAAGTGCCGTCGTGCCCGGAGCAGCGCTCGATGGGGGTGATGGTGGTCTCCGGCACCAGGGCCAGCAGGTCCCGGGTCTTGAGACCCAGATTCTGCACCCGCAAATGGCAGGGCACATGGTAGGCCACGCTGCCTAAGGCGGTCTTGAACTCGGTATTGAGCAGGCCGGACTTGTGGCGGCGGAATAGATAATCAAAGGGGTCGAACAGGGCGTCGCGCACCTTGGCCACGGCCGGATCGTCTGGGAACATCAAGGGCAGTTCCTGCTTGAACATCAGCACGCAAGAGGGCACCGGGGCGACGATATCCCAGCCCTCGTCAACCAGGCGGGCCAGCAGGGGGATATTGTGATGCTTGGCCCGCTCCACGGACTCCAGGTCCCCCAGTTCCAGCTTGGGCATGCCGCAACAGCGGGCGTCGCTGACCAGCCGCACCGGAATGCCGTTGTGTTCGAACACAGCGATCAGATCCTCCCCCAACTGGGGTTCATTGGCGTTGCCGTAGCAGGTGCCGAACAGGGCCACCCGGCCCCGGGTGCCCTCGGCGGGCTTGGCCTGGGTCAGGGGGCTTTGGCGCTTGCCCACTTGCTGCCTGAGGGTTTTGGGGGCGTATTCCGGTAGTTTGGCGTCCTTGTGGATGCCCAGCCGGTCATGCATCAGCTTACGGGCGGTGGGGTTGCGGTTGACGGCGTTGACGGTCTGGGTGACCACCGGGATGCCCGCCAGGCGGCCCACCAGGTCGGTGTTGGTGATTAGCTTGTCCCGGGCGGAGGTGCGCCCCTGGCGGTGCTTGACGGCCTTGGCCCGGAGCATCAGGTGAGGGAAGTCCACATTCCAGGGATGGGGCGGCACGTAGGGACATTTGGTCATGTAGCACATGTCGCAGAGATAGCAGTGGTCCACCACGCTCCAGTAGTCGGACTGGGCCACCCCGTCCAATTCCATGGTCTCGGACTCGTCGATCAGGTCAAACAGGGTCGGGAAGGATTGGCATAAACTGAAGCAGCGCCGACAGCCGTGGCAGATATCGAAGACCCGTTCCAGTTCGGCGAACAGGGCGGTTTCGTCGTGAAACTCGGAGTTGCGCCAATCCAGGGGGTGACGGGTCGGCGCCTCCAGGCTGCCTTCCCGGGGCTGTTCGCGTTCGGCCATGTTCGAATCCTTTAGGTGACGGTCCGCTGCGGCGGACAGGGAAAGCCGGTTCGGCGCGGCGGCGGGCCGCGCCGGGCGGTGGCGATCAGGCGTCCAGTTGATTCAACGCCTTTTGAAAGCGATTGGCGTGGGAACGTTCCGCCTTGGCCAGGGTCTCGAACCAGTCGGCGATCTCGTCGAAGCCCTCGTCCCGGGCGGTCTTGGCCATGCCGGGATACATATCGGTGTACTCGTGGGTCTCCCCGGCAATGGCGGTTTTTAGGTTAGCGCCGGTGGGTCCGAAAGGCAGACCGGTGGCGGGGTCGCCCACTTCTTCCAGATATTCCAGGTGGCCATGGGCGTGGCCGGTCTCCCCTTCGGCGGTGGAGCGGAATACTGCGGCCACGTCATTATAGCCCTCCACGTCGGCCTTGGAGGCGAAGTACAGGTAGCGGCGGTTGGCCTGGGACTCGCCAGCGAACGCGGCTTTAAGGTTGTCTTCGGTCTGGGTGCCTTTCAATGCTGCCATGGTGAATCCTCCAGTCTCTGGTTTAGCGAACACCGGGATAAATCCGGCGTCATGCGCCTGGATAGGCCCAGCCTAAAAATTAGACTAAGTCTAAACCCACTATGAACTAAAGTTCATGGCTGCAAATTTGTCAATCGCCGAAAAATAAAAAAAGACGCCAAAATTGACCGCCCCGATACGGCAGGGTAACGTACCCTCCCTTGAGGGGGGAACGGTATTTATGGCAGCGAAAAAAACCACACCCATTGATTTTGAGCAGGCCCTGGGGGAACTGGAAACCGTGGTGGAGCAATTAGAGAAGGGCGAGTTGTCCCTGGAGGACTCCCTGACCCGTTTCGAACGGGGCGTGGAACTGACACGGCTCTGCCAAATCACCCTTCGGCAGGCCGAACAAAAAGTGGACAAACTCCTGGAACGCGACGGTCAGGTCAGTGTTGCGCCCCTGGACGGACAGGACTGACCACCATGCCCGAAACCCGCATTGCCCAGTATCGAGACCGGGTGGAACACGCTCTGGATCGCTGGCTACCGACAGCTCGTATCCACCCCGCCCGGCTTCACGAGGCCATGCGCTATGCCGTGCTGGGGGGTGGCAAGCGGGTCCGCCCGGTGCTGGTCTACGCCGCCGGGGAGGCCATGGGCGCGGCGCCAGACAACCTGGACGGGCCGGCCGCAGCGGTGGAACTGATCCACGCCTATTCCCTGATCCACGACGACCTGCCGGCCATGGACGACGACGATCTGCGCCGGGGCCGACCCACGGTACACAAAGCCTTCGATGAAGCCACCGCCATCCTGGCTGGCGACGGTCTGCAAGCCCTGGCTTTCCAGGTTCTGGCCAGCGACCCGGGAATGGTGGCGGAGCCGACCCTGCGTATCAGGATCATTGATACCCTGGCCCAGGCCGTCGGCTCCCGGGGCTTGGTGGGCGGTCAGGCCATTGACCTGGAAGCGGTCAACTGCGGCCTCAACCAGGCCGAACTGGAAAACATGCATATCCATAAGACCGGCGCCCTGATCCGGGCCTGCGTGGTGATGGGGGCGCTGTGCCAACCGGCCATCGACGTCGCCACCCTGGAGCGGCTGGATCATTACGCCAAGTGTATTGGCCTGGCCTTCCAGATCCGCGATGACATTTTGGATATCACCGGCGACGCCCGCGACCTGGGCAAAACCCCGGGCAAGGACCAAGCCGCCAACAAACCTACCTACCCGGCCCTGCTGGGCCTGGACGGCGCCCGGGAACACGCCAAGTTACTGGTGGAAGACGCCCTGGATAGCTTGGACAAACTGGGTGAGCAAGCGGCAACCCTACGCTGGATTGCCGCTTATATCGTCGAACGGAGCCACTGAGCGCCGTGGGCCGCCACCGGCGCCGGCATTGACCCGGAATCCGCCGCAAGCCCCTTCGTTCGTGGAGGGGCGGACGCCAACCCATCAGGAATCGTGCAGTATGACAAGCGATCAGTTCCCTATTCTGGATGCCATCGAATTCCCTTCCGATCTGCGCCAGTTACCCGAAGCCAAACTAGGCTCCCTGGCCGAGGAGCTACGGGAGTTCCTGATCCAGTCGGTCGCCAAGACCGGCGGCCACTTCGCCGCCGGACTAGGGGCGGTGGAACTTACCGTGGCGCTACATTATATCTACGACACCCCCGAGGACCGGCTGGTCTGGGATGTGGGCCATCAGAGCTATCCCCACAAGATCCTCACTGGCCGCCGAAATCAAATGGACACCATACGCCGCTGGGAAGGTCTAGCACCGTTCCCCAAGCGCGCCGAAAGCCCCTACGACACCTTCGGGGTAGGCCACTCCAGCACCAGCATCAGCGCCGCCCTGGGCATGGCCGTGGCCGCTCGCCAAACCGGCCATAACCGCAAGGCGGTAGCCATCATCGGCGACGGTGGGATGACCGCCGGGCTGGCCTTCGAGGCCCTCAACCACGCTGGCGACCTGAAGGCCGACCTGCTGGTGATCCTCAACGACAACGAGATGTCCATCTCTCCCAACGTGGGGGCCATGTCCTCCTACCTTACCCGGGTATTGTCCGGGCGCATGTATTCCACGGTCCGGGAGGGCAGCAAAAAAGTCCTGTCCCATATGCCCCCGGTCTGGGAGTTCGCCCGCCGGGCTGAGGAACACGTCAAGGGCATGGTCACCCCCGGCACCCTGTTCGAAGAACTGGGCTTCAATTACTTTGGCCCCGTGGACGGCCACGATCTGGACTCCCTGGTGCAAACCCTGGGCAATTTGCGAGACCTGTCCGGGCCGCGGCTTTTGCACGTGGTCACCCGCAAGGGCAAAGGCTATAAGCTGGCCGAGGACGCCCCGGTGAAGTACCACGGGGTCAGCGCCTTCAACCCCCAGCAGGGCCTGGCCGCCACCAAGAGCAGCGGTGGTCCCAGCTATTCCCAGGTGTTCGGGGAGTGGCTGTGCGATATGGCCGAACTGGATGAGCGGCTGGTGGGCATCACCCCGGCCATGCGCGAAGGCTCGGGCCTGATGCAGTTTTCCGAACGCTTCCCGGAGCGCTATTTTGACGTGGGCATCGCCGAGCAGCACAGCGTCACCTTGGCCGCTGGCATGGCCTGCGACGGACTGAAGCCGGTAGTGGCCATTTATTCCACGTTCTTGCAGCGGGCCTATGATCAGCTTATCCATGACGTGACCATCCAAAACCTGCCGGTGCTATTCGCCATCGACCGGGCCGGACCGGTAGGGGGGGATGGGCCTACCCATAACGGCAGCTTCGACCTGAGCTATATGCGCTGCCTGCCCCATCTGGTGATCATGGCCCCGGCCGACGAGAACGAACTTCGGCAGATGCTGTACACCGGCTTCCGGCTCCACCAGCCGACGGCGGTGCGCTACCCTCGGGGCCGGGGACCGGGAACGCCCATCCAAAAGGACATGCAGGCTCTGCCCATGGGCAAGGCCGAGCTGCGCCGCCGGGGTCAGGGTCTGGCCCTGTTGGCTTTCGGGACCCTGCTCCAAGTGGCCGAGCAAGCCGCCGAAAAACTGGACGCCACGGTGGTCAATATGCGCTTTATCAAACCCCTGGACGAGGAGCTGATTCTGCGTCTGGCCCGGGAGCACGAGCGCCTGGTCACCCTGGAGGAAAACGCCGTGGCCGGAGGCGCCGGCAGCGCCGTGGACGAACTGCTGACCGCCCATGGGGTGCGGACGCCGATGCTGCATATTGGCCTGCCGGATCGCTACCTGGAGCACGGGGAACGGGAAGACATGCTAAGGGACGCGGGGCTGGACCTGGAAGGGGTGATGAAGACCCTGGAGGGGTGGACATAATCCACCGCCCCGCTCCCGATACCGGGGGAGTGGCGATTCCATAAGCCCGGTGATAGGGTATGGTGGTAACCACCCGCCCGGTTCTAGCCCCTACATGGGAGCGGGCGGGGCGTTAGGTATCCGCCAGCCGGTCGCGGATTTCCAGAAACAGGTTCAGGTTCTTCAGAAACAGGTCCACCAGTCGCGGGTCGAAGTGCCCACCCCGCTCGGCGCGGACCAGTTCCACAATCCGCTCCAGGCCCCAGGCTGGTTTATAACAGCGCTCACTGCCCAGGGCATCGAACACATCGGCCATGGCGGCGATCCGCCCGTATAGGGGTATCTTCTCGCCTTTCAGCCCTTGGGGGTAACCGTTGCCGTCCCAGCGTTCGTGGTGGGTGCCCGCGATTATCGCGGCGGCCTGAAGCACTGGCCGCTGGTTGTGGCGTAGCAGCTCGAAGCCCACTTGGGCGTGGCTACGCATCACCTCGGATTCCTCATCGGTATGGCGGCCCGGTTTGTTAAGAATGGCGTCGGGAATGCTGATCTTGCCGGCATCGTGCAGGGGCGCGGCCAGATACAACATCTCCGCCTCGTCCGGGTCCAGGCCCCATAGCCGACCCAGCAGCCGACAGTACTCCCCCACCCGGCGGACGTGATTGCCGGTCTCCTGGGAGCGTTTTTCGATAGCCTCCCCCAGCACGTAGACAATCTCCCGCTGGGTATCCTCGATCTCTTTCTTGAGGGCCAAATTCTCCTCGGCAATGGCCACGTTACGGCAAAACAAGTCCACCAGTTGCAGGTCGGGCACGCTGAAGGGCTTGTCCCCGGCCACGTACAGGGCGTGCTCCTGGCCAGCTCTGTTGCAGAAATAGCCCACGAAATAATCCGACCCGGTGCGGCTGCGCTGCTCGGCCATGGCCTGCTCGATACGCTGCACCACCTCCGGGTGCAGTTCATCCCGGGCGTTCAGGCCGTGCTTGTTCCGGTAACGCCCGGCCCCCGCCAGGATGGCCAGGCTCTGGTCGTGGCGCTCGGCGGCGACCCCGGCGGTGCGCACCATCATGGCGTCATGTTGTAAATACAAAAGCGCCGTCAACTGCTCCAGCACCCCTTGGGCGAAATGCTCTATGGAATGCAGCTCGAAAATAGTGGCCGAAGCGTCGATGATCTGCCGCAGACCCCGGCGGTTGGCTTCCAGGGCCATGATGTCCCGATACGAGGACAGGCTGGTGTGAACCACGGTGAAGAGTTTTTGGTGGGTCAGTTCGGTCTTGGACTTGTAGTCGTTGATATCGTAGTCCACGATCACCCGATGCTCCGGGGCTTGGCCCGGCTGTCCGGTGCGCAGCACGATGCGTACGAAGCGGTTACCCAGCTCACCACGGATATACCGCACCAGGTCCAGGCCGGCGTGGTCGGTCTCCATCACCACATCCAGTAGGATCACGGCAATATCCTTTTCCTCGGCCATGATCCGCCGGGCTTCGGCCCCGGAATAAGCATCCAGGAACATCAATCCACGTCCAGAGAAATCGAAGCCTGCCAGACTGAGTTTGGTTACCTCGTGAACTTCTTGTTCATCATCGACAATCAGCAGTTTCCAGGGCGACAGGCCCGGCTTGTCCGCAGTTTCGTCTTCATCCATAAACTGCAACTCGTCATCCCATTCGCTCACGGTCAGTCTCCTGCTTGCATCGGTAAAGACAGTGTGAACTCTACACCCTGCCCAGGTTGACTGTTGACCTGAATAGCGCCGCCTAGGGTTTGAGTCACTAGGTTATAGACGATATGCATGCCCAGCCCGCTGCCCCCGGCGCCCCGGCGAGTGGTGTAAAAGGGTTCGAAGATTTGCCGAAGTTGCTCGGTCGTCATACCTTTGCCGTCGTCGCTGTAGCGCAATTCCAAGTGTTCACCGGCGCGGCGCACCTGGAGGCGCATCACTCCGCTCCGACCGTCGTCGGAATCATAAGCATGAATCAGCGAATTCATGATCAGATTGGTCAACACCTGAGACAGCGCCCCCGGATAGCTGTCAATCTCCAAAGCGTCATCACATTCCAGCTCCACTCGGTGTGGGGTTTGCTTGAGCCGGGGGCGCAGGCTGAGCAGAATTTCTTCCATATATTCCCGCACGTTGAAACGCCGCCGCTCGCTGTTTGAGCGATCCACCGCCACCTGTTTGAAGCTCTGGATCAACTCTGCGGCCCGCTCCAGGTTACTGAGCAGGATACGGGTGGATTGATCGGCTGTTTCCAGAAAATCCTTAAGGGAGGATTTTTTGAGCTGGCCCTGTTCCAGATCCCGGGCCAACGCCTCGGCCCGTGCGCGCAGAGTAGAGGCGGCGGTGACCGCCACCCCCACGGGGGTATTGATCTCGTGGGCCACCCCCGCCACCAGAGCGCCCAGGGATGCCAGTTTTTCCGTCTGTACCAATTGATCCTGGGCTTCTTTGAGTTGCTCCAGGGTGCGGGCCAGTTCGGTGTTGGCCAGGGCGTGTTCCTCCACTTGCACAGCCAGGCTGCGCTCGGCCTCACGCCGGGCCGTCACTTCATTGGCCAGTTTGGCGTTAGACTCGGCCAAGGCCCGGGTCCGGTAGTTGAGCTTCTCGGTACGCTCGAAGACCTGCTGTTCCACCAGGGCCGAACGGCGGATGCCGGACAAGATATAGGCCGCCAGGGTCAGGGTCAGCACCAAACCCAACAGGCCCAGCCAGATGGGCGCGAGCAGGCGCCGGGTATCCTCCAGGGAACCGCTTTCCACGGTACAGACCACCAGCCACTGGCGGCCGCCCACCTCCAGTCGCCGGGTCAGCCGGAAACTCTCCACCAGCACCCCATCCGCCGGTGGATCGGGCGGGGCCGCCCCGTTGCCAGAACCATACAGCCAGCGGCCGCCGTCGGGGGCGCTGTGATCGAAAATACTCAGCTTTAGGTCCAGCCCGGTTGTCGAACTTGGCCCGCGGCTGCTCGCCACCACATCGGCCAGGCGCAGGGCGGCCATGGCGAAGCCCTCCAAGTGCTGGCGGCGCTGTGCCTCGGTATCGATAGGCCGCCATTTGGCATAAATAGGCCAGAATGCCAAAAAGCCCTCGGTGGCCATGTCGCCCCGGCCCAGGGCCACCCCCCCGGTGGCCACTAAGCGAGCTTGATCCCGGGCCTGCTCCAGGGCCTTTCGATAGGCGGGCCGGATACCCAGGTCCAGGCCCAGCAAATTGCCGTTGGCCGCCATCGGCTCCACATAATAGATGGGGTAATAGGTCTCCCGGACGGCCGCCGGACGCAGCGCCCCTTGGGGTCCGTCTTCCCGCAGATCGAAATCGTCCAGGCCCTGAGAGCGGGCTAGGGAAACAATGGACAGGCGCCGTTCCTCTCCCACCCGGGGCACCCAGGCCAGATAATCCAGACTGGGGTGTTCCCGGAGGATGCGGCTGACGAAAACTTGGAACTCCTGGCGATCCACGAACAAGGAAGAGCCATATAGGTCGCCGATGAACTTGGTGGCCTCCAGATTATTGCCCAGATCCTGCTCCAGGGCATGGATACGTTCCCCGGCCCGCTGAATAAACCGCTCCTGCAAAACCCCCAGTTCGGCCTGGCGGGCCAGGGTGAAGGCTTTGATGGATAGGATGAGGCCCGCGATGATCACCACCGCCACCGGCACGTACGACCAACGCCCGCGTAGCCGCGGTCGTAACTTTTCCGGCGCGTTCATAAGCTTGACCCGTTCCGTGTGTTTTCTATACCTTAGCGGAAGAACCGCCCAAAAACACGGTCAGCAGCGGCGGGATGATGGCCAGAGTGAGCAGCGCCGACAGGGCCAGCCCCCCCACCACCACCGACCCCAGACCCCGGTACAGCTCCGAACCAGCGCCCGGAAACAACACCAGGGGCAGCATGCCCACCACCGAGGTCAGGGTGGACATAAAAATGGGCCGGATGCGGTTACGGGTGGCCTCGACGATGGCCTCCCGGGCGGCCAGGCCCTCCTCCCGCAACAGATACAGGGTCTGGTGCACCAGCAAAATAGCGTTATTGACCACGATGCCCACCAGGATCACGAAGCCTAGCAGGGTGAGCATGTCCAGGGGCTGGAACACGAAGCGGTTCAGGAGCGCCAACCCTATTACCGCCCCGGCGGTGGCCAGGGGCACCGAGAAGATGATGATAAAGGGAAACAGAAAGCTCTCGAACAACACGGCCATCACCAGATAGACGATGGCGATAGCCACCAGCAACTGCCAGACCATGGCGTTCCAGGTCTCGGTGAGTTGATCGGCGGTGCCGGACAGGGACAGCCGCACCCCCGGGGGCAGGTTTTGGCTCAGGGGTTCCACCACCTGGGCGCGCAGGACCTCAATGGCGCTCTCCAGGGCAATGCCGGGGGCCGGGCGCACCTCCAGGGTCACGGTGCGGACCCGCTCCCGATGGCGAATCTCGGTAGGACCGGCGGTCATCAGCACCGTGGCCAGGGTGCCTGCGGGAACAATCATGCCCTCGCGGGTGACCACCGGCAGATAAGCGATGCCCTGGGTCTCAGTGATGCCCTGCTCCGGTCCCTGTAGGGTCAGGTCGATGCGCTTGCCCTCCACGGTGATTTCCGTCACCCGCAGGCCGTCGTTGAAGGCGTCCACGGTCAGCCCCAGGTCCCGGGCGCTCAAGCCGTTGTCCGCCAGCCGTACTCGATCCGGTAGCACCCGCACCTCCGGGGCGCCCAGTTCCAGACCCGGTAGCGGCCGGAATTGATGACCCTGCTCCCGGGGCATGACCTGGTTGACCCGCCCGGCGGCCTGCTGGGCCACCTCCAGCACCCGCTCCAGGTCCGGCCCGGCGATGTCCAGATTCACGGCCCGACCGCCGCCAATGCCCCGGCCAAACAGGGAGGGTTGGGTCATGAAGCCAAAAGTGCCCGGCTCCCGGAATACCGGCTCGGCCAGCACCGGGATCAGTTCCCCGGCCCGGGTGGGTTCCATGGACGAGGCCCCCACGAAAGTTCGGGAACGGGTGGCCACGAAGAAAAAGTTCTCGATCTTGGGAGGCTGGCCGAGTGCCGACTCGGGACCGGTCTCACTGGCCCACTGGGGCCGCACCGCGTTTTCCACGTCCCGGGCGATGGCAAAGGTGGTGTCCAGATTGTAGCCGGGGGGCGGCAGGATGATCCCGAACACCAGATTACGATTGCCTTCCGGCAGGTACTCCAGCTTGGGCAGCCAGGCCCAGCTCACGGCCAGGGCGGCGGCGCTGATTCCGACCACCACCCCCAGGGCCAACGCCCGGCTACGGCAAACCCTGCCCACAAAGCCCATGATCAAGGCCACAAAGCCCCCGGCCAGGGTATCCAGCACCGGAATCCGGCGGCCACCGACGGCCATCTTGCCCCCCAACAGCCGTCTAGACAGGGCCGGAATCACCGTCACCGCCCCCAGCAAAGACAGTAGCACCGATACGGAAATGGCCACGGCGATGTCCCGGAACAACTGGCCCACTTCCAGCTCCATTACCAGCACCGGGATAAACACCATCACCGTGGTCAGGGCCGACACCAGCACCGCCCCCCAGACCTGGGCGGCGCCCTTATAAGCCGCCTCCGCCGCTCCCAAGCCCTGCTGGCGCAGCCGGTAGATGTTTTCCAGCACCACAATAGCGGCATCCACCACCATGCCCACGGCGAAGGCCAGCCCGGCCAGGGAGATCACATTGATGGACCGGCCCAGGGCCGCCATGGCCACGAAGGAGCCTACCACCGATACCGGGATGGCAATGGTCACCACCAGGGTGGCCCCGAAGGAGCGCAGAAACAGCAGCAGGATCAGCGCCGCCAGGCTGCCCCCCACCCAGATGTTCTGCTGGACCAGGTCGATGGCGGAGTTGATGTAGACCGTCTCGTCGTAGAGCTGGGTAAGCTCCAGATCGGCATCGGGCAAGGTCCGCCGGTTGAGTTCCGCCACCGCCGCCCGGATACCCGCCATGGTCTCGATGACATTGGCGCCGGTGTCCCGCACGGCGTTGATGGCGATGGCCGGCTCCCCCAAGCGGCGAATATGGGCGCCAGGTTCCTTATGGGCGAAATACACTGCGGCCAGGTCCCCTATCGTGACCCGCGTGGTACGGTCGCTGGCCGGGTCCAGACGACTGAGCACCAACACCGCCTTGACCTCATCGACACTGGTCAGCTCGCCCTCGGTGCGCACCACGTAGCGGCGCTTGCCCTCGTCCACGTCCCCAGCGGACAGGGACACGTTGGCGGCGCGCAGGGACTCCACCACCTGGCCGATGGTCAGCCCATACTGGGCCATGCGCCGGGGGTCCACCACCACCCGCAGTTCCCGCTCGCTGCCCCCGAACACATTGACCCGACTTACCCCGGGCACCCGTTCCAGGCGCTCCTGGACCACGTCCTCGGCGAAGTCCCCGTAGCTGTGCATGGGGCGCTCATTGCCGGGCAGCCGTTGCAGGCCAAACCAGGCAATGGGGGTGTCCTCGGAGCCGGCGGTTCCCAGGGTGGGCTCGTCGGCCTCCTGGGGGTAACCGGTGACCCGATCCAGGCGGTTGGCCACCAGCAGCAGCGCCCGGTCCATGTTCTGGCCCACGGCGAACTCCAGGGTGATCTCGGCCTGGCCGGTCTGGGAGGAACTGGTCATCTCCCGTAGCCCCTCCAGGCCCTTGAGGGCTTCCTCCTGCCGCACCACCAGTTCCCGCTCGATCTCCGCAGGGGCGGCTCCGGGCCAGTGGGTGCTGACGGTGATGATGGGTTTACGCACATCTGGAGCCAGTTGCACGGGGATGGTGTTCAGGGCCAGCACCCCAAACATCATTACCATCAGTACCGCCGCGACGATGGCGATGGGCCGGTGGATGGCCACATGGATCAGGTCCACGGTCTAGCCCCGACTGCCCACTTCCGTCCCGTCCGGCAACTCGAAACTCACTGCCTGTCCTGGGCGCAGCCGCTCGTTGCCCCGCACCACCACCAGCTCTCCAGGCCGAAGGCCGTCCAGCACCTGAAAACGATCCCCCACCGCCTGGCCTAGCAGCACCGACCGGGGCCGGGCGGCGCCTTCCTCCACCACGAACACCAGGGCTTGGCCGCCCTTGCGCAGTACTGCGTCCTTATGCACCGACACCACTTTGGCGGCGCCGCCTGCGGGAATCAGCAGGGTTACCGGCTGATTGACGGCCAGCCGGACCCGCTGAGGTGGAAACTGGGGGACCAGGCGCACCGGGCGGGTGCGGGAGGCGGGATTCTCCTGAGGGATCACCGCCCGCACTCGGGCCAGATAACGGTCGGGGGAGCCTTCTGGAAACACCGTCACCATCTGCCCGGGGTTCAGGCCCTCCAGGCGGTCGGAGGGCACCTCGGCCTCGATCTCCAGGGTGTTGTCGTTGACTAGGATGACCACCGGGTCCCCCACCTTCAGCCAAGCCCCCTCCACCGCCTGGCGCTGGATGACCGCCCCAGCATAGGGGGCCTGGATGGTGGCGTCGGACAGTTCAATATGGGCCAAGTCCAGCTCCGCCCGGCCGCTTTGGATACGGGCTTCGGCCTCGCGAAGGCTGCTTCTGGCCACGTCCAGCTCCTGGACCCGGGTATCGTACAGGGCGCGGTTGAACGCGGCGCTGCCCCGAAGCTTCTCCAGCCGCGTCAGTTCCAGCCGGGCCAGCCGCTCCCGGGCCTCGGCGGTGACCTTGCGGGCTTGCAGTTCCTGGAGTTCCGCCTCCCGGCGGTTGACCTGGGCACGCAGACGGGCTTGATCCAACAGCGCCAGCGTTTGGCCTTGCTCCACATGGTCGCCCACCTGGACCCGCAGTTCCGCCACCGGCCCCTCGGTGCGGGCCGCCACCACACCGCTCTGCAAGGCCACCAGCCGACCCAGCACCGGCACGGTCTGGGACATGGACTGGGTGCGCACGGCATCCACTTTGACAGGAGTGGGCTGTTCCTGGGCGGCCAGGGGCGCCGTGACCAGAAACAGCCCCAGCAGACCGGATAGCAGGGGCTTTGTAATAGTTGTCATGGACTCTCACCAGGCCCGGCCACGGTCGGTAGGCCCGGCGTCACGGGAACGTGCTGTTCAGACGCCGACGCGCCGGATTCGGTTCCCCGGCAGACAATAGCGACGGGCAGGCTCCAGAAAAAACGACTCGCCTCCAGTATATCCCGTCCATAGCTCGGCGATGGCCGCCCCCCCGATCCGACCCCGGAGAATTTCCACTTTGCCCCCCGGCAGGGTTTGGAGCCGTAAGGCCGCCGCCGAGGCTCGGGCGGCGGCCTTGCGGGGCCGGAACACAAACCCTCGGGCGTCACCCCTCTCGGCGGCCTGTTGCAGCCGACCCAAAGCCCGCCCGTCCAACGCCGAAGGCCAGGCTAGCACCGCCGAGCAGGTCCCCGAGCCTAGCCCCTGCTCCATGGCCAGGAGCGGGTCGGCGCCGGGCCGGGTATGAATCAGCAACTGCCGGGACGGGTCCAGACCCCGGGCGGCCAGGGCTGGCGCCAAGGGGAGATGGGGTGGATCGATCCAGGCGATCCAGCGCCGCTCCCGGCATAGTTCAGCCAGAACCGGCATCAGCAGGGTCAGCTCCCCCGCTTGTGGCCGCTCCACGAGGATCTCGGCTAGGCACGCACCGGGCCAACCGTCGGGGAGTAGCGCATCCAGTTCGGGAAACCCGGTGTCCAGCCCGGGGGATGAGATGGCCTCCCTGCCCCGGCCTTGGGCCGGGAACCGCAACAGATTGTCGGTGGTGTGATGCATGGGTTTATAGCCTCCCGTTTCGGATAACGCCCACGGCAATGCCCTCGATGACTAGGTGGTCCCGCTGCGGGTCCACCGGGATGGGTTGAAACTCGGGATTTTCCGGCAGCAGCCAGACCCTGGGGCCTTGGCGCTCGAAGCGCTTGACCGTCACCTCCTCGCCTAGCCGGGCCACCACGATCTGGCCGTCGTGAACCTCGGTGGTGCGATGCACGGCCAGCAGGTCCCCATCCAGGATGCCGACGTCGCGCATGCTCATGCCCTGCACCCGCAACAGATAATCGGCCGGTGGCTCGAACAGGGCCTCAATCCGGTAATGCCCCTCGATATGCTGCTGGGCCAGGATCGGCGTCCCGGCCGCCACCCGGCCCACCAAGGGAATGCCGCCGGGGTCAGCCTCTTCTAACAGGCGGATGCCTCGGGAAGTCCCCGGCAGACGCTCGATGCAACCCTTGCGGGTCAGTGCCTTGAGGTGGACTTCCACGGCATTGAGGGAGCTGAACCCCAAGGCTCGGGCCAGTTCGGCCCGGGTGGGGGGCATACCTTGGTCGGCCACCCAGGCGCGGATTAATTCCAGAACTTGCTGCTGTCGTGCTGTCAGTTTATTCATGGTGTAAATATATACAGTATTTATTGAGAATCAAGACCGGGTTGGCGTGTACCCCTACAATTTGAAATACCTGCGCACGGACGGTAGCCCACCGGCCGGGTTGGCAATTGACATGCTCCCCTCATCCTGGCATACCCCTGACATCGCCGCCGCTGCGGCCGATCCTACCCAAGCCATACAGGATAAGGACTATGAAGACACCCTCCGCCGTTTGTTTCGCCCTTGCCCTGGGCCTGTCCGGCGCCGCTCTTGCCGAGGGGCTGGCCATCAGCACCGGCAAGGAAGGGGGCGGCTATTACGGCATCGGCAGCCGCCTTAAAACCGTCATGGCCGAACAGAACGTGGCCGTGGAGGTCATCCCCAGCGTCGGCTCCATGGAAAATCTGCTGCGCCTCAACGATCCCCAAGGGCCGGTAAACATCGGCCTGACCCAGGCCGACGCCCTAAAAAGTTTTCTGATCGAAAACCCGGACTTCGAGAGCCGGATGCTGCTACTGGGAGAGATGGGCCAGGAGTGCGTATTCATCGTCACCGGCAAGGATACGGGCATCGACGATGACGGCGATTTGCAAGACAAGGGCAATCTGATTTCGCTCCAGGACCCCAACAGCGGGGTGGCGGTCACCTGGCAGTATATGACCACCCTGGAACCCAAATTCAAGAACACCCAACCGGCTTTCGTGGACACCATGGAAACCCTGCTCCAGCTCAAGAACGGCGGCAAAAACGCCCAGGTCAAGGCGGCCATGCTGGTGCAGCGCCCGGACGCCCGCTCTCCGGCCATGCAGGTGGTGCTGGAGAATCCCAAGGAATTTCACTTCGTGCCGGTCACCGATTGGGATCTGAACGACAAGCTTCCCGACGGCAGCGCCGTCTATACCTTCGAGGATGTGACCATTGAGAAGAAAAGCTGGGGCTTCGACACCACGGTGGACACCATCTGCACCCGCGCCCTGATGGTGGCCAACAAGGACAAGCTCAGCGCCGACGAGCGCTCCCGACTGTCCCGGGTGATGCTATTGGCAACCGACCGGGTCAAGGGCCAGACCGACAAGTGATCCAACCGGCGCCGGGCGGCGTCCAGCCACCCGCCGCTGCCCGGACCGCCGGTAACTCAGAGCGTAGCCCGGAAGGAGTGTTCGGCAGGGCCTCATAAACCTGGACCGTGAGACTGGACACCGTGGCGTCGGCACGCCCGGCGCAGGGCCGGTCCAAAACCGCCGTGGCATCGAAGAACCGGGCAGGCAGGGTCACCAGGCCGCCGCTCGGGTCCACCTCGGCTGACTCCAGGGCCACCATCCCATCCACCCCCAGTTCGGAGCTGGCGGTGATGGCGCTGCCGAAGCCCTGGAAGAGCGCCTGGGCGGCGACCCGTACACTGCCGCCCCGCCCCTCTCGGGCATCGGCCTCAATATGGCTGCTCCCCAGCAGCGCCAGGGACCGGGATCGGCCGATGGCGATGTCTCCGGCATTGCTGTCCGGGCCGCCGAATACCCGAGTGGTGATGGTGCTGTTCACCAGCAACCCGGACTCCCTCAGGTTCAGGCTGATCCGTCCCCCTCCGGCCTGGGCGGAGCGGGCGTTAATGGCGGCCCCGCGCATAAACAGCGTTCCCAGCTCCAGATCTATGTTGCCAGCATTGCTGCTGCTATCGCCAGTGGTGGCGGCCAGAATGGCCGACCCCTCCAGCAGAATCAGCCGTCTGGCCTGGATGCGGATATCACCGCCATCGCCGCCATTGTTCCGCCCCCGGGCGGGAGCGCCGATGCCGGTGACCCGTCCGGTGTTGGCGGCGGAGATGAGAATTTCATCGGCCCGCACCCCAAGAACGCCTCCCCGGCCAGGACCCGAGGTCTCGGCGCTGAGCACACCCCCGGCTAGCAGCTCCAGGCGACCAACGTTGATCTCCAAATTGCCGCCGTCGCCGGTGGCGTCCAGCAGGGAGCCGACGAAGATGCCGGTGGCCACTTCCGTTCCCCCCCGGCTGATGCGGAGCTGGTCGGCGGTCACGGTCACGCCGCCACCGGCGCCGGGGCCGAAGGTGGCGGCGGCGATGATACCGGCATCGCTCAGTTCCAGGCGCTCGGCCCGGATACGAATATCCCCGGCCTGACCCGAGCCAAAGGTGTTGGTGGAGATGCCCGGACCCTCGGCCACGGTCAGCAGTTCCACGCTGCCATCGGGTCGGGGCACGGGGTTGATAAAGCGCGGCTCGCCAACACCGCCGGGATCGGCGATCAGCACGGTTCCGGCCTCGACGTCGATATCGCCTCCCGAACCGGCGCCCAGGGTGGAAGCGGTGAGGTCACTTTGACCGGACAGTTCCAGGCGCTCGGCCCGGATTATTAGATTCCCTCCCACGCCCGAGCCGATGACATCGGTGGTGAACAGGCCGTCCCGCACCTGAAAGACGCCGCTCAGGCCCACGTCGATACCGCCCCCTTGCCCGTCACCTAGGGTCCGGGCCGACACGCCAGCTCCCTCGACGCGCAGCGCGCCACCCCGAATCACGATCCGACCACCGTTCTGGCCGTCCGTATTCAGGGCGGCGTCGGCGTCGAGGACCAAGCGCCCTCCCGCGCCCTCCATATCGCTCCCCGAACCGAGCCGGGCTATCCCTGAACCGGCAAGGCTGAACAAGCTGATACGCCCATCCAGAGCCACCAGGCGCCCACCCGATAGTTCCAGTTCTCCACCCGCCAGGGTCAGGGACAACCCCTCTCCCACGGTCAGCGTCCCCGTCACCCTTAGGAGACCGGGCGTTGTTCCCAAAAAACCAAAGGCCGAGGGCGGGGCGGCGGTCAGTACGCTCGCCCCGGGAAATCGGGCCTGAAAGTGACCACCATCGACCAGCTCCACGCGGTCGGCGCTGGCGGTAGCGAAGGACCCGCCCAGCTCCAGGCGGGCGTCAGGGCCGAATAGGATACCGTGGGGGTTGATAAGCAGTAGATCGGCTCCGGGCATACCCTCGGTACGCAACCGGCCATGGATGGCCGATGGCCCGTCTCCAGTGACCCGGGCCAGGATATGGGTCACTGCCGCAGGACCGGTGAAGGTGGCGCTCTCCCCGGCGGCCAGGTCGAAGCGGGTGAAGCTGTGGAATAAATTCCCGCCCACTCGCCGACCCGCCTCGGCGGCAATCCGGTACTCCGGCCCCGCCAGGGGACCGGCGGGACCCAGGCTGCCATCAAAACTGATCTGGGCCGACGCCTCAAGACCTGGGGCAAGGGCCAGCCAAGCAAGGAACATGCGCCACGACATATCCACTAGTCTAGCCGCCTTTGGGCGCCAGCACCTCATCAAGGACGGTCAAAAGCGCTGTCAGCGCCCCGCGATTGGCCTCCACCACGGCCCGCCCTGCCCCGCTCATGACCGTACGACTTTGGGGATCGGTCAGCAGCTCGGCCACCACCGCCGCCAGTTGTCCCCCATCGGCCACCTGCCGGGCGGCGTTGGCCTCCAGCAGCCGCTGGCTGGCTTCGGTGAAGTTGAACATATGAGGCCCGAACAACACGGGCAGGCCCAGGGCGGCAGGCTCTAGGACGTTGTGGCCCCCCACAGGAACCAGGCTGCCGCCCACAAAGGCCAGATCGGCGGCGGCGAACAACAACAGCAGTTCCCCCAGCGTGTCCCCCAGATAGACCCCGGTGGCGGCAACGCACACATCCCCCTGACCACGCCTGGCCACTGTCCAACCCCGACGCCGACACAGTTCGGCCACGGCGTCGAAACGTTCCGGGTGGCGGGGCACTAGCACCAGCAACGTCTGGGGGTGGGTCTGACGCAGCCGCTCGAAAGCGTCCAGCACCACCTCGTCCTCGCCTTGGTGGGTGCTGGCGGCGATCCATACCGGCCTGTCCTGGCCCAGTTGCCGACGCAGTGCCAAACCTTGTTCCAGCAAGCCCTCCGGCAGGGCCAGATCGTATTTGAGATTGCCGGTGACCGTCACTCGGGGCGCTCCCAGCTCCCGGAACCGTTGAGCGTCGGCCTCGGCTTGGGCGGCGATCACTGCGGTCCGTTCCAGCAAGCGTCGGCTCAGTTGGCCCAGCCGCCCATAGCCTTTGGCCGAGCGGGCCGAGAGCCGGGCGTTGGCCACCACCACAGGCGTCCCCCGGCGCTGGCAGGCGGCGAACAAATTGGGCCATAGTTCGGTTTCCATGATCAGGGCCAGTCGCGGTCGGGTCCGGTCCAGGAATCGGGCCACGGCGCCGGGTAGATCATAGGGAGCATAGACATGATGAACTTGGTTTCCCAGGGATGCTCGCACCTGCCGGGAGCCGGTGGGGGTGGTGGTGGTCACCAGCACTGGGCTGTCCGGGTAGCGTTCTAGAAGGGCGCGAATCAACGGTAGGGCGGCCCGGGTCTCTCCCAGGGATACGGCGTGGACCCAGAGGCAGGGTCCGGGCAGGGCCGGGATGCAGCCGAAACGCTCGGCCCAGCGTTGCCGATAGCCTGGAGCCTTACGGCCACGCCAGTACAGGCGTAGCAGGATTAGCGGAGTAAGCAGGTACAACAACAGGCTGTAAAGGGTGCGCATCCCCTTACTCCGATACACCGGCCAGCACCCGATCCAGGGCAGCGGCGTTGGCCCGCAGATGGTCCCGGCTCAGGGTGCCCACCACCACGCTGCCCACCCCCGGTTCGGCGAAAATCATCTCCAGACTATGGCTCACCGGATCAACCCCCGGCGGTGCCTCCAGATGGCCGCTTTGCAAGCCTTTTTTAATCAGCACCCCCCGACCTTGCCGGGCGGCGGCCCGGATCACCGGTAATTGGGAGCGGTCGGCGGGATTGTAGGTCACCATCACCAGATCGCAGACCTCTAGAGCCTTGAGTCCTCCGGCCACGGTCTTGCCGGACAAGCCCACGGCCCGCACCAGGCCCTCGGCTTTCAGCCGCAGCAGTTCCGGCAGCGCCCCCTCTCGTTCCAGGATGCTCAGGTCGTCGCCGTCAGAATGGATCAGCACCCCATCCAGCCAATCGGTACGCAGCCGCCGCAGGCTGCGCTCCACGCTGGCGCGGGTGGCGGCGGCGGAAAAATCAAAATGGGAGCGGCCAGCGTCGAAGCTCTCGCCGATCTTGGTGACGATCACCCAGTCCGAGCGGCGGGCCAGCAGCCGCCCCAGGCGCTCCTCGGCCAGGCCGTAGGCGGGGGCGGTATCCAGCAGATTGATGCCTAGCTCCCGGGCCAGGTCCAGCAGACCGGCTACGGTCCGGTCATCGGGCAGTTGGAAAGGACGGGGGTATTTGACGCCCTGGTTGCGGCCGAACTTAACGGTGCCCAGCCCCAGGGGACAGACCCTCGGACCGGCGGCCCCCAGGGGCCTTAGCTCTGCCATTGCACCGCCTCATCGTCCCAGGGATACGGGGCCACCAGCGGGCAGGGCCAGGGGCCGAACGGTCTCAGGTCGGTATAGCGGGGCTTGATGCCGTCCTGGCGCAGCAGTTTGATGATCTGGTCGGCCATCAACGGCACCATGGCCAGTTTCACCGGCCAGGCGGTGATCAAGGCGCCGATTGGAAATACACCCGGTTGATCCGGGCGGTTCCGGTGACGCTGCCGGGGTTCGGCCCGGTCCACCCGCAAGGTGGCGAATTCGGCCCCCGCCAGGTCCACCCAGGGCAATAGGCTGGACAGCTCCCGGCGGGCGGCGGCAATCTGCTGAGCGTGGTGGCGTTTCACGCCCTCTTCGGCCAAGCCGCCCCCCAGATACCAGACCGTGCGGTCCTCCTTGTCCTTATGGGAGGTAATGGTCAGGCGCGGCACATCCTTGCTCCCCAGACAATGGGCGTACAACCCGGCGGGCAGCTTGTGGCCCCGGACCATGACCATGTTCAGAGGCCGGAGCTGCATATTGGTGACGCCGAAAAAGCCGTTGCCCACCCCGGCGGTGAGAATGATGCGCTGGGCGCGCAAGGCCACTGGCTCCAGGCCGTCGGTGCGCAGGGTGATACTGTTGTCGGCGGCCAGCACCGCATGGCTCTGGTTGAGGACGATGGCGTCCCGATGGGGGCGGGCCAGGGCTTCGATCAGGGAGTCGGCAGCCAGCACCGGCTCGTCCAGCCGGTAGACCTTGCCCTGGAAGCGCCGGTGCCGAAACACCTCCGGGAAGTCCTGATTCTCCAGGGACTCCATGCGGCTTTTCATGGCCTTGCTAGCGAAGAAACCCATCAGCCGGGAGGCCACGGAGCCTTCGGCAGTCCACAGATATTGATGATCGGAGAGCAGCCGAGCGCCCGATAGGTCCACCTCCCCTTCGCCGTCCAGGCACTGACGCCAGACCGTCGGCATCTCGGCCACGGCCCGGGCGGCGCCGCTCTCCTGGCCTTTTAGGGCGTATTTGGCGCCGCCGTGGATGATGCCCTGGGATTTGAGGGTCTGCCCGGCCCCTAGCCGGGACCCCTCCACCAACACCACTCCATAGCCCTGGGCCCGTAGCCGAGAAAGCAACCATAGTCCGGCGATGCCACCGCCGACGATGGCGATATCGATGTCCAAAGTCTCGCTCATGTCTTCCGTTCAGGTTCTGCCTAGAATGCGGGCGATGGTGCCAGTGGTGGAACAGCCATCGATATAGTCCATGACCACGACTTGGCCGCCGGCCTCCCAGACACAGTGGTTACCGGGGATGGCGTGGGGGTCGTTGTCACCGCCCTTGACCAGATAGTCGGGCCGGACCCGGCAGATCAGCCGTTCCGGGGTATCTTCCGAGAAGGCCACCACCCAGTCCACGGCCGCTAGCCCCGCCAACACTTTCATGCGGCTCTCCAGGGCATTGACGGGTCGGGTTTCTCCCTTCAGGCGGCGCACCGAAGCGTCGTCGTTGAGGGCCACGATCAGCCGGTTGCCCAGCCGCCGGGCCTGCTCCAGATAGGCCACATGGCCGGCGTGGAGAATATCGAAACAGCCGTTGGTCATGACGATGGTTTCGCCCTTGGCCTTGGCGTCGGCCACCGCCTGGAGCAACCGCGCCTCGTCCAGCATCCCCCGCCGCGGCTCGTCGTGGTCGTACAAGGCCCGGCCCAATTCCGAAGCGGTGGCGCTGGCGGCCCCCAGCTTGCCCACCACGATACCCGCAGCCAGATTGGCCAGGGCGGTGGCGTCGGTCAGGGTCGTCCCCACCGCCAAGGCTGCGGCCAGGGTGGCGATCACCGTGTCGCCGGCGCCGGTAACGTCGAATACCTCCCTGGCCCGGGCCGGTAGGTGCATGGGGGGCTGGTCCCGACTCAGCAGGCTCATGCCATGCTCACCCCGGGTCACTAGCAGGGCCTCCAGCGCCAGTTCCCTCAACAGCCCGTCGGCTTTGCTTTCCAGCTCGGCGACATGGGCGCAGGGACCGACCACCGCTTCGAATTCCGCCAGATTGGGGGTAATCAGGGTAGCGCCCCGGTAGCGGGTGAAGTCCCGGCCCTTGGGGTCCACTAATACGGGACAACCCGCCTCGCGGGCGGCGGCGATGCAGGACTGGGCGTCTTGCAAGGCGCCCTTGCCATAATCCGACAACACCACCCCGCCCGTCCCGGCCAGCCGCTCCCGAAACCGGCTCAGCAACTCGGCGGGCCGGAAGCCGGGAAACCCCTCCTCGAAGTCCAGGCGCAGCAGTTGTTGATGGCGGCTCAGCACCCGCAACTTGGTGACCGTGGTCCAGTCCGGGGACTGGAGAAACTCGCTGTCCACCCCGAAGCGGCTGAGCCGGGCGGCCAGGGATCGTCCGGCCTCGTCATCGCCCACCAGACCCAGCGCCGTGGCCCGGCCACCCAGGGCGGCCACGTTGACCGCCACATTGGCGCCGCCCCCGGGGCGTTCCTCTAGTTCCTGGACCCGCACCACGGGGACCGGCGCCTCCGGGGAGATGCGGGCGGTAGCGCCGTGCCAGTAACGGTCCAACATCACGTCGCCCGCCACCAGCACCCGGGCTTTATCGAATTGGGGTAACTGCATACGTATGGCTGCTCGACCGCCTAAACCGGGGCGGAATGATAGCACAGGCCGCCCCACGGCCGTTTCGCAAATTCCCACGCTAGCAACTACCCTACCAGGATGACCTTCGAGACCTCATCGACCATGAATAGCAAGGATCTCTATCTGCGGCTGCTGGGCTATGTCCGCCCCCATCTGCGCTTTTTCGCCCTGTCCCTGGCCTGCACCGTGCTGCTGGCGGCCACTGAACCCCTACTGGCCGCCTTGATCAAGCCCTTGCTGGACGGTAGCTTCGTGGATAAGGACCCCCAACTGATCACCTGGATGCCCGTGGTGCTGGTGGTGCTGTTTCTGGTGCGGGGACTGTCCGCCTTCGCTGGCGAGGTAGCCATGAAGTGGGTGGCCCACCGGGTGGTGATGGACCTGCGCGCCGCCCTGTTCCAACGCCTGCTGACCCTGCCTACCCGCTATTTCGATCAGCACCCCTCCGGCGCCCTGCTCTCCAAAATCACCTATGACACCCTACAGGTGATGAACGCCACCACCCAGGCCCTGGTGACCCTGGTTCGGGACAGTCTGGCCACGGCCGGGCTACTGGCCTGGATGTTCTGGCTGAACTGGCGCTTGTCCCTGATGGTGTTTCTGATCGGCCCGGCTATTGCCCTGGTGGTGCGGATCGTCGCCCGTCGGCTGCGGCGCTTGAGCCGGACCCTGCAACTGGCCATGGGTGAGCTGACCCATGTGGTGGAGGAAACCCTGCAAGGCCACAAGGTCATCAAGATCTTCGGCGGCCAGGACCACGAAAGCCGTCGCTTCCAACAGGTCAACAACAAAGTCCGGCGTTTCAATATGAAACTGGCGGTGGCCGCCGAGGCCAGCAGCCCCCTGGTGCAGTTACTGGTGGTGATGGCCCTGGCGGTGGTGGTCTACACCGCCTCTCTGCAATCGGCTGCCAATGAAATCACCGTGGGGGGGTTCGTCTCCTTGCTGGGGGCCATGGCCATGCTGCTGGCACCCATCAAGCGCCTGACCCGGCTCAACGAGCATATCCAGCGGGGCCTGGCGGCGGCGGAGAGTATCTTCACCCTGTTGGACGAACCCCCGGAGCCGGACACCGGCCGGGGCCGCTTGGAGCGGGTCCGGGGCGAGGTGCGGTTCGAGGGGGTGGGGTTCCGTTATGGGAAGGACGACGGCGAGGTGCTGCAAGCCGTGGACCTGACCGTGGCCCCCGGAGAGACCATCGCCCTGGTGGGTCCGTCGGGCAGCGGCAAGACCACGTTGATGGGCCTGCTGCCCCGCTTCTACGAGACCAGCCACGGCCGGGTGCGGGTGGACGGCACGGACATCGCCAAACTGAGCCTGCGGGAGCTACGCGCCCGGATCGCCTATGTGAGTCAGGACATTGTGCTGTTCAACGACACCGTGGCCGCCAATATTGCCTATGGCGCCCCGAGACCGGTGGATACGACCGCTGTGCTACAGGCCGCCGAGAACGCCCATGCCCTGGAGTTCATCCACGAACTGCCCCAGGGCCTGGAGACCCCCATCGGCGCGAACGGGGTGCGCTTGTCCGGGGGTCAACGCCAGCGCCTGGCCATCGCCCGGGCCTTGTATAAAGACGCCCCGATCTTGATTCTGGACGAGGCCACCAGCGCCTTGGATACCCAGTCCGAGCGAAAAATCCAGGAGGCCCTAGAGACTCTGCGCCAGGGCCGCACGGCGTTCATCATCGCCCATCGCTTATCCACCATCGAGAACGCCGACCGGATCGTGGTGCTGAACAAGGGGCGGATCGCGGAGATGGGCAACCATCGGGAACTGCTGGAGTTGGGGGGGCTGTACGCGGGTCTGTACCGGATGCAGGCGGGGGAGTAGTTTTGAACGATGCGGTTCGTACCTCACCGCATCCTACTGCAATAGGTTGATAATTGTAGGATGTGGTGAGCGACGCGAACCGCATCACTGTGCGGGTTAACAACCAAGGGGTATCTACTGGTTTGTGCCGGTTGCGGCGCCCGCCCTACCGGGCTTTGCCGGCCGCCTTCAGGCGTTCTTTCCTATCCCGCCACTCCCGCACCCCGTACCAGACCAGCGCCAGGCCCAACAGGATCAACAGAAACAGGGTTTCCCCGTCCCAACCGTGGGGCGGTCGACCGGGCAGCCAGGGCAGTTGGGGAGCAAGCCAAAGCCAAAGCCCCCCCACAGTGAGGACCAGGCCGAGCATGATGTAGAACAGAGCGTAGAGGGTTTTCATAGGTGGAAATGACAGGGTGACGAGACCACTGCCACCCAGATCGACGGGTGGAGAGTGTCTAACGGATAACCCTTACTTCAGAGCTAGAATGACTTCGTCCCGGGTATAGAACAGACCGTTACGGATAAAGCCGGCGATGACGCTGCTCTTGACCGTCGCCACATGCCCCCTGGGATCACGATTGAGCACCACATCATCGGGCAGGCCATCTAGCAGGTGTATCGGAGCGGGACAGCCATCCGCCATGCAGGACCGGAACACCCGACCCGTATCCTTGTCCATGAAGCCGGGAACGAAGCCGAGACAGCAGTTTTCCTGGCTAATGCCCCCAGTCCCGGCGAAGTCCTGGTTCTGGGCCATCAATGCTTGAGAACTTAATGTTTGCGCCATAATCGTGCCCTAGGTTGCTCAACATCAGGCTCGAAATCGCCGCGCCAGTCAAGGCCGGAGCGAACCGCGCTTCACGATGCACTGCACCATTTTATGTTTCTTTGAAGATACGCGCAATATCATAATAGAAACATTTGTTGTGTTTTTACAGTAGACCCTATGAATTGACCGGAAAATAGCGTTTATTCCGCCATGACGGGAACAACCTTCAGTACCTCTTCCACGGTGGTCAATCCCGAGGCCACTTGATAGGCGGCGCTGATCCGCAGCGCCCGCATGCCATCACGGCCTGCCTGGCGGCGAATTTCGGCCACGTCCGGGTTGGGGGTGACTAGCTTGCGTAAAGCCGGGGTAAAACGCAAGATTTCATAGATGCCGGTGCGACCCAGAAACCCGGTATTACGACACTCCACGCAGCCACGGGGAATCGCCATCCGCTCCGGCGGGGGAATCGTCCAGGGGAACACCAGGGCCTGCCAGAGTTCCTCCGGCACGGGACCGGCCTGCTTACAGTGGGGGCAGAGGGTGCGCACCAGGCGCTGGGCCATGATCCCCACCAAGGTGCCCTGGAGCAGGTAATGGGCCGCCCCCAGGTCCAGCAGCCGGGTGATGGACGAGGCGGCGTCGTTAGTGTGCAGGGTGGATAGCACCAGGTGGCCGGTCAACGCCGCCTGCATGGCCATTTGCACGGTTTCCAGGTCTCTTATCTCTCCCACCATGATGATGTCCGGGTCCTGACGCAGCAGGGTCCGCACCCCTTGGGCGAAACCCAGACCGATGCCCGGCTGGACCTGCATCTGGTTGAGATCCGGGGAGATCATTTCGATGGGATCTTCCACGGTGCAGACATTGAATTCGGGTCGGGCCAGATGCCTGAGGGTGGAATACAAGGTAGTGGTCTTGCCGGAACCGGTGGGACCGGTCACCAACACCATGCCATGGCGCTGGTCCGCCATGGCGTTCCAGGTCTCCATCTCCCGAAAGGAAAAGCCGAGCTGGGAGAAGCTCTTGGTGGCCACCAGAGGGTCGAAAATCCGCATCACGCACTTTTCACCGAAAGCGGTGGGCATGGTGGACAGGCGCAGTTCCACCTCCTGGCCCGAGGGCATGCGGGTCTTGAGGCGGCCGTCCTGGGGCCGACGCTTATCGGCCACGTCCATTCGGCCCAGCACTTTGATGCGGCTGGTCACGGCGTTCATCACCCCGGCGGGGAGCTGATAGACCGGGTGCAATACCCCGTCGATGCGCAGGCGGACATTGCCAATATCCCGGCGCGGCTCCAGGTGAATATCACTGGCCCGCTGGGAGAAAGCATATTGCAGCAGCCAGTCCACGATCTGTACCACCGGACGATCGTCGGCCCCCAATTCCCCGGCCTGGCCCAACTCCAGCAACTGCTCGAAGTTGAGCAGGCCCTGGAAGGGCTGACCGGCTCTGGCGTCGGCGGCGCCCCGCACCGAGCGGGACAGGCCGTAGAACTCCAGCAGGTAGCGGTTGATGTCCAGGGGGTTGGCCACTACCCGCTGAATCTCCTTGCGCAGCAGGTGGCGCAGGTCCGGCTCCCATTCGGTCAGATAAGGCTCGGAGGTGGCGAAGGTGACGGCGCTATCCTCCATCTCCAGGGGTAGAATGCGGTAGCGTGCGGCATACGCATAGGACACCAGCCCCGTCACTGAGTCCACGTCGATCTTCAGGGGGTCGATACGCCGATAGGGCAGCTCGGCCTTGTCGGCCAGCCAGGCAGTGAGGGTCTCAAGGCTCAGGGGCTGATGGGGCGGGCGGCGACTTTTGAGGTTCTGGTTAGCCACCACCACCAAGGGGTGAAGTTCGTGACGCTGCTTGCGCTGGATACCGCTGCTCACCCGAACCGTCTGTTCGGTGGTCAGCAGGCCATCGGCCACCAACTGATCGAGGATGTCCTTGAGTTCCAGACGATGATCGGGTGGCCGCGCCAGGGGTTTTGTGGGTGACGGGCTGTCGGTTTTGGTATGGATGGGGATCGTCCTTTAAGAAACTGGCCGCTGTCCCGGTCATCGGCCCGAACCGGATGACCTGCGTCCTTCAAACTAAGCACAGGCCAGCGCATTTCTCAAGAGTGGCCGCCAGAGTCCGTATTGACGGCCCGATAACTTGCCGCTAGCGTGGCGCCCTTAATCCACAAACCTGGGGTTCCCATGGCTGACCAGCACAAGCCCAACTCTCAAAACGAAAAAGCCCATTCCGAGGTCGTACAGCAGTTTATCGCCCTAGCCAATCAGTTGCAGAACCAGGGCATTGGCAAGGAGATCGTCTCGGCGGGGCTGATGTCGGCCTCGGGGGTGTACGCTACGTATGTGGCCGCCGGCAACCAAGGCTATCTCACCGAAAGCGGGGTCGAGCGGGTGGCCAAGGTCTATCGGTCCAATTTGCAGGGTATTCAGAAATTCAAGAAAATGGTTGCCGAACAGCAGCAGCCCAAGGATCAGGGCGACCAGAAGTAAGCCGCCCTACCCCGGCCGGACTTACTCCTGCTTGGCCTCCTCCGACTCCTGTCCCTCGATGCCCAGCAGTTCCACCTCGAACACCAAAGCCTGGTTGGGACCAATGCGCCCACCCGCGCCCCGCTCCCCATAAGCCAGTGCGGAGGGAATAAACAGTTTGTAGGTGCTGCCCACGGGCATCAGTTGCAGGGCCTCGGACCAGCCGGGGATCACCCCGTTGACCGGGAAACTGGTGGGCTGGCCGCGGCCGTAGGAGCTGTCGAACTCGGCGCCGTCGATCAGGGTGCCTCGATAATGGACAGTCACCTTATCGGTGGCTTGGGGCTTGGGACCGTCACCCTCCTGAAGGACTTTATATTGCAGCCCGGATTCGGTGGTCTGCACCCCGTCCTTGGACTTGTTCTCGGCCAGGAAGGCTTCGCTATCGGCCTGGTTCTGGTCGGCCACGGCCTTAATGGCGGCCTGGCGCTGATCCTGGAGCTTGCTCATGAAGGCTTGCTTGATCTGGGCCGCCTCTTCGGGGGTAAGCTGAGTCTCACGATCTTCCAGCACGTCGTTCAGGGCCTGCTTGAACAGGTCCACATCAAACTCCAGATTCATGCGCTTGATGGAGTTGCCCACGTCCATGCCCAGCATATAGCTGAATTTCTGCATGTCGTTTTCCAGCGTCCCCTTTTCCTGGGCCTGCACCGACCAGGACAATAGGGTCAAGGTCAGCACCGCCAGGGACAACAGGGAGAATCGTTTCATACGGTCATTCCTCGTTTAAGTCATGCGAATAGGCGTATCAAGAGAGCGCGCAGTGACGCACAGCCAGGGCGGGAAATCAAGCCCGCCCACCGGCCGCCAGTTCCCGCCGCAGGGCCTCGATCTGGCGCAGCCCTTCGCGGCTGAACAGGTGACGGCCGGGGCTTGGACCCTGGCCATGGCCGATAAATTCCCGCCGCTCGATCTCCAGGCAGCGCAGGCGCAGGGCTTCCAGCTCGGGATCGTGGCGGATGGGGATACCCACGAACACGTTCCAGTCATTTTCGGTGGCTTGCCCGTCCAGGACCATGGACAGCAGGGTCAGCACATTGTCCCGGTCTAACCGGTAACGGGGGGTACTCACCCGCATCAGCACCGCCAACGCGGCGCCAATAATCAATACGCTCAGCGCCAGAGTGGCCAGATAGTCCATAGCTAGGGAGCGACTCAACGAGGGCGGCGGCCGCGTAACCACAGCAGCCGAGCGATGATCCACAGGGCCAACACCAAAGCACCAAAGGGATAGGGCAGCCAACCTGCGAGAAAGACCGTCAGGGTGGCTGCCAGCAGCAAGACGAGGGTCAGCAATAACGGGTCCATAATGCCATGGACCGCACACCGGGGCTTCTGTTCGGCTGCCTCAGCCTTCGTCCTCATGCCAGTTCCGCCCGTCACGACCGATCAGCGACACGGCCGCCGATGGTCCCCAGGTGCCGGCGGTATAGGACTTGGGCGGGTCGCTGCTCTTCTGCCAGGCCGCCAGGATAGGCTCCACCCAGGACCACGCGGCTTCCACCTCGTCGCGGCGCATGAACAGAGTGGGGTTGCCCCGCACCACATCCATCAGCAGACGTTCATAGGCGTCTGGATTGCGGACCTTGAAGGTCTCGGCGTAGCTCAGGTTCAGAGGCGCGGCCCTAAGCCGCATGCCGCCGGGACCGGGGTCCTTGGTCATCAGCAAGAGCTTGACGCTCTCGTCGGGCTGGAGCCGCAAGACCAGACGGTTAGCCTGCACCTCGCCGGCCTCGGCCTGAAAAATCGAATGGGGGATGGGGCGGAACTGAATGACGATCTCCGAAGCCCGCATGGGCATGCGCTTGCCGGTGCGCAGATAGAAGGGCACTCCGCCCCAGCGCCAGTTGTCCACTTCGGTCTTGAGGGCCACGAAGGTTTCGGTGTGGCTGGTGTCCGCGCCAATCTCCTCCAGATAGCCCGGCACCGCCTCCCCCTCCGCAGCGCCACTCACGTACTGGCCCCGGACGATCTTGGTGGTCAACTCCTGAGGAGAGAAAGGCCGCAGGGCGCTCAACACCTTGAGCTTTTCGTTGCGCACGGCGTCTTTGTCCAGGGTCTTGGGAGGCTCCATGGCCACCAGGCAGAGCAGTTGCAGCAGGTGGTTCTGGAGCATGTCCCGCAGCGCCCCGGAGCGATCGTAATAGCTGCGCCCCTCCACGCCGATACTCTCGGCCACCGTAATCTGTACATGATCCACGGCGGTGGCGTTCCACAGGGGTTCGAACAGATAATTGGCGAAACGCAAGGCCATCAGGTTTTGGACGGTTTCTTTGCCCAGATAGTGGTCGATGCGATAGACCTGATTCTCGGGAAACACCGCCCCCACATCGTTGTTAATCCGCTGAGCGGAGGCTAGATCATGGCCAATGGGCTTTTCGAGCACCACCCGGGCTTCGGGCGTTACCAGCCCGGCCCCATGCAGATGGCCACAGATCGGCCCGAACAGTTCCGGGGATGTGGCCAGATAAAAAATCCGCACCCGCTCCCCGCCCCCGGCCAGGGTCTCCCCCAGACGCTCCCAGCCTGTTCCGGCCTGGGCGTCCAGGGACACATAACGCAGCCGACCCAAAAACCGCTCCAGCACCTCGGGTTCCAGCTCCGAGGCGGGCACATAGCGATTCAGCGCCTTGCGTACCTGCTGGATATACGCCTCCCCCTCCAGTTGACTGCGTGATACCCCGACGATCAAGCTATTGGCAGGAATCTGACCATCTCGATCACGAAAATACAGCGCGGGCATAAGCTTACGCAGAGCTAAGTCACCGCTGCCGCCGAATACCACCAACTCAAATGGATCGACGGGAATGATACGTGCAGTCATGGGAAAGGGTCCTCATGGGCTAAAAGTAGGGTGTGAGTCCTTCAATCTTCATAGAGTTTGGAAGCTGTTTCCCGGCTTCGCCACCCTTGATTGAAAAGTTCTCACCACCAGCCGCCACGAACCAGCGACCGTCGGCCTACACTTGGAGCTTAGAGTCCCACGCCTAGGATGGCCCTAGACCGGTCACTCGACACCGTTACCGGAGCACCCCGCCATGTCCCCCGACCGCCATCTAGAGATCCTGCTGCGCCGCCTGAAAACCGCCCGCCACGAGGCCACCATCCTGTCGCCACACCAGCACCATGCCCTGCTGCGCCTGCTGGCGGAGGCTGAGCAGATGACAGGTGAGCTACGAGAGCAGCACCGCCGGGTAAAGAAGGAGCAACGGGTTTTGGCGCAACGCCGACGGCGGGCAGACGAGCAACTGCGCCGCTTGCAGATGGAACTACTGCAAATGCCCCGGCTCAGCCTGCTAGGGGAGATCATTTCGGAACTGGCCCATGAATTGAATCAACCCCTGGCCGCCAGTATCAGCTACGCCCAGACCGGGTTACAGCAACTGCGCAAAGGCCAGGCGCGCCCCGAGGGCTTGACGGAAATCCTCGAACTGGTGATTGCCCAGGGCAAGCGCGCCGGGCGGATTCTGCAACGGCTGCGGGGCTTCACCCGCACCCAGACGCCCCAGCGACAACCCACCAATCTGGCGGACCTGTGCCGGGAGGCGGTGAGGTTGATCGACTGGAATGCCCAGCACCGAGGCGTGCGTATCCACCTGAACGCCCACGTCAAGCAGCCCTTGGCGTCGGTGGACGAATTGCAAATCAAGCAGGTGCTTCTGAACCTATTACGCAATGCCATTGATGCCATGACCACTACCACCACCGACGCCCGTGGCCATATCCACCTAGAACTGTCCCAGCACCTCCCGGACAGTATCCAGATCGCTATCGCGGACACGGGTTCCGGCCTCAGCGAAGAGGTGATGGCGCGGATGTTCGAACCGTTCTTCACCACCCGTCCCGATGCCCTGGGCATGGGCCTGTGCCTAAGCCGGACCATTGTGGAGGCACACGGTGGCCAACTTTGGGGAGAACCCAACCCGGAGCGCGGCGCGACGTTTTATCTGCGCTTGCCCCTGGCACAGCCGACGCCAGATTGAGCCGCCCAGGCCCTTGGAGCGGCCACGACTCCCCAAACAGCCCGTTTCGGGGCGTAAACCGGATAAGTGACGACCGCCAAAGCCTTCATGGCTCCCGGCACAGCTCCGGCACGCCGCGATCCGGCGCCATCTCCGGCCCGAAACCGTACTGGGCCACGGTCGCCCAATGCCGGTCGCCGCCGATCAAATCGGCCAGGGCCGTGTCGAAAGCCCGGCGCAAGCCCACGTCCTCCTTACGGAAGGCAAACGCCCCGTAGCCAGCCCTGGGTTGGCCGTCCACCTCCGGGAAAAACTGTGGTCCAGCCGCCACCGCCGTATCACCTTGAACCAGATAGCGGACGGTCAGGGCGGTCATGGCGATGGCGTCGAAGTGACCCGCCTTGAGTTCGGCCAGACCTTCTTGATAGTCCGCAACCAACTTCACCTGATCGAAAAACACCCCGGCATCGTAGGCATAGCTGTATTCCACGGCCCCGGCCAGCACCGCCAGCCGGGCATCTGGGTCGGCGGCGATAGAGGCGAAATCGATCAACCCCCGGGGATTGCCGGCCCGGACCAGCAGAGCCTCGCCGACTTTATAGGTGGGTCGGCTGAAAGCCACCTGCTGGCAGCGATCCGGGGTGATGAACATACCGGCGGCGATCACATCGAAGCGACCGGCTTGCAGTTCTTCGATAAGTTTTCCAAACTCGGTTACCACCCCTTCCAGACGAATGTCCTGGTCGATGCTCTCCAGAACCAAGCGGGCAATTTCCGGGGCCTCGCCGGTGATCCGTCCGTCGGCGCCCCGGTAGCCGTAAGGAGCTTCGTCGGCCACTCCCACCCGTAGCACCCCTTCCCGCTTGATGCGCTCCAGAGTGGTTTCTTCCGCCACCGCTCCCAGGGCAAAGCCCATGAGCAGCGCGCCTGCCAGCAGGCGCGCCGCGCTGCGTGTCTTGATGCTCATGGATAGACCTATTTGACTGTGATACAGGTGCATGCCGCCAGGCTGCTGACTTTATGGGACACGCTGCCCAGCAGAAACCCGCCGATATCCCCCAGGCCCCGGCTGCCCATGACGATGGCGTCCGCTCCGTGCTGCTTGGCGAAGTCCACGATGGCCCGGGCCGGGTGACCTTTGGCGATAAAAGTCTGCACATCGGTCGCGCCCCGCTCCCGGGCCTGGGCGGCTGCCTCGGCCACGGTCTGGTTGGCGAACTCCCGAATATTGGGGTTGGAGATACCCAACTCCCTAGCGGACTTGATCAAGGTGCTGGTGGATTCCATGGGGGCAATGGGCTTATAAACGGTCAGCAGCAGTAGCCGCGATGCGTATTTCTGGGCCAGATCGGCGGCGATATCCACGGCCTTCTGAGCATGGATGGAGCCGTCGCTGGGCACAAGTATGGTTCTGAACATAATTCTTACCCCGGATGCTCAATAGCCGAAAGCCAGGTCTCGCGGGAACAGGGCGATCTGCGGGAAGAAAATTAACGCCACCGAAGCCAGCAACAGCATGACCACAAACGGGGGCGTGCCCCTGATAACTTCCAGATAGGGTCGCTTAAAGACCGCGATAGCGGTAAAGATGTCGCAACCGAAAGGCGGTGTAGCCGAACCAATGGCCGCTTGCAGGGTCACGATAGTGCCCACCAGAATGGGATCAATACCCGCCGACTTGACCACCGGGGCGAATAGGGGCACCAGGATCAGGATCACCACGATGGGGTCCACGAACATGCAGCCGATAAAAAAGGCGATGGAGATGGTGAACAGGATTTGGATATGCCCGGCCTCGGCCAGCCCCAGCCCGCCTACCAGGGCCTGGGGGATTTTGGCAAAAGAAATCGTCCAGGAAAAGGCCGCCCCCGCCGCCACCAGGATAAACACCACGGCGGTAATCAGCCCCGTGGACAGAGCGATGTCGGGAATGTCCCGGATATGCACGGAGCGGTAGATGACCACTTCCAGAATCAGGGCGTAAAGCACCGAGATGGCCGCCGCCTCGGTGGGGCTGAAAAAGCCCGTGTAGATGCCGCCGATGATAATTACCGGAAAGCCCATGGGCAGCAAAGCCCGGCGCACCGCCAGCCCGCGCTCGGCCCAGTTGGCCCGGGGCGTGGTGGGGATATTGTGGCGTCTGGCAAAAAACCAGCAATAGGCCGAGAACATCAGCAGGATCAAAATACCGGGGCCGATGCCGGCGATAAACAACTCGCCGATGGAACTACCCGATACCACACCGTAGATGATCATGCCGATGGAAGGGGGAATCAGCAAGGCGATATCGCTGGCATTGATAGTCAGGGCGATGACGAAATCGTCCTTATAACCGGCCTTTAGCATCTTCGGGCGCAGGGGGCTGCCGATGGCCACCACCGTGGCCTGGGTGGAGCCGGACACCGCCCCAAACAGGGTGCAGCCGGCCGCCGCCGATATGGCCAGGCCGCCCCGCACGTGGCCTACAAAGCGCATCACCAGATCCAACAGCCGATCAGCGGCATGGCCCTTGGTGACGATGTCGGCGGCGAAGATGAACATGGGCACGGCGATCAGGGCCGAGGGTTTCACCCCGCCGATCATCTGCTGGATGATGAACTCCGGGTTCATTCCGAAGTACACAAAAAACCCCAGCAGGGAGGCCCCGATCAGGGGAATCATCATGGGAAAGCCCAGCAGCAGCAGGGCGATCATCAGCAAAATCATGGCCGCGGTCATGCTCATGGGCGGGTACCTTTGGAGCCGGGTGGGAAGGAGGGGTTACAGAGGACCGGTGCGTTCAGTCTGGGTGGTCTGCTCGACATCCTCGTAGGTGTCCATATGCTCGTAGGACATATATACCTCTGGTTCGCGCAGATTGCGCACCACCGCCAGGCAGTATTGGATGCCGGTGATCAAAAAACCGATGGGCACCCAGATATAGGTCAGATACAAAGGCACTTGTAGCGCCGGGGTAACCTTGCCCAGTTTCGCCACCCGGGCCACATACCCATAGGAATACCAGGCCAGCACGAACAATACGGCGGCGGTAATCACACAGATCAAAATCATCAGCACTTTACGGCCTCGGTCTCCTAACTGGTCGTAAATGGCGGACATGCGGATATGTCGGCCCTTGCGGGAGGCATAACCCATGCCCACGAAGGTAATCAGCACGATCAGAAATTGATTCAACTCCTCGGAGAAATACAGACTTTGCTGAAAAAAAGTCCGACCGATGACATTGACCACCGAGTTCAGCGCCATCAAGATCACGCCATAGGCCAATATTAGCGCCTCAAATTTGGCGATTCCCTTATCCAGGGTACTCAAGGCTGTTATAAATAAGGGGCTGCTGTGTGCATGGTTTGTTATAGAAGACTTATTCATACGCATTGCCTATGGAGACACGGAGATAAATGCATATCTGAACCGACGTTCGAATACCGGCGGTTTTTTCGGCGAATGAAAGATCATTGTTCCATCTAGATCATGATCATTCGAAACGCTTCAGCTCAAGAAATCGAGTTTTCCGTCTTCCACTTTTCCCCCGTTAATACCTGAATGGGATAGACGTGTGATTGCTTTACTCGCTTGGTCACTACGTAGGTGTAATATTTTTCGATACCAATATCAGCTTCCAACAATTCATCGATCAGATGCTGATAATGAACGATATCCACGGTGACAATTTTCAACAGATAATCGAAGCCGCCGCCGGTGGCATAACACTCCATGACTTCTGGAACGGTCTGGATCACCGTTTCGAAGCGCTCGAAATCCTTGGCGTGGTGGCTTTTGAGGGTTACTTCCACCAACACGGTGGAGATATGCACCAGCCGCTCGATATCGATCTCCGCATGGTAGCCACGGATCAGGCCGACCTGCTCCAGACGCCGCAACCGCTCCCAGCAGGGGCTGGGAGACAGATGGATAGCCTCGGCCAGTTTGAGTTTGGTCATGCGTCCGTCACGCTGCAATAAGGTTAGGATTTTGACGTCGAAAGCGTCTAGCTTCATCGCCTGGCTTGCCTGGAAAGGTGTGGGACCGAATGACGAGGGTGCCGCCGCCGGTCTGGATCATGCGTACTGCCTCGCCCCATTTCATGTTTCAGAATAGGGCGCTTTCCAGGGTTCATCCACCTTCTAGATCGACGGCGATCACCGCCACCGTGTCGCCCCGGCGCACCCAACCACGGCCAGCCCGGGTGATCAGCACCCCGGGGCGGCGGGCGACGATATCAAAGGGCGGGCGTTCGGGCTGGTCCGGGAAATGCACCCGGGCAAGGGCCATGCCGGGCAGGACCGGTTCTCCCACGTCCACCAAAGGTTCATACAGACCTTCAGCCAGGGCCATGATGTAGCCGCCCTCCTCGGGAACCTCCATGACCCGGGTGGGAGGGCGGTTCAGATCCTCTAGGTCTTGAGGCTCTCCCTCCAGCACCCCGAAATGCTTAAGCAAATTGCGCACCCCGGCATCGGCCAGTTGGACGGTTCCGGGAGTAACGAAGCCGCCGCCCCCCAGTTCCGTGGAGATAAACACCTTGCCCATCTGCTCCACGGCGGTGTCCAGCATGCCTACATTGTCCAGCTCCCGCAGCACCAGACTGATGGGGGCGCCGAAGGCTTTGACCGCGTCCAGGGTCACGTCCATCAAGTGATGGTCGTCCAGATGGTGCATCACCGCACAGGGGACGAAAATCATGGAGCTGCCCCCGGAATGAATGTCCACCACCACGTCGGCCAGGGGCAGCAGCACATGGTAGACGTAGTGGGCGATCATCAGGGTGATGGTGCCGTCCCCCTGGCCCGGGAACACCCGGTTCATATTGCGCCCGTCGATGGGCGACAGCCGGGTGCCGGACAGCAGCGCCGGGTAATTAAGCGCCGGAACGACGATGACCCGCCCCGATACCTGTTCGGGACCCAGCTCCCGGGCCAGCTTGGTCAGGGCCAGCGGTCCTTCGTATTCGTCGCCGTGGCTGCCGCCCGTTAGCAGGACCGTCGGGCCAGGTCCGTTCTTGACCACGGTGATGGGCATTAGCAGACTGCCCCACCCGGACTGGTTGGTGGAATGGGGTATCTTCAGAAACGAGACCTGCTTGCCATCCATCCCAAAATCCATATCGGTACTGATTTTGGGAATCTCGGTGATATCGGGGCTGCCGAGGGAAGCGCCGCCTGCCATGATCACGTTACCCCTTGATAGGATTAGGACCGGGAGACCGGGAGACCGGGAGACCGGGAATATCAGTTGCCGCCGACGGCCTTTTCAGCCTGCTCGAACTCCTTGACCAAGGACTCCAGAACCTGCTTGCCGCTGTCGCCGGTCATTTCCACGTATTTGTCCCGAAGCTGCATGGCCCGCTCCCGGAACGCCTCCCGTTCCTCGTCGGTGAGGCGGACCATTTTGATGTCGGGCTTGGCCGCCTTGATCTTCTCCAGCCGCTCCTTGTTGTACTGCTCCTGGACCTGGAAGATATGCTCGGCCGCCTCGACAATCACGTCGTCCAGCATCGCCCGATGCTCGTCGGACAGACCCTGGTACCAGTCCAGGCTACCCACCACGGTGGTGGTGAACTGCTGCTGGCCGGCCCAAATCATATAGTCGGAGACTTCGTAGAATTTCATCTCCTCGATGGCGAAGATGGGGTTGACCTGGCCATCGATCATCTTGAGCTGCAAGCCGCCGTAAACCTCGGAATAGGGCAACGGAGTGGGGTTGGCCCCGAACGCCTGATAGGCGGCGGTGAGCATGGGCGAGACCATGACCCGCATCTTGAAGTTTTGGAAATCCTCGGGTTTGCGGATTTCCTTATTGGTGGTCCAGACCATTTCCCCCTCGGGGTACATGGTCAGCAATTTGAGGTTTTTATCTTCTAGATCCTCGGCGATAGGACCGTAGACGGTTTCACTCCCGGTGAGTACTTTTTTGTTGACTTCGTTGTTCTGGGACAGCAGATAAGGAATGGAGAACACCTGGATCTCCGGGACCAGGGTGCCCAGATGCCCCGGAGACGCATTGGCCAATTGCAGTATGCCGCTGGAGACCAGTTCGGTCAGTTCTGCGGATGTGCCCAGGGTGCCATAGGGATAGACACTGACGGTCACTTCACCGTTGGTTTTCTGCTCCACCAGTTCCTTGAACTTCTGGGCATAGGCGTCTTGGACGCTGCCGTCGATTTCCTCCAGGGCGAATTTCCACTCCTCGGCCTGGACCGCCGACAACGGCGCCCCCAACCCAATGGCTGCGGCGAATGCAATGCTCACTGAATGCACATTAAAATTCATGGAAAGCCCTCTCTATGGATTTGCCGCCCCTGTCGTGGAGACAGTGCGATGGCGGCCTGGATATTAGACGTTATGATTAAGGCAATACTAAAAACAGACTAAGCGAGCTTCTCATTTCGGTCAAGGCGCTGGTAGCTTCTGGATAGGCTCATTCAGAATAACAAAAGAAGTCTCCGCTATGCCTTCCATTCTCGGCAAATTTTTCTCCCACGCCCCGCGCTTACGGTAAATAAAACTACCCGTTACTTGCTACTCTATTGACCATGCATAAACACCCGTAAATGTTGGAGAACCCCAATATGAGCCTCAATCGCCAACACAGAAGAATTGTCTGAATTCGGCTATTCATTCAGAATATTTTTCCATTGCAGGATGTGACTTTCCAGGCAGAACGGCCTGGCCGTTGCTAGTCTTTTTTAGTCGGTTCTCCATCACTGACGCACACCATCAGCGCAATACCTGATTTGGAACACAACGGATTACCCTAACTGGCCAGGGCGCGCATTTTCTACAAGGCGACGACGGGTATTTCCCAATAGTTATGAGGTTACAATCATGCTTATCGGTATTCCCAAAGAGATCAAAGCCAACGAATTCCGCATCGGCCTGGTGCCGTCTAGCATCCGAGAGCTTATCTCTCGGGGCCATAAGGCCATCGTCGAGAAGGACGCCGCCATCGGCATCGGCTTTAGCGACGAGGACTACCGGGCGGCCGGGGCCGAGGTCGTCGATAGCGCCGAGGAGGTGTTCGCCCGGGCCGAGATGATCGTCAAGGTCAAAGAACCCCAACTCAACGAATGCGCCATGCTGCGGCCCGACCAGATTCTGTTCACCTATCTGCATCTGGCTCCGGACCCGAAGCAGACCGAAGGGCTGGTCAAGTCCGGCTGTATCGCCATCGCCTACGAGACCGTCACCAGCGACCGAGGCGGCCTGCCCCTGCTGGCCCCCATGTCCGAGGTGGCCGGGCGGATGTCGGTGCAGGTGGGCGCCCGTTGCTTGGAGAAAAACGCCGGCGGCACCGGCCTGCTGTTGGGCGGCGTGCCCGGGGTAGCCCCTGCTAAGGTGTTGATTCTGGGCGGCGGCGTGGCCGGTACCAACGCCCTGCGCATGGCCATCGGCATGGAGGCGGCGGTGACCGTCATCGACCGCTCCCTGGACCGCCTCAAGCAGCTCGACGAGATGTTCGGTGGCCGGATCGGCACTGTGTATTCCACCACCACCAATGTAGAACACCATGTGCTGGAGGCTGATCTGGTGATTGGCACCGTACTGGTGCCCGGAGCCGCCGCGCCCAAGCTGGTGAGCCGGGAGATGATCGCCCACATGAAAACCGGCGCTGCGGTGGTGGACGTGTCCATCGACCAGGGGGGCTGCTTTGCCACCAGCAAGGCTACCACTCACGCCGAGCCTACTTACGTGGTGGATGGTGTGGTCCATTATTGCGTGGCCAATATGCCAGGTGGCGTGCCCCGCACCTCTACCCTGGCCCTAAACAACGCCACCCTGCCCTATGCCCTGGCCCTGGCCGACAAGGGCGTGTGGCAGGCCCTGGCCGACGACCGGCATCTGAAAAACGGTCTCAATGTCTGCCGCGGTGAAGTCACCTACGAGACCGTGGCCAAGGAGCTGGGCTACCGCTACGTCCCGGCGGACCAGTTCATCAATAAGGAAACCGGCCATTCCTGAAATTCGGAGGGTTTACCGTGATGTTGCAAGACCCGGACCTGTTCCGGCAGCAAGCCTATGTCGGCGGCCAGTGGCGCGCCGCCGATAGGGGCAATACCGTGGCGGTGTTCGACCCCGCCAACGGCGAACAACTGGGCATCATCCCCAATATGGGGGTGGCCGAGACCCGGCGGGCCATCGAGGCGGCCCGACGCGCCTACCCCGAGTGGCGCGCCCTGCTGCCCCAGCAACGCACCGACCTGTTGTTCGCCTGGTATCGGCTGATCCTGGACAACAAGCAGGACCTGGCACGGTTGATGACCCTGGAACAGGGCAAGCCACTGAGTGAGGCCCTGGGGGAAATCGACTACGCCGCCAGCTTTGTGCTGTGGTTCGCCGAGGAGGCCAAGCGGGTGTACGGGGAGACCATCCCCTCCCACCTGCTGCACCGGCGGATGATGGTGGTCCGGGAGCCCATCGGGGTAACGGCGGCGGTGACGCCTTGGAACTTCCCTTCGGCCATGATCACCCGCAAGGCGTCGGCGGCCCTGGCCGCCGGCTGCACCATGGTGGTCCGACCGGCTTCGGAGACCCCCTTTTCGGCCCTGGCCCTGGCCGAACTGGCTCATCGGGCGGGCATCCCCGCCGGGGTGTTGTCCATGGTCACGGGCGACCCAGAGCCTATCGTTGGGGAACTGTGCGCCAACCCTACGGTGCGGGCGCTGTCCTTTACCGGCTCCACGGAGGTGGGTCGGCTGCTGCTGGCCCAGGGGGCGCCTACGGTCAAGAAAATGTCTATGGAACTGGGAGGGCATGCGCCGTTTATCGTCTTTCCAGGAGCCGATATCGAGGATGCCGCCTACGGGGCGGTGCAGGCCAAGTTCCAGACCACCGGTCAAGACTGCCTGGCGGCCAACCGGATTTTCGTACACCGGGACGACTATGAACAGTTTCTGGAACGCTTCGCCGCCCTCGCCAACAGGCTGAAAGTCGGACCCGGCCTGGAGCCTGAAGTGGAGCAAGGTCCCTTGATCGACGACCAGGCTGTAGCCAAGTGTCGGGAGCATATCGAGGACGCCGTGGCCAAGGGCGCCCGCGTGATGGCCGGGGGCGGCTCCCATGCGCTGGGGGGACGGTTTTTCCAGCCCACGGTGTTGGCGGATGTGACCCCCGAGATGACGATTTTCCGGGAGGAAACCTTCGGCCCGGTGGCGGCGGTGATGCCCTTCGACGATGAACAGGACGTCATCGCTGCGGCCAACGACACCGAATTCGGCCTGGCCGCCTATGTCTACGCCCGGGACATCGGCCGGGTGTGGCGGCTGGTGGACGCCCTGGAGTACGGCATCGTGGCGGTGAACACCCACAAGATGACCGGCTACCCCATCCCCTTCGGCGGAGTCAAACAGTCGGGGCTGGGTCGGGAAGGCTCCCGCCACGGCATCGACGAGTACTCCGAACTGAAATACATCTGCCTGGGCGGCATTGAACGCTAAGGCCAAACACGACACCGGGAAACACCATGAGCAACGAAATCCCCAACAATCTGTCCCTGGAAGCACTGGATCGCTCCACGGTGATGCACGCCTTCACCAACCTCAAGCAGCACCGGGCCGGCCAGGCCCCGGCCCGGGTCATCGAATCCGGCCAGGGCATCCGCATCACCGACACCCAGGGCGTGGAGCTGATCGACGCCTTCGCCGGGCTGTATTGCGTCAACGTGGGCTATGGGCGCACCGAGATCGCCGACGCCGTTTACGAGCAGACCAAGAAGTTGGCCTATTACCATACCTATGTGGGCCACTCCAACGAGCCAGTAATCCGGCTGTCCGAGCGGATCATCCGCTCCGCCCCCGAGGGCATGACCAAGATCTACTATGGCATGTCCGGGTCCGATGCCAACGAGACCCAGGTCAAGCTGGTGTGGTACTACAACAATGTGCTGGGCCGTTCCCACAAAAAGAAAATCATCGCCCGCCATCGGGGCTATCACGGGTGCAGCGTAGTCTCCGGCAGCCTCACCGGCCTGCCCTTTTATCACCAGGCTTTCGACCTGCCGGTGTCGCGGATTCTCCACACCACCACGCCCCACCATTACTGGAACGCCGAGCCAGGCATGACCGAGCGGGAGTTCTCCCAGTACTGCGCCGACCAGTTGGAGGCCATGATCATCCGCGAAAATCCAGAAACCGTGGCCGCCTTCATCGGCGAACCGGTGTTAGGCACCGGCGGCATTATTCCGCCCCCGGAGGGTTACTGGGAGGCCATCCAGGCGGTGCTGAACAAATACGACGTGCTGCTGATCGCCGATGAGGTAGTCACCGGCTTTGGCCGCATCGGCTCCTATTTTGGCTCTCCCCACTACGGCATGAAGCCGGACCTGATGACCGTGGCCAAGGGCATGACCTCCGGCTATATCCCCCTGTCCGGGGTGATCATCGGCGAACGGGTCTGGAACGTGCTGGAGAAAGCCTCCGATATGCTGGGGGCTATGAGCCACGGCTACACCTATTCCGGCCATGCCGTGGGGGCCGCCGCCGCACTCGCCAACCTGGATATCATCCACAAGGAAAAGCTGGTGGATAACGCCCGGGATACCGGCGCCTATCTCCAAGAGCGGATGCAACAGACCTTCGCCGAGCATCCCCTGGTGGGCGAGGTGCGGGGCGTGGGCCTGCTGGCGGCCCTGGAGTTCGTGGCCGACAAGAATAAGAAAAAGCGTTTTGACCCCAACCTTAAAGTGGGTCCCAAAATGTCCGCCGCCGCCCTGGAGAACGGCATCATCGCCCGCGCCATGCCCCATGGGGATATCCTGGGCTTTGCCCCACCCCTGATCGTCACCCGCGACGAGGTGGATGACATTGTGGAGCGAACCCGCAAGGCCGTGGACAGGGTGGCCGACGCCCTGACCCGGGAAGGGGCTTGACGGGGCTGAGCGCCGTATGAACAAACCGGTCACCCTCCAGGACATTTACCGCGCCCGCCGGGCCATCGCCCCTTGGGTGCGGCGCACACCGTTGACCTTGTCCCCGTCCCTGTCCAGGCTGACCGGGGGCGAAGTCTATCTCAAGCTGGAAACCGTCCACGACACCGGCGCTTTCAAGTTGCGGGGCGCCACCAACGCGATTCTGCGACTAACCGAAGCCCAGCAAGCCACGGGCGTGGTGACCGTCTCCACCGGCAACCATGGCCGGGCCGTGGCCTACGCCGCTCGGAGCCAGGGCATCCGAGCCGTGGTCTGCCTGTCCCGGCTGGTCCCAGACAACAAAATCCAGGCCATCCGCGAACTGGGAGCCGAAATCCGTATTCACGGCAAGTCCCAGGACGAAGCCCAGGAGGAAGCCAACCGGTTGGAGGCCGAGGACGGCCTGATGCCAATCCCTCCCTTCGACCACCCGGATGTGGTGGCCGGCCAGGGGGTGATCGGCCTGGAACTGCTGGAGGACCTGCCGGAGTTGGACACGGTGCTGGCGCCCCTGTCCGGGGGCGGGCTGCTGGCGGGGATTCTGATCGCCCTCAAGGCCGTGAACCCGGCCATCCGGGTGATCGGCATTTCCATGGAGCGGGGACCGGCCATGTACCACAGCCTTCAGGCCGCTAAGCCGGTGGCGGTGGAAGAACTGGAATCCCTGGCCGACAGCCTGGGGGGCGGTATCGGTCTGGACAACCGCTACACTTTCGCGCCGATCCAGGAACTGGCAGACGATGTCGTACTGCTGAGCGAGCCACAAATCGCCGAGGGCATGATCCATCTGTATCGCCAAGAACAAATCGTGAGTGAAGGCGCCGCTGCGGTGGGGGTGGCGGCCCTGCTAAACGGTAAAGTACGGCCAGGGGCCAAAACCGCCGTCATCGTCAGCGGTCGCAACGTGGACATGGAACTGTTTACCCGAGTGGTGACCGGCCAATTCAAGCCCACCCCCTAGACGAGAGAGCCAAGCTCATGTCGATTGTGATTCTGACCGAAGCCGAACTGCGCCAGTGCGTGAGCCTGGACCGGGAGGCCGTGGAGCGGGTGGCCGAGGCTTTCGCCGCCCTGGCCCGGGGCGAGGCTGTGATGCCCCCCATCCTGAGCCTGGATATCCCCGACCGCCACGGCGAGGTGGATATCAAGACCGCTTATATCCGCGGTTTCGACAGCTTTGCCGTTAAGCTCAGTTCCGGCTTTTTCGACAACCCCAAACGGGGACTGCCCAGCCTGAGCGGCATGATGGTGCTGCTCTCCGGGGAGACCGGCCAGGTGCGGGCGGTATTGCTGGACAATGGCTATCTCACCGATGTGCGCACCGCCGCCGCCGGGGCGGTGGCCGCCGACCGGCTGGCCCGCCAGGCCATCGAAACCGCCGGGGTCCTGGGTTCCGGCCTTCAGGCCCACTTGCAGATCCAGGCCCTGAAGCTGGTGCGGGATTTTCAACACCTGCGGGTCTGGGCCAGGAACCCAGCCAAGGCCCGGGACTATGCCGAACGCATGGGCGCCGAACTGGGCATCCGGGTCAGCGTGGAGGACAGCGCCGAAACGGTGGTGCGGGGCAGTGATGTAGTGGTCTCCACCACCCCCTCCCGGGACCCCCTGATCCGAGCCGAATGGCTGCATCCAGGGCTGCACATCACCGCCATGGGCGCCGACGCCCCGGAAAAAACCGAGCTGGAACCGACGGTGCTGAAACGGGCCGACCGCTTGGTCTGCGACCGCCGCGCCCAGAGCCTGCGCCTGGGAGAACTGCATCACGCCGTGGCGGCCGGGGTGCTGCCCTCGGACGTGGCCATGGATGAACTAGGAGAGATCGTCGCTGGCGCCAAGCCAGGCCGGGAGATTGACCACCAGATCACCGTCTGCGATCTGACCGGCACCGGGGTCCAGGACACCGCCATCGCCCTGTACGCCTATCATAAGGCTCGGGCGCGGGGCCTCGGCACACTGATTGATGCCTGATTCACCAAAATGAGGTGCTGTATGTCCCATGTACGCCTTAACTTTACCCGTGGGGAATACGATCAACGCCTGGCCAAGGTGCGCTCCCGGATGGCGAAGCGGGGCATCGATACCCTAATCGTCTACGACCCCTCTAATATGAACTGGCTGACCGGCTACGACGGCTGGTCATTTTATGTCCACCAGTGCGTGGTGGTGGGGTCGGAGGGGGAGCCGGTGTGGTATGGCCGCCGCCAGGACGCCAACGGCGCCAAGCGCACGGTGTATCTGGCTCCCGACCATATCACCTGGTACCCGGACCACTACGTCCAGAACCCGGCCATGCACCCTATGGATTTTCTCTGTCGGGAGATCCTGCCCCCACGGGGTTGGGACCAGGGCGTGATCGGCCTGGAGATGGACAATTATTACTTTAGCGCCAAAGCCTATACCGCCCTCCAGACCGGCCTGCCCCAAGCCCGCTTTCAGGACGCCACCGCCCTGGTGAACTGGTGCCGGGCCATCAAGTCTCCCCAGGAAATCGACTATATCCGGGTAGCGGCGCGTATCGTCGAGAACATGCATAGCGCCATTCTGGACATGATCGAGCCGGGTCTGTCCAAGAATGTGCTGGTAGGGGAGATCTACCGGGTGGGCTGCCAGGGGGTGGACGGCAAAGGCGGCGACTACCCGGCCATCGTGCCCCTGCTGCCCACCGGCACCGACGCCGCAGCCCCCCATCTGACCTGGGACGACAAGCCCTTCCAGCGGGGCGAGGGCACGTTTTTCGAGATCGCAGGCTGCTATAAGCGTTACCACTGCCCCTTGTCTCGAACCGTGTTCCTGGGCCAACCGCCGGCGGCGTTCAAGCGGGCCGAACAGGCCCTCCAGGAGGGCATTGAACAGGGCCTGGCGGCCGCCAAACCCGGCAACCGCTGCCAGGACATCGCCCTGGCCCTGGGCGCAGCCATGGACAAATACGGCATCGACCGGGGCGGCGCTCGCTGCGGTTATCCCATCGGGGTGAGCTATCCCCCGGACTGGGGCGAGCGCACCATGAGCCTGCGGCCCAAGGACGAGACCGTGCTGGAGCCGGGCATGACCTTTCACTTTATGCCCGGCATCTGGCTGGACGACTGGGGGCTAGAGATTACCGAGACTATTCTGATCACCGACACCGGGGTGGAAACCTTCTGCGACTATCCCCGCAAGGTGTTCGTCAAAGCGTAAAGCCTCCGGGGCGGGCTGGCGCTCGCCCCTTTTGCCGCCGGAACCCACCTCCATGGCCGAACCCGCCTTCATCCACAAGACCCACCTCCCCCATCACCTGGACGCCGGCGTCGGCTCCCAGGCGGCCATCGGCCTGATCGCCCTGGCCACCGATGGAGTCATCGAACACGAATGGCGGCGCCTGCTGGACCTGGACGGCGTGGCCTTTTTCGTGAACCGCATTCCCAGCGCCCCGAGCGTCACCCCGGACACGCTCCGAGCCATGGAGTGGGGGCTATCCCAGGGCGCGGCGCTGATCCTGCCCGGCTCCAGGCTAGACGTGGTGGCTTACGGCTGCACCACCGCTGCCCTACTGATCGGCGAGGCCAATGTGGCCCGGCATATCCACGCTATCCGTCCCGGAGTGGCCTGGACCACCCCTATCACCGCCGCCAAAGCCGCCCTCAAGATCATGGGCCTTAAGCGCATCGCCTTGCTCACGCCTTATATAGATGAGATTAACCACGCCTTGCGGACGCATTTACAAGCCGACGGCTTACAAGCATCGGTGATGGGTTCCTTCAGCAACGGCGACGATACCGAAGTAGCCCGCATCGACCTTAAGTCCATTACCGCAGCGGTGCTGGAACTGGGCCGGGAGCCGGGAGTGGAGGGGGTGTTCGTGTCCTGCACCAATCTGCGCCTGATCGAGGGGCTAGCGGCAGTGGAAGCCGAACTGGGCAAACCGGTGACCTCCAGTTGCCACGCCATGGCCTGGCATGCCCTGCGCCTGGCGGGCCGCAAAGAGGCCCTGGAGGGGCGGGGGAGGTTGTTCTTGGTTTGAGCCGACACGTCGGATTAATCCATATCACCCATCAACTTTTCCCACTTCGATGCAGAATCCTCGGCTCATTTCCGTTAACTTGACAGTGCCCAGGGACACTAGGGGATTTCAGGCGGCGGGGCGAGGCAGCTGGCCGTTCACCAGCAGTGCGTCGAGTGGTATATCCCGGTCGAAGTCCGATTGAATGTGTGACCCCGTTGTGACGCTGACCAACTCTTCCGAGGCGTAGACCGTAAAATTGCACATCGGCCGGGGCGGGCCCGTTATCGCGAGGGGTTCCAGAATTGCCACATTCGACTCGGGTGTGGCTGTGCGGGCAGACCAGTAGCGCAGCGCCTGGATGTCCTGTTCCCGGGCCCAGCTGCCGATCGCTTGCGTTAGGCTGTAATCGCTCGGGTGCCGCAAACGGTGCTGTGTGTAATCGTCGTCAAGGTCTGCAAGATTAAGACCTGCGAAAGCGTGGTAATCGAAAGCGAAAAACACGTGTTGGGTCTTGATGTGCGCCGGCGGCTGCTCCATGTCATGGTAGAAACTGAAACGGTAGAAGGCCATTTCCATCTGAAGCGCGGCATAGGTCTCGGACGCATAGAGGATTCCGCGTTCATGCTTCCGACCAAACCGGCTGCCGTAGGGGAGCGGCGGATAGCGGAAGGGCGTCTTAAGCAGGTAGTGATATTCCTCGGTGTTCGCGGGATAAGAGGGCTTGGCGCCTTCCAAGATCTCTTCGAGTACGTCATGTTCTTCAAGCGAGCCGACGAGGGGGCGGGTCACCGAACGTTCCTGATCTTCGGCATACCGGTACAACTCACCCTCCAGGGGCTCAATCACGTCCTTTAGTGAATTCTCAATTGTGTCGATCATACCTTGCCCCGATAGGCATCTAGGTATTCGACGACATGCACAAGTCCTTGCAGCGAGAACAGCAACTCTCGGGGAGGACGCCCGAAAGTCCGGTTACCGGTCCCCAGCCAGTGCTTGACACCGTCGTCGCTCCCCATCAGCACGTGTGCCGACCGGTAAACGCGGATCAGCAGGGCGGCCAACTGGCCGGCAGGACTCACCGGGTCGATGCCGGAGCGTTGGATAGTTGTCCGGTCCCGCCCGAGAATGCGACCGAGTTCCTCATGTGTAAGGCCCAGCAGCGGACGTGTTTTGAGTACCGCAGTACCTAGAACCACAGCGGGGTCAGGGCGATGGGCAGCCGCAAGAGACATAGCGCACCTCTTTAAAACATGTTCATATACACATAATATGTTTAAATTTGTGCTTTTGCACTATTTAATGGCAGATCAGTTTCAGAGGTGTGTATTCTTTTGGACCTGGGCATATTCAGTGAAACCCTCAGCAAGCTCTGCTTCACGTATGGCCAGTGGCGTCGGCAGTCCTCGCATGGGGTAGCCTGATTCCAGCGGGGCGCAAAACTGGTGTCGGCTATCCCTATCATCGCCGCCAAGGCCGCCCTCAAGATGGGACGGTTGTGTTTGGTTTGAGCCGGAATCCGGCGGGCCTTCGCGTTCGCAAAGAAGAGGACGTCAAGCCCTACTCTCTAAATCCTGAGTTCGCGTTTAGCCGTGATAATTCACCCTTGGTCGGCGGCTCCCACAGAGTCTCGATGAACTCGAACATTTCGCGAGTAATGGTCAATCGGAAGGTGTCGCCTTTTTCCGCGTTGCGCTGTTGGATACGCCGCCATCTCTCGGCGGCGTCCACCTCCAGGTAGTGGGTATGACACGCACATTCATTTGCCCGAATAGCCCCGACCACTTCCGAGCGTCTGCTAGCGCGCAGCAAGCCGATGTCCAGGACCGACGACACACCGATGGCCGCCAACCCGCAGGCAATGACCACCATCTGATTTTCGCAGCGAAGGGCGCGCTCGCTAATCCAGTTCCAGTCCATGGGGTTTTTTAAATCGGGCGCGAACAACGACACCATCCAATCATCGACGGAAAAAAGCATCGCCGAATGGATTTCTTGCATTTCCAGCGCCAACGTGGTCTTACCCGCGCCCGTGGAGCCACACAGCAGATGGATGGTGGCCTTTGCCGTTTCGGCTTGCTTGGCTTTCATTTAACTCCCTGATGCGTCGAGTAATAGTTTATGCAAAATTGATTCGAGCCGAGCCAACTCGTCGTCGGATAGTCGTTTTGAGAGGTAATCCTTGCACAGTTGATGGAAGGTCTTGTCAGCGTACGCGAGCAATTCAATACCGGCGGCGGACAGCACGACATACGAGAGTCTCGCATCCCGTACATCAGCCTCGCGGTCAATCAAGCCGATCTTCTCCAGGGGCTTCGTCGCCCGGGTCACGGTCGATGGGCTAACGTGCAGTCTCCGGGCCAGCTCGATTCTGCTCAATTTTGAACCGGGTGCGTTTTTCACCAACCTAAGAAGCAAAAGGTCTCTCATTCATGCCGCGCGTGACTTTAAGACCTTCTTGGGGTGCTCGATCAGGGACAT
>CAZQXD010000031.1:0-48513 GCA_964597315.1 uncultured Candidatus Competibacteraceae bacterium
CAAGTTCAGGCAATCACCCTGGCCAGCTTCGATGTGGGGCAGGGGGGCGAACTCACCGTCACCAGCAGCCCCCAAGCCGATCTGGGACCGGGCCGGGGCCGGAGCGGCGGCGAGTTGCTGGCCGATGCCTTCGGTCAGCGTAGCGAGCATTTGGGGGCGCGGGCCGTGTACGACCGCAACGAGGCCCAGGCCCTGGTGGATGCCGCTTATGCCCGCCGCGCCCGGCGCTTGGTCACCGTGGAGGGTTGGGCCGAGGGCAACCCGGCCCTGCGGGTGGGCGCTCATCTGCGCCTGGACAAGCTGGGACCGCGTTTCTCCAACACCTATTACGTCACCCGCGCCTGCCACCGTTTCGACCTGGAGCGGGGCTACCGAACCGGTTTCGAGGCCGAAACCGCCTTTCTGGGAGACTGATCGTGAACCGAGACCCTGCCCTGGGACCGTTAGCCACTGGCCGCCTGGCCCTGGCCGAAGTGGTGGCCGTGAACGATCCCGACGGACTGAACCGGGTGGAGCTGAAACTCCTGTCCCGCAGCGGCTTCGACAACCAGACCGCCACCGTCTGGGCGCGGGTAGCCGTGCCCTTCGCAGGCCAGGACTTCGGCGCTTTTTTGCTGCCGGGGGTGGGGGAACAGGTGCTGGTGGGCTTTGTTCAGGACGACCCCCGTTATCCGGTGGTGCTGGGGGCCATGTGGCATGGGGCCGCCCAGGCGCCGGAGCAATTGGGGGGTGGCGGCGATGCCGTGGACCGCTGGACCCTGGTGGGCCGCAAGGGCACCCGCATCGCCCTGGAAGAACCCGCCGACGGCCAGCCCCAGGTGAAGATTCGCACTCCCGGCGGGGTGAGCTGCACCCTCAAGGACAGCGGCGGCGGCGAGCTCAAGTGCAGCGCCGCTGGGGCCACGGTCACCCTGTCCTCGTCGGGAGTGCGTATCGACGCCCCGGGCCAGGTGGAGATTCAGGGCGCCATGGTCAGCATCAGCGCCGGCATGGTCAGCGTGGACAGCGCCATGGTGCAATGCTCGGGCATGGTCACCTGCCAGGTCTTGCAGGCCACCACGGTGATCTCATCTACATATACGCCGGGGGCGGGCAACGTATGGTAATCCACCATCTCCCGCGCCTGGCCGGCGCCAGCGTCACCGGCGAAACCCCGGGCCAGACCCCGGCTCCGCCCACCGTGCTGCGTTTCTCCCGGGAGGATTTCGTCCCCCACCTGTTGGCGGAACTGCAAAGCCCCGAGGGCCGGCGGCGGCTGGAGGACCTGCGCCAGACCCCGCCCCCCGGAAGCGTTCTGGTGCTGGAACAGCCGGTCCACCGGGCCTTTCATCTGGTGCTGGTGGATGCCTATTGCCTCGCTCCCGGCTGGCCGCCCCTGGACCCGGCCCGCATCCATTCCGCCGGGCTGGTGGTGCGGCGGCGGACCACCGACGGGCCGCAAGGCTGGCTGCGCCGGGATGGCCTAGCCCTGGGCTGGCGGCCCCTGCCCGCCGGGGCGGTGGCCGAGGACAGCGACTATGAACCCGATCCCCAACGGCGCCGGACCCGCTGGATGGGGTCCAACGGGGCGGTGTTGGGGCGACTGACAAGCTTTCCCGGAGAACTGGATCACAGCGCCGAGGACGTGCTGCCCCTGTTCAAGCTCCCCCCGGAGGTGGCCAAAGCCCAGGGCCGAACCCTGTTATACGGCTGGCTGCCCTTGAGCGCCAGCGAGCAAACCCCCCCGGACAACGGCCCGCCCCCCTTCACCCGGACCCATGTGGCCGACCGCATTCCGCCCCTGTTCCGCCCGGATCGGAGCGACGCCGACACCCCCCCCTTCGGGACCGGGGAGGCCGTGAGCCAGGCCGAGGCCCAGCGTCCCAGCGCCATCGCCGACCCGGACCGCCAGACCCAGGTGGCGGGGCTGCGGGACGCCCTCACCTGGCTGGCCCAGGAGACCGGAGCCTTCACGGGGGAGGACTACGCCCAACCCCTGGTGGACGCCCTGGGGGCGGTGGCTCTAGACAGCCCCTTCGACACCGACCTCTACCAGTGGCTGGCCCGGGCCTACCGGGTGCTGGTGGAACTGCGGGACGACGAGCGGCCACCCCTGGCGACCGTGGTTGGCGGCGGCGCGGGGGGGCTACTCCAGTCCGTGCAAATCAATGCCGAGGTCCCGCCCCTGACCGCCATGCCCCTGCCCGCCGCCTGGCCGCTGCTGGACGGGACCGCCTTCGAGACCTTGATCGACGCCGCCCACGCCGCCCTGACAGCCCGCTGGCGACGGCTGGCCCCGGCCGTGCCCCGCTACCCCGCTGGCCGCGCTCGTTATCATCTGCGCTGCTTCGCCCGGGTGGAGGTGGCCGACGACTGCCCACCCCGGATCGTCTGGAGTTCCCCGTCGGCGGCCTTTTCTATCAAGCCCTGGTACGAGAGCGGCGACGCCCCGCCGGTGCAGGTGGAGCTGCCGCCCCTGACCCCCGACCGGCTCAAGGACCTGAAACCCAATGTGGCCTTCAAAGTGCCCCCGGAAGTGCAGCAGTTCATGGACGGGCTGAAGCTGGACGACCTGCTGGAGGGCAAAAAACCCAAAACCAAGCTGGGCATCGGCATGCTCTGTGGCTTCAATATCCCCATCATCACCCTCTGCGCCTTTATCGTCTTGCAAATCTTTCTGGTGCTGTTTCATATCTTGTTCTTCTGGCTGCCGTTCATCCGTATCTGCATTCCCATACCCATCGTCACCAACGACGAGGAGGAGGGCAATTAATGGAACGCCGTCCCAACCGCCATCTGCCCCGTCCCGCCATCGGCTGGCCGTTGCTGCCCGTGCCCGACGCCGACGGCGGCCTGAACTGGCCGGACCTGGAGACCAGCGTGCGTCAGACTATCCGGGTGATTCTGCTGATCCGCCGCCAGGAACTCTTGCTCAGCCCCGGTTTCGGGGTGGGCTTGGGTGATTTTCTCCACCAGCCCAATACCTTGATCACCCGGCGGCGGATTCGCGACGCCATCGTCCAGGGCTTGGCCAACTGGGAGCCGCGCATCGCCGTGGACCGGGTGGACGTGGAGCCGGACCCGGAACACCTGGAGCGGCTGCGTATCGGCATCGGCTACCGCATCAAGCGCGGCGACGTTCCAGGAGCCGTCAGGCTCAGTCTGCGGCTGGAGGGTTGAGCCATGCCCATTCCCCGCTTCATGCTCGCCGACTACGACGCCGACCAACTGGCCCGGGAGCTGGTGCGGCGCATCCCCGCCCATACCCCGGACTGGCGCAACCCCCGGGAGGGGGACCCGGGCCGTACCCTGATCGACTTATTCGCCTGGCTGGGAGAGACCCTGCTGTACCGGGTGAACCTGATCCCCGAGCGGCAATGGCTGGAGTTCATGCGGCTGCTGAACATCGGTCTCAAGCCCGCCCGCCCGGCCCGAGGTCTGGTGGTCCTGGGCCACGCCAACCCCGCCGCTGCGGTCCCGGAAGTCGTGCCTGTGGGCACCCCGGTAGCCGGTCCCGTGGAGTTCGAAACCACCGGTCCCATCACCGTCCAGCCCTTCGAGGGCCGGGTCTACATCAAGCGCCGCCCCGACGCCGAGGAGCGCCGCCGCCTGGAGCCGGTGCTGGCCAGCCTGGAGAGCATTTACAGCATCCAGGCCGCCGAACCCTATATCACCACCCCCCTGTTCGCCGACGGTCAGGCCCTACCGGAGGGGGTGGACCCCCTGGCCGACAGCGTGGACGCTACCTTGTGGATCGCCCTGCTGGCTCCCAGTCCCCGGCCTGCGGACCGGGAGCGGGCCATGGGGGCTTTCGAGCAACAGCCGGCCCTGCTCAATGTGGGGGTGACGCCGCAGCTGACGCTGCCCGACCCGGACCCCGAGGCCCCGCCCCTGGTCCTGCCGGAGCTGTTCGACTGGGCCATTACCGGCAAGCGCCGGGCCGGGGGCGTATTGGAAGACAGCTATTTCGCCCTGGCCGTGGAGCAGGACGGCACCGGGGGCCTGGCCAAGGAGGGTACCTTGCGCCTGGTGCTGCCGGGCCGGGATGACATCGGCGCCCCGGAGAACGACCTGGACGCCGACCTGGAAGCCGGGGCTGGCGAGCGGCCGCCCCGGGTGGACGAGCCGGAGATCGCCGCCCGGCTGCTGGCCTGGCTGCGGCTGCGGCCCAAGGGCGGCGTGGGGGATGAACCCCGTCTGCCCCTGTCCTGGTTGGGTCTCAACGCCGTCACCGTGGACCAGCGCAAGACCTTGCGGGATACCCTGATCGGAGTGGCCGGGGGCGGGGCCGACGAGACCGTGGCCCTGCCAGCCACCGGGGTGGACCCGGACAGCCTGCGCCTGGAGGTCTACGAAGATGGCCGGGGTTTCGTGCCCTGGCGGCGGGTGGACGATCTGGGGGCCTGTGGACGGGATGACCGCTGCTATGCCCTGGACCCGGAGGCCGGGACGGCCACTTTCGGAGACGGGGTGCGGGGCCGCCGCCCGGAGCCAGGGGCGCGGCTGCGGGTGGCCCTGCTGCGGGCCGGTGGCGGCCGGGCCGGTAATCTGGCTCCGGGCAATCTGGCCGCCATCCGCCAGGCCCGGCTGAGCTGCCGCCAGCCCGCCCCCACCCAGGGGGGCGAGGACGCCGAGACCCTGGAGGCCGCCCGGCGGCGCATCACCGGCGTACTGCGCCACCAGAACCGTTGCGTCACCGCCGGGGACTACCAGGCCCTGGCCTTGGACACCCCGGCGGCGGCGGTGGCCCGGGCCGAGGTGCTGCCCCGTTTCCGGCCCTTTCAGCGTCGCCCGGACAGCCCCGGCACGGTCAGCGTGCTGGTGCTGCCTCCCAAACCGGTGCGCCGCCCCCCCAACCCCCGCCCGGATCGCAATCTGGTGGAACGGGTCAAGGCCCATCTGGACCCCCGCCGGCCCCTGACCACGGAGTTGTACGCCATCGGTCCCGAGTACCGGTCCCTGGCCCTGACCGTGGCCGTGGGCATCCGCGAGGGGGCGGCCCGGGAGGCAGTTGTCAAGGCGGTGCGCCAGAGCCTGTTCGATTATCTCTGGCCCCTGCCTCCCGGAGGTCGGGACGGGGGCGGCTGGCCCCTGGGCCAGACCGTGGTGAACCTGGAGCTGGAAGTGATCGTGGCCCGGGTGGCCGGGGTGCGCACCACCCAGGGGCTACGCCTGTTCCAGCGTCGGGATACCGGCTTCCAGCCCCTGCCGGAGGAGGCGGGCGGCGGGGTGCAGCGCCTGGCCCTGGAGCTGTGGCAGTTGCCGGAACTGCTGCAAGTGGACGTGGCCGTGGACGCCGCCGCCGCCCCCACCGAGCTGGAAGGGGACGGACCCGCCGCCGCCGGGGGTCGGGTGGCCATTCCCGTGGTCCCGGAGGTGTGCTGATGGATGCCAACGGCCAACGTTTCTGGCTCTGGGCCGGACCTCGGGATTTCCAGCCCGCTGCGGGCGCTCGCTGGGACGCCTCCCGCCAGGCCCTGACCCTGACCTCTACCCGCTCTCTACCAGCCCTCAACGAAGACCGAACCGCCGCCCGGCTGCTGGCCGACGGGGCGGCGGGCGCAGTGGACGAGTACGGTGGCTGGGCGCGGGTGGACGGTTCCCGGGTGCTGGCCTCCGGGGTGGACGAGGGGGAAATGGAAATTCACAGCCTGGCCCCCGGAAGCCAGATTCTGGACCTAGCCCTGGCCGGAGACGGGATTCTCTATTTGTGCGTGGAGGAAGGCCCCGAAACCTGTCTGGAACTGGTGGACACCCGGGGTCGGTTCAGGCCCCGGACGGTGACCCTGGCCGGTTTCGCCCCCCAGCGCCTGGCGGTGGGCGGTCCCGATACCCTGTACGCCCTGGACCGGGCCGGTCGGCAACTGGCCCAGGTCCGGGGGCGGCCCCTGCCGGAACTGCTCAGCCATCCCGACGGCCAGCCCCGGCGCTTCGACCCGGAGGTGTTCCGCCCCACAGAGGAGAACCCGGACCCGCCCCGGCTGGTGGTGTTGGACCGGGTCCGGCCCGCCCCTGGGGAGATGATCGCCCTCGGCGCCGGTGGCCAGGACCGCGCCCTTATGCTGCTGTGGCCGGCGACCGGTCCCGCCCAGGTGCAACTGGCCGATCCCGACGGCGTCAGTCCGCCCTTGACTCTGGAGGGGGTGATCGCCCCTTTCACTCTGGGCTGGCTGGGGGACAGGCGCTTTGCCGTGGCCACCGCTGGCGCCCGGGAGGCGGTGGTCTTTACCCTGCCCGAGGACCCCGATCCCGCCCGCTGGCCGGAGCGGCTGTCCCCGGACGGGGGGCGCTGGCCGCTGCTGGGGTGGCGGGATGGACGGTTTTGGCCAGGATCGGCCCTGCCCGTATCCTATCCTACCCAGCCCGATCCGGCCTTGCCGCCCACCCCGCGCCCCCTGCACCGGCTGTCGGCCCCTGGCTTCGCCCCCCAGGCCATGGCGGCGGCAGCCACCGTGGACGGGGGCCAGGCGGGGTTCGTCTGGCACCGGCTGTATCTGGAGGCGGCCTTGCCCCCAGGAACCCGGCTGATCCTGTGGCTAAGCGCCGACGACGACCCGGCGGGACTGGACGCCGTCGCCCCGGCGCCCCATGTGTTCCAGAACGGTCCACCCCAGAACACCGCCGATGGTCGGCCCCAGGGGGTGTGGCTGGACCAGGACTCGGAACTGCCCTTTCATTCCGGGCTGGGGGACTGCCCCCGGCGGCGGGACCACGCGGGCCTGTTTACCTGCCTGATCCAGGGGGCCGGGACCGGACCAAGTCGGCAACTGGCCGGGCGCTGGCTGCGGCTGACGGTGGAATTGGCGGGCGACGGTCGGACCACGCCCCAAGTCTTCGCGGTGCGGGCCTGGGGGCCGCGGTTCTCCTACCGGGACCGCTATCTACCGGCCCTGTACCAGGAAGTCTCCGGGGACCAGGCCGCTGGGGTGGATTTCCTGGACCGTTTTCTGGCCCTGTTCGAAAGCCTGCTTACGCCCTTGGAAGATCAGGTGGCGGCGGCCTGGCGGCTCACCGACCCGGACAGCGCCCCGGCCGAGGCCCTGGACTGGCTGGCCGGTTGGGTGGGAGCCGAGCTGGAGCCGGGTCTGAGTACCGCCCGCCGCCGTCGGCTGCTGCGGGAGGCCACCGCCCTGTGGCGCTGGCGGGGCACCCTCACCGGTCTGAACCGGATGCTGGACGTGGTCACCGACGATGGGGTGACCCGGGGGGAGCTGGTGGTGGTGGAGCATTTCCGGCTGCGGCGCACTTTCGCCACCATCCTGGGGGCGGACCTGGCTCCCCAGGACGACCCCTTGACCCTGGGCACGGCGGTCAGCGGCAACTCTTATCTGGGGTCGACCTTTTTCCTAGGGAAACGGGAGCGGCGAGAGTTCTTCGCCCTGTTCCGCCCGGAGCTGTTGGAAGACCCCCTGACCGCCCCCGCCGAGGCCGCCGCCGGAAGCCAGGCCGTGGAGACCTTGTTAGACAGCTTCGCCCACCGGCTGACCGTGCTGGTCCACGGGGAACTGTCCGAGGACGACCTGGGCTTGGTGCGCCGGGTGGTGGAGCGGGAAAGTCCAGCCCATGCCCAGACCCGGGTGCTGCGCTCGCGCCGACCCCTGATCCTGGGGCTGACGGCGTTGTTGGCGGTGGACAGTTACCTAAGACCCCGCCCACCCCGGCCGGGGCTGGCATTGGGCGGGGCGCGGCTGGGGCAAGCGTTTTTGCAAGACGCCGCCAGCCTGGACCCGCGCTTGGAGGGAGGTTAGGGGACATGTGTAAAGCCAGGACACCGCAACCCAAAGGTCAGCGACCATGAGTACCCGACACGACGCACTGCTTACCCCTCGTCCCCCGGAACGGCTGGCCTACGCCGACGGCGGGCTGCTCACCGCCGAGCTGCTGTCCCTGGAGCAGCACTATCATCGGGCCCGACTGGGGCGGCTGCTGGCCTATCTGCACGGCGCTGGCACGGTGGCCGGGCTAGACGTGGGCATTGATCCCCCCGGCGGCGGGGCGGACGCCGAAATCCAGGTTCGTCCGGGGTTGGCCCTGGACCGCTTGGGGCGGCTGATCGAGCTGGACCACGCCGCCTGTTTACGGCTGACCCCTTGGTTCGATCAGCAGGTGGCGGACCCCCTGGGCGAGTCCCGCATCGAGACTGCCCGCCGGGATGCCGGAAACGGCCTGCCGGAGCATATCGCCGCCGATGTGTATATGGCCTTCGAACTCTGCCCCCGCGCCCCTCAACCGGCCTTTGCCACCGGCAACGCCGACCAACTGGACGGGGTGACGCCCTCCCGGCTGCTGGAACTGGCCCGGCTGTCCCTGCTGATCCGGGAGAGCGGCGATAACCGCCTGCCCCGGGCCGCCCTACCGGCCCTGGGCGGCGACGCCGCCGCTCTGCGCGATTACAAGCGCACCCAACTCTGGGATGCCCTGCGCCTCCAGGGCGAGCCGCCTCGGCTGCCAGCCGGGGGAACGCTCAGTGAACACCGGCTCCCGGAACAGGACGGCAGCGAGGTGTTCCTGGCCCGGCTGCGGCTGCCCGTGGCCCGGGACGGGGGTGGGGTGTTGCGCTTCGATCCCAACCAGGCCCCGGTCGTGGAACAGGACGGCCGGGTGTATTCCTACGCGGCGGCCGAACTGGCTTGGCTGCATGGACTGGAGACCTGATGATGGCTATTACATCCAGCCTGCTGAAACCCCGGCGGAGCATCCCCGGCATCGCCCCGGAAGCCCTGGTGGTGGATACCCGCCGCACCCGGCCCCTGTGGTTCGACGGCCAGTTCGTCACCGCCGAGGTGTTCAATCAGGAGCAAGCCTATGTACTCACCCGCCAGGCCGACCTGGGCCTGGTCCTGGGCAAGGGGGTGGTGGAAGGGCTGCATGTCACCCAGGCCGAGGACAGCAACACCGCCCTACGGGTCTCCCCGGGGCAGGGCATCGGTGGCGGCGGGGAAACAGTGGCGCTCCACGAACCCTTGCGAATCGACCTGGCTGACCTGCCCCTGCAACGCAGCCTCAATCAGGCCCTGGGCATCACCCAGACCCTGGCCCCTCCCGCCGAAAGCCGGGGCGGGCTGTTCGTGCTGGCCGCCTCGCCCCTGGAGTTCACCTCCAATCCCGTGGGGACCTATCCCACCACCCTGGACGGGGAGCGGCGCTTGGAGGACAGCGTTATCAATGAGGCGGTGCTGTTCTCCCTGGTCCCCTACGCCCTGGCCGGCAATCTGCTGGACCCGGACCAGCGCCGGGCCTTGGCGGCCCGGCGGATTTTCGCCGACGGGGGAGAGCCGGAACTGCCCGGCCCGGCCCTGGCCCTGGCCCTGCTGGAACTGGCGGGCAACGCCATCGTCTGGCTGGACCCGGACTTGGTGCGCCGGGTGGCCGGACCCCGGGAGGCCGGCCCCCGGAATAGCGACGGGTTCGGCCTGGCCCCGGAATCCCGCCGGGCGGCCCATCTGCGCCAGTACCAGGCCCAGGTGGACGAGCTGGTCCAGGCCCATCCGGGGGCGGCCTTCCCGGCCCGGGGACGGTTCCAGGTGCTGCCCGCCATGGGCCGGTTGCCGGCCCCCACGGTGGCTTTCCGGGTCCCGCCCGGGGGCGGCGCGGCGGTGCTGAGCCAAGTCTGGTTTCCCCCGGCCATGCCGGTGGACCTGGCCCCCATCCCCGAGGACGAATTGCCCGCCCTGCTGGAGGACAGCCTGCTGCTGCCCCCCATCGACCTGGACGCCGACGCCGCCACCCAGGCCAATACCCCGGTGACGGTGTTCGTGCCGGTGCCCCGGGCCGACTTCGAACAGGTAGTGACGACCTTGGGAGGGGACACCTTGCGGTTGCCCCCGCCGGCCCCTCTGGGGGTGGCCCCCAGTTCCCCCCGGGACCTGCTGTTATCCCTGCTGGGGGCCGAGACCCCACAGGCCCCGCCCCCGGCGGTGGACGAGGCCGCCTGGCAGGCGCTGTTGGCGGGCCGGACCTGGCTCTGGTACGCCCGGCGTCGGCAACTGGCGGTCCGGGATGACATCGTGGGGCAGGCGTCGCCGTTTCGCACCCCGGACCAGATCCTCCAGCCCGGAGACGGGGACCCGCCCGTCCCGCCCGATGATCTCACCCCCCGGGTGCGGGCCAACCTGGAACGCTTCGGCCTGGACCAACGCTTTGCCCGGCTCCTGGACGATGCCGAGGCCACCGCCGCGGGCCGTCGGCGGCTGACCGAACTGCTGGACCGGCAAGGGACCCGGGGGGGGCTGGTGTTGGACGGGGTGCTGGCGGAGGCCGCCGCCCTGCCCCGACTGGACGGCAACGCCGCGCGGGGCCTGGAGAGCCGCTATGCCGATCCCCAGGTGGTCGCCGCCCTGGCCCGTTACGAGGGTGGGGCGCTGGGGGTGGCCAGCGAGGTGTTGCTGCTAGGGCCGGGAGAGGATGCCGAGGCTACCGTGGGCTTCGTGCGGGATGTCACCGGCCTGGATGTGGCCCCGGCCACGGAGTTGGTCCGCAAGGCTCCCTCGGTGTTGCCCGTGGAGCTGGCCGACGCCCAGGACCGCCTGAAACTGGTGTTCAAGGGGGAGGATAACGGCGTGCCCCTGGGGCTGCGGCCCCTCAAGCCCGACTCGGACCTCACCGTTCAGCTTCGCGGTCTGCTGGCCGGTAGCCGATTGACGCCGGAACTGGGTAGCTGGTTGCTCAAGGCCGAGTCGGCGCGACGCCTGGAGGGCCTGTCCAAGCTGTCCGAGCAGGTGGGACAAGGGACGGAGTCCGAGCGGCTGGCCGAGACCATCAAGTCCCTGGTGGAGGAGTTGCCCTGATGCGCGTCTTGAGCCGTCCCGCCCTGGCGGCCACCGCCCCCAGCGTGGCCGTGGCCCCGCCCCTGAGCCGTCACATCGAGTCCGGGCGGGTATTGCAGCGATTGCGCCATTATCCCGGTCGCACCCTGACCCAGAGCGCCCTGGAGATCGAGCAGAACTACCGGGATGGCCGGTTGGGGTTGCTGGGGCGGCGGCTGTCGCCGGGCATCGTGGACGGGCTGGGCCTGAGCGTGGAGCCGGGACCGCCCGCGATGCTGCACCTGGAACCGGGCCGGGGGTTGGCCGGGGGCGGACAAGATGTGGTGCTGCACCGGGCCGTCAGCCTGCCCCTGGACCGGGTGCCGGTGCTGGGGTCCGAGGCCGACCCCACGACGCCGCCCCGGGGCGCGGGGGTGCTGGTGCTGGTTCCGGGGGGGCTGCGCCAGCAGCGCCACGAAAGCGAGGCGGATCGGGAGGCGGCGTTCCGGGACCCCTGTCCCCTGGACCGGGAGGCCCTGGCCTTCCAGCGCTACCAATGGCAGGACGCCGCCTGGCTGCTGTTCGTGCCGGCGCCCCCCTGGCTGGTGACCGCCGATGCCGCCCGCGCCCGTAATCTATTGGCCTGGCTGATCGACGCTCGGGAAGTGGCTGAGGGTCTCCAGGCCCTACCCTGGAATGCCGCCGGGGTGGCCCTGGCGCTGCTGGACATCGCCGCCGACGGCACCGTGACTATCCTGGACCGTCACGCCGTGGCCCGCAAGGGAGGCATCCCACCCCGTCCGGCCTTGCCCGGCGTGGTGAGTCCGGTGCTGCGCCAGGCCCGGCTGGAGGGCCTGCTGGTGCGGCTGGCGGAGTTGCTGCGGGAGGGCTGGGACGGTAACGATATAGCCGCCCGGCTGCGCTTTCTACCCCCTTCCGGGGTGCTGCCCCGGCGGGCTTGGGAGCAGGGCAGTCTGTTCCCGGACAACTACCGCCAGGCCATGGTCCCCATCCCCCTGGAGCAACTGGACGCAGCCCTGGAGTCCGCCGCCGGGATGGCGCCCTTCGATCTGGACCAGCCGGATGTGGTCAAGTGGCTGGTGCCGGTGCCAGCGGCGGTGTTCGAGCCGGAGCTGTTGCAAACCCCGACCCTGGACCCGATATTCCTTCAGACCCGGGCCGCCCTGGCTACCCGGATGCGGGGGGAACTGGACCGGCGCGGGGCGCTGCGGTCCATGGCCGTGGTGGTGCTAGGGGGACTGGACCCGGCCACCGTACCCGTCTACGGGGCCGATCCCGACGCCCTGGAGGGGGAGGACCAGTTCCCGCCACCCGTCGATCCCACGCCGGTGACGGACTGGAGCAGCCAAAGTCTGGAGGTAGTGCAAGGCTTCTTCGACGGCCTGCCCCCCAGGCTGCTGGACCCGGCCCAACAGGCCCGCCTGGACCCGGCCCGCTTCGCCAATGCCCAGCCGGATTTTCTGGGCCTGGGGGTGTTCGCCGCCGACCTGAGCCGACGGCTGGACAGCGCCGACGATACCGTGAACTTGAGTTTTACCCGGCTCCAGGCGGAGATTTACCGGCTCCGGCAGATCATGCTGAACAACGAGGAGTCCACCAAGCTGGCCACCTCGCCGGTGCTGGCGGGCATCGCCCGGGGGGACAATAGCTATGCTCTGAGCCAGGGCATCAAGGCGTATTTTCAGACCGCCCGCAAGGTATCCGCCCCTGCTTCCGGGGTCCTGCCCAGAGCGGGATCGCCCCCCGTCGCCACTCCCCAGGCCCGGATTGTGTCCCGAGACGCCGTCCGGTCCGATCCGTTCGCCGCCGCCATGGCCGAGGTCAAGGCCGGGGCGGTGGCGGATGTGCTGCTGGCCAGCGCCGCCAGCAAACGCAAGGGCATCGCCCAGGCCCGGGCTATTCCCGGAGAGTTGCGGGATTTTCGCACCCTCACCATCGCCGACCGCCTCAAATCCTCCGCCGCCACCGAAGCCAAAAGCGGCGCGGTGCGCGGCAAGGCCGAGACAGTGGCCCAGATTCAGGACCTGGGCATTCCCTTGCAGGACCTGGAAGCGCCCTTGACCTCTAAGAGTTCAGGGCGGGGGTTGCTGAGCGGCGAGCAGTATGACCGGCTGCGCCAGGGCCTGAGCGTGGAGGAGCGGCAGGTGCTGGACCGGCGGGCCGTCATCGTCGCCGGACCCCCGGAGCGGCCCCCTAGCAAGCCCGGGCAACTGGTGCTGGTGGACTGGACGCCCCAGGACCAGACCACCCCGGACCTGGCCAAGGTCTTGGCCGTCATCCGCCGGGCCAGGGCGCCCCTCGATCATGCCGATCTGCCGGGCCTGATCCTGGCCGGAAGCTTCGATCCCGACCCCGAAAACGGCGATGAGTCGGCGTTTCTGGGGGCGGCGGTGGACGCCCTGGAAAGCGCCGTGGCCATGCTGCGGGTGGTGGAAGGGCGGATCGAGTCCCTACGGGCGGTGCTGGACCAGGCCCTGGATGCGGTGGCCCGGCTGGTGACCTTGGGCGAGGGCTGGGAGACGGACCTGAGCGGGGTGGATCGGGACTTGGCCGAGGCCCGCCACGATGTGCGGGTGGCCGACAGCCTGATCGCCGAGGAACGGCGGCGTCTGGAAGACTTGCGGCTGCGGCGGCGGGAGGTGATCCAGCGCCATGTGAAATTCGTCGCCTATGCGCGCCCCCGCACCCAGTCCACCCAGGACCCCCGGCGGGTGCCCAGCCGACCCCTGGCCGGGGTGCGGCAAGACCCGGTGCTGGACTGCCTGGTCCAGGACAGCGACCCCCCCGAGGAACTGGAGGAACTGCTGGAGGTGTTCCGGGACCTGCCTCTGGCCTGGCTGCCCGCCGTGGCGCCCCTGCTGGAGGAACTGGACCGGCCGGCGCTGCTGGACCGGGTGTATCTGGGCTTCCGGCAACGGGCCAGGCTGCGTCTGGAGGTGCTGGAGCAGCGGTCCCCGCTCCAGGCCCTAGACCGTCCCGAGGGCCGGTTGGTGCTGGCCTATCGGGAGGCGCGGCGGCGTTTTCATCAGGTTCGCATGGACTTGGACCCGGACGCAGCGGTGGCCCTGAGCTGGCGGGAGCGGCAGCGGCGGGCCAGGGAAGAACTGTCCCTGGCCGATCTGCTGGAGAGCGGCGTCCGGCCAGGGCTAGCGCGTCGGGCCGAGGCGGAGCTGGAGAACCTGCAACGGGTGGCCACCTGCCTGTTCCAGACTTTGGGCCGGGTCCCGGCGGCGGCCCGGCTGCTGTGGGTGCGGGAGTTATCGGTGTTCGACAAGCCTCTCGGCCTGCGCAATCTGGCGGTGCTGCCCGGCTGGCCCTTGCTGGGCATCGAACTACGCCAGGAACTGGGCCGACTGGCGGGCTGGCTGTTCGAGCAGGTGGACCCCCAGGCCGAGCAGGCTGTGGGTTTGGTGAATGACCTGGTTCGGGTGGCGATTCTGTTGTCGGCCCATGCCCCGGTGGCGGAGTTGGTGGCCGGCCATGTGGACCGGCCCCAGACCGGTAGCGTCGGTGGGCTGGTGGATGTGGTCATCGACCGGGGCCGGGCGCGGATCGGCATGCGGGTGGACGTGTATCGGGGCGCAGAACTGGCCGTTTCCGGTCGGGTTCGGGACTTGGCCGGGGGCCGGGCGCGGGTGGAAGTGTTGCGGGCCGCCGAAGCCGCCGTGGTGTTGGATGCCCAGGCCAGGGTGTATCTGGCTGCCGCCACGGTTCGGGCGGGAGTGACCCGGTGAGCGTCGTGGGGATCGGTTGCTTGCGGTTGCGGGCCGCGCACCGGGCGTCCGTGGGCCGGGCGGCGATCCTGCTGGAAGACGCCTTTCGCACCGCCAGCCTGCCCGGCCTGCCCCCTGGCGGGGTGTTGCTGCTGCGCTGCCTGGAGCTGGGCCGACTGGCCGTGGACTGCCCGCCCCAAACCCTGGCCCTACGCATTGAGTCCCGGCTGCGGGCGCTGCCCCCCTTGACGCTGCGGGCCGGGTCGGCGGAAGCGCCGACCGCCGCCGCCGTCTGCTTCGCCGATGCTATTGAGTCCCGGGCTGCCCTGCTGGCCCAGGGGGCGCGGGGACCTTTGCGGGCCTGGTACTGGGCCTATCTGCTGCCCGGCGCGGTCCCTCCGGCCCTTCGGGGTTCCCTGGTCCAATGGCTGCCGATGGTGTTGGATGAGGTGGCGGCGCGCCACGGTATCGCCGGTTGTGGGGCGCTGCTGATGCGGCTGGCCCAGGTGGGGGTGTTGGAGACCGTGCTGGAGCGGTTGACGGTGGCGCCGGTGGTCCCCGGATTGCCGGGCGGGGAGGACCTCGGGACGGCGCCGGTTTCGGAATGGCAAGCCGAGGGGCCGCGATCCGGTCCTGGGGGGGAGGCCCCCAGCTCAGCCGACTCCCCGCCCCTGGCCGCCGCCTCGGCCATCTCCCGGAGGAGGCTGTCCCGGCAGGCCCAGGCGCTGCTAGGGCAACTGCCCGAGTCCCAGGAGCGGCTGTTGCGGCGCTGGCTGGCTCGCTGGGGGAGGGGGGATGCCCGGAGTTCGTGGCTGGTGGGCGCCCTGCTGGCCCCAGGTCGGGGCTTGGACTTCGCCTCCCCCCAGGGGCAGGCTGTGGTCCGCCGGGTGCTGGAGGCGCTGGCCACGCCTAGAGCGGCGCCGTGGTCGCCGGGTGGCGGGCAAACCCCGGCGTCGGCGGCTGTTCGAGTCCCTGGGGCGCAATCGCTTCGGGAGCCGGTCTCGGAGCCATCCCCGGATCCCTCGCCCGGCGCGGTGGATTCCCCGGACCCCGAGACCACCCCCCCTCCAGCCGGTGTTCATGACGACCCGGCGGACTGGCGGCCCACCCCCTATGCCGGTCTGTTGTTCCTGCTGCCGGTTTTGGCCCGGCTGGGTCTGGACCGACTGGCCCCGGAGGGCGGCCCCGGCGCTCCCGGCGACCTGGAACTGCCCTTGCGGCTGCTGCGGGCGGTGGGGGAGCGGCTGGCCCTCGACCCCGCCGATCCCTTGTGGGCGGCCCTGCCCCAGCCCCTGCCGGACCCGCCCCCGCCCCGTTTCGTGGCGCCCCTGTCCTGGCGGCGGCTGCTGAAGCCCCCCGGCGACCGCGCGGAGCTGGCGCTGCGTATCCACCGGCTGTCCGGGGAGCAGGGCCGACGGCTGCTCACGGCGGCCAGGGGCCGCTTGCCCGTGGCCGTGCTGGACCGCTCCGGCCTCGGTTTGGAACTATGGCGTCACCAGGCGCCCATGGGCTTGGGTCCGCCCCTGCCGCCCATGGACCCTTGGCAACGGCTACTGATCGGCTTGCTGCGGGTGCTGGCCCGGTTTCTGGGACGCCATGCCCGTACTTCTCCGCGCCGCTTGGTGTTCCGGCCGGGCCGGGTGCTGGCCACGGCCACCCATCTGGACATCCGCCTGGATGGCCGGGCCGTGGATCTGGAACTGCGCCGGGCGGGGTTAGATCTGGACCCAGGCTGGACCCCCTGGCTGGGGCGGGTGGTGGCCTTTCACTATGACTACGGTCCAGGGCCATGACCCCCGACCCTGTACCGGCGGGGTTGGCCGGACTGGCCCTGGGATTGCTGGGCCAGTTGCTGCCCCCGGACCCCAGCGATGCCCGACCGGAATTCCGCTTGCTGATCCAGGCCCGGCGCAAGCTCGATCCCCACCGCCCCCTGGACAGCCTGGCGGCCCACGCTCGGGAGGAGGACTGGCGGTTGCTGGGTTTGCAGGGGGAACTGGGCCTGTCCAGCGGCGAACTGCTGGCGGCGGTGCTGGCTGCGGCGGTGGAGACCGACCCCCTGGTGGGACAGGCGGTGGCGGCCTTGCAAGCCCCCCTAGCCGGGTCCCGTCCCACGTTGGGGTTGCTGGCCCGGCTGCCCGGCTGCGGTCTGGCTCGGCTGGCCGGGGGGGCCGCCGTGAGCGTCGGCCTGCTGGAACTGCTGGACCCGGATCGACCCCTGGCGGAGCGGGGGCTGCGGCTGGCCGAGGCGGTGGCCCTGGCCCTGGCCGGGATGCTCCCGGTGGGCTGCCAGGTGTTGCCTGGAGGTCCGTTGCCCCCCTCCCTGGCGCAGCGGGCGGCGCGGCTGGCCCACTGGCTGGGCCGGGAACCCCGCCGCTGCGTGCTGCTGCGAGGTGGCGACGCCGCCGACCGGGAGGCCCTGGCGGCGGCGGTGGCGGCGGCCCTGGAGCGGCGGGGATTGCGGGTGTCGGGGGACCCCTCGCCGGGGCTGGGGGTGGCCTGTCGGCTAGGGGACTGGCTGCCGGTGCAGGTTCTGGAACTGGCCCCTGGGGAGCGCCGTCGGGCCGCCCCCCTGCCGGGCTATGAGGGTCCCCGCCTGGTGCTGGCCGGGCCGGACGGGCAACTGGACGCCGGGGAACTGGCCCTGCTGGAGCTGGAACTGCCCCTGCCTCCTTGGGACGAGCGCCTGACCCTGTGGCGGCGGGTGCTGGGGGCATCGGTCCCGGACAGCTTGGCGGACCCTCTGTTGGGACCGGCACGGATCGCCGCCGTGGGACGACGGGCTGCCTTGGGGGCGGAACTGGAGGGCGTGGCCTGGGACCCGGAACAGGTGCGCGCCGCCGCCCTGGCCGAGGCTCGGGGCGGCCTGGAAGCCCTGGCCCTGCCCCTGCCCGAGGCGGTGCCGGATTCGGCCCTGGTGGCCCCGCCGGACTTGCGCGCCGACCTGGACCTGCTGCTGGCCCGTTGTCGGCGTCGGGAGGGCTTGTCGGCGGGTTTGGGACAGACCCTGGCCCTACGCTACGGCTCCGGGATGCGGGCGCTGCTCTGCGGCGCTTCGGGCACCGGCAAATCCCTGGCTGCCGGTTGGCTAGCCACCCGCCTGGGGATGCCCCTGTTCCGGGTGGACCTGGCGGCGGTGGTGAGCAAATACATCGGCGAGACCGAGAAGAATCTGGCCGAGCTGCTGGCCCGGGCCGAGGCCGCCGACGTGGTGTTACTGTTCGATGAGGCCGATTCCCTGTTCGGCAAGCGCACCGAGGTGAAGGATTCCACCGACCGCTACGCCAACAACCAGACCAATTATCTACTGTCCCGGATCGAAGCCTACCGGGGCATCGTGGTGCTTACCTCCAACAGCCGCCAGCGCCTGGACCCGGCCTTTACCCGCCGCCTGGACCTGGTTATCGAAGTGCCCTTGCCCGGTCCCCGGGAGCGGCGGGACCTGTGGCTGGCCCATCTGGGACCGGACCATGCTCTCCAAGACAGGGAGTTGAACCGGCTGGCGGCGGGGGCAGAGCTGGCCGGGGGGGCGATTCGCAACGCCGTACTTACCGCTGCGGTGCTGGCCCGGGAGGCGGGGCGCCAGGGCTGCCCAGGCATGGCCGAGCTGTGCCGGGGCCTGGCGGTGGAATACCGCAAGCTGGGCAAGGCCCTGCCGGCGGAGTTGAATCCCTAGCACGGATACGCCGAACCCTGGAACCGGTCATGAACAACTATCAATTGGACCAGACCCTGATCGTGGACCCCGAGTTGCCTTTCACCACTTTGGCGGCGGCCCTGGAAGGGTTGGGCTGGCGGCGCGAGGCCCCGGACCTGGCGGCCCCGCCGCTGCTGCCCGGAGAGCCGGAGTGGGCGCGCTGGACCTGGGCCGGGGGCAAGCCCTTCGCCGTCTACACTTTCAACCCGGTGGCCCGCTTGCGGGTGCTGGACCTGGCCACCGCTCCCCCAGCCTGGCGGGGGGCCGTGGCCGAGCGCCTGCCCCTGTTGGGACCGGAGCGGTTTGCCGGCTTGTTGCAAGACCCTGAGCCTCGCCGCCGGTTGCTGGGCCTATGGGCGATCCGGGCTTGCGAAGGACTGGACTGGCTGGAGTCGGTGCAGGCCCTGCGGGCCGATCCCGAGCCGGTGGTGGCGGAACAGGCGGATCAGGTGGCGGCGACCCTGGGCCGGGTGACGGAGGCGCGGTTGGAGGTGCTGGGCAGTCTGGCCCTGCTGGCGGAGGGCGCCCGGTCCCTGATCCGGCGCATGGCCGAGCGGCCCGAGACCATCATTGGCCTGAAGCCGGATCGGGACGACTGCGCCCGGCTGTTCAATGCCGGGTATGCCCAAGGACTGGCCGAGGGGGCCGCCGCCCTGTACCGGAACCCGCCCCGGGCCAACCCCGGCGAGGATTACCCCGAACTGGATGTCACCGCCGCCCCGGCCGGGCTGCTGCGGGGTCCCAATGTGTTGAGCGAACGCTTCCCCCGGGGCTACCGGGACATCGCCGGCTGGATGAGCCCCGAGCGCATCTGGCTGAGCTGGGCCTGGCGCGCCAAGAGTGGCGGGGCGGTGCGCCACGACGGGTTGGCCTGGCTGGATGATCATTGGGTCTGGTTCCCCAAGCCGTTCCGGTTGTTGGCGTCCCGGCTGCCGGGTCCGCCGGGCCGGGTCCACTGAGCCGCCGCCATGGGCCGGGAATTCCAATCCCGCCGCCAGGGATCGCCCAAGGCCGCCCGGCCTTCCAAAGCCGCCGTCAAGACCCTGCGCCAGCCCCTGGTCGCCCAGCCGGCCAAGGGCCCGGGGACGCCGGTGTTTCTCCAGTCCGGTTGGCCTGCTCCCAAACCCGATAGCGCCGCCCAAACCGCCGACGCAGACACCGAGGCCCAGGCCCAGTCCGCCCCGGAGGCGGTTCCCGTGGAGCCGGAGGCGGTCCCGGATACCGGCCAGGACGCCGGGACGACAGAACAGGCGGTCGGGGAAGGGCTTTCCGAAGGAGCGTCGGACCCCGTTCCCGGAGAGGCTGGCGCAGCAGACGCCGCCCCCGCCCCCGCCGACGGTCCAAGCGAGGGGGTGGCGGAGGCGACAGCGGCGGCGGTGGCCAAGCCAGCGGCCATGTCCCCCGCCCCGGAACCTGCTTCCAATGCCCTGGACCTGCCGCCCCTGGCGGTGGTGGAGTTGGGGCTGCCCCAGACCCCGCCGGTGGCCGCGCCCCCCAAGGGTGTGGTGGCCCGGAGCCAGGACATTCTCAAGGAAACGGGCCTCACCCCCGAGGTGCATCACGCCCGGGTTCAGCAGGCCCTGTCCCGGGTGACGGAGGCCGCCGGACAGGCCCAGCGGGAGGTGGTCTGGCGGGTCCAGGGACTGGCCCAGGATACCCGCATTTCCATGGAGGAACTGGCCGCCGAGATTCCCGGGGTGGTGGCCGGGGCGCTGGCCTGGCTGGGCCGGGAGATGGACGCCGCCGAAACCCAGATTCGCGCCGCCGCCAAGGCGCAGATTGACCATATCCACACCCACAAGGCCAAGAGCGGCGAGGAACTGCGCAAAAACCAGAACCGCGTCGCCACGGAGGTCCGGGAGATCCTGCTCAAGGACAATGAGCCCCTGCGCCAGGCCGACCGGCTGATCCAGCAGCGTTTCGGGGGCTATGTGCGCCAGGCCCAGGGCCAGGTGCGGCAACTGCCCGCCACCGGCAAGGTCCAGCCCCTGCCCAAGCCGGAAGGGACTGACCTTGCGCCCCCTGATAAGGGCAAGGTTCCACCGGGCAAGACCCCGCCAGGCAAGACCCCGGGGGCCGCCTCCGCCGGTGGTTCCAGCGCCCGCACCGTGCCCCAGGCCGATAAGAGCCTGGACAAGACCCTGAACACCCTGAAAAGCGCCAACCGGATCGGTACCTACCAGGAATTCCGGGTCCGGCCCACCAAGACCGCCATGGTCACGGACCAGACCAGCGCCTTGCAAAAACAGGTCAACACCTGGGTAAAGCAGTTGGGGGATAAGGGCCTGGCCGCCCAGTTCGTGATCGGCGCCTTGGGCCTGGCCGCCCCCGCCGCCAAGACCAAGGCCGCCCTGGCCAAGGACAAGGCCAAGCGTGACAGCAAGACCCTGGGGGCCGAGGGGGACAAGCTGGAAGACGCCACCGCCCAGGCCAAAAAAATTATCGAGGATAAGCGGGACGGCACTTGCGAACACCTGCGCGAAACCCTCAAGCCCAAGCTGGAAGAGGGTTTGCGCAAGACCGGCCGACAGATCGAGCAGGGTCTACGTCAACAAGCCCGGGCGGCGGAGCATGGTCTGCGTTCCGGCGTGCCGGGCATGGCCGACAGCTATCGGCAGTTGGTGGCTAGGTTAGGGCCGCTGGTCCCGCCGGGGCAGTTCCTGGACGCCCGGGAGCGGGCGCCACGCCTGCAAGAGGCTTTGGCCAGCGTACTCAACCAGCGTCGGGAGCAGCTAGCCGGGGCCGAGGCCCAGGCCGGGGAGGTGCTGGAGCAGGGCAAGACTGCCCGCCGTCAGCAGGGTCAAGCCCTCTGGAAAGCCGCCCGGGACAGCGCCGGGGGCGTCACCGATGTGTTCATCGCCACCCGCTTCGACTTCGCCCTGTTCGCGGCCCAGCAGACCGGGGTGTTCACAGCGGCGGCGCGGCGGGCCGTGGCCGCCACCCAAGGCTACGCCGAGCGCATGGCCAAGGCCCTGCTTAAGCCGGGCAAGCCCTCCGAGGAAGCCCTGAAGAATATCGACGTCGGCGCCGTGGCCATGCTCAACGGCATGATCGGCGGCGAGGAAAGGGTGTTCGTGGGGGCGGTGCAGTCCTTCGAAAACGGCTTTCTGGCCCCAGAGGGACCCCTGAACCAGATCAAACGCCAGGTGACGGCGGATCTCAACAAGCGCACCGACCGTATCAAGGACGCCCTGCCCGAAGCCTTGTTGGCCGACGACAAGGAAAGCGAGGTGCTGGTGATCCTGGGGGAACTGCCCTGGCCTGGAGCGGCGGCCCTGGAGGAGTGGTACAACGGCCATAGCGACACCAGCTTGCGGACCAAGCTGGACGATCATCTGAGCGGCGATGACCTGAGCTTCGCCCTGGGCCTGCTCAGCGGCAGCGCCAAAACCCGAGCCAAGACCCGCTTGGCCATCGCTCGGGACTCCACCCACTGGCTGGGACCGAACCGGGCGGCCCGGGAGGCGGTGTTGCGTAGCTTCAGCCCTGAGGAACGGGCGCTGCTGGACCCGGCCCAGGTAGCCTTGACCCGCCGGGTGCTGCAAGGGGATCTGCGGGGCGAGTCCCTGACCATCAGCGAGGCGTATCTGGACGACGACCCGGCCCGGGCCTTGGGGGCGCGGCTCAAGGAGCATCTGGATAAGGCCCGGCGCAAGGGCGACGACGCCATCCGCCAGGCCATGGGAGATATCGACGGGCTGATCCAGCAGGAATTCCAGTTTGTCCACCCGGATCGGCTCAAGGCCCAGAGTCTGACCCGGGTGGAAAACCTGCGGGACCAGGCCCTGCGGGAGTTCGCCGCCCTCACCGCTCCGGACCAGCGCCAGGCCAAGGACATTTCCCTGGACGACGCCCGCCAGGCGTTTATCGACTACGCCACTGCTGATCGCACCGTCTACGAATACCAGGGCGGCCATGCTTACCATGACGGTTACGCGCCCCCACCCCGGGTCCGCCAAGTGGCGGTGGACCCCCAGGTCAAAGCCTATGTGCGGGCCATGGTGGCTCACGGTCCCGATAGCGAGCAGACCTGGATCGCCGGGGCGGCCTACGAGGTGCAACGGGCCGAACGGGGCGGCAAACCCTCCGAGACCACCCAGATACGCCTGACCCAGGCCCTGGAGGACCCGGAATACTACCGGGTGCTGCGGGACTGGCGGGAGGCCGACGCCGCCGGCAAAGCCCGGCTGCAACCGGAATTGGACCGCAAGCGCCGCCGCCACGAGGCCCGGCTGGAGGGTCTGGCCCGGGCGCTGGGGGCCAGCCCGGAGGATTTGCAGGCCCCCGGCGGCGCCCAGTCCTGGGTGGCCGACAAGGTGGGCAAGGTGTTCGCCCGGGTGGACAGCGAGGACGCCCGCTATGGCCGGGAGCTGATCGAACAGGGCCGGGCCAGCCTGGTGGCCGGGGTGCGCCTGAGTACCCGGGACAGCGGCACCCACGAGGATCTGCTCAAGCACACGTATACGGGCCGTTCCAAGCAGGAGATCGCCGCCGCCCGGAGCGAATGGCGGCAGCGTTACCACGAGGATTTGGACCAAATGCTGGGCATCAAGCCCCGGGAGCGCAGCGCCGCCGATTGGGCGCTGCTGGCGGCGGCCCCCATCCCGGCCCTGATCCTGCAAGGGGGCGAAGTGTCCGGGGACTTGGCCCATGAACTGGAGAAGCTGGCCCGAGGGGAGCCTAGCTCCGACCTGGACAAGTCCGGGCTGGCGGCCCTGGACTACGACCAGCAGCGGCTGCGGGGCACGGGTATTCTGGGGGAGGCCCATATGCAAGGCCGGGCCGAGCAGCGGGTGTTGGATCAACGCCGCTCCGAGCTGGGCCGGCTGATTCTCGATGAGGCCGCCAAGAAGGACCCGGCCCTGGTACAGCGCCTGGGAGACGACCCGGGGGCGGCCTTCACCGCCGATGGCCGGGTCCGTCCCGCCGTGGCCGCCCTGGCCTTCAATGACAAGGGCGAGTTCCTGGGGGACCGTACCCGGCTATTGGACCTGAGCCACGAAATGGGTCTGGCCGCCGACAGCTACAAAGCCGAAATCGACCGGGAGGAGGCCAGTTGGACCCGCTTGATCACCGCTCTGGCGGTGGCGGTGTCGGTGTTGCTGCTGTTCATTCCCGGGGTCAATCTGGTGGCCGCCGGGGTGTACACGGCCCTGATCGCCGGGGCCGCCACCATCGCCGTCAAGGCCGGTATGCGGGGTGGGCGCTACGGCTGGGAGGAAGCGGTCGGAGATATAGCCATGACCGGGGTAGAGGCCGTTACGGCGGGCATCGGCGGGGCCATCGGCCAGGGCGCCAAGCTGGCTGGGGCCGGGGCCGCCGCCCTGGGCAAGGCCGGGGTGTTGGCCCGTATGGGCGCCGGGCTGACCAGCCGCTTCGGCGTGGTGGGCGGAGCGGTGGTCCGGGAGGGCATGACCGGCGCCGTCAGCAGCGCCGCCCAGGTGGCCATGCAGGACGAGACTTGGAAGGACGGGCCGGGGTCGGGCGCTCTGCGGGTGCTGGGCGGCGGCGTCAAGGGCGCCGCCGTGGCGGCGGTGACGGCGGGGGTGTCCGAGGGCCTGGACCGGCGTTTGGGCAAAGCCCTGGACCCGGGGGCGCTCACCGATCCAGCCCGGCTGCGGGGGCTGCAAAGGGCTGGTCGGGTGCTGGGTCCCCGGGGCCGAGAGGTACTCAAGGAAGGGGTTTCCGAGGCCGCTGGCGCGGTGGCCGGGGAGGGTACGGCAATCATGGCCGAGCTGGCCAGTGGCCAGTACCGGGGCGGTCTGGGGGAGGCCCTCAACCGTATGGGTCAGGCTGGGCTGCGGGACCTGGCCGGGGGCACCGCCCGGGCCGGGATGCGTACCCGCAACCAGCGCCGCTACCGGGAGTTGCTGGGCAAGGCCCAGGAGGGCGGCGAACTCAGGGATAGTGATCTACGGGCCTTGCGCCTGGCGGGCATCTCCGCCGGTGAGTTGGAGTCCCGGGATGGTCTGGGCAAGGTTCGGGGCGAGGTGGAGGCGGGCCGGGCCGCCCTGGGGGCGCTGCCAACGGGGTTGCGGTCCCGGTTGGTGGGGCTGGACGCGGCCAGTCTGAGGAGCCTGCAAGCTGGGCTGAGCAGGGGGGAACTGGCCACCCCCAAAGCCCGGCTGGCCATGATCCGGGGCCTGAAGGACAAGCTGCCCGGACTGGACCCCAGTGCCTTGGCCCGGGAACTGGGCGCGGCCCAGGGTCAGGTCCGGGCCGAGCTGGAACAGCAGGCCCGCCGCGACCGGAAGCGACGCCGGGAGGCCCGGGGCCGCTTGCTGGCCGGGGTGGAGCCGCAGTTGCGGGGTCTGCTGGAGGACCTGGACCTGAGCGGCCTGGAGCGGCTGCCCCCGGCCCAACAACGCCAGGCGGCGGCACTGCTGGCTCGGGGTCGGATCGACCCAGAGTCCGCACGGGCCTTGGGTCGGGCGCTGCCGGACGGGGAGGCCGATACTTTGTTGCGGCAACTCCACGAAGCCGCTGATCAGGTGGCCCTGGCCCGGACGGCGGAGGCCGAACTGGCGGCCCGGCGTCGACAAGCGGCCCTGGCTCATCTGCCCGAGCCGCTGCGGCCAGCCTTCGCCGCCCTGCCCGACGCCGACCTGGCCCGGTTGCGGCGGCTGGCGGAGCAGGGCGGGGGACGGCCCGCCCAGCGGGAGGCCCTGTTCCAGTCCGCCCGGCGGGCCGTGCCGGAACTGCTCCGGGGCGACTTCGAGGCCGCCCTGGAGGCCGCCACCGGAGCCGCTCGGCGGCGGGCCAGACGGGAGGCCCAGGCCCGACGGGTGGAGCGGGCCATGGGGCTAGGCCATCTCCCGGAACCGCTACGGGCGCTGCTGGCGGCCCTGCCCGAGGCAGCCTTGCTGGAACTGCGGCTGCGGGCGGCCCAGGGGGCGGAACTGGATACGGACACCCGGCAACGGCTGCTGGCGGCGGCGGCCCGGGAAACCCCGGAGGCCGACCTGGGGCGGCTGGCCCGGGCCATGGAAGCGGCCATGACCGTGGAGGGACCGGAGCGGGCGCCCCGGGGGGACGAAGCAAAGGCCCTGCGCTCGGAGTTGGTAGCCGAGGTGCCAGCGGCGCTGCGCTCACATCTCCAGGAGGTGCCTATTCTGGTCATGAAAGACGCCGAATTCCGGCGTTTCACCCGTTCTGAATCTGGCCAGGCGGTGACTCTGATCGTCCATGGCCAGCCGGTGGTGGTGTTGCGGGAAGGGGCCGACCCGGCGGCCTTGCGAGAGGAAGGCTGGCACGTACTCCAGGCCCGGGAGCCAGCCTGGGCCAAGCGGGTGGGCGCCCTGGACGAACGGCGCTTGGGAGAGTGGGATCGGCTGTCGGTGGAAGTACAAATGGCCTTGGTCCGCAACAAACTGGATATCGAAATCGACGCCCAGCAACGGCGACTGGCCGCCCTGTCCGCCCGGCTGGCCGGGGCCGATGGGGAACAGGCGGCGGCCCTGGGTCGGCAGTTGGAATTGATCGGCGCCACTCTGGGGAATCTGCGGAAACTGCGGGGCGAGGCTGAAGGCTACACCCCCGCCCGGCAACGGGCCATGGCCGCCGGGTTGATCCCCCGGCCCCAGTGGCTGGACCAGCCGGCCCGCTTGTTCATGAAAACCCAGGCCGACCCGGCCACCGGCCCGCCGACCCGGCCCGACCTGGAGACCATTGGCCGGGAGACCGGCATCGACGATCCACGCCTGCGTGGGCGGATTCAGACTCAATTGGACAAATTGTCCCCCGCAGCCGCAGCGGAGCATCTGGCCCATATCAAGGCCCTGGCTGCCGGGTTGGATGAGACGGGTTTACAGCGGCTGATGGAGCAGGCCGCCGCCGCCGATGACCCCGCCGGGGTGCTGCTGAGGGCGCGTTTGGATGCCATCGGCGGGACCAAACTACTGGACAAGTTGCAAGGTTACAAGGACCCCGCCGAGGCGGCCCAGGCCCAGCGGACCCTGGCGCGGCTGCTGCTGGACGGCGGCTCCGAAGCCTTGGCGGTGATCGATCTGGTGAAGAAGCTGCGGAGCGATTTTGCTGTTGGGCGGCTGGCGGAAGCCCACCAGGTGCTGGCCATGGGCCTGCCCCGCGCCCAACAAAGCGAATTGCTGGCGGTGGTGGCCAAGCCCACCGCCCAGCGGGATTCCGAACATCGCTACTCCGTGAGCGATGCCCTGGCGCGGCTGGCTCGGATGTTGCCCCCCGTCCCGTCTCCGGAACTGGCCAAGATGGCGGTGGAAGTGCTGCGCCGGGTGAAGCAGTCCGAAATGGAGGGCCTACTGAGCACTATGGAGTCGTTGCATCGTTTTGCCCGGGGGATCGCCAAACCGTCGACCTTGGAGGGCGAACTGTTCGACGCGTTGGTGGGGGTGATGAGTACCCAGCGCTATTACAACGAATTCATGAGGGAGGCGGCGCCGTTGCTGGAGCTGCTGGGCAAACCGTCCACCGATCCGGCCCAGGCCCAGCGGGTGGCCGATGTGCTGGACTATATCCGTAAAGCCCAAGGCGACCACAACGAACTGGCCCAGGTGGCGGCGGATCTGCGGGCGGCGGGCAAGGCCCTGGAGGGGGCTTCCGACCCGGCCCGGCGCTTCGCCGAACAGCATCAGTCCCTGACCGGGGAGGCCAAGCGCCTGGCCGGCGGTGACGCTTGGGCGGCCCGGCTGGGGGAGGAGGCTGGCCGCTGGCCGGACCTGGCCAAGGCTCACCCCGATTTCGCCAAGTTACTGGACGCCGCCTTGCCTGGCGTCGGCGAAGGGCTGAAGACCCTGCTGGCGGGCCAGCCTCGCCAGTGGTTCGAGCATCTGGCCACTTCGAAAGGCGCCACTACCCATCAGCAGCAACTGACCTTGCTCAAGGGCCTGCTGGCCGAGGTCGGCTCCCTGGGTAGCGAGGGTCAGTTCAAAAAACTGTTCCGGGCCATCCGGGAGGCCACGGTGGATGCCGATCTGGCCGGGCGTAAGCTCGATGCCAGCGACCTGGAGCAGACGGTGGCCCGGCTGCGAGACCAGATCAAGGACCGTAAGCAGGGGGACCGGGGCTTGCTGAAAGACCATCTGGACGCCCTGGCCGAACAGGACCAGCGCTACCGGCGGATGATCAAGCTGGCCGAGGAACTGAACGCCCTAGGCATCAAGGGCGGGTTGGGGGAGGAGTTGGGGGCTAGCGCCCGGGAGATCGGCGCCTGGAAGGCCCGGCGCACCGAAGTGTTGGGGGAGATCGCCCTGACTGATCATATGCTCGGGCGGGATAATGGCGCCTGGGAGTTGGCCCTGAACTTCGCCAAGGGCACGGGCTTCGATCAGGTCTGGCTGCGCCGGGAGAATGGCCAGGTGGTGGAATATCTGATCGGCGAGGCCAAGGGGCCGGGGGCGGCACTGGGAGCCACCGACTCCAAGGGACCGCAGATGCTGCGCCGCTGGGTGGAGGAAACCATCGAGGATATGTGGGACCGGGGCCTGCCCCTGGGCGATGAGCTATTGCAGGCCATCGCCGACGGCAAGCCTCCGCTCCGGGGACTGATCGTGCAAGCCACGGAGCAGGGCGCCAAACTGCTGGATTTCCCGTATTCGGGCGGCTACGGCTTCGCCGAACACGACCGGCTGATCGACGAACTGATCCGCCGCTACCTCGCCTCCCCAAAAGAGGCGCAGTCTATACCCCTGGACCATCCCGATCTCATTGACGAGGACCCCCTGTAGGCCCGGGGGGGATAACCCGCCTCGCCGGATAGTCGCGGTTATAAGTGATCGGAGGCGAACTCCGCTAGCCGGGAGCGTTCACCCCGCAGCAGGGTGACATGTCCGCTATGGGGCCAGAGCTTGAAGCGGTCCACCACGTAGGTCAGCCCCGAGGTGGTTTCCGACAGGTACGGGGTATCGATCTGGGCGATATTGCCCAGGCAGATGACCTTGGTGCCGGGTCCGGCTCGGGTGACCAGGGTTTTCATCTGCTTGGAGGTCAGGTTCTGGGCCTCGTCGATAATCAGATACTTGTTCTGGAAGGTGCGGCCGCGCATGAAGTTCAGGGAGCGGATCTTGATGCGGCTGCTGAGCAGGTCCTGGGTGGCGGCCTGGCCCCAGGCGCCCCCTTCGCCGGTATGGGCTAAGACGTCCAGATTGTCCATCAGCGCCCCCATCCACGGGGTCATCTTCTCTTCCTCGGTGCCCGGTAGAAATCCGATGTCCTCACCCACCGGCACTGTCACCCGGGTCATGATGATCTCCCGATAGCGGTTGTGTTCCAGGGCCAGGGTCAGGCCGGCGGCCAGGGCCAGGAGGGTTTTGCCGGTGCCAGCGGCCCCTAGCAGGGTCACGAAGTCCACGGCGTCATCCAATAGTAGATTGAGGGCGAAGTTCTGTTCCCGGTTGCGGGCGGTGATGCCCCAAACGGCGTGGTTGGGGCTGCGGTAATCCCGGGTCAGCTCGATCACCGCGCCGCCAGCGTCCAACTGCCGGACCAGAAAATCGGGCTGAGTGTCGTCAGCCATGTACAGGCACAGGTTGGGAAACCAGGATGCGACCTCGGGGCCTTGTACCCGGTAGAAGGTCCGGCCCGATTCTTTCCAGGAGTCCACGTCCTTGCCATGGCTCTCCCAGAAGTCGGCGGGCAGTTCCCGGGTGCCTCCGTAGAGCAGGTTGACGTCGTCTAACACCTGATCGTTGTGGTAGTCCTCGGCGTGGATGCCCAGGATGGTGGCCTTGATGCGCAGGTTGATGTCTTTGGACACCAGGGTGACCGAGGTGTGGGGATGGGCCTGGCGCAAGGCCATGGCCACGCTGAGAATGTCATTATCGGGGTTATTGCCGGGCAAGGTGTCGGGCAACATATTGGGAATTGGCCGGGTCTGGAAGAACAGCCGCCCGGCGCCGGGTTGGCCGTGACGGCCGTTGGGGTTGGGGTCCTGGGTGGCGGGCAGGGGCAAGCCCTGATCGATTTCCTCCTTGGCGGCCTGCATCATCAGTTCATCCAGAAAGCGGCTGACCTGACGGACGTTGTGGGCCACCTCGGACATGCCTTTCTTGGAACGGTCCAGTTCCTCTAGCACCATCATGGGGAGATGAATGTCGTGTTCCTTGAAGCGAAACAGGGCGGTGGGGTCATGCATCAGGACATTAGTGTCTAGGACGAAAATGCGCTTGCCGTAAGTGGTCACTGGGCTCATGGGGTGATCTAGGCCGGAGGTTGGTTTAAGACAGTTTCACAGTGTCCGCGTCGCTTCCAGAACGTCATCGGCATGGCCGGCCACCTTGACCTTGCGCCATTCCCGGCGCAGTACGCCGGTTTTGTCGATTAGAAACGTGCTGCGCTCCACCCCCAGGTATTCTCTGCCGTAGTTTTTTTTGAGTTTGATGACGTCGAACTGTCGGCACAGGGTTTCGTCAGGGTCCGAGAGCAGCGGGAAGGGCAGGTCGTGCTTGGTCTGGAAATTGGCGTGGCTTTTGAGGCTGTCCCGGGATACGCCCAGGATCACCGTATCCAGTTCGGCGAACTGTCGCAGCCGGTCCCGGAACTGGCGGGCCTGGTCGGTGCAGCCGGGGGTATTGTCTTTGGGATAAAAATACAGGACGACGTTGTGGCCCTGTAGCTCACTGAGGCGGATGCTGTCGCCGCCGCTGGCGGTGGCTTCAAAATCCGTCACCGGTTGGCCGACGGCGGGTGGGGTCATGGGATTGTTTCTCCAGGGTGTGGTTTAGCCTTTCATCGGCTCCATGACCGCATCCAGGTTCCGTTCATCGCAGAAATCCATGAACTCTTCCCGCAGCATGGCGATATGCATGGTGGCCGGAATGCCGATGGCCATGTTCACCGAAAACATGGGGGTGCCGGTGTGGGGGGCGTTGTAGCGCCGGGTCGCCATATCCTCAATATTGATGGAGCGGTCGGCGAAGAAGTTCGCCAGGCCATGGACGATGCCCGGTTGGTCCAGGGCGATGACTTCCACGGCATAGGGCAGGATATCGGCTTTGGGCTTGTGGCTTTCGGTGCGTTTAGTGGTGAAGGTCATGCCTAGGGGCTGGCCCAGGCGTTGCACTTGCAACTCTAACTTGGCCAGAGTGTTCCAGTTGCCGTGCACCAACATGGCGATGGCGAACTCGCCGCCTAGCACCGTCATGCGGCTATCGACGATATTGCAACCGCATTCTAGGATGGTGCGGGACAACTCGTTGACCAGGCCGGGACGATCTTCCCCGAGCGCGGAAACAACCAGATAGTTCTTCACGGAGGAATTGTCCAATGGAATAAGTAACGAGGCGAGCCGATTTTTGCGCCCAGTGTACATGTCTCCCACGGGGGTGCAAACCGCATGCCCGCCAACCCGGTCGGTGCTTGTCAACCCGGTTGCGCGCACGTACCATTCCGCGATTGCTTGATGAGGAGGCAACTATGTTCCACGGCAGCATGGTGGCGCTGGTTACACCCATGGCGGTGGACGGCAGCCTGGATTTCGACGCCCTGGGGCGACTGGTCGAGTTTCATATTGAAAATGGCGTCGACGCCATCGTGTCCGTGGGCACCACCGGTGAGTCCGCCACCATCGACTTCGAGGAGCATGGCGTAGTTATTCGCCGCACCATTGATCTAGTCAAGGGTCGGGTGCCGGTGATCGCTGGCACCGGCGCCAATTCCACTAGCGAGGCCATCCACCTGACCCGCGTTGCTATGAAGGCCGGGTCCGATGCCTGCCTGCTGGTGACGCCCTATTACAACAAGCCCACCCAGGAGGGCCTGTTCCGGCATTTTCAGACCATCGCCGAGACAGTGCCCATTCCGCAGATTCTTTATAATGTGCCTGGGCGCACAGCCTGCGACATGCTGCCGGAGACGGTGGCCCGGCTGGCCGACATTCCCAATATCGTTGGCATCAAGGAGGCCAGCGGCAGCCTGGATCGGGTCAAGGAACTGGTGGCCCTCTGCGGCGGCCGCATTGATATTTTCAGTGGCGACGATGATCTGGGCTGCGAGTGCATCTTACACGGCGCCAAGGGAGTGATTTCGGTGACCGCCAACGTCGCCCCCCGGCTGATGCACCAGATGTGCGCCGCCGCCCTGGCCGGTGATCGAACCCAGGCCACGGAACTGGATAATCGGATGAGGAGCCTGCACCAGGCCCTGTTTTTGGAGTCCAACCCTATTCCGGTCAAGTGGGCGGTGGCCGAGCTGGGTCTGATTCCACCGGGCATCCGCCTGCCCCTGACGCCACTATCGGAACATCATCACGGGGCCGTGCGCCAAGCCATGGCGCAGGCGGGAGTACTATGAACCGAAACATCCGTTGCCTATCCCATGGCGTTGCCTTGATTGCCGTCGGCCTACTGACAGCCTGCACCACCGACAGCCTGATTCCCGACCGTCGCCCGGACTATCGTCAGAGCCGGGTGCAAACGCCCTTGGAACTGCCCCCGGATCTGACCACCTCAACCCGGGACGAAAGCCTGCGGGTGCCGGATCTAGACCCGGGCGGCACCGCCACCCTGTCTGCCTATGACCAGGAGCGCGGTCCCGATGGTCGGGCAGTGGCCATCGATGAACCGGTGCTGGCCAGCCCTGAGGGCATGACGATCCGCCGCGACGGCGAGCGCCGTTGGTTGGTTATTCAGTCCGAACCCGACCGGCTATGGGAAAAGTTCAAGGATTTCTGGACCAACGCCGGTTTCGAGTTGAAACGCGCCGACCCGCGCTTGGGCATCATGGAAACCCAGTGGGCGGAAAACCGCGCCGACATTCCCAAGAGTCTGATTCGCTCCCTGCTCAGCAAAGCCATTGAGTTCGCCTATGCCGCGCCCACCCGGGACAAATTCCGAATGCGCCTGGAACGGGTGGAGACCGGCACCGAGGTGTATATCACCCACTACGGCGTGGAGGAGGTGGTCCGGGGCGAGGGTCGCCAGTCCACCGACGTACTGTGGCAGCCGCGTCCTTCCGACCCCGAACTGGAAGCCGAGATGCTGCGCCGGATGATGGTCTATCTGGGCGCTTCCGAGCAGCAGGCCGAAGTCCAGGTGGCTAAAGCCGAGACGCCTCGGGAGGTGCGCGCCCGGCGCCTGGATCTCAGCGAAGGGGTCAACGCCCTGTTGGTGGCTGAGCCTTATCCTCGGGCCTGGCGTCTGATTGGCCTGGCCCTGGACGGCACCGGCTTCGTGGTGGAGGACCAGAACCGCTCCCAGGGCCTGTATGTGGTGGAATATAACGATCCCCGGGATGAAATCAGCGAGCAGGGCTGGCTTTCCCAGTTGGCCTTCTGGAAGGACAACAAGCCCAAGCAGGGCAGCCGCTATCATTTGCGGGTGGGTGATCGGGGCGATCAGTCCTTGGTGATGGTCTACTCGGCCCAGGGGCAGCCGGATACCTCGGCCACCGCCCAACGGCTGCTGGATACCCTGCTGGCGACCCTCAAGTAAGGTCAGCGCCCGGTCCAGACGGCGGCTAAGGGTCGCCGTCGGATCGACCGGATCGGTTTGTTTATGCGTATACAGCAATTACCACCCCAATTGGTCAACCAAATTGCCGCCGGCGAGGTGGTGGAGCGGCCGGCCTCGGTGGTCAAGGAACTGCTGGAAAACAGCCTGGATGCCGGGGCTGACCGCATCGAGGTGGAGGTGGAGCAGGGTGGGGCCAAACTGATCCGGGTTCGTGACAATGGCCGGGGTATTCACCGGGATGATCTGGGATTGGCCTTGACCAGCCACGCCACCAGCAAGATCGCCAGTTTCAACGATCTGGAGCGGGTGTCCACCCTGGGGTTTCGGGGCGAGGCCCTGCCCAGCATCGCCGCAGTTTCCCGTTTAAGCCTGATATCCCGCACCGCCGATCAGCCCAATGCCTGGAAAGTCCAAGGCGACGGGCGGGATGTCTGTCGGGAACCGGCGCCCGCCGCCCACCCCCGTGGCACCACCGTTGAAGCCCGCGACTTGTTTTTCAACACCCCGGGACGGCGCAAGTTTTTGCGTAGCGAGCGCACCGAATTCGGCCATTTAGAGGGCGTTATCCGTCGGCTGGCCCTGAGCCGCTTCGATGTGGCCTTCGAGCTGCGCCATAACCAGCGCCCGGTGGCCTTGCTCAGGCCAGGACAAGCCCGCGCCGAGCAGGAGCGGCGACTGGCCGAGCTTTGTGGCCGGGCGTTTCTGGACAGTGCGGTGTTTCTGGAACAGGCCGCCGCTAGGCTGCGGCTGTGGGGTTGGATTGCCCTACCCACATTTTCCCGGAGCCAGACGGATTTGCAGTTTTTCTTCGTCAACGGCCGCATGGTGCGCGACAAACTGGCCTCCCACGCGGTTCGTCAGGCTTATCAAGATGTTCTTTATCATGGCCGCCATCCCGCCTTTGTGTTGTATCTGGAGTTGGACCCGACCCTGGTGGACGTCAACGCCCACCCAGCCAAGCACGAGGTCCGCTTTCGGGAGTCGCGGCTGGTCCATGATTTTTTGTTCCGCACCCTCCATGAGGTGCTAGCTGCTGTCCGGCCTGGCGAGGCCCGGCCTGGCGAGGCCCGGCCTGGCGCGGCCCGGCCTGGCGAGGCCCGGCCTGGCGCGGCGGCGCTCCCGTCCGCTGCTATTGCTCCAAGCCCTCGGGCCAACGCCATGCCCCGCGCCCAACAGGCCATGCCCCTGGCGGTGGCCGAACAAATGGCCGGATACGCCGCCTTGCATCCGCAACCCGGCGACGGCGGATTACCTATACCCGAGCCGACCACGCCGGAATCCCAAATCCCGCCCTTGGGTTATGCTCTGGCCCAGCTTCAGGGGGTGTATATCCTGGCGGAGAATGCCGCCGGTCTGGTGCTGGTGGATATGCATGCCGCCCATGAACGTATTACCTACGAGCGGCTCAAGACCGGCTTGCGCCAGGACGGCATTCGCGGTCAGCCCTTGTTGGTGCCCCTGACCCTGGCCGTGAGTCACCGGGAGGCTGAGCAGGTGGACGCCTATGGCGCGGTATTCGCCGACCTTGGGCTGGAAGTGGCTGCCATCGGCCCGGAGCAGGTGGTGGTGCGCCAGATACCGGTGCTGTTGGCCGGGGCCGATGTGGAAAAACTGGTTAGGGATGTATTAGCCGATGTGTTGGCTCATGGCGACAGCGCCCGGGTCCGGGAGGCCATAAACGAGGTGCTGGCCACCATGGCCTGTCACGGTTCGGTGCGGGCCAACCGTCGGCTGACCCGGGACGAGATGAATGCTCTATTGCGGGATATGGAAAGCACCGAGCGGAGCAGCCAGTGCAATCACGGTCGGCCCACCTGGGTCCAGTTGGGCATGGACGAGTTGGACAAACTATTCATGCGAGGACGCTGAGCCGCCATGGCCGATGCCGATTCGCGTCCTTGGGCGGTGCTGATTATGGGGCCGACCGCTTCCGGTAAAACCGACCTGGCGGTGGAATTGGTGCGGCGGTTGCCGGTTGATATCATCAGTGTGGATTCGGCCATGGTCTATCGGGGCCTGGACATCGGCGCCGCCAAGCCCGACCCACATACCCTGGCGGTGGCGCCCCATCGACTCATTGATATCCTCGATCCGGTCGATGCCTATTCCGCAGGCCGGTTTCGAAAAGACGCCCTGGCAGCCATGGCGGAGAGCGTGGACGCCGAGCGGATACCTTTATTGGTGGGCGGCACCATGCTGTATTTTCGGGCCTTGTTGCGGGGCCTGGCAGAATTACCCCAGGCGGACCCGGCCCTGCGCTCCCGTCTGGAAGCCGAGCGAGCAGCCCTAGGCACGGCTGCCTTGCATGACCAACTACGGCGCGTTGATCCCCTGGCCGCCGCCCGTATCCATCCCAATGACCCCCAGCGCATCCAACGCGCCTTGGAAGTGTTCGAACTAACCGGTCAGCCCCTTTCCGAACGCCTGGCCCAGGATGGGGTAACACCGTTTCCCTATCGGGTCATCAAGCTGATCTTGGCGCCGACTGATCGGCCTGTTTTGCACCGGCGGATCGAGCAGCGTTTTCAGGAAATGTTGGAACAGGGTTTTGTGGCGGAGGTCGAAAGATTGCGCGCCCGGGGGGATCTGGGTTTGGATAAACCTGCCATGCGCGCGGTGGGCTACCGGCAGGTGTGGGAGTATCTCGATGGCTTGACAGACCACCCCGCCATGGTGCGCCGTAGCGTGGTGGCCACTCGGCGCTTCGCCAAGCGCCAATTGACCTGGTTGCGCGCCGAAACCGGGGCCGTGTGGCAGGATAGCCTGGCGCCTGGTTTATTGGATAGGGTTCTTGCAAAATTGGAGGCAATTCGGGTGCGTGGGAATTGAAATATCGGACGCCACCGGACAGGGCGTATGCTACAATCTTTTCGCCACTTGGCTTGAGTAGGTTTTGTTTTTCAACAAAATTTTAACGCACACAATAAATGTTAAGGGAGACTCTGTTTATGGCAAAAGGCCATTCGCTCCAGGAGCCTTTTTTGAACGCGCTACGGAAGGAGCGCATCCCGGTTTCGATTTATCTTGTAAACGGAATCAAGCTGCAAGGCCAAATCGAGTCCTTTGATCAATTCGTTGTTTTGCTGAAAAACAGCGTCAGTCAAATGATCTATAAGCATGCTATTTCCACGGTGGTGCCATCGCGCAATGTGCGGCTGCATCTGGCCGAGGAGGGCGGTGAGGGTGAGAACTCCTAATACCATTAAGAAAATGAGCATGCGGAAGGAGGTAACACCGTTTGTTTGAGCGTCCGCATAGCGGAGAGCGGGCCGTGTTGGTGCATCTTTCCCTGTCAGGGTTAAAAGATGACCAAAATCTATTGGAATTTCAAGATCTTGTTGCTTCCGCTGGCGCGGTGGAAACCGCAGTTGTTACGGGTAGCCGCAAGGTTCCTGATGCGCGCTTGTTCGTGGGCGGCGGCAAAGCCGAGGAGGTGCGCCAGGCCGTGGCCGTCGGTCAGGCTGAACTGGTGATTTTCAATCACGCCCTGACCCCCAGTCAGGAACGCAATCTGGAAGCGATGCTTCAGTGCCGGGTGCTGGACCGCACGGGGCTGATATTGGATATTTTTGCCCAACGCGCCCGTTCCCATGAAGGCAAGCTTCAGGTGGAACTGGCCCAACTTCGGCACATGGCCACCCGCTTGGTGCGTGGTTGGACCCACCTGGAGCGCCAGAAAGGTGGCATTGGTCTGCGTGGTCCAGGGGAGACCCAATTGGAAACCGACCGGCGGCTGTTGGGGGAACGTATCAAGCAGATCAACCGGCGGCTGGAAAAAGTAGACCGGCAGCGGGATCAGGGACGCCAGGCCAGGCGTAAGGCCGAGCTGCCCACGGTATCCCTGGTGGGCTATACCAACGCCGGTAAATCCACCCTGTTCAACAGTCTGACCGGCGCCGAGGTCTTTGCCGCCGACCAATTGTTCGCTACCCTCGACCCGACCCTCCGACGTCTGGCAATGGGTGCGGCGGGCGCGGCGATTCTGGCGGATACGGTGGGTTTTATCAGCCACCTGCCCCATGAGTTGGTGGCGGCGTTTCGGGCCACCTTGCAAGAAACCGTGCAGGCGCGGTTGTTACTCCATGTGATCGACGCCGCCGACCCTGAACGTCGGGAGCATGAACAGGATGTAGAACGGGTGCTAGAGGAGATTGGCGCCCATGAGTTGCCTAGGATTCGGGTCTTTAACAAAATTGATTTGGTTGGTGAAACCCCGCGGATGGAACTGAACGGGGCCGGTCTGGTCCAGTCGGTATGGATTTCGGCTGCCCAAGGACAGGGATTGGATTTATTGCGGACCGCCATCGCCGAGCGGGTGGGGGCCGATACCGTGCATGGCTGGGTATGCCTGCCCGCTGACGCCGGGTGGTTGCGAGCCCAGTTGTTTGGACTGGACGCGGTAGTCGCCGAGCGGCTTAAGGATGACGGCGCCTGGCTACTGGAAATTCGCGTCCCCCGCAAGCATCTGAACCGTCTGCGTCGGCAGGACCCCCGCGCCGACGACCTACTGAACACCGTAACTCCACCTTGCGAGGGGTGATGGTGGCTTCTACAATCGCACGCTTTTGATCTCGTGCAAATCATTCACACGGCAGAGTACGACCTTGCGTGGAGTAAAACATGGCCTGGAACGAACCGGGAGGTAACAATCGGGACCCTTGGGGTGGCGGTGGCCGCGACCAGGGACCCCCGGATTTGGATGAACTCATTCGCAAACTGTCCGGCAAGTTCGGCGGGTTGTTTGGTGGCAAGGGCGGTGGTGGTGGCGGCGGCGGCGGCGGCGCTCGTCGAGCCGGTTCCGCAGGCATCGGCGTCATCATTGGCATCGTGGCGGTCATCTGGCTGTTGACCGGTATCTATATCGTGGACGAGGGCAAGCGAGGCGTAGAACTGCGCTTCGGTCGCTACTCGGATACTGTCATGCCGGGTTTGAGCTATCACTGGCCCTTCCCCATTGAGGAAAAACGCATCGTTGATGTGGAGCGACGCCGGTTCGAGGAAATCGGCTATCGCACCAGCGGTCGGCAGGCGGCGATTCGCCCCGTGCCTCGGGAGGCATTGATGCTGACCCAGGACGAAAACATCGTCGATGTGCGCATGGCTGTTCAGTATCAGGTCAGTGATCCTCGGGCCTATTTGTTCAATGTACTGGACCCGGATCTGACCCTGCGCCAGGCGGTGGAAAGCGCCGCCCGTGAGGTGATCGGCCGCAGCACCATGGACTTCGTGCTGACCGAGGGGCGCAGCGAGATCGTCGCCCAGATCATGCAGATTTCCCAGACCATCATCGATAGCTATGGCGCGGGCCTGCAAGTCTCCAATGTCAATTTGCAGGATGCCCAGCCCCCCGAAGAGGTTCAGGCCGCCTTCGCCGACGCCATCAAGGCCCGGGAAGACGAGCAGCGTCAAATCAACGAGGCCGAAGCCTATCGTAACGAGGTCCTGCCCAGGGCTCGCGGCCAGGCGGCCCGACGCCTGGAAGAGGCCGAAGGTTATAAGGCCCAGGTGATTGCCCAGGCGGAAGGTGAAGCCAGCCGTTTCGAGCAGTTGCTGGCCGAATATACCAAGGCCCCGGAAGTGACCCGGGAACGCCTGTATCTGGAAACCATGCAGCATGTGTTGTCCAACACCAGTAAGGTGATGATGGATGTCCAGGGCGGCAACAGTTTGTTCTATCTGCCCCTGGACAAGATCATCCGCCAGAGTTCCGACGATACCCAGAGGCAAGAGTCACTGACGCTCTCGCCCATGACGTCCCAGCGGCCGTCGGGCCTCTCCGATGAAGACGCGACTGCCAGTCGTTTTCGTGATACCAGCCGCAGCCGGGAGATTAGATGATGAACTTGCCCAATCTGCCGCAACTGTCTGCTTCCAGAAACACCATTATTGGTATCCTCGCGGTATTGGTCATCCTGATGGCCTTCGCGCTGTTTACCGTGGATGAGACCGAAACGGCCATCCGCTTTCGCCTCGGTGAGATCGTCCAGGCCGACTACGAGCCGGGTTTGCACTTCAAGGTGCCGTTCATCAACAATGTCCGCAAGTTCGACGCCCGGGTCCAGACCCTGGACACCGAACCCGAGCGGTTCCTGACGGCTGAGAAGAAAAACGTCATCGTGGATTCCTTCGTCAAATGGCGGATCAAGGATGTGGCCCGGTTCTACACGGCGGTGGCGGGTGACTATACCCAAGCCAATTTGCGCCTGGATCAGATCATCAAAGACGGCCTACGCAGTGAGTTCTCCAAGCGAACGATCCAAGAAGTGGTCTCTGGCGACCGTCGCCAGATTATGACGATCCTCGCCACCACCGCCGCCCAGGAGGCGTCCCGCTTGGGCATTGAGGCGGTGGATGTACGCATTAAGCGCATTGATCTGCCCCCGGACGTGAGCAATTCGGTGTACCGGCGGATGCGCGCCGAGCGCGAGCGGGTGGCCAGAGACTTTCGGTCCCGGGGCGCCGAGGCCGCAGAACGTATCCAGGCCGACGCCGACCGCCAAAGTAGCGTGACCTTGGCCGAGGCTTACCGGGACGCCGAAAGCATCCGCGGCGAAGGGGATGCCCGATCCGCCGACATCTATGCCCAGGCTTTTGGCAAAGACCGGGAGTTCTATAGCTTCTACAGAAGCCTTAACGCCTATCGCAACAGCTTCGGCAGCCGCGAAGACGTGATCGTGCTACAGCCGGACTCGGAGTTCTTCCAATACTTCAAGAATATGAAGTAATTTTCAAGGCAGTGAAGTCGTATCCGGGCGAAGCGCCGCTTCGCCCGGATTGTTTTGGGAAGAGGTTTGCATGTGGCATGATTTACTCGCGGCCCTGGGGCTGATGCTGGTTTTGGAGGGCATCCTGCCGTTTCTTAACCCCCGGGGGGTGCGGGAGACGCTTTTGCAACTCACCCGCATGGAGGATCGGGTGTTGAGAGGTATCGGTCTGGGCAGCATGCTACTGGGTGTGCTGATGCTATATTTTCTACGCTGATCAGGTGGTGTTTTGACCGCTTGAGGGGATGATCGCCTGGCTATGACCGTCGAAGACCGTTGGCTATTGCCCGAGGGCATCGAGGAACTGCTGCCCGATCAGGCCCGCCGCCTGGAGCGGCTGCGCCGTCGTCTGCTGGATCTCTATGATAGCTGGGGCTATGAATTGGTGATGCCCCCGTTCGTGGAGTTTCTGGAATCCCTGCTCACCGGCACCGGCAGGGATTTAGATATTCAAACTTTTAAGCTTACCGATCAGCACAGCGGGCGGCTGATGGGCGTGCGAGCCGACATGACGCCCCAGGTGGCTCGCATCGACGCCCACCGCCTGAACCGGGATGTTCCCAGTCGGCTATGTTATATGGGTACGGTGCTGTTCACCCGGGGTGATGGTTTGGGGGGGACTCGCAGTCCCTTGCAAGTGGGCGCCGAGTTGTATGGGCACGCCGGCTACGAAAGCGATTTGGAAGTGCTGAGCCTGATGCTGGAGACTCTGGCGATGGCGGGTGTCGAGCACATCCATCTGGATCTGGGCCATGTGTCCATTTTCCGTAGCCTGGTGGCCAGTGCCGGCCTTGACCGTGAGCAGGAGGAGCTATTATTCGAAGCCCTGCAACGCAAGGCCCGCCCCGAGATCGAGACTTGCCTGACCCGCTACGGCTTGTCCGAACCCCTCAGGAAGCGATTACTGGCCCTAGTATGGCTTAATGGCGGTGTTGAGGTGCTGGCCGAGGCGGAGCGGGAATTGGGCGATACCGGGGATGAGGTTCAACAGGCCCTGGAACGGCTACACCAACTGACCGCCGCCATTCAACGCCGTTATCCCGATCTGCCAATCAACTTCGATCTGGCCGAATTGCGGGGCTATAACTACCACACCGGAGTGGTGTTCTCCGCTTATGTGCCCGGTTGTGGTCAGGAAGTGGCTCGGGGCGGACGCTATGACCACATTGGCCAGGTTTTCGGTCGGCCCCGCCCGGCCACCGGTTTCAGTACGGATATCAAAACCTTGTTGCAACTGAGCCAGGTGAAGGAACCTGAGGTTTCGGCGGTATATGCTCCCCAAGCCGACGATCCGGCACTGGACATTCTGATCGCTGAACTTCGGAGACAGGGAGAACGGGTGATCCGCGCCCTGCCGGCATCGGACCCGGGACCGATAGAACTGGGCTGCGACCGGATTCTGGTGCCGCGGGATGAGAACTGGGCCGTGGAGCCGTTGCACGGTTGAGCAGAATAATCAACACGGGTATAGACATGGGCAAAAAGGTAGTAGTGATCGGCACCCAATGGGGCGATGAGGGCAAAGGCAAGGTCGTGGATTTGCTCACCGACAAGGCGCGGGCGGTGGTGCGCTTCCAGGGCGGTCACAACGCCGGTCACACCCTGGTCATCGGCGACCGCAAGATAGTGCTGCACCTGATCCCCTCGGGCATTTTGCGGGAGAACGTCACCTGTCTGATCGGCAACGGCGTGGTGCTGTCTCCCGAAGCCTTGCTCAAGGAGATTGCCACCCTGGAGGAGCAGGGTGTAGAGGTGCGCTCGCGCCTTAAAATCAGCGAAGCCTGTCCCCTGATCCTGCCTTACCATGTGGCTCTGGACCTGGCCCGGGAGCAGGCCCGGGGTGAGCGGGCCATCGGCACCACCGGTCGGGGGATCGGCCCGGCCTATGAGGACAAGGTGTCACGCCGGGCCGTGCGCTTGGGGGATTTGTTCCATCGGGAGCGTTTCGCCGCCAAACTGGGTGAAGTCCTGGATTACCACAATTTCGTACTCCAGAACTATTTTCACCAGGAGCCGGTGAGTTTCCGGAAGATCTTGGACGATGCGTTGTCCATGGCTGAGGTGTTGATGCCCATGGTGGCCGATGTCACCGAAACCCTGGGCCATTTTCACAATGCGCACGAGAATATCCTGTTCGAGGGCGCCCAGGGCGCGCTGCTGGACGTGGACCACGGCACCTATCCCTATGTGACTTCCTCCAACACTACCGCTGGCGGCGCCGCCACCGGCACCGGCCTGGGACCCTGCTATCTGGACTATGTGCTGGGCATCACCAAAGCCTATACCACCCGGGTAGGGGCTGGGCCGTTCCCCACGGAACTGTTCGACCAAATGGGCCAGCACTTGGCCTCTCGGGGCCACGAGTTCGGCGCCACCACCGGTCGGCCACGGCGCTGTGGCTGGTTCGATGCGGTGGCCCTACGCCGCTCCATCCAGAACAACAGCGTCACCGGCCTGTGCGTCACCAAGCTGGACGTGCTGGACGGTCTGGACAGCATCCGCATCTGCGTGGGCTATACGGTCGGGGACCATACTCTGTCGGCCCCGCCCGTGGGCGCAGAGGCTTATGCCGCCTGTGTGCCGGTCTACGAGGAGTTGCCGGGCTGGCAGGAATCCACTGTGGGCGTACGCCAATATGAGGAGCTGCCGACTGCGGCCCGGGCTTATCTGCGGCGCCTGGAAGAGGTCACCGGGGCGCCGGTGGACATCATCTCCACCGGCCCGGATCGAGCGGATACCATCGTCCTGAAGCATCCTTTTGACTGAGCTACTCGGCCTGATACCGCCAATTAACGGGGTACCGTCACGTCGGGACTGAACCAGGAGAACCTGAACACCTACTGGAAATCGTCCGGGAGTGGTTCTGGAATGGTGAAGCTGCTTTCAATATCGAAAAACCGGTCTTCCTTGGTTGAACGTAGCATTTTTATCGGTTTTTCGTCGAGAGACCCCGTCCTTCAGGGCGGGGAGGGATAGACGCGGCTGGCAAGACAAGCCCCGGTCCCGGCGTTCTCCTTCAGTGAGGCCTATCTTCAATCATCAAACAACGCCTTGTTACACTCCCTCCATGGACATCAAACGCGTCTACCGTTTCCGGTGCTACCCGACGCCCGAGCAAGCGCAGCAGGCCCTACGCCCTCTGTAAACTGTCCGCAACTCCGTTTAAGCGATCAAGAGGACTTGCAGATCGGCGACGTTGGTGCCGGTCGCGCCGATGCGTAGCAGATCGTCGGCAAGCGCCAGGGCACGATAGGAATCGTTGTTGTGGAGCAGCGCTTTCGGATCGCCCCCCCTGGCTCTCATTCGCTCCAGGGTCCAGGGATCGACCAGGCCACCGGCGGCGTCGGTGGGGCCGTCGCGACCATCGGTGCCGCCGCTCAGAAAGACCCAGCGTGGCGGCAGCTTGAGCTGTTCCGCAGCCAGGGCAAAGGCCAGGGCCATTTCCTGGTTGCGCCCGCCGCGCCCGGAACCGCGCAGCGTCACTGTCGTCTCGCCCCCGGCCACCAGGGCTAAGGGCCGATGGCTGGGTATTTTGTCCGCCGCCGCCTTGGCCAGCTTTTCCGCTTCTTCCCGCGCCTCGCCGGATAGCGCCGTGCTGTACACCTGTACAGCGTACCCGCCCTGTGCCGCAGCTTTCTGGATTGCTTCCACGCTCATGTGGTTGCTGCCGACTAGGGTGTTGCCCACTCGGGAAAACAGCAGATCGTTGGGCTTGGGTGTTTCCGGTTCTTCCCCGGCGCAGCCCCGATCCAGGTGGATGCGGACCAAAGCCGGCACTTGATCCCACACACCGCAGCTCTGTAATACCTGCACGGCGTCGGCGTAGGTGGTCGGGTCAGGCGCCGTCGGGCCGCTGGCGATCGCGGTCAAGTCGTCCCCTAACACGTCCGACAGGATCAGCGCATGCAGGGCCGCAGGCGCAGCCAGCCGCGCCAGGCCGCCGCCTTTCAGCCGCGACAGATGCTTGCGCACACAGTTGATCTGGTTGATGTCCGCACCGCAGGCCAGCAGCACCTGGGTGGTGGCGATTTTGTTCTCTAATGAAATGGCATCCGGTGGGTATGGCGCCAGCGCCGAGCCGCCGCCGCTGACCAGCACCAGTACCAAGTCACCTGCTTCCGCTTGGCTGACGCGCTCGGCGATGAGCTTTGCGCCCCGAAGTCCCGCCGCATCGGGTAGCGGATGGGAGGCACCCAAGACCCGGCAGCCCGGCACCTCGGTGACATTCTCGTAATTGGTAACGACAATGCCCTCCCCGGTCAGCAGGGCTTGGGGAATCCGGGCTTGTGCCGCCTGGGCCATGGCGCAAGCGGCTTTGCCGAAGGCCACCAAATGGAGCCGCCGCCAGGGTTCGGAACGCAGGGTGGATGGGGAATCCTCGGGTCCGAGCCGGATCTCCAGGCGCTCATCTCGTACCCGCAGCGCGTGTTCGACCACGCGGCGGGGGTCCGCCGCCTTGACTCCGGCCATGAAAATCGTTTGAGCCTGTTGGCGCAATGGGGATGAGGTTGCCATGTTGGTGAGTCTCCAACCGCCGAGGTTCAATCAGTACCGAGGGTCCGCTGGCAAAGCCGATGAAGCTAGACCAGCGATACGGGGCGCGCTGAACAAAGCTTTACCTGTGGTCTCACTACATTTCGACTGCTCGTGAAAGAATCGCCTGGAACACTGCCGGTGGATCGCAAAGCTTCACGTCTGTCACGGGTGCGAAACAAACGCTGCATCAAAAGCTTTACATCAAGACTATTGTGCCTGATATGGTCGGGAACACGAAGTTAATGGAGATACCAAGACGCTGCTTGGTGAGCTAGGCAGGGCTGTCTGAAGTCACGGGCATGGGGCCTGTTGAAATCAAACGGTTTTTAAATAGGCTGCTGAGTCAGCCGCTTATTTCACTAAGATGGCACCGAGAAAAGGACACGGGTTTGATGTTCAATAACTAATTGATTCTATGGGTTATTTATCTCTGCTACTTGGAAAGTATTGCACTCTTGTATGTGACTGGCAAGCACAGAGTGTTGAGAATGAGTGTTGAGAATAATTCTCATCACTCCCAGACTTATCCCCTGACCCACCCACTACCGTACACTTGACCGCATTGCAGGGTCTTTCTGCATAGACTAAAATGTTCCCACAAATCTGTGGGTACAAATTTTGTGGACACAACTGGTCTAATGGGCAAGACTTCTGAACTCAAGGTACGTGTTGAACCTGACTTACTTGAGCAGTTCCGTGAGTCGTGTGCTGCCGAAGAAAAGAAGGTTTCTGCGGTGGTTCGGGAACTGATGAAGGCTTTCATTGACCAGCAGAAAAATAGGTTGCAAGGGGATTTGTTTGATACCCAAATCAGCAAGAATTAACGAAGTGGAGAAGACAGGATGGGCAATCTAACCTGTGTGGAAATCTGTGCCGGTGCCGGCGGTCAGGCGCTTGGACTTGAACAAGCTGGTTTTGAACCGGAAGCACTGGTTGAGATTGACGAACCATGCCGGAATACACTCATCCACAACAGACCATTATGGAACGTCATACAAGGCGAACAGTGTGATTTAAAACTGTTTGATGGGAAGCCCTACAAAGGGGTGGACCTTCTTGCCGGTGGGGTTCCTTGCCCCCCATTCTCCAAAGCTGGAAAACAGTTAGGCAAGGATGATGAACGTGACATGTTCCCAGAAGCATTGCGGCTTGTTGGCGAATGCAGACCCCGTGCCGTGATGCTGGAAAATGTTCGGGGGTTCTTGGATGCCGTCTTCGAAGATTACCGGTGCAACCTGAAACGGCAACTTGAGAAGATGGGATACGTTGCAGATTGGAGGTTGCTGAATGCTTCTGACTTCGGTGTATCCCAGCTTAGACCCCGTGTAGTTATCGTAGCCATTCGTAAAGACCTGTCAGAATATTTCTCATGGGCAACTTCCCACGATACTAACCCCAAGACGGTTGGTGAACTTCTCTATGACCAAATGGCTTCAGGGGGATGGAAAGGTGCAAAGAAATGGATGAAACAGGCTGACGATATTGCACCTACTATTGTAGGGGGTTCCAAGAAACATGGTGGTCCCGACTTGGGTCCAACCCGTGCAAAACGTGCTTGGGCATCCCTTGGGGTTGATGGAATGGGGATTGCCAATGAACCACCAGCAAAAGACCACATAGGAATGCCAAGGTTGACGGTTGAAATGGTAGCAAGAATACAGGGGTTCCCTGATGACTGGCATTTCACCGGCAAAAAGACACCAGCATACCGGCAAGTTGGAAATGCCTTCCCCCCACCGGTTGCCCGTGCCGTTGCAGAACAGATTTACCGGTGCTTGACCCATAAGAAAGTGTATTCAATAGCCGGATAAGGATTTCCCCAATGACAAAGAAACAAGGAGCAAGGGCAAAACTACGGGCACACTTTCTTGCAAATGTTGGCAGGGTCATGGACTCCGATGAACTACGGGAAGTTGCCGGGGGGATTACCGAATGGGCACGAAGGGTCAGGGAGTTGCGAACCGAAGAAGGTTATCAGATTCATACCCACAATGACCGGAGTGACTTGAAACCCGGTCAATACATTCTGATAGACCCGACACCCCAACCGGCTTTTGAAAGGGCAATATCAAAAGAAACCCGTGCTTATGTTCTTGATAGAAACGGGTTTACTTGTCAAATGTGTGGCGCTGTAGCCGGTGAACCACACCCCTATGACCCGTCACGGAAAACCCGGCTGCACATCGGTCACATTGTAGACAAGTCCCAAGGTGGCACTGATGGCCCGTCTAATCTTCGTGCACTGTGTTCTATATGCAATGAAGGTGCATCCAATTTGACATTGGAAAGACCTTCAGCACAGAAACTATTGATACAGGTCAGACGGGCAAAAGGTGGTGACCAACTTGAAGTCTTGAAGTGGCTGGTTCAGAAATTTCCCAAACAGACAAAAGAAATCTTGGATGATGGATAAACTCACACCGGAAGAGAGAAGTAAAAATATGGGGAAGATTCGTTCAAAAAATACTTCCCCGGAGATGATAGTAAGGAAGCTGACCCACCGGTTACGGATCACGCATCATCAACGTAATTGGGGATTCAGCCTGTGTTTCCTGTTTCTTCGCAACGTCAAGGGGTTTACCTGGAACCACAAGCGCGTGTACCGCCTCGACCGGGAGTTGGAGCTGAATCTGCGCAGCAAACCCAAGCGTCGGCTGGCGCGTGATGTGCCGCAACCGTTGAGCGTGCCCGAGACGATCAACACCGTGTGGTCCACGGACGTCATGCATGACCGACTCGAAGAGGGTCGCGCGATCAGGCTGCTCAATGTCATCGATGATGACAACCGCGAAGGACTGGCGATTGAAGCCGACTTCTCATTGACTGGTGAACGCGTGATCCGAACGATGGAACGCGTCATTGAATGGCGCGGCGCACCGCAGGTGATCCGCTGTGACAACGGCCCTGAGTACATCAGTGACGCGTTCAAGAGCTGGGCCAAGCGATGCGGTATCCAGATCGCGCACATTCAGCCAGGCCAGCCGCAGCAGAACGCCTACGTCGAGCGTTACAACCGAACGGTGCGTTACGATTGGCTCAACCAATACTTGTTCGAGTCGATCGGGCAGGTTCAGGAAGTTGCCACCAAATGGCTTTGGACGTACAGCAACGAACGGCCCAACATGGGCTTGGGAGGCATCACACCGAAACAGAAGTTGGCCATGGTGGCCTAACTCCACTTCTGCGTTGCGTTAAAAATGGGGGGATTACAGTTGTCTTCCATCCATACCACCATCCTACGGGCAGACCGCAAGGCTACACGTCTGTTACGAGTGCGTAACGAACGTTGAATCAAAGGCTTTACATCAGGTCTATTGTGCCTGATATGGACGGGAACACGAACCTGTAGGATGTAGATACCAAGACGATTCTTGGTGAGATAGGAAGGACTGCTTGAAGACACGGGTATGGCACCTTTGTATGGGACCCGTTGAAATCAAGTAGTTTTTCGTAGAAAAAAATTGCTCAGAAATCAGCAAATTATTTGAACTAAAATGGTGCCGAGAAGAGGACTTGAACCTCCACGGGGTTTCCCCCACTAACACCTGAAGCTAGCGCGTCTACCAATTCCGCCACCTCGGCACTTCACGTCAACCACCTAACGGCGTCAACGGAAGCGAACTATAAAGTCGGCGCGCCTCGCTGTCAATCATCCGATGCACTATCATGAACGCTTTTACAAGCGGCGGAGTTCATGAGCAAACGCAAGCGAGCCTGGCAAAAACATGATCCCCTGTACCAACAGGAAATGGAAAAATACGGTCGAGCTATACCCAGCCGGGAGTACATCTTGCGCTATCTGGAAGAGCGGGGTGTGCCCATGAGCCACGAGGCGCTTTGTAATGACTGGGATCTGGGGGACGACTGGCCGATGGAGGCGCTGCGCCGCCGCCTCAAAGCCATGGAGCGGGATGGTCAATTAATTCGCAATCGCCGGGGTGGCTACGGCATGGTGGCCAAGATGGATCTAGTTAAGGGGCGGGTGATCGGCCACCCCGAAGGCTATGGGTTTCTGGTCCCGGACGAGGGAGGGGATGACCTGTACATTTCACCCCGCCAGATGCGCGAATTGTTGCACGGTGATCGGGTGGTGATGCGGGTGGCTGGGATCGACCACCGTGGTCGACGCGAGGGCGCCTTGGTTGAAGTACTAGAACGCAATACCCAGCAGGTGGTGGGTCGGTTTTTCCAGGAGTCGGGGATTGGCCTGGTAGTGCCCGACAATAAGCGTATCTGTCACGATATTCTGGTGCCCCCGGAAAGCCAGGGCGGCGCCCGGTCGGGCCAGATCGTGGTGGCGGAGCTGATCGAGCAACCCAGCCGTCGGAGCCGCCCACTGGGCCGCGTCAAAGAAGTCTTGGGGGACCATATGGCCCCCGGCATGGAGATGCGGATCGCCATCTACAAGCATGATATTCCCCACGAGTGGCCCCCAGAGGTGTTGGACGAGGCCGAGAAGTTCTCGCCCGAGGTGCCGGAGCAGGCCAAAGAAGGTCGCGCCGACCTGCGCAAGCTACCCCTGGTGACCATTGATGGCATCACTGCCCGAGACTTCGATGACGCCGTGTACTGCGAAAAGCGCGGCAAGAATTGGCGTCTGTTCGTGGCCATCGCCGACGTGTCCGCCTATGTGCA
>CAZQXD010000032.1:0-1667 GCA_964597315.1 uncultured Candidatus Competibacteraceae bacterium
TCCCGCTTGTATCCCCGCCCGATTGGGCGAGGGTTTACGCGGAGTTTTGCTAAGGGGTATTGTCAGAGGACTCTCATTAGGGGTTTTAAAACAACTTGTCACCGCTCCATCCAGCCCCGGAAGCGGGTCAGCAACCATAGCCCCGGTACGGCGAGCAGAGCGCAGCCCAGGAAAAACGCCTCCCAGCCCAAACCTTCCGCCAGATAGCCGGTGGGGGCCGCCACCAGCACCCGGGGCACGCCCATGAGGGAAGACAACAAGGCGTACTGGGTGGCGGTGAATTTGCGGTTGGTGAGGCTGGCCATAAAGGCCACATAGGCGGCCGTGCCCATGCCCCCGGAGAAGTTCTCGAAGGCAATCACCGCCGCCAGCCCCGGCAGGCTGGGGCCAAGCTGCGCTAGCACCGCGAAACCGGCGGTGGACACCCCTTGCAGAATGCCGAACACCCACAGCCCCCGGTAAATACCCAGCCGCAGCAGCAATACCCCCCCCACCAGTCCACCGGCGATGACGGCCCAGAACCCGAATAACTTGACCACCGCGCCGATCTCGGTCTTGGAAAAACCTATATCCAGATAAAAGGGCGTGGTCATGTGGCTGGCCATGGTGTCCCCGACCTTATAGAGCAGGATGAACAGCAGGATCAGCCAGGCATCCCGGCGGGAGAAGTATTCCAGAAACGGCTGCACCACCGCCTCGGCCAGGGTCCGGGGCGTGCCCTCGGCCACCTCCGGCTCTCGGCAGAACAAGGTGGTGACGATCCCCACGGCCATGGTCGCGGCCATCACCAGATACACCGCCGAAAACGGAATATGGTCGGCCAGGATCAGCCCGCCCCCCGACGCCACCAACATGCCCACCCGATAGCCGTTGACATATAAGGAGGCCCCCAGCCCTTGTTCCTCGTCGGCCAGGGATTCCCGCCGGTAGGCGTCGATAACAATATCCTGGGAGGCGGAGAAAAACGTCACCAGCAGCGCCGCCAGGGCCACCAACCAGGGATTGATGGCCGGTTCGGTAAAGCCCAGGGCGGCGATGGCTAGGGTCAGCAACAGTTGGATGCCGAGCAGCCAGCCCCGCCGCCGACCCAGCCGCTGAGAGAGGGTGAAGCGGTCCAGAAGCGGCGCCCACAGAAACTTCAGGGTATAGGGCAGGCCCACCAGGGCGAACAGGCCGATGGTGCCCAGGTCCACCCCTTCTTCGGTCATCCAGGCTTGCAATACCGAGCCGGTGAGCAGCAACGGCAGCCCGGCGGAAAAGCCCATCAGCAAGGCTGTCAGCATCCGGCCGCTGAGTACGGCTCGGAGGATCTGCCGGGTGTCGTGGGTAGGCGGGGTGGCGGAGAGAGTGGCGGTTCGGTTGGTCACGTTTTACCGGGTTCATTGGAAAAGCAAGCTGCATTATGCCGGTTCAAGTGACGCTGTCGACCTCGAGGCTACAATTCCACTGGGCTGGCTTAAGAATTCACCATACACGTCCACTGCTACAGCACGATGAGCGGGATTTTCGGTATATGGCCAACGTGATCACGGAATTACGCTTTGCCTGAGCTTCCACGCTCATAGGGGATAATCGTAATCCATAATCAACGGCGCATGATCCGAGAACCATTGCCCCGTATACACCGCCGCCCCCCGCACCCGCTCCCGCAAGCCCGGGGTGATGAT
>CAZQXD010000032.1:1677-48437 GCA_964597315.1 uncultured Candidatus Competibacteraceae bacterium
CACGTTCTTGGCCCGGGCCTGGCCGCGATTGGACCACCAGGTGTATTGCTCGGCCTCCGGGCAGACTACCCGGAAGGCGTCCACCCAGCCCGCCTCTCCGAATAGCCGATCCATCCAGGCCCGCTCCTCGGGCAGAAAGCCGGAGTTGTTCCGGTTGCCCCGCCAGTTCTTGAGGTCCATGGGCTTATGGGCAATGTTCCAGTCACCGCAGATGATGTACTCCCGGCCCGTGGCCCGTAGCGCCATGAGCCGTTCCAGCAGCCGCTCCAGTAACTGGAATTTGAAGCCTTGGCGAAGTTCCCCGGAACTGCCCGAAGGCAGGTACAGGGACACCACGCTGAGCGCCCCGAGGCGCGCCTCCAGCCAGCGGCCCTCTCGGTCCACCTCCGGCCAGCCCAGGCCGGGCAACACCGCATCCGGGCGGCGTCGGGCGTAGATGGCTACCCCACTGTAACCCCGGCGCTCGGCGTCGTGATAGTAACAGTGGTAGCCGGATGGAAAGTGCGGATCGGCAGCCAACTGGTGTTCCTGGGCCTTGGTTTCCTGAATGCAGACCACGTCGGCATTTTGATCCCTCAGCCAGTGGAAAAACCCCTTGCGGGCGGCGGAGCGGATGCCGTTGGCGTTGAGGGTGACGATACGCATGGGCGGGACTCCGGCAAAAAGCCGGTATTGTCCAGAAAACCCTCCCTGGCTGCCAAGTGGCTCCGCCGCGAGTATGATAGCTCCGTCGCTATCCAGACGCGGACGCCATCATGCATGACTACCAACGGGAGTTCCTGGACTTCGCCATTGATCGGGGAGTGCTGCGCTTCGGCGAGTTCACTCTAAAATCTGGACGGGTCAGCCCCTATTTCTTCAATGCGGGGCTGTTCAACACCGGCCACGCCCTGGCCCGGCTGGGCCATTGCTATGCCCAGGCCATCATCGAAGCGGGACTCGGCTTCGATACCTTGTTCGGCCCGGCCTATAAGGGCATCCCCCTGGCCGCCGCCACCGCCGTGGCCTTGGCCGAACACCATAAGCGGGATCTGCCCTGGTGCTTTAACCGCAAGGAGGCCAAGGACCACGGGGAAGGCGGGCGGATCGTGGGCGCCCCCCTGACCGGGCGGGTGCTGATCATTGATGATGTCATCACCGCCGGCACCGCCATCCGGGAGGCCATGGCTTTGTTCGATCCTCGGGTGGCCGAACCGGCCGGCGTGGTGATTGCACTGGACCGCCAGGAGCGGGGCCGTGGGGAACTGTCAGCGGTCCAAGAGGTGGAGCGCAGTTACGGTATCCCGGTGATCAGCATCGTCCGCCTGGACGATCTCATGGCCTACCTGGAGCGGCGCCCAGGGCTGCAAAAGCATCTGGATTCGATCCAGACCTACCGGGACCGCTACGGCGTGTAATACCAGTAATACCAGTATGGCGGTCGGTCCTGGGCTATTGGTATCGCCCCAGGAACCGCTACGCTTTGGGAATCCGGGCCGCCCGCCGGAGCGGGCGGCTGGACTCAGGGTCAGGACGCCTTCTGAGCGACGGACTTGGTTTCCTTGACGGCTTTGCCGGCAACATCCTTGGCGTCATCCATCACGGCTTCCAGCTTGGTTCCCAGGGTCTTGGCGTTGTCCTCCGCCAGCTTACCGAACTCAACCTGGGTGCTGACCATCAGCTTCGAGAGCTGATCGGCGTCGTTCAAAAGCATCTGCTGAAGGGCCTTGCCGGCCTCCAGTTGGCCTTGGAAGAAGTCTTGCAGATCTTCGACCTTGGACAGGGCCGCAGCGGCTTTCATCCGATCCAGGCCCAAATCCGTATAGGATTGCAGGGCATCCAACTGAAACGTCACCAGCTTGTCCAGGCGGGCTACGGCCCACTGGTTCAATTGTACAAAAGGCCCCATCAGGCTCTGGGTTTGTCCGAACAGATCTTCAAACATGGCATTGGACTTGGCCATAACGACTCCTCGCGATAGTGCGGTTAAAAGCTTGCTGCGTTGCAGTAGAAGCCACTCTAGGAAAGTCTATGCTGCAACGCAATAGGTAGTTACCCGATAGGGCTTACGAACAATCCCAATATCCCACCGCTACTATCTAACGGGGTATCCACGGCCTCTGAAATCCTTGGCAATGGCCGCCACATGATCATGGCCTCGGGTCTCCAGAGTCAACTCCACTTCCGCCTCCCGCAGCCCCACCTCGTCGGCATGGCGATTCTGGCTGATTTGCAGGATATTGGCCCGGTGCAACGCCGCCACCCGGGCCAGTTCGGCGATGGCCCCGGGCTTGTCGGGAGCCACTACTCGCAATACCGCCAGTCGACCGTCCTGTTCCAAGCCTCGTTGCAGCATTTTGATGAGATCATTGGTGTCGATATTGCCGCCGCTGACGATCACCGCCACCCGCTTGCCCGCCACCCCCTCTACCCGGCCATGGAGAAGAGCCGCCAATCCCACCGCCCCGGCCCCCTCCGCCAGCAGTTTCTCTCGCTCCAGCAGTACCATGATGGCTCGGGCGATCTGCTCCTCGTCCACGGTGACCACCTCGTCCACCCAACGCTGAACCAGAGGGAAGGTATGTTCCCCGACCCGGGCCACCGAAATGCCATCGGCGATGGTATTGGCCGGTTCCAGGGTGCGAATCGCCCCCGCCGCCAGGCTGTCTCGCAGGGCTGGAATACGGGCCGCCTGCACGCCGATCACCCGGATTCCCGAGCGGCTCTCCTTGATGGCGGTGGCCACGCCGGCGATCAGCCCACCGCCCCCGGCCGGTACCAGCACGGCATCGAAGTCACCCAATTGTTCCAGCAGTTCCAGACCGATGCTGCCCTGGCCAGCGATCACCGCCGGGTCATCGAAGGCCGGAATGAAGGTCGCGCCCCGCTCGGCCTGTAACTCCCGGGCCTTGGCGTAGGCGGCATCGTAGCTGCCTCCATGGAGAACGATTTCAGCGCCCAGGGCCTGGGTGCCTCGGACCTTGGCTAGGGGAGCGGCCTCGGGCATGACGATACAGGCGTGGATATCCAGGCGGCGGGCGGCATAGGCTACCCCTTGGGCGTGGTTGCCCGCCGAGGCGGCGATCACCCCGGCGGCCCGCTCCGCCTCGCTGAGCAGCAGCATGCGGCTCAGCGCCCCGCGCACCTTGAAAGAACCGGTCAGTTGCAAGTTCTCCAACTTCAGGAACACCTGACAGCCGCACAGTTCGCTCAAGGCCACCGCCTGGGCGCAGGAGGTGAGGGCCAGAGAATCGCGGATTCGGCGACGGGCCTTGCGGATGTCCTCCAGACCGAACTCGCCAGGCTGGGAGTGTGGGAACATGACCGACCTCGCCCGCTGGCGGCCGATGGCCCCACGCCACCGGCTCCACCAGAGTATAGGGGCTGGAGAGGGGCGTCGCCTTCGTTCGTGGCCTACCCGCCCCATGGGACAGCGCCTCCGGCCAATTCAAAAAGCCTGGGCAAAAAAAAGCCCCGCCGGGGCGGGGCTTGGTCTGGCCGGGACCCGCTTAGTGCATATGCAGGCCGCCGTTGATGTTGATGTTGGCGCCGGTGACGTAACCGGCGTCATCGGAGGCCAGATAGGCCACCAGCTTGCCGATTTCCTCGGGCTGGCCCAGCCGAGCCACGGGAATGGTGGCGATAATCTTGTTGCGGACATCTTCCTGGATGGCCATGACCATGTCAGTGCCGATATAGCCCGGGGACACGGTGTTGACGGTGATGCCCTTGCGGGCGCCTTCCTGGGCCAGGGCCATGGTGAAGCCATGCATGCCGGCCTTGGCGGCGGAGTAGTTGGCCTGGCCGGCCTGGCCCTTGACGCCGTTGACCGAAGAAACGTTGACGATGCGCCCGTAGCCACGCTCGCGCATGGCGCTGAACACCGGCTGGGTCATGTTGAACACGCTATCCAGGTTGGTGCTCATGACGGCATCCCAACGGTCCTTGGTCATTTTATGGAAGAAGCCGTCCTTGGTGATACCGGCGTTGTTGACCAGGATGTCCACGGGGCCGACCTCCTCCTGCACCTTGGCCACCACCGCAGCGCAGTTGTCGGCGTCGGTGACGTCGCACTGGTAGGCATGGGCGGTGTAGCCTTTGTCCTTCATGCCGTCCAGCCACTTCTGGACGCGACCGTCCCGGTCTGCGGTATACGTGGTAACGACCACATGGCCGGCCGCTCCAAGGACATCGCTGATTGCCGCGCCGATGCCACCCATGCCGCCGGTTACAAGTGCGATTCTCTGAGTCATGGTGTCTCCCTCGGTCTGAATTTTTGGATGGTTTGAAAGACGGCATAGCGCCGCCCTATCTGGACACAATGCGTCATCAGCCCGCTACCGGGCGTCTGGCCGCACAGAAAAATATGCTTTTTTTTCACGATGCACAAATCTTTCCGGGCGCATCACGGTTCGCTCGTTCATCAAGCATAGGCAAGATTGGCTCGAATGCCAGGCTGCCCCTTGGCCAAGAATACCGGTTAGGACTATCCTGCCGCCCGGACCCGAGAGGACTGTCATGCCCCAACATCTGTTTGTCGCCCTGTCCGGCCACGGCTACGGCCACCTTGCCCAGGTGGCGCCAGTGCTGAACGAGCTACGCCGCCGCCTACCGGACCTGGCCCTGACCCTGCAATGCAGCCTGCCGGCCAGGATTCTGCACCAGCGCATCGAAGGCGGCTTTGAACTGCTGACCGAGGCCACCGACTTCGGCATGGTCATGAGCGACGCGGTGACGGTGCGCCCGGCGGATTCCCTGGCCGCCTACCGGGAGTTTCACGCCGACTGGGAGTTCCGCTTGGTTCGGCAGGCGGCCTTACTGGAACGGCTGCGCCCCGATGTGCTGTTCGCCGATATTCCCTATCTGCCTCTGGCCGCCGCTCACAGGGTCGGACTTCCCGCCGTGGCCCTGTGCTCGCTCAATTGGGCCGATCTGCTGACGACCTACTGCCCGGACGCCCCAGACCTGGCCGAGCTGCGCCGAGTGCTGCTGGAAGCTTACGCCAGCGCCCAGGTGTTTCTGCGCCCAGCGCCGTCCATGCCCATGCCGGATCTAAGTAATACCCAGGCCATTGGCCCGGTGGCGACCCTGGGCCGGGATCGGCGCGCCGAAGTAGCCAACCGGCTGGGTCTGGGGGTGGGCGAACGACTGGGTTTGATCGCCTTGGGAGGGGTGGATATGAACCTGCCCATGGCGCACTGGCCCCGACTACCGGGCTGGCGTTGGCTGGCGCCGGCGGCCTGGCGGGTGGCGCGGTCGGACGTCCATAACCATGAGACCCTGGCCGACCTGCCCTTTGTGGATGTGTTGTGTTCCTGCGACCTATTGCTGACCAAACCCGGCTACGGGAGCTTTGCCGAGGCGGCCTGCAACGGGGTGCCGGTGTTATACCTGGAGCGGGACGACTGGCCGGAAACCCCTTGGCTGGCGGCCTGGCTTGAGACCCATGGCCGGGCCATGGCTATCGACCGAAGGCGGCTGGAAGCTGGCGATTTGAGGGGTCCGTTGGCTGAACTCATGGCCCGCCCCGTCCGGCCAAGGCCCCGCCCGGACGGGGTGATGGAGGCGGTCACTTGCCTACAAGCGTATTTCCGCCACCCCTGAATAGTCCCCAATCCGGTACGAATTGTTACATCCCGCGTCAGGATGTTTGACACCTGTTGTCAAGGACCAGCCTGGCATGCCGTGGCCGCGCTGGAAGCCCATCTCAACAATAACAATAAAACACTGAATTTAAATACTTTTTATTAACTCAATAACTGCCATCCAAATCTTGGCACGGGGTATGCTTTGTAATGAATGAATGATTCATTCCGTTTCAGCGGTATCTGAAGGAGGTGCAGAATGAACTTACGGGTTGTTTCCGATTTATCGGCCATGGCCCCACGGACGCTGCTGACCCCGGAATCCTTACAGCGGCAAAACCAGGCTTTTCAAGGCACTGCTGGGGTTAGCGCCCAGGGCCGGGATTGCGGCTTCATCCCTGCTTTTATGGATAGGGATACTGGTCGGATTTATCTGGCCCGCTTTGCCGATGGACGCCTGGCGCCCATGCATCTTTTGGATGGGCTGCCCCGGGATCTCGTGGAACGCCGCGACGAAGCAGGTAAAGCTGTCGCCATCAAGCCCTCGGTGATCGCCGGCTTTGTACTTTATGGAAAATTTTACACCCGGGAACAAGCCGCTCGAACCGGTGAAATTAACTAGTCATTTTGAATAAAATTTTAACTGATTGATTTACTTATATAATCAAAACCACCCGTCAATAAGCCGGAAGCCGATGGTATAAACCCGTCCAAAATCCGGTCACATTCGCCGCCATCACCGTCACAAAACTGTAAAAATTTTTTACAGTTTTCCCACGCCATCCCATTCGTCCGAGCCTCATCGGGACCAGACCAGCGCAGCCCAGGTTTCCTGGCGATGCTTGGCCGGGTAGTCCCTCGTGTTTCCCCGGGCCTATGGCGGTGGGGTCTGCCTCACTGCGCTGGGGTCGAGGATGCGGCGATACCGCTCCAAGACCCTCCAAGCAAGCGGCCTATTGCTCCGGGGGCGGCTCAGTCCACCACCGCCGGTTCTCGCACCAATTCGCCGTACAGGGCAGCGTATTCCAGGCTCAGCTTGTGGCGGGAATCCAAATGAATCATGGGTAGGGCGCGGTCGTGGGATTCACGGATCTTCACCGATGAGGACAGATAGGTCCGCAGCACCGGTAGGCCCTCGGAGACCAGTTCGTCCACCAGTTTCTGGGGCAGCCGGGCGCGGGCTTGGAACTGGTTAACCACGATACCCTCCACCTCTAGTTCTCGATTGTGGTCCACCTTGATCTCCTGAACGTTATCCAACAGGGTATACAGGGCGCGGCGGGAGAAATCGTCGCAGTCAAAGGGGATCAGGCAGCGATGGGCGGCGATCAGGGCCGAGCGGGTATAGAAATTCAGGGCCGGGGGGGTGTCGATAAACACCGTATCGAAGTCGTCCAGGGACTCCAGGGCCTCCCGCAGCTTGTACATTTTATAGCGGGTCTCCAGCTTGGTTTGCAACTCGTCTAGGCGCGGATCGGAGGGCATCAGGAACAGGTTCTCGAAGGGCGTCTCCCGAACGTAGGCGTCCGGGCCGTCGGGATACAACCGGAAAGACAGTAGGCCGTCGAAGAAATCCGCCACGGTTTTGTCCAGGGACTCAGCCCCCTTGCCCAGCAAATATTGGGTGGAGTTGGCTTGGGGGTCCAGGTCCACCACCAGGGTGCGGTAGCCCGCTTGGGCGCTGATGGCGGCCAGGTTACAGGTGATGGTGGACTTGCCCACCCCACCCTTTTGATTGAAGATGACGCGGCGCATGCTTCCCCCTATCGTAGTGAACATAAACTTAGGCTATGGCCCGGACGAATCGGTCAACCCCGGATCAGGGTGCCAATGCCGGCGTCGGTGAACACTTCCACCAACACCGCGTGCAGCATGGTGCCGTCGATGATCTGAGCGGCCTTAACCCCGCTCTTGACGGCGTCCAGGGCGCAGTGAATCTTGGGCAACATACCGCCGTGGATGGTGCCATCGGCGATCAGTTCCTCCACCTGGCGGGCGCTGAGTCCGGTGAGCAGCGCGCCCTCCCGGTCCAGCACCCCGGCGGTGTTGGTGAGCAGGATCAGCTTCTCGGCCACCAGCGCCTCGGCCATCTTGCCGGCCACCAGATCGGCGTTGATGTTATAGACGAAGCCGTCCTCGCCCACGCCGATGGGAGCGATCACCGGAATGAAATTATCCCGGGTGAGCATTTTCACCACTGCGGTGTCGATGGAGGCCACCTCGCCTACGTGGCCCATGTCGATAATCTCTGAGGCCGCCAGTTCCGGTGACTGGCGGCTGATCGTCAGCTTGCGCGCCCGGATCAGGTCCCCGTCCTTGCCGGTGAGACCCACAGCCAGACCACCGTGACGATTGATGTTGTTGACGATTTCTTTATTGACCAGCCCCCCTAGGACCATCTCCACCACATCCATGGTCTCCCTGTCGGTGATCCGCATGCCGTTCACGAACCGGCTCTCCTTGCCGATACGCTTGAGCAATTTACCGATCTGGGGACCACCGCCGTGGACCACCACCGGATTGATGCCCACGGTTTTCATGAGCACGATGTCCCGGGCGAAGCTGTTCTTGAGGTCTTCGTTCTCCATGGCGTTGCCGCCGTATTTGATGACTACGGTCTTGCCGGCAAAGCGGCGGATATAGGGCAGGGCCTCGGTGAGTACATGGGCCACGTTCATGGCCCCCTGATAGTCCAATGACATGAATCGTGTTCTCCCTCAAGCCGTCGTTAATGGCGCCCGGAATGGCCGAAGCCACCATCACCCCGTTGGCTGGCCTGGAACTCGTTCACCACCTTGAAACGCGCCCGCACCACCGGCACGATGATCAACTGGGCGATGCGCTCCCCCACCTGGATGGTGAACGGCGTCATGCCCCGGTTCCACACCGAGACCATGAGCTGGCCCTGATAATCGCTGTCGATCAGCCCCACCAGATTGCCCAGGACGATGCCGTGCTTGTGGCCCAGCCCGGAGCGGGGCAGGATCATGGCCGCCAGGCCGGGGTCGCCCACATGCAGAGCCAGACCGGTGGGCACCAGATGGGTCTGCCCGGGGGCCACGGTCAGAGGCTCGTCCAGGCAGGCCCTGAGGTCCATGCCCGCAGACCCCTCGGTGGCGTAATCGGGCAAAGAAATTGACTCCCCCAACCGAGGGTCCAAAACTTTAATCTCCACGCTGTGCATGAAAGCGCTCCGTGACCAGTTCCATCAGTTGTCGGCCTAGTTCGGTCTTGTCGGTCAGGGGCAGTTCCTGGCCGCCCCCCTCCCAGAGCACATGCAGGGCGTTCTGATTGCTATCGAAGCCACTGCCCGCCACCCCCACCTGGTTGGCGGCGATCATATCCAAGCGTTTACGCCGGCGCTTGTCCTCGGCGTAATCCAGTACGTCATGAGTCTCGGCGGCGAAACCCACGGTAAAAGGGCCGTGTTCCAGGGCCGCCACGCTGGCCAGAATGTCCGGGTTGCGCTGCAATTGAACAGTCATGGTTTCGGCGGACTTTTTGATCTTGCGTTGGGCGCGGTCGGCCACCCGGTAGTCGGCCACCGCGGCGGTGGCGATAAAGATATGGGCTTCCCCGGCCCGGCTCAGGACCGCGTCGTACATCTGTTGGGCGCTCTCCACGTCGATACGCCGTACCCGGGGCGGCGTGGCCAGGGCCACCGGCCCACTGACTAGGGTGACGTCAGCTCCCAGGCGGGCGGCGGCGGCGGCCACGGCATAGCCCATACGACCGCTGCTGCGGTTGCTGATAAAGCGTACCGGGTCCAGGTCCTCCCGGGTGGGACCGGCGGTGAGCAACACCCGGGTTCCCCGCAGGGGTCCGCCGGCGCACAGGTCCACCACCCGGGAGAGCAATTCCAGAGGCTCCAGCATCCGCCCGGCGCCCACTTCACCACATGCCTGGGCGCCCTCCGCCGGACCCCACAGCCGCACCCCGCGCCCAGCCAGTAATTCACGGTTGGCCTGGGTGGCGGGGTTGGCCCACATCAGCCGGTTCATGGCCGGGGCCAGGGCAATGGCCCGGTCGGAGGCCAGGCACAAGGTGCTTAACAGGTCGTCGGCCAGGCCGTGGGCCAGCCGGGCCATAAAATCGGCGCTGGCCGGGGCGATCAGGATCAGATCCGCCCAGCGGGCTAACTCGATGTGGCCCATGCCCGCCTCGGCGTTGGCGTCTAGCAACTCCAGACGCACCGCCCGACCGGATACCGCCTGGAAGGTCAGGGGGGCCACAAAGGTGGTGGCGGCGGCGGTCATGACAATCTGAACCTGGGCGCCGGACTCCACCAGTCGGCGACACAGATCGGCGCTTTTGTAGGCGGCGATGCCGCCGGTAATACCCAGCAGAACGCGCTGGCCAGCCAGGGGCTGCATGACAGGACTCCCATAGGATGATCGGCAAGCGGGCAGCTTACCGCAACTCATTGATGTCTCAAAGCGTCCCAGAGCCGCCCCTGGCAAAACCATTACGCATCTGGTAAATAACTCGTATCGACCGCCAACCAGCGAGTTCCGCGGGTCCTCCCCGGCCGGAAAGCCTCCAGCACATGATCGTCCGCAAGATCACCAAACCGATGCCCGGGATGCCAGACAGCCTGCCCCGCCTGGACGCCGATCCAGATTTACAGGACCACCTGCTGGCGGGCACTTCCCGCACTTTTGCCCTCACCATCCCGCAACTGCCGCCACCCCTGGCCCGGGTGGTGGGCAACGCCTATCTGCTGTGCCGGACCGTGGACACCATCGAAGATGAGCCTGCCCTGAGTCTGGCGGACAAACGCTATTTCTGTGATTTATATGTCCGCGCCCTACAGGGCGTTGAACCCCCGGAACGCTTCGCCGCAGAACTGGCGCCCCGGCTGTCCACCGTCACCCTGCCCTCCGAGGCGGAACTGGTCCAGGCCACGCCCCGGGTATTGGCCATGACCCGACGCTTTAACCCGGCTCAGCAACGGGCCTTGCGCCGCTGCGTGACGCGGATGGCCGAGGGCATGGTGGAGTTCCAGTCCCGGGGCAGCCTAGACGGGCTGGCCGATCTGCCGCAATTGGATCGCTATTGTTACTTCGTGGCGGGCATTGTGGGGGAGATGCTGACGGAACTGTTTTGCGACTATTCGCCGACCATTGCCCGTCGCCGACAGGCGCTCATGACGCTGGCCGTCTCCTTCGGCCAGGGCTTGCAGATGACCAATATCCTCAAGGACTTGTGGGACGATCGGGCGCGGGGTGTCTGCTGGCTGCCGCGTACGGCCTTCGCTGCACCCGATTTCCGGCTCCGGGAGTTGGACCCGGACCACCCCCATCCGATCTTTGATCAGGGCCTGGAGCGGCTGATCGGCATCGCCCATGGCCATCTGCGCGACGCCCTGGACTATACCCTGCTCATTCCACGCCAAGAGACGGGCATCCGAATTTTCTGTCTATGGGCCATCGGCATGGCCCTGCTGACTCTGCGCAAGCTCAACCATCACCGAGATTTCAGCGACGGCCGTCAGGTCAAGATCAGCCGCCGCGGCGTCGCCGCCGTGTTCACCGCCGGCCGCCTGGCCGCCGCCCACGATACCGTACTCAGACGGTTGTTCCGGCTCACCGGCCTGGGGCTGCCGCTAACCCCAGGATAGGGATTGTCAAATCCACAAGGAGGTTTCATGTCCATCCGCGACTGGCCCGACGCCGAGCGGCCCCGGGAAAAGCTTCTGGCTCGGGGCGCTACTGCCCTGTCCGACGCCGAGTTGTTGGCTATTTTCCTGCGCACCGGCATCAAGGGCCGCAGCGCCGTGGACCTGGCCAGAGACCTGTTGACCCAATACGGCGGGCTGCGTCAACTGCTGGAGGCCGATCAGGTGGCTTTCTGTGATGGTCCGGGGCTGGGCATGGCCAAGTACGTGCAGTTGCAGGCGGTGTTGGAGCTGAGTCGGCGCCACCTGGCAGAGACCCTGCAACGGGGCAACGCCCTCACCAGCGTGGCCGATACCCGGCGTTATCTGACCGCCCGGATGCGCCATCAGCCCCACGAAGTGTTCGCGGTGCTATTTCTGGACAATCGCCACCGAGTCATCGCCTATGAAGAGCTGTTCTTCGGCACCATCGACGGCGCTTCGGTACACCCGCGCCAGGTAGTCAGGCGCGCCCTGCATCACAATGCCGCAGCCCTGATCCTGGCCCACAACCACCCTTCGGGAGTGGCCGAGCCCAGCCGCGCCGATGAGCAGATCACCCAGCGCCTCAAGGAGGCCCTGGGGTTGATTGATGTGCGGGTGTTGGATCATTTCGTGATCGGTGACGGCGAAAGCGTTTCCTTCGCTGAGCGGGGCCTGCTTTGAACCCAAAACATGATTGTCACGCCGTCTACGTGCTCAACGTCCATCTGATTTTCGTCTGCAAACGCCGGGCTAAGGTGTTTGAGCGTCGACACTTGGACCGACTGCGGGAGATATTGTCCAAGGTCCGCGACGACTTTGAGACTGACCTGATGGCGTTCAACGGGGAGCACGAACATGTGCGTCTATGGGTCAGCCACCCACCCAAGGTATCTGTTTCGTCCCTGATAATAACTTGTCCTGAGCGCGCGGCTTTGGTATAAAGCGCCGTTTGGCACAGTTCATGGTACCGCCCCCGCAGGCGACGAACAGCAACAAGGTAACCCCGATGTCCAGAGTATGTCAGGTAACAGGCAAGCGCCCCATGAGCGGGAACAACGTATCCCACGCCCATAACAAGACCCGCCGCCGGTTTTTGCCGAATCTCCATACCCATCGCTTCTGGGTGGAGAGCGAAAACCGCTTCGTCAAGCTGCGCGTGTCCTCCAAGGGCATGCGTATCATCGATAAGAAAGGCATCGATACTGTGTTGGCCGAACTGCGCGGGCGCGGCGATAAGGTCTGAGGAGGACATAACCCATGCGCGACAAGATCCGTCTGGTTTCCAGCGCCGGCACCGGCCATTTTTATACCACCACTAAAAACAAGCGGACCATGCCCTCCAAGATGGAGATCAAGAAATTTGATCCGGTGATCCGCAAGCATGTGATCTACAAGGAAGCGAAGATCAAGTAGGCCCCAAAAAGCCCGCCGCAAGGCGGGCTTTTTGCTTAGGCCGGCTGCAAGGAATAGCTCTTCAGGGAGCGGGCAAACTCCTGCAATACCTGAATACCACTGGCTTCGGCCTGGGCGCACCATTCCTGAAGCGCCATCAGCGGCTTGTCGTGCTGGGAAGTGCGGCCCCAAACGGCCTGCAAGCGGGTGCGGTACTCGTAAACGGTGCGCAGCGCCTGGCTCAGGTTCAACACGTTCCGCAACCGATCTCGCTCCCGGTCATCGAGGCGGGTTTCTTCGCGCAGCAACACATGCCGCGCTCGCTTCAGAAACCAGCGCCTGGAAGAATCGGCCTTTTGGAGTTCCTCGCGCAGCACCGGCAGCAGGACTTGTCGGCCGAAATCAGCCATGATGTGGAAACGGTTGAGCACCACCGCCCGCAGGGTGTCTAGGTCCACCGCCTGTTTGCCCGGTATCCGCCGGGGCCGGGGCGCCAGTTTCTTCACCCGTGCTAGCCCGAACGCCTGTAAAACCCGGATATAACACCAGCCGATGTCCAGTTCCCACCACTTGCTGGACAGCTTTGCGGAACTGGCGAAGGCATGGTGGTTGTTGTGCAGCTCCTCGCCACCGACCACAACCCCCCAAGGCACAATATTGCGGGAAGCATCCTGGGGTTCGTAGTTACGGTAGCCCCAGAAGTGGCCAATGCCGTTAATCACTCCAGCCGCCCAGAAGGGTATCCATAACATCTGCACCGCCCAAATGCTCAGGCCCACGATGCCGAACAGAGCTAGGTCAATGAGCAACATCAGGCTCACCCCCAGCTTGTCGTGACGGCCGTAGACATGACGTTCCAGCCAGTCATCAGGGGTGCCATGACCGTATTGGGCCAAGGTCTGTTGATCCACGCTCGCCCGCCGGTACAGTTCGGCGCCCTCCCATAACACCTTGCGGATGCCTAGCACCTGAGGGCTATGGGGGTCTTGTTCGGTTTCGCAGCGGGCATGGTGCTTGCGGTGTATGGCCACCCACTCCCGGGTCACCATGCCGGTGGTCAGCCACAGCCAGAACCGGAAGAAATGGCTGACCGCCGGATGCAGGTCCAAAGCCCGATGAGCCTGGGCACGGTGCAAAAAAACAGTGACGGCGATGATAGTAATATGGGTCAGCAGCAGAACAGCGCCTACCAGCCCCAGAGGGGAAAGGTCCAGAAGACCATTGAACATGTACGATACCTTTAACCAGCATTATAGGGAGTTTATCTCTCGACTATAGAGTACCCTGGTTTCTGCGTCCACGACAGGTCTCGGCGAAGGGGGTAACGAGGGAACACTATGTGAAGTCCTTTGTCTGGACCACCAAGCCCGCTGCCACGCTGGCCAAAGCCCACCGCACCGCCTTACAGCGCATGTCCACAACATCAACCGTCATGCCTTATGCCCGAATTACCCGAAGTTGAAACCACCCGCCGGGGTATCGCCCCCTACCTGCTCAACCGAACCGTGGACCGAGTGGTGGTCAGGCAGCCGCAGCTACGCTGGCCCGTTCCAGGGGATCTCTCTTTGCGACTGCGGGATCAGGTCATTAAAGCCGTGGAGCGGCGGGGAAAATACCTGCTGCTGCAACTCCCGACCGGCACCGTTCTGTTGCACCTGGGTATGTCCGGCAGCCTGTGTATCCTGAACGCGGACCAGCCACCCAGCAAGCATGACCACCTAGACATCGTGATGGACACCGGCCACTGCCTGCGTCTGACCGATCCCCGGCGTTTCGGAGCCGTGCTGTGGTGGCCTGCCGGGACCACCGATCACCCACTACTACGTCACCTAGGACCGGAGCCGCTGAGCGCGGCGTTCAGCGCCGCGCATCTCTATCGAGTGTCCAGACACCGCCGTTTGCCGGTCAAAGCCTTGCTCATGGACAGCCGGGTCGTGGTGGGGGTCGGCAATATCTACGCCAATGAAGCCTTGTTTATGGCCGGCATCGACCCCCGCCGGGCGGCGGGACGAATCGCCCCGCACCGCTATGGGCGATTGGCAGTGGCAGTCCGCGAGGTGCTTGAGGAAGCCATCCGCCAGGGGGGGACGACCCTTAGGGATTTTGTGGGCAGCGACGGTAACCCCGGCTATTTTCAACTTTATCTGCGCGTATACGGCCGCGCTGGAGAACCCTGCCGACAATGTGACAAGCCGTTAAGCCTAGTACGCCTGGCCCAAAGAGCCACATATTACTGCCCCCATTGCCAACGATAACCCAAAATCATTCAAAAAATTCATCCTATTTTTTTTATGCATCAGAAATACTCTGTTTTATGGATACCGTTGTGGAAATTTGTCAAATATTTTGTGTTATTGAGCGGTTTTTTATACATTTTAGGGTGTCAATCAAATTGCTTGATTCTTTCTATTTCCGACTCACTACCCGCATGGAGAATTCACATGACACTATCTATGGATCACTCAAGGCTCAACGGCTGATACTTTTTTTGAGGGATTTGAACTGTGAAAAATAATAAAAACTGTATTCTGATCGCTGATCCCGATCAGAATGCGCTGCTTGAATTGGCGCAGGGTCTTCGAGACGCGGGATATCGGGTGCTGGAAGCCGTCACCTTGGCCGAAGCCATCGACCATTGCCAGCGACAGCAGCCCGAACTGGTCGTTCTGGATGTACACTTACCCGATGCTGGCATTAGTGATGCAGTTAAGCAACTGCGCCAGTGTGGTCAGCAGGCATTTTTATTCATTTCCACCAACGCCGATCAAAACATCGCCCAACAAGCCGTAGCAGAGGGGGCCTTGGGCTATCTCATCAAGCCCCTAGAGGCCGAGTTGCTAACGCCCTCCATCGAAGCCGCCCTGGAACGGGCCAGAGAGTTGCTTCGGCTCCGGGAGACGGAAAGCCAGCTCAATAAAACTTTGGAGCAGAGCCGCCAGATCAGCGTGGCCATCGGGCTGATCATGGAACGTCACCGGCTCGGCGAAAAAGCAGCTTTCGAGATCTTGCGGGCGTTTGCCAGAAACCAGCGGCGCAAACTCGCCGAGGTAGCGCGGGAAGTGGTGCAATCCACCGAGGCGATGAACCGGCTTCAACCTTGATCGTTCACATTTCAACCCGTTATTCCCAAACCAGGTTTGTCCAATCAATTGACAGTCCCCTGGAAAGGGAACATCATCATCGGCGCGCAAAAACTCCATCGAGGCCCCGCCCCAGCCTCGACCAAACAACCCCAAACACACATTAATCGTCTCCGATCCTAGACCCGATTCGAGACATCTAGACAATGCTTTGCGTCTGCAACAATATGACGGCCAGCCTGGCCTGGTAATGGACACTTCAGGGGATCGGCATGGATACATGGGATAAGGACACGTGGCGTGTCGCCAGGGAACACAAGCTTGATGCCGAGGAAATCCAACGCCGCAAAGCGGCTCTTGGTTTGACGCAACACGAGCTTGCCACCGCCACCGAAGCCGCCCCGGACCCGGCCGCTTTCGCCACCCTGCCCGCCCAAGTCATCGCCGCCTCCCCCGACCCGAAAGGTTTGCAATGCGCCGCAAGGCAACTGCTTCCTAGGATAGCCAAGGGCAACTACAACGAAACCCAGGCACTTGACCGAATTCACGTCGGCCTGCTGCTGCGCCGCGCTGGTCTGTCCCTGACCAGCCTGCTCAGCGTTTACGGCGCTTACCTGGCCTTGGCTGTGGATGCTCTTGCAAAATCCCACAACGCCCCAATCACCGTCGCTTTCTGCAAGACTGTGCTACTGGACATGGGGCTGGTCCTGCATGGCTATCAAGCCAGTCCCGAAGCGGATGGCTCCAATGCCACAGCCCTTGGCCACCCCATGCTTGCCACGGCCTATCAGCAAGCAGCCGACCCCATATTCATCACCTCCGCCGAGGGCATCATCGAATATGTCAATCAAGCCTTGTTGGACATAACCGGTTTCAGCAATACCGAAATCCTTGGCCGCCCGATGGAAACCCTGCTTGCAGGCTGTCACGACGACGCCTTTTATCAGCGCCTCTGGAACACCTTGCGAGCCGGGGAAAGCTTTCGCAATGTCTTTGTAAACCGGCGCAAGGGCGGTTCTCTGTACAGCGAGGATAAAACCCTGAGTCCGCTTCGGAATAAGCGCGGCGATATCACCCATTTTGTATCCATGGGCAAGGATATCAGCGACCGCATCCGCGCCCAGCAGCAACTGCTGCACCTTGCTTATTACGATCCCCTAACGGAGCTGCCCAATCGTCGGCTACTTATTAACTTTCTCGAACAAGCCTTGAAGCGGGCCCGCCGACATCAGCGCGTCGTAGCGGTACTGCAAATCGACCCGGATGACTTCCGATACAGCAATCAGCACGTGGATCAAGCCACGGAAGACGCCCTGCTGAAACTGATGGCCCAGCGGCTGGTGGGCAGTCTGCGCGGCAACGACGTGGTAGGCCGTCTCAACGGCGGTGGATTTACCGTCGTACTGGAGGATATCGGCGCCAATACCCATGTCAGTCGGGTGGTGAATAAGGTCTTGCGCTGCCTTTCCGGGGCTATCGAACTGGAGTCTAGACAGTATTTTCTCACCGTCAGCCTCGGCATCAGCCTGTTTCCCCTGGATGGCCAGGACACCCAAACCCTGCTGAAACAGGCCGATATCGCCTTACAAGAAGCCAAATCCCGGGGCGGCAACACCTATCAGTACTGCTCCAGAGACTTGGACTCGGACACTTTATATCAACACAATCTGACCCGCCTTAGCCAAGCGCTTGAGCAAACCGAATTCGAACTGCATTATCACTGTCTAGCCGGTGTCAGGGACTTGCGCGTGGAGGCCATTGAAGCCCTGCTGCGCTGGCGGCACCCGGATCGGGGCCTGCTGCGACCCCGGTCATTTCTGGGTCCACTAAAAGAAACTGGGCTGATCGTGCCGGTTGGGCGCTGGGTATTGCGGCAAGCCTGCGCCCAAGCTGCGGAGTGGTTAAGAGCCGGCCACCGATTTTCCACTATCGTGGTCAATCTTGCCGATCAGCAGTTTCGGGACCCGGAGCTACTCCCCCTGGTGCGATCAATACTAAGAGAGTCTGGCCTACCCCCGGAACGTCTGGAATTGGAGATACCGGAAGCCGTGCTTATGAAAAGCATGCATCTGTCCATTCAAACCCTGCATGGACTGCATAACATGGGCATCAAGCTGGCCCTGGACGATTTCGGCACCTCCCATGCCTCTTTACCCAATCTACTGCGTCTACCTCTCGATACTCTGAAAATCGATCACCGGTTCATCCGTGACATAGGGACCACGCCACAGAACGACGCACTGGTCGGCTCGGCCATTGCCATGGCCCATGAACTCGGCTTCAAGACGGTGGCCGAAGGCGTGGAAACCGAGCAACAATTGATATTTTTGCGCGAACGGGGTTGTGACGCCTTCCAGGGGTTCCATCACAGCCGCCCCTCGGACTCCTCCAGCCTGACCATCCTTTTACAACATCACGATACGGCGCCCTCCCTGCCCTTGCACTGAGCGAGCGGATCAGCCAGTGGTCAGCCGTCGATATTTGGCCTGCAATTCCTGCTCGTTTTCGGCGTGGTCAGGATCGGGATGAATGCATTCCACCGGACAGACCTGAACGCACTGGGGGGTGTCGAAATGTCCGACGCACTCCGTACACAAGCGCGGGTCGATCACGTAGATTTCCTCGCCCATGGTGATGGCGCCATTGGGACATTCCGGTTCGCAGACATCGCAATTGATGCATTCGTCGTTGATGATCAAGGCCATAGCGGACCTCCTCGCTCAAGGTGAGCCCCGGTTGCCGTCGATCCCTGAAAATCCTCCGGCGGGGATGGCCGGATCAGCCCGGAGCGCCAAATTTCCCGGCCAAGGCCGCTTGTACGCCGGGCTGCACGAAGGCTGAAATATCGCCCCCCAGCTTTGCCACTTCTCGGACCAGGCTAGAAGAGATGAAGGCATATTGCTCCGCCGGAGTCATGAAAATCGTCTCGATGCTCGCCGCCAGATGCCGATTCATACCCGCCAACTGAAACTCGTACTCGAAATCCGACACCGCCCGCAACCCCCGGACAATGACATTGGCGCCAACCTCATGGGTGAAATCCACCAGCAGCGAATCGAAACCATGGACCTCCACTTTTTGGATATGGGACAGTGAGGAGCGGACCAATCGCACCCGTTCCTCAAGGCTGAACAGGGGTTGTTTACCCGGATTGGCGGCGACACCGATGACCAGCCGGTCAAACATGCGGATGCCTCTTTCAATAAGGTCGATATGGCCGTTGGTGATGGGATCGAAGGTTCCGGGATAAATGGCGACGACGTTCATAGTTGGTATTTCGCTGGTCCTGGGCACGGGAATTAGGAGATTATGCAGACCCCCCCGTGTCAAGGCAAATTAGCCTCCTTCCCGAATCGCCAAGCGGTATGCCACCTGACCCGCCGTCTTGTCCCGGATCAGCCGCCAGTTGACCGGCAGGCACAGGGACTCCCCTACCCGGCATTCCAGATAAATTCGAGCGCCGGGGAGCAGCCAACCATTGGACTCCAGGGCAGCGCAGACGGGGTTGAGCCACTGCTCGGCGAAAGGCGGATCCAGCCACACCAAATCGAAAGGCAAAGTGGACCGCGCGCCCCTCTCCAGCCAGGCCAAGGCGTCAGCCCGCTCCACCCGAGGCGCTGCCTCACCCAGCCGCAGCAGGTTCTCCCGCAAGGCCGCCGCCACCGCTAGGTCGCGCTCTACGAACACCACTTCGGCCGCGCCCCGGGACAGAGCTTCGATGCCTAGCGCCCCGCTGCCCGCGAACAGGTCCAGGCAGCGGGCGCCCGGTATCAGGGGCGCCAGCCAGTTGAAGAGAGTCTCGCGTACCCGATCTGGCGTCGGTCTCAGCCCCTCGCCCAGGGGAAAGCTCAGCCGTCGACCCCGCCAGCGGCCGGCAACGATGCGAACCTGATTGCTTTTCATGGCCGCCGGGCTACTGCTGGCCACCGACAATGACGGTCAATTGCCTGTCGGGATGCACCAAGCGACTGAAGGCTTCCATCACCTGTCGCCGGGTCACCCCATTGATGCGATCACGAAAATTGTCCAGATAGTCCAAAGGCAACCCATAAAAACCGATGACCGATAAATACTGGGCAATCTTGGCGTTGCTGTCCAGGCGCAGGGCAAAACCGCCGGTGATGTTTTGCCGGGCCGCCTCCAACTCGGTCGGATCGGGACCTTTATTGACAAACTCAGTTAACGTCTCACCGGCCACCCGCACCGCCTGATCCACCTGATCGTTACGGGTTTGCAGGCCCATGACAAAGGGACCCGCCACCGCCTGGGGTGAAAAATAACTGTACACGCTATAAGACAGACCGCGCCGTTCACGAACCTCCCGGGCCAGCAAGGACACTAAGCCGCTGCCACCCAAGACATGATTGCCGAGATAAAGCGCAAAATAATCTGGATGACCCCGGGCTATGCCCAACTGCCCAATCATGACGTGGCTTTGGCTGGAGGGATGGCGTATGCCCATGAGTTGGCTGCTGCCTAGGGCCGACGGCTCGGGCAACGGCGGGGCGGACTCACCCCGGGGCAGCGCGCCAATGACCGTGTTCACCAAATCCTCGGCGCCCGCCCTGTCCAGATCGCCCACCACGGCCACCACGGCGTTGGCGGCCACATAGTAACGATCATGGAAGGCGTGCAGATTGTCCCGGGTGATGGCGTTGAGGCTTAGCTCGGTGCCTTCCGGGGAGGTGGCATAGGGATGGTTCCCATACAGGGCCTGCATGAACGCCCGGTCGGCCACCGCTTCCGGGTCCTGGTTACCCGCCCGAACCGCGCTAATCATCCGTTGCCGCTCCCGTTCCAGGGACTGGGGTTCGAACGCGGGTTCCCGTAACAAGGCCGCCAGGGTTTCCAGGGAGGGGGACAGATACTGGGGGTCGGAAAGACTACGCAGCGACAGCCAGGCCATGTCCCGTTCAGCGCCGCCATCCAATTGGGCGCCTGCCTCATCCAGACGTTCCGCCACGGCGTCGGCCGACAGGGACCCGGTACCGCTGTCCAACAGAAGGTTCGTCAACTGGGCCAGCCCAGGAACGCCGCCGTCCCGAGCCGCGCCGGCGTCGAAAACTACCTGGACATCGATCATGGGCAGTTCTGGAGCCGACACAAAATAGACCCGCGCGCCATTGGCGGTAGTCCAATGCTGGATTTCCGGGGTGGCGGCGACCCATCCCGGCAGAAGCGCCAGCAGTAACCCGAGTCCCGCCACACTGCGGCGCCATGACAAAGTGGATGGTTGTTTCATGGGTTCAGATCCTATGGGAGACCGGTCGGTTCAGTGAAGCGCATCGGCGGCGGCCGGGTTGCTTGAGGGGGCTTTGGAAACCAGCGACTGGGGTTCTAGAATGGCCACAGTCAGGCGCTCATCGGTTAGATACTTACGGGCAACCTTTTGAATTTGTTCTGGAGTTACTTGCTGAACCCGTTCCACGTAATCAGCCAGGGCCTCCCAGCCCAGACCGATGGTCTCGGGAATGCCCAGCCGCATGGCCTGGTAGAACGTGGAATCCCGCTGATATACATCTGCGGCCACCACCTGGGCGATCACCCGGCGTAATTCCGCAGCCTCTACCGGCTGCTCCTGAAGTTGGCGCACCTGCTCCCGCAACGCCTGTTCCAGGGCGGCCACCTCCCGCCCCGGGGCCGGCGTGGCGGCCAGCACCAGCAGCGAATCGAGCCGAGAGGATAAACTGTAGCCAACCCCGGCCGAGGCGGCCAGTTGACTGCCCCGAACCAATTCGCGGCTGAACCGGGCGCTGCCGCCACCATCCAGGATACCGGCCAGGACTTCCAGGGCGTAGGGTTCCCAATCCGGGTCCGCGTCTTTGAGGGTTGGCACTTTATAGCCCATGATCAGATAGGGCAGTTCTGCTGGCGCCTTGACCATCACCCGGCGCTCGCCTAATTGTGGCGCATCATCGGCGGGCGCGTTGTCAATCGGCGGCTCGCTGGGGGGCAGCGGACCAAAATGGGTCTCGGCCAAGGCGAAAACCGTCTGGGGCTGAACATCCCCAACCACCACCAAAGTGGCATTGTTGGGGGCATACCACTGGCGATACCAGCGGCTCAGGTCCTCTAAGTCGAGGGTTTGCAGATCTCGCTCCCAGCCGATCACCGGATTGCGATAGGGACTGGTCACAAAAGCGGTGGCATAGAGCTGTTCCTGGGTCAGTCCCTGGGGGGAATCATCGGTACGCAGACGTCTTTCTTCCATGACCACCCGGATCTCCTTGGCGACCTCCTCCGCATCCAGGCGCAACTTGTGCATTCGTTCCGCCTCCAGCCGGAAGCTCACCTCCAGTCGCTCCTTCTCCAGTTGCTGAAAATAGGCGGTGTAGTCCCGGCCGGTGAAGGCGTTTTCTCGTCCACCCTCGGCGGCGATAATTCGTGAAAACTCGCCCGTCTTCAAATTCTCGGTGCCTTTAAACATCATGTGTTCAAGAACATGAGAAATACCGGTCAGCCCTGGAGGTTCGTGGCTCGAACCCACTTTGTACCAAAGCTGAGAAACAACCACCGGTGCCCGGTGATCCTCCTGAACCAGAATTTTCAGCCCGTTGTCCAATTGAAACTCATGCACCCGTGGGCTGTCCGCCGCCAGGGTGAGCGGAATCCATAGACACAGGCTTGCGAAAAGACCCATCGCTAGCCTCATAGCGCCTCCGGTTGGGAAAAATGATAGGATATGGCCGCTTTCGATTTTATTTGAACCACGGCGGAAACCCTTCATGTTTAAGTTCGGGAAAGGCAAGCCCTCCCCAGAAAACGTCACGGATTCGGTAGACCACAAAACCCCCGACCTGTTCAGTCGCCTCAAGAATCGCCTGGCCCGTACCCGTAATGGCCTTTCCGGCGGCCTGGCCGAACTTCTGCTCGGCAAAAAAACCATTGACGACGAGGTTCTGGAAGAATTGGAAACCCGCCTGCTAATGGCCGATGTGGGCGTGGAGGCGACCAATACCATCATCAAGGGGCTGGCCGAGCGCGTCTCACGCAAACAGTTGGCGGACCCGACGGCGTTAATGAACGCCTTGCGAGACGAGATGCTGGCGATTCTCGATCCTTGCGGCCAGCCGTTGAAAGTGTCTCCGGCCCAGCGGCCCTATGTGATTTTGATGGTGGGCGTCAACGGCGTCGGCAAGACTACCACCATCGGCAAGCTGGCCAAACGCCTGCAAGCCGACGGCAAGTCGGTCATGCTGGCCGCCGGTGACACGTTTCGCGCCGCCGCCGTGGAGCAGCTTCAGGTCTGGGGCCAGCGCAACGGCATTCCGGTCATTGCCCAGCAGAAAGGCGCCGATGCTGCATCGGTGGTCTACGACGCAGTCCAGGCCGCCCAAGCCCGTCATATGGATGTGCTGATCGCGGATACCGCCGGGCGCCTGCATACCCAGGCCCATCTCATGGAAGAACTGAAAAAAATCAAGCGCGTCATCGGCAAGCTGGATAGCCTGGCGCCCCATGAAATCATGCTGGTGGTGGACGCTGGCACGGGCCAAAATGCCCTGTCCCAGGCCATTCAGTTCCATCAGGCGGTAACCCTGACCGGCATCACCTTGACTAAACTGGATGGCACCGCCAAGGGTGGGATCATCTTCGCCATCGCCAAGCGTTTGGCCATACCCATTCGATTCATAGGGGTGGGGGAAAGCATAGAGGATCTGCGTAGCTTCGAGGCCGACGAATTTGTCGATGCATTGCTCAGCCAATCCCCCGATCACTAAAGCGGTGGACCTCTCACCCGTAGCTTGAACAGGCACGCTTGCCTGACAACCACATCATTGCCGGAATTCTCCCTGGCTTTGTCACTCAAAGGCTCAGAGTGCTACCATTTGCAACTTCCCTAAGTGGAGAACCCTTCCCATGACCAGTGCCCTGGTACCTAAAACCGTCAAGCTCCCCGCCATCGTGGGCGATCTGGAAGCATATGTTAGAACGGTCAACGGGATCGCCATGCTGGACGCAGAGGAAGAACGGCGTCTGGCGCGGCGTCTGCGCCGCGACAACAATCTCGAAGCGGCACGCCAGCTCGTCACCTCGCATCTACGCTTCGTGGTGCATATCGCGCGGGGTTACATCGGCTACGGCCTGCCTCTGGGCGACCTCATTCAAGAGGGCAATATTGGCCTAATGAAAGCGGTCCGGCGTTTCGATCCGGCCCACGGCGTGAGACTGGTATCCTTCGCCGTTCACTGGATACGGGCCGAGATTCATGAATTTATCCTCCGTAATTGGCGGATCGTGAAAATCGCCACCACCAAAGCCCAACGCAAACTGTTTTTCAATCTTCGCAGTTCCAAGAAACGCCTGGGCTGGCTGAACCAGGAGGAAATCAATACCGTGGCCCGCGACCTGGGCGTCAACACCGAGACCGTGCTGGAAATGGAATCCCGTCTCAGTGGCCAGGACTTACCCTTCGACCCTGCGGCGGAATCCGACGATACGGACGAGCGAGATGGGCGGGCTCCCGCCCACTATTTGCAGGATGTTCGTAACGATCCGGCCAGGCAATTGGAACAACAGGACTGGGACGAGCAATCCCGCCGCCGCCTGACTAAGGCGCTGGCCTTATTGGACCCGCGCAGTCGGGACATCGTGAAACGCCGCTGGCTAGATGAACACAAGCCCACCTTGCAGGAACTTGCCCTGAACTACGGAATCTCCGCTGAACGGATCAGACAATTGGAGAACAATGCCTTCCAAAAACTGAAAGCCAGTATCGCGATTACCTGAAGCGGCGCTTCGGTTCTCAAGCTGATCCAGTCGCCGGGGCAGCCTTTTGCCCCAGCCCAGTCCGCGCTTGCCTTCCCAGTGCCACGATTCCTGTTAAATCTTTCCTTTGAAGCATTTCCATCACGCTGTATTTTATCATCTTAATTCGCAACGCTCTCGACGCCGCGCCTTATCGGCCGATAGAGGAGCGAAAGCGGCTTGCCGCTAAACCTGTCCCCTAGCAGACAGGCATCTGCCCTCTTTATGGAGAAGAGGTTTGATTCAACACAATCACATTGAGGAGGAAGGTCATGGCTGACGAAACGGTCACGGGCTTTACCCCTTATCAGCCCGAATCCGACGAAGCGTATATGAATGAACGCCAGCGGGCGCATTTCAAGCAGCTTCTGGTCGCCTGGAAACAGGAGCTTATGGAAGAAAGCGAACGCACCGTCCACCACATGCGGGATGAAGTCCTTAACCTACCGGACCCCAACGACCGGGCCAGTCAGGAAGAAGAAGTTTCCATCGAGCTGCGCGCCCGGGATCGGGAACGCAAGCTCCTGCGCAAGATTGAAAAAGCCCTCAACCGTCTGGCCGTTGACGAATACGGCTACTGCGAGTCCTGCGGCGAGGATATCGGCATCCGTCGCCTGGAGGCTCGCCCCACGGCGGAACTGTGCATCGACTGTAAGCAACTGGAAGAGCAAAAAGAGAAAAACTGGGCCGCTTGAATCGACGCACCCACCGAAACCCTAGACAATCCTCATCAATGAGGGTCGTCCAGAGTTTCGGTGGGAACACCCCGTCAGGCCAGCGCCCCTGTCTCCGCGCTTCGTCCCGGTTCAGCAAACGGCCAATTCCTTTTAGAATACGGCTTTCCCGAACTTCCAAGGCAGAGGCGCCACTTGAAGAATCACTTGCAGCAACTGCTGACCCAAGCCCTGGACGCGCTGCGCCGACAAGGGCTGGTGTCCGCCGATCCCGTGGCGCGAATCGACCGTATCCGTGACCGGGCCCATGGAGATTTTGCTTGTAACCTGGCCATGATGTTAGCCAAAAGCGCCCGTCGCAAACCCCGGGAGTTAGCCCAGGCTCTGGTGGAGGCGTTGCCTTCCTCCGAACTGGTGGAGCGGGTGGAGATCGCCGGTCCCGGATTCATTAATTTTTTTATCACCGCCGCCGCCTGGCAATCCGTGGTCAGCGATATCTTGAACCAGGGCGATGACTACGGGCGGAGCCAGTTGGGCCGGGGCCGGAAGGTGCAGGTGGAGTTCGTCTCCGCCAACCCCACCGGGCCGCTGCACGTAGGCCATGGCCGGGGGGCGGCTTTCGGGGCCACGGTGGCGGACCTCCTGGAGGCGGTGGGCTTTGATGTACACCGGGAATACTACGTCAACGACGCCGGACGGCAGATGGATATTTTGGCCGCCAGCGTCTGGCTGCGCTATCTGGAAAAGTGCGGGATCGGTCCCTTTGCCTTCCCGGCCAACGGCTACAAGGGCGAGTATGTGCGAGATATTGCCGCCCGGCTACACCGGGAACACGGCGCCGCCTATGCCGTAACCGTGGACCAACTCCTGGCGGGCCTACCCCTGGATGCGCCCCAAGGGGGCGACAAAGAAGACTACATCGACGCCATGGTGGCCCGCGCCAAAACGCTACTGGGAGACAACCGCTACCGTCTGGTGTTCGAGTTGGGCCTGAACCAAATTCTCGACGATATTCGCGATGATCTACGGGAATTCGGCATCACCTATGATGAGTGGTATTCGGAGCGGTCACTGACCGACAAGGGCCTGGTGAATAAAGCTATTGAGACCTTGCGGGAAGCCGGTCACGTCTACGAGCAGGACGGCGCCCTGTGGTTTCGCTCCAGCGCCTTCGGCGACGAGAAAGACCGGGTGGTGCGGAGGGACAATGGCCAGACGACGTATTTCGCCTCTGATATTGCCTACCACATGGACAAATTTCAGCGGGGTTTTGATCAGGTCATCGACGTCTGGGGCGCCGATCACCATGGCTATGTCCCCCGGGTCAAGGCCGCCCTCCAGGCCATGGGTCTGGACGCGACCCAACTGGACGTGCTGCTGGTGCAGTTCGCCATCCTCTATCGGGGCGGAGAGCGGGTGCAGATGTCCACCCGCTCCGGCAGCTTCGTCACGTTGCGAGAGCTGCGCGACGAAGTAGGCTCCGACGCCGCCCGGTTTTTCTACGTCACCCGCAAAAGCGAGCAACATTTGGACTTCGACCTGGACTTGGCCAAGTCTCAGTCCAACGACAACCCCATGTATTACATTCAATATGCCCATGCCCGGGTGTGCAGCGTGCTGGGCAAGCTGGCCGAGCAGGGCCTGGCCCATGACCGTATCCAAGGGGAGGCAGCCCTGGATCAGCTTACCGAACCCCAGGAGCAGGACCTGCTGGTGGCCTTGTCCCGCTATGTCGAGGTGCTGGAGGCCGCCGCCCTCAATCAAGACCCCCACCTGCTGGCCCATTATCTGCGGGAACTAGCCAATGCTTTCCATACCTATTACAACGCCCATCGGGTGCTGGTGGAGGATGCGCCCCTGCGCAATGCTCGCCTCAACCTCAGCCTAGCGGTGCGCCAAGTGGTGAAAAACGGCTTGAATTTGCTAGGGGTTTCAGCCCCGGAGGTGATGTGAGCGCTCGTCGCGACTTTAAGCACCGGGCCACGGCCAAACCTCGGCGCCGCACCCGTTATCATGCCCTGGTGGTGGGGCTGTTGGTGCTGGTGGGCCTGGTCGGCATCGGCCTGGCCTGGCTCGCCGGATATGGTCCCCAGCCAGCTCCCGCTCCCCAGGCCGAGGCGCCCCGGCCAGCCCCTACTCCCGCCCCGGCGCCGGAGCAGAGCAAGCCCAAATACGACTTTTATACGGTGTTGCCAGATCGTCAGGTGATTATCCCCCCCGACGAACTCACGGCACAAAAACCCCGTAAAATCCAGCCTCCCGCCCAGCCCCCTAAACCATCCCAGTCGGCCGCCACCCAGCCCGCGCCGACCCAACCCACCGCCGATCCGGCGCCGACCAAGGGCGCTTATCAGGTCCAGGCGGGCGCCTTTCGTAATTATCAGGAGGCCGACCGGATGCGCGCTTCCCTGGTTCTAATGGGTGTCAACGCCCGCATCGTCAGTGCCGCTGACAGCCGTTTGCACCGGGTGCGGGTGGGCCCCCTGTCCCAGGCCCAGGCCCAGGCCCTGCACCGACGCCTCCAGCAGAAAGGCATTCAATCCATCATCAGGACCGATTAAGGGACCAAAGCGGGTATCCGTACCCGCTATGCTGTAGCATGGTCGAAACCACAGGAGGCGAACAGAAACACCATGGCGCTGCCCCACGCAGTACAGACCTATCTGGATCGACACGGATTGCCCCACCGGCTGGTGCCCCATCCCCATACCGAAACTCTGCATCAGGGCGCCGAAGCCAGACATATTACCCCCCGGCGGCTAGTGCGGGTGGTGGTCCTCAAAGACGGCCAGGGTTTGGTGATGGCCATTCTCCCTGCCTCCCATATTCTCGATTTCAACCGTCTGTGCCAGATATCGGAACGGGAACTGGACCCCCTGTACGGCGATGAACTGAATACGTTTTTCAAAGACTGTCAGCCCGGCTCCCATCCTCCGCTACCCGGTCTTTTTGAACTGCCGAGCCTGATAGACCCCAGCCTGGCGGTTCCCGGAGAGTTGTTTTTCGAAGCCGGCGACCATGATGTGCTGGTGGGCATGGACAGTGAGGCGTTCCAGACTCTGGTGGGGCCTGATGCTTGCAAGGGTCAGTTTGCCCACCCCGTGGACGCATTGGGCCACGTGGAGGGCGTCAACGGTGACCCGTCCCAGGGCATCAGCGACGCCGCCAGCCGCTTCGCGCCCCGTTATCTCAAGGAAGGCATCGAGTCCCTCAATGAACTACCGGCTCTGCCCATCACCGCCCAACGGATTCTGAAATGGCGCGCCAACCCCAAGGACAATGTGGAAGACGAGCTGGCCACCATTATCGAGCAGGACCCTAGCTTGGCGGCACAAGTGATCCACTGGGCGCGATCACCCTTCTACGGCTATCGGGGCAAGGTGGACTCGGTGCATGCAGCCATCCATCGGGTGCTGGGCTTTGATATGGTCATGAATTTGGTCCTGGGTCTGTGCGTCGGCGGCACCTTCCGGGTGCCTCTGGACGGCCCTCTGGGGCTAGACGCCTTCTGGCGCCATAGCGTTTATTGCTCCGCTCTAACCATGCGGCTGGCCGACTGTCTGCCCAAGGACATCCGCCCCAAGCCAGGGCTGGCCTACCTGGGGGGTTTGCTACATAATTTCGGCTATCTGTTGCTGGGACATTTGTTCCCCTCCCAGTTTTTTCTTCTCAATCGCTATATCGCGGTGAACAGCCATCTGCCGGTAGGGTTGGTGGAACACTACGTGCTGGGCGCCGAGCATTTCCGTATCGGCGCCTGGCTGATGCGGACCTGGAGCATGCCCGAGGAAATCATCGCTGCGGTGCGCTGGCACCATGACGAAGATTATTCCCGCCCCCATTCCGAGTACCCCAACCTGGTGCTGGTGGCCAACCGCCTGCTACGCCGTCACCGCATCGGCGACGAGACCACTACCGACCTGCCTCCGGCCATTTTGTCGTCCCTGGGCATATCCGAGGAACTGGCGCTGGAGGCGCTGGACTCCCTAATGGAACGACGCACCGGCCTGGATGACCTGTCCCGAAGCCTGGCCCGTTGACACCCCTCGCCGGGCCGACAGGGCTATTGCTGGGGTTTCAATGCCTGGGTCCTCGGCGGGGTCCGCCAGACTCAGGGATATACTGTCGACTCCCCCGGCGGGCGGGTCTTGAAGCGCTTATAGCTCCATAAGTACTGCTCGGGGGCATGGCGCACCGCCTGTTCCACAGCGGCATTCACCGCCGCCACAGACAAGGCCAGGGGCTCATGATTGACCGCCGCTGGAAACGCCTCTACCCGCAGCCGGTAACCTCGCCCCAGGGGCAGCCGCTCGGCGGTCACCATGAACACCGGAGCGCCGCTTTTCATGGCCAGCCGGGACAACAGGGCCATGGTATTGGCATCTTGGCCAAAAAAGGATGCGAACACGCCGTTATCTCGGCCTGGGTCTTGATCCGGCAGGATGCCCAGCACCTGGCCGTTCTTGAGGGCTTGGAACAGCGCCCGCACCCCGCGGGTATCGGTAGGCACGGTGCGCGCCCCCAGCCGTTCCCGGCCCTGGCGAATGATGGGATCGATGCCCACCCGGCTGGGGCGATATAGGGTGGTGATGGGATAATGGGCCGATACCCAGAGTCCCGCCACTTCCCAGGCCCCCAGATGGGGGGTAACGGTGATGGCGCCTCGGCCTTGGGCCACGGCCTGACGCAGACCCTCGGCGCCTTCGGTGTCACGGATCAACTCCAGCACGTAGCGACCGTCCCATAACCACAGCGGTCCCAACTCCAGCATGGCTTTGGCCGTTTCCATGAGATTGCGGCGTAGTAGCCGCTGGCGATTCCAAGGGGACAATTCGGGAAAACACAGACCCAGGTTAACGGCGGCCACCCGCCGCTGTTGATTGGGAAACAACCATAATATCCAGCCCAATCCCGCCCCCAGAGCATGAATGGCCCACAGGGGTAGGCGAGCCAGAAGTCGCAGTAGGGAGGTGATCAGGGTGCTACGATTCACGTGTGATCCAGTTCGGCCGAATCGTCCCGATCCAGGATAGCCAAGGCCCGCTCCACGTCCGCAGCGGCTACTTGGAGCTTGATGCCACCCACGGCGATGCTGTACAGCCAGTCGGTCTGCACCAGGTGCTGGTCGGCCAATCGGCAGTCGATACCCTCGGCTAACAGCCGACCCCGGGCGATTTCCGCCAGAGGAAGAAAATCGAAACTAGCAATGGTGATTGAATCCATGACCGGCCTATTGGGCGGGGGCCTCGTCTGGAACGGGTTCGTCGTCTTCCAGGTCGAAATCGTCGTTCAGGAAGTCCGGCCGGGGCGGATTCCCATCGTAGACTAGATTACGACGGCGTTGTAGATAAGCTTCACGGAAAAATGCATAGGGGTCCAGGGCGGCGCCCCCGAAAGCCCGCTCGGCGCGCAGAGTGTCTGCCCTGAGGTCCACCACATACACGGAACGCAGGGCCAGTTGCTTGCCGATTTCCTCATAGCGCCCGATCAGGTCCACGAGGCTGTCCACAGGGATGGACCACACATCTCGGGTCGTGGAAGACCCGATCAGAGGCAGCACCAGATAATAACCCTCTCCCACCCCCCAGTAACCCAGGGTCTGGCCAAAATCCTCCTCATGTTTGGGCAGGCCCATATGGCTAGCCACGTCGAACACACCCAACAGCCCGAAAATGGAGTTGTAGACGATACGGCTGGTGTCCATGGCCGCCTGCTCGAACTTGAGCTGCAACAAGTCGTTGAACAGCACCACGACATCGTCCAGATTGCTAAAGAAATTGGTCACCCCATCGTTCACCACCCCCGGGACCACGGCCTTGTAAATCTGGGCGGCCGGTTTTAAGGCCAGCTTGTCCACTTTGTCGTTGAAACTGTACATGGTCCGGTTAAAACCCTCGAAAGGGTCTGGATCGTCGCGCATGACCGTCTCGGTGGACGCGCAACCGGCTCCCAGGGCGAGAACCACCACGCACAGCAGAATACGCCAAAAAGTCAGTAGCTGTCGGTTCATGGCATGCCGCCTGAGTGTCCGTTATTCAGTGTTGGGAAACGAATGCTACCCAATTAACCGCCGCCTCACCACTGTTGCTTCGCAGCCGACTGCTCGGGGTGGTTTAATAGGGTCAGCCAGATTTTGTGCTAAGAGGGTACGCAACAACCATGCTCGCCGCTTCATCCCCGGTCTCGCGGCTTGGGACAATCCCCTGAACGCCATGGACTGGCAGGCCTTTGCCCTGTCCCTGGAACTGTCCGCTTGGACCACGGCTATTCTGTTCGGGCTGGGGTTGGTCACCGCCCGGGCGTTGGCCTGGCGGGAGTTTCCGGGAAAAAGCCTGATTGAGGCGGTGGTGGCCCTGCCCCTGGTGCTGCCGCCCACCGTGCTGGGCTATTATCTGCTGGTGGCTTTCGGTCGGGAGAGTTGGGCGGGACGGACTTTTGAGGCGCTGACCGGCGCGACCCTGGCCTTCTCTTTCAGTGGCCTACTGCTAGCCTCGGTGCTGTACAGCCTGCCCTTCGCCGTGCAACCCATGCTGCGGGCCTTCGAAGCCATTCCTCACTGCCTGCGGGAAGCGGCCTGGTGTAGTGGTCTGGGCCGCTGGCAGACCTTTCGCCAGGTGGAACTCCCCCTGGCTTGGCCTGGAGTGCTGACCGCCCTGGTGCTCAGCTTCGCCCATACCATGGGGGAGTTCGGGGTGGTGCTGATGGTGGGGGGTAATATCCCCGGTTCCACCAAAACCATCTCCATCGCTATTTACGATCGGACCCAGTCTTTCGACGAGGCCGCCGCCGGAACCATGTCCCTGGTGTTGTTAATTTTTTCCTTTTCCACCATCAGTCTGGTCTATGCTTTCAACCGCCGCCGGGGGGGCGGCGCCCTATGACCGGCCTAGCAGTGCGCCTGAACCAGGAACAGCCCATTCCCCTGGCCTTGGAGTTGGACTGCCAACCGGGGGAGGTGCTGGCCCTGGTGGGTCCCTCCGGCAGCGGCAAATCCACCACTCTGCGCTGTATCGCCGGGCTGCATCGGCCTGGAGCTGGGCAGGTGGCCTGCGCAGGGGAAATCTGGTTGGACACCGAGCGAAACCTCTGCCTGCCTCCCCAGGCCCGCCGGGTGGGAATGCTGTTCCAGTCCTACGCCTTGTTCCCCCATCTCACGGCCCTGGACAATGTGATCCTGGCCCTGGGCCATCTGCCGCCCCGGGAGCGGGCGCGACGAGCCAGGGAATTACTGGCCCGGGTGCATTTGGAGGGACTCCATGATCGTTCCCCAGGCGCCTTGTCTGGAGGCCAACAACAGCGGGTAGCCCTGGCCCGGGCCTTGGCCCGAGAGCCGGCAGTACTGCTACTGGACGAGCCGTTCTCGGCAGTGGACGAGGTGACCCGCCGCAAACTGCGCCTGGAGTTGGCCGGGCTGACCCGGGGCCTGAATATTCCCATCCTGCTGGTTACCCATGATCTGGACGAAGCCGCCATGTTGGCTGACCGGCTGTGCGTGATGCATGCCGGGCGTACCTTGCAAACAGGCCCCCCCGATACGGTGATGCGCCACCCCATGGACGCTACGGTGGCCCGGCTGCTGGATGCTCGCAACCTGTTTCAGGGTCGGATACTGGAACACCGGCCAGACTGGGGCCTGACCCGCCTAGAATGGGCCGGGCGGGTGCTGGAATTGCCTCTACGCTCGGACTTTCCACCGGGCAGTCGGGTGCATTGGATGATCCCCCCGGAGGGGGTGCTGCTGCACCAACGCCGCCGTCCTTCCCGGGGTGAGCGGGAAAACCCCGTGGCCGGGATTATCCTGGAATTGCTGACCCCACGGGGCCTGACCACGGTAATCGTGGGCGTGGATGGCGGCCCCGAGCCGCGCCTAACCCTGGAGCTGCCACCCCATGTGGTCCGACGCAACCGGCTGACCATCGGCCTGGAAGTGGGCGTGTCCCTGGTGGGAGACGCCATGCATCTGATGCCCTGGCAAACATCCCGAAAACCCTTGCCCGGATGAAACACACTGTCTTGTAGAGGTAAATTTATATACAAATAGTGTACAATCTTGATAATAAGAGTTGATTCTCACGGTCATGACTCTTAACCTTGTATACCAGTAGACCGATGGGAGATCACCCATGCCACGCCTGTTTGCCTTGCTTCTAGTCCTATTTCTGCCCGCTCGGGCGGTCCTGGCTGAGACCTGCCCCGATAACCTGGATTTTAGTTTTCGGAGTTTGGCCGATGAGCGCCAGGAACGACTGTGCGAAGCCTATGCCGGCAAGGTATTGCTGGTGGTCAACACCGCCAGTTTCTGCGGTTTCACCCCCCAATTCGAGGGACTGGAGGCCCTCTATGATCGTTATCGGGAGCGCGGCCTGGTGGTACTGGGCTTTCCCTCCAACGACTTTGCCCAGGAACCGGGCACGGAAGCCCAAATCCAGACTTTCTGCCAACTCACCTACGATGTGGAGTTCCCCATGTTCGAAAAAGTCCATGTGGCGGAGGGGGACAAAACCCATTCTTTTTACCGACAGCTGGCCAAACAGGCTGGCGGTTATCCCCAGTGGAACTTCTACAAGTATCTATTGGACCGCCAGGGTCGGGTGATTGCCCACTTCCCAAGCCGGGTCACGCCCCAGGACCCCGTTCTGGTCAAGGCCATCGAAAAGTTGCTTTAGAACATGCCCCTATCCCGTCTGGAGATACCGGTCCCGGCCCTGGTTCTGGGCGGCGGCGGCCTGATCCCTTTTTTAGCCCCGGCCTTGATCCTGTGGTTTGGACCTGCCCGCTGGTATCCGCCCGCAGTGTTGTCCCTAATGGCTTACGGCGCGGTGATCCTGAGCTTTCTGGGAGCGGTGCATTGGGGCCTAGCCTTGGCGAAGGCACAAGATACCGCGACCCTATGGCGGCGGCTGGGCTGGGGGGTGGTCCCGGCGTTATTGGCCTGGGTGGCGCTGCTACTGGACCCGACGGCGGCGCTGTGGCTGCTGCTCGGCGGATTTACCATCCAGTACGGCGTGGATCATGGCTATCGGCGCCGAGGGCTGGTCCCCGACTGGTATGGCCGGTTACGCCTGGGCCTCACCTTAGTGGTCATAGGCTGCCTGCTGCTCGCCCTGGCGGCCCTAGGCTGAATCAGGGCCGCAGCGCCGCCAGCACGTCCAGCACATGCCGGGTGTTGGCCCCCAAGTCTCCCTTGCCCACCCGAGAACTGGAGCGGACGCGGACTTGGGTGCCGCACTCGGCCACCACCAGGCGCACCTCCAGATCGTCTTTGAAGCGTAGCCAGCGGCTGCTGATTACGGCATGTAGCTGCCGGGCGACGGGGTCCCGTTCCACCACCTTCCAGCCTAACCCAGCCACCGCTTGCTCAAGGCGGGGCCACAACGCCTCCGGGGGCCATGGATAGCAAGGCAGTTCCAACTCTGGGAAGCGGTGGCCCGGGCGAGTCTCGGCGACATTGCGGGTCAGATAGGTTCCCAGCCGTTGCCAGAGGCCCGGTGCTTGGGTCAAGGGGGGATTGTTGCCGACAATGCCGCCGACCAACAGCAATACGGCTCCTATAACCAGCACCAACAGGATTTCCATCAGGCGTCTACCCCTTGATCCCATAAAAAAATCTCCCGGTGTCGGGTTCAGCGGCCCAGATCCCCCCATAGCAGTTGCAGGGCGGCCAGGGCGGCCATGCCGGCGGTTTCGGTGCGCATTACCCGAGGACCTAGCCGCACCCCCCGGAGTCCGGCCCGGCGGGCCTGTTGCAGCTCCGTTTCGCTCAGCCCCCCTTCGGGTCCCACCAGCAGGGTGACCCTCCCGGTCGGGCGGTCAAGATCCAGCAGCCCGGTTTCAGCCCCAGGGTCCAACACCAAGCCGGTGGGCGCTTCCGCCAGCCAGTCGGGCAGGCTCAAAGGCTCCAACAGGGGCGGCGGGCGGTTGCGCCCGGACTGTTCACAAGCACCGATCACCACCCCTTGCCAGTGGGCCAGGCGTTTGTCCAAGCGTACACCCTGAAGGCTGGCCACGCTACGTTCGGTCAAGAGTGGCTGGATGGCGCTAACCCCCAGTTCCACGGCCTTTTGCACGGTATAGTCCATACGCTCCCCCCGGGACACCCCCTGGGCTAGGGTGATGGTCAGGGCGGACTCCACCTCCCGAGGCTCGAAAACCCCCACGCGGACCACGGCCCGGCGCCGCTCCACGGCCTCAAGTACGGCCCGGTATTGTCCGCCACTGCCATTGAACAGCAGCAAAGGCGCCCCGGAACGCAGCCGCAACACCCGCGTCAGGTGGTTGAAGGCCGCTCCCTCCAGGATGATCCGGGCCTCGGAAACCAAAACAGCATCGGTGTAGATACGGGGTATTCGCATTGAGCTTGGGAAAATAGCCTAGAGTTCAGGTCGACGCCATCCCATGCTAAAGTCCGGGATCACCGCCAACCACGACAATCAACTATGTTGACCATCGCCACCTGGAACGTCAATTCCCTCAAGGTCCGCTTGCCTCAGGTGCTGGACTGGCTGGCGCTCAAGCAACCGGACGTTTTGGCCCTCCAGGAAACCAAGCTTACCGACGAGGCTTTTCCGGTGGCCGAGCTGTCCGCCGCCGGTTATCAACTGGCCTATTCCGGGCAGAAAACTTATAACGGCGTCGCCTTGCTAAGCCGCCTGCCTCTCGACCATGTCATCCGGGAGCTGCCGGGCCTAGATGACCCCCAGCGACGGCTGCTGGGAGCCACCGTGGGGGGGGTGCGGATACTGAATCTGTACGTGCCCAACGGGCAAACCGTGGGCAGCGACAAATACGCTTATAAATTGGCCTGGCTGGCTGCGCTCGCGGATTTTCTACGGGAGCAACTCGCCGCCCACCCCCGGCTGGTGGTGTTGGGCGATTTCAATATTGCCCCAGAGGACCGGGATATCCACGATCCAGAAGCATGGGCCGGGCAGGTGCTGTGTAGCGAGCCGGAGCGGACGGCCCTGGGGCATCTGCTTGACCTGGGTCTGGCCGATACCTTCCGGCTGTTCGAGCAGCCACCCGCATGTTTCAGTTGGTGGGATTATCGGGCGGCCGCCTTCCGGCGCAACCGGGGCTTGCGCATCGACTTGATCCTGGCCTCCCCGGAGTTGGCCACGGCCTGCCGACGCTGCGCCATCGACAAGGAAACTCGGGGCTTGGAGCGGCCCTCTGATCATGCCCCGGTGCTGGCGGAGTTCGCCATCTAACCTTTATCTCCAAGGAATTGGGCACGCTCCTCGAGTCGCTCCAGATGCTCTCCCAAACGCCGGTACAGATCTTGTGTCGATAGCGCCCGGCGAGCGGCTTGCTTGACCAATACCTTGGCAATAGGGCCGAGATACACCGCCAGATCGTGCTGGGCTGCGGCCAGCACCTCCGGTTCGAAATGTGCGATGGACCCCGTATCACCGACGCCGCCCGTGCTTCCGACGCCGCCCGTGGTATCAATCTCGCCGCCAGCGCCCCGCCGGACCTTGGCCAAAAAACGGGCTTGTTCCCGGGGGTCGCTCAAGTGCCGGGCCAGGTCCTGATACAGGGACTCAAGACTGGTGGCGTGGGCGGCTGATTTTTTGACCAGAATCCTGGCCAAGGGTCCTAGATATAAGGTCAGTTCCGCTTCCAGTTGGTGCAGAATCTCTGAGGGCCAAGACAGTTCGGCGGTATCCAGTACTGGGCTGGTCTGGTCCCAGGCGCTGGATGCCGACTCATGGGGTGGCGAGGCCAGCGCCCCTTGCAAGGCGTTGGTGAACTCCCGGGCGGTCTGGAAGCGCCGCGCCGGGTCCCGGGCCAAGGCTTTGTGGACCACATCTTCCAGCCCCAGTGGCAGTGAGTGGCCGACGAGCGAGGATAACTCCCTGGGAGGCTGGTGCAATACGTTGTACATGATCTCGGTGGTGGACTGGCCTGCAAACGGCCGCTGGCCGCTCAACAGCTCGAACAACACCACGCCTGTGGAATACAGATCGGTGCGATGATCCACTGGACCGCCGATGAATTGCTCCGGGGACATATAGCTAGGCGTGCCCACCATCTGACCCAATTGGGTGAGTTGGACGGTATCCATGCGGGCAATGCCGAAGTCGGTCACTTTGACATGACCATCATCTAGAAGGATGATATTGCTTGGTTTAATGTCCCGATGGACGATGCCGCAAGCATGGGCGCAAGCCAATGCGCTCAAGACCTGGGCGATCATGAACACCACGGACTGGTGTCCAAACAAGATTTTTTTTTCGTGGAGATAATATTTCAGCTCTCGGCCCTGGACGTATTCCATGGCGATATAGGGGACGCCTTCTTCCTCGCCATAATCGAACACCGCCACCACATTGGGATGCAGACAACGCCCGGCGGCCCGAACTTCCTGGCGAAACCGGGCCAACCAGGCGTCGGCGTCCTGGCCGGACAGCAGTTCGGTGCGCACGGTCTTGATGGCCACCCAACGGTCGATGGCTACGTCGTACCCTTTGTAGACCACACCCATAGCGCCCTGACCCAGCACCGACTCGATACGATACTTGCCCAGACGGGCCGGCAGGGATGACGACTCTGGCATTTTTCTACTCTCCCGGCATCAGTCGTCCAGCATCTTCATGGCGTTCTCCAGACTACGGCGCATGCGGTTGAACGACGCCGATAGCGAGGCGATCTCATCCCGTCCCTTCCGGGTGTACTCGGGAACATTCTCTTCGCCCAGGCTTACCTTGTGAGCCATATCGGAGATCCGCACCACCGGTCGAATCACCACCAGATGCAGCATCAGATTGAGGATCACCAAAATCCCTAAAAACACCCCTATCAGCACCCCCATGAAGGTCATAAAGGCCTGTTCCGCCCGGGCTAGGGGCAGGGACATGGGTACCGACACCACTTGGGCGCCCACGGTTTCATTGAGTTTCCAGCCAAAACCGTTGGCCGGGCCGTATTGGGCCAGCATGGTGTCCGGGGCCACGTCCGGGACACTGTGGCAGACTAGACAGCCCGGGTCCTTGATGGTCAGGGGCCGGGCCAGACTCAAAGACGGCCCCAGGGGCGTACGCCGCTCCACGATGATTTCCTCCCGCTCTGGGTTATGGCGGAATTCATTGATGATATCGGTTTCCCAGTCGGTGGCCCGATCAACTGGATTGGTGGGGTTGAGGGCCGCTTCCTTATAGATATAGTCCGGGAATTTTTCGTGCAGGGCCTTGAAGTTCTGCTGGGCTACGAATGACGGCACCGAGTGGGGCAGGAACTGGCGTTTCATCTGCATGGCCAGCAACGGTCGAATTTCCCGCACTGTCCAGCTGCGGATGGCCAAGGCGCTCTCCATCATGATCCGGGCGTTTTGCAGCACCTCTTCCCGGGCATTCTGCTGAGTAATCCAGTGGGACCACCAGGCCGCCGCCCCCAACCCCAGGGCAAACGTCAAGATCAGCACCAGATTGAATTTGGTACGCAAGCCCATGGTCGACAGCCTCCTTATGGCTGGGTTTGGGTTTCAGCCCGAGCGCCCAGGCACTTCGTGAGTTCCACGTGGGCCTTGGTGAAGCCCCGCAGGCTGAATATCACCGTGAACGACCGGGTCGCGGGCCAGGTGGGCCAGAACCGCACCTCCAGCCGCGCCTCGCGCCCCGCCTTGAAACGCCGCACCAGCGCGGCATAGGACTGTTCGAAAAGCAGCAGGATATCCCGGGCGATCCGGTCAACGTGCAGAGATGGCTCGGCGTCCACCGTCAGCCGGATATCAGCAAAAGTGGCATCCACATGAGACTCGGCGCTGGCCACCAACCGCCGCCCATCCAGCCAGAGGATGACGGGCGTCTCCCCGTAGCCGTCGGGGGTGGTGACCGCATCGCTACGCAGCAGACAGCGGACGTCCCGCTCCACCGGGTCCCGGCCCTGTTCCACCTGCCAGCCGCTGGCGGCGGGGCCGGCACAGGCCAAAATCCATACCACCACCCATCGCGGACCCACGGCCATCCCCCTCTCCAGCCATTTCCGGTATTTTTCCATGCCTACCGGCCAGTCACAACCGACGCTATGGCATCAGCGGCTTGTGTCCCGAGTTAGAGTAGCTCCAGACCCGCATAGGCCACCACCAGCCACTTGCTGCCGACCTCCAGGAAATTCACCTGTACTCGGGCATGGCTGCCTGTCCCTTCCAGGTTCAGTATCACCCCTTCTCCGAAGCGATGGTGGCGCACCCTCTGGCCCAAACGCAGTCCTACATCGTTTTGGTCCTGGACAGGGACTGGCTGGGGCCGAAGAATGGTGGCCTTGGCCCGCACGTCCCGGGTCAATTCCGGGGGCACTTCCCGCAGAAACCGAGACGGATTCTGGTAGCGTTCCTCCCCCCGCAGCCGCCGTTTCTCAGCGTAGCTCAGCACCAGCCGGGCCTTAGCCCGGGTAATGCCTACATAAGCCAGCCGCCGTTCCTCCTCAAGTCGCCCCGGCTCCTCGGCCGACATAACGTGGGGAAATAATCCCTCCTCCAGCCCCACCAGAAACACCAGGGAAAACTCCAGACCCTTGGCCGAATGCAGCGTCATGAGTTGGACGCAGTCCTCCCAGGCATCGGCCTGGCCTTCGCCAGCTTCCAGGGCGGCGTGAGACAAAAACACCGACAGGGGATCCAGTCCCGTCAGATCATCGGGCACGGTCTCGAAACCCCGGGCGGCGTTAGCCAGCTCTTCTAGGTTCTCCACCCGGGCCTCGCCCTTCCCACCTTTATCCTTGAGATACATTGCTTTAAGGCCACTTCTTTCAATAACTTGCGCCACCCGTCGAGTCAGGGGCTGATCAACTCCATCCCGGGCCAAGGTGTCCACCAGCACTAGAAACCCGTTCAGGGCATTGCCCGCCCGGGTGGTCAGACGGTTTTCTGCCACTAACCGCTGGGCGGCCCGCCACAAAGTCAGGTTCAACTCCCGGGCCAGGGCCCGCACCGCCTCTACGCTGCGCTCTCCCAAGCCCCGAGGCGGGGTGTTCACCACCCGTTCGAAGGAGGCATCGTCGTCGCGATTGGCGATCAGCCGCAAATAGGCCAGGGCGTCTTTGATCTCGGCCCGCTCAAAGAACCGTAAACCGCCATAGACCCGGTAGGGGATACCCATGGCGATCAGGGTTTCCTCGAACACCCGGGATTGGGCGTTAGAGCGATACAGCACTGCGACCTGGTCGCGACGGTTGCCAGCCTCCACCCAACCCTGGATACGCTCTCCCACAAAGCGGGCTTCGTCGTACTCGTTGAAAGCCCCATAGACCTGGATGGGTTCACCGGCCTCATCCTCGGTCCACAGGTTCTTGCCCAGCCGACCGGCGTTTTGGGCAATCAGGGCGTTGGCGGCCTTGAGAAGGGTGGCGGTGGAGCGGTAGTTCTGCTCCAGGCGCACGGTGCGGGCGCCGGGGAAATCATTTCCGAAACGCTGGATGTTTTCGATGCGGGCGCCCCGCCAGCCGTAAATGGACTGATCATCGTCGCCGACGATGAACACATCCCCGCCCCCGCCGCTGAGCAGCCGGACCCAGGCGTACTGGATGGTATTGGTGTCCTGGAACTCGTCCACCAGCACATGGGCAAAGCGCTGCCGGTAGTGGTCCAGAAGCTCCGGGGTATCCCGCAACAGTTCATGGGCGCGCAACAGCAGTTCGCCGAAATCCACCACACCGGCGCGCTCACAGGCGTCGTGATAATACTGGTAGATGCGCAGCCATTGTTTAACCACCGGATCGTCCCGGTGGTCTACGTGGGCCGGACGCAGTCCTTCGTCCTTCTGGGCGTTGATGAACCAGGCGGCCTGTCGGGGCGGCCATTTTTTCTCGTCCAGGTCCAGGCTCTTGATGACCCGCTTGATCAGTCGCTGCTGGTCTTCGGAGTCCAGAATTTGGAACGCCTGGGACAGCCGCGCCTCCTGCCAATGCATCCGTAGTAAACGGTGGGCCAGGCCGTGAAACGTGCCGATCCACAGGCCGCTGGCCGGGTGGCGCAACATAGCCTCGATGCGCCCGCGCATCTCGTTGGCGGCCTTGTTGGTAAACGTCACCGCCATGATCGACCAGGGGGAGGCGCCTTCCACCTCGATCAGCCAGGCCACCCGATGCACCAGCACCCGAGTCTTGCCACTGCCGGCGCCGGCCAGCACTCGCAGCGGTTCTTGAGGGGCGGTCACCGCCTCCCGCTGGGCATCGTTAAGCGGATCGAGGATATGGGTGATGTCCATGGAGCGGCAGTTTATCAAGAATCCCCTAGAGCCGGTTTTTCTTTTCGTCGACCCTTAGGGATGATTCCGATCCGGCGATTATAAAAACCGGGAACCAATGCCGGCCCGTCGCTCAACCATTCTAGCTATTTTTTCTTCTCTGGCCGCTGCCAGTTGACCACCGCTCGCTGGGGCGCCCGGGTCAGCGCCAAAGCTCCGTCCAGGACGTCCTTGCCGATGGCCGATCCTGCTCCCACCGTGGCGCCCTTGCCGATCCTCACGGGCGCCACCAGGGCCGAATTGGAGCCGATAAAGGCATTGTCGTCGATAACGGTTGTGTGTTTGTTGACGCCATCGTAGTTGCAGGTGATGGTGCCGGCCCCCACGTTCACGTGGCGGCCAATCTGGGCATCGCCTATATAGGTGAGATGGTTGACCTTGGAATCCTGCCCGATGATGGATTTTTTGATCTCCACAAAGTTGCCCACCCTAGCGCCCTCATGCAACACCGTCTCGGGGCGCAACCGGGCATAAGGCCCTGCTTGGACGCCTGCGGCGATGTTGGCCCCTTCGATATGGGTGAAGGCCCGGATTTCCACATCATCGCCGATACGCGCATCGCGGATCACGCAGTGAGGGCCGATGCTCACTCGGTCGCCCAGGCTCACCTCCCCCTCGAACACCACATTGACGTCGATGCTCACATCCCGGCCCGTGCTGATTCGGCCCCGCACATCCACCCGGGCCGGATCGGCCAGAGTAGCGCCATTGTCCATCAGGTACTGGGCCTGGCGGCGCTGATAACAGCGTTCCAACACCGCCAGTTGACTACGATTGTTCACACCCTGGACTTCGTTCGGGTCGGTCACCGTAGTGGTCGCCACCCCCACACCAGCCCGTACCGCCATTTCAATCACATCAGTCAGATAATATTCACCTTGGGCGTTATCGTTGCCCAGCAACTCCACCCAGTCACGTAGCCGGGCCGCAGAAGCGGCGAGAATGCCCGTGCTGACTTCCTGAATGGATTTTTCCTCCGGGTTGGCGTCCTTTTCCTCGACGATACGCAGTATCTGGCCGGCGCTGTCGCGGATGATGCGACCGTAACCGGTGGGGTCATCCAGTACCACAGTCAGTATGCCCAACTCGCCTCGCTGAGCACTTTCCACTAAGGGAAGCAGAGTATCCCCCCGCACTAAGGGCACGTCGCCGTAAAGCACCAGCACCACCTCGCCCTGACCCAGATGGGGTAGGGCTTGAGCCACGGCATGGCCGGTGCCCAGTTGCCGCGTCTGCTCCACCCAGGTTATCCCCATCTCCCCAGCGAAGGCGTTTCGAACCTGATCACCGCCATGGCCATAGACCACCAATCGCGCTCCAGCCCCTAGACTGCCGGCGGTATCCAGTACGTGGCCCAGCATGGGCCGTCCTCCCACCGGATGCAGTACCTTGGGCAGCGCCGACACCATACGCTTTCCCTTGCCAGCGGCGAGAATCATGACAGACAGTTGCATCGGTTTTCCAACCTCCGATCATTCAAAAAAAAACGGCACCTCTAGGGCGCCGTTCATAACAGAAAAACCCGTGGACTCGGGCGCCCACGGTAATTGTTACCGCTTGAGCCGACGCAACCGCTCGATGGCCTGCAACTGAGCAATAGCCTCGGCCAGTTCCGCCTGGGCTTTAGCATAATCGAAGTCGCTCTTACGGTCGGCCAGGGCCTGCTCGGCCCGCTGCTTAGCCGCCAGGGCGGCCGCCTCGTCCAGGTCTTTGGCCCGCTCGGCGGTATCAGCCAGCACCGTCACCCGATGGGGTTGGACTTCTAGTAGGCCCCCGGACACATAGAAGATCTCCTCTTCGGTATCCGAGAGCTTGACCCGCACCTGGCCGGGCTTGAGACGCGTCAGCAACTGGCTGTGTCGGGGCAGGATACCTACCTCACCCATTTCGGCCGTCGCCGACACCATTTCGGCGGTATCGGAGAAGATCTCCCTTTCCGCGCTGACGATGTCTAAATGCAAAGTCATGGCCATGTTGCCTCACCTTATCAGTCGGAATGGCGGGCGCCCCGGTCTCACCGGAGCGCCAGACCATCAAAGCCGGTTGGCCTTCTCCACCGCCTCTTCGATAGAGCCGACCATATAAAAGGCCTGCTCGGGCAGGTTGTCGTACTCGCCGTTCATGATGCCTTTGAAGCCAGCGATGGTGTCCTTGAGAGACACATATTTACCGGGGCTGCCCGTAAACACTTCCGCCACAAAGAAGGGCTGGGACAGGAAGCGTTGAATCTTACGGGCCCGGGCCACCACCTGCCTGTCTTCCTCGGATAGTTCATCCATACCCAGGATGGCAATGATATCCCGCAGCTCCTTATAGCGTTGCAGAGTCCCCTGCACGGCGCGGGCGGTATCGTAATGCTCTTGGCCCACCACCAGGGGGTCGAGCTGCCGGGAGGTGGAGTCCAGGGGGTCCACGGCCGGGTAGATGCCCAACTCAGCGATCTGTCGAGACAACACCACCGTGGCGTCCAGATGGGCGAACGTGGTGGCGGGAGACGGATCGGTAAGGTCATCCGCCGGTACGTACACCGCCTGGATGGAGGTGATGGAGCCGGTGCGGGTAGAGGTAATACGCTCCTGAAGGACGCCCATTTCCTCGGCCAGGGTGGGCTGGTAACCCACCGCAGAGGGCATGCGGCCCAGCAGCGCGGATACCTCGGTGCCAGCCAGGGTATAACGGTAGATGTTGTCTACGAACAGCAGCACGTCGCGGCCTTCGTCACGGAAATATTCCGCCATGGTCAAGCCCGTCAAGGCCACCCGCAAACGGTTACCGGGAGGCTCGTTCATCTGGCCGTAGACCAGGGACACTTTGTCCAGAACGTTGGATTCCCTCATTTCATGGTAGAAATCGTTTCCCTCGCGGGTACGCTCCCCCACGCCGGCAAACACCGAATAGCCGGAGTGTTCGATGGCGATGTTGCGAATCAACTCCATCATGTTGACGGTCTTGCCCACGCCGGCGCCGCCGAACAGACCCACCTTGCCGCCCTTGGCGAAGGGGCAGAGCAGGTCGATGACCTTGATGCCGGTTTCCAGCAACTCCGTGGACCCCGCCTGATCCTCGTAAGCCGGGGCCTTGCGGTGAATACTCCACTGGTCCTCGGGATTGACGGGACCCTTGTGATCAATAGGCGTACCCAGCACATCCATGATTCGCCCCAGGGTCGCCTTGCCCACGGGTACGGTGATGGGGGCGCCGGTGTTGGTCACCGGCAGGTTGCGCTTGAGGCCCTCGGAACCGCCCATGGCGATGGCGCGCACCACCCCGTCGCCTAACTGCTGCTGGACTTCCAGAGTCAGTTGGGTTTCCTCGACGATCAGAGCGTCATAGATCTTTGGCACCGCGTCCCGCGGGAACTCCACGTCCACCACGGCGCCGATGATTTGTACGACTTTTCCAGAACTCATGACTGTGAATTCCCCTTGGGTTTCTTGAATGTGTTATACCGCTGCGGCGCCCGCCACGATTTCGGAGAGTTCCTGGGTAATACTGGCCTGCCGGGCCTTGTTGTAGACCAATTGCAGCTCATCGATTAGGGTGCCGGCATTGTCCGAGGCGCTCTTCATAGCGATCATCCGCGCCGCCATCTCCGAGGCGATATTCTCCACCAGTCCCTGATAGACCAGGGACTCCACATAGCGGTCGAACAGTAAGTCCAGGAGTTCCTTGGAGTCGGGTTCGTAGAGGTAGTCCCAAGGGTGCTCCCTCTCGGCTTCGGTGGTGGACGACTGCACGGGAATCAATTGTTCCAACGTGGGCGTCTGGGTCATGGTATTGACGAATTTGTTGGAGACTAGGTACAGGCGGTCGATCTTGCCCTCGTCATACTCGTCGAGCATAACTTTTACCGTACCGACAACATCCTCGGCCCGGGGAGCATCACCCAAATGAGCGGTCTGGGCCACCAGATTGCCGCCAAATCGGCGGAAGAAGTTGGTGGCCTTGGTGCCAATGACGCACAGGTCGATTTCCACGCCCTTGTCACGCCACTCCTTCATGGATGTCACCGCCGCTTTGAACAGGTTGGTGTTCAGGCCCCCGCACAAGCCCCGGTCCGTGGAGACGACGATATAGCCGACCCGTTTAACCTCCCGCTCCAGCAGATAGGGATGCTTGTAGTCGGTATTGGCGTGACTCACGTTGGAAACGACGACGCGAATCTTGTCCGCGTAAGGCCGGGCCGCGTTCATACGGTCCTGGGCTTTACGCATCTTGCTTGCCGCCACCATTTCCATGGCTTTGGTTATCTTCTGAGTATTCTTGATACTCTTGATTTTGTTGCGTATTTCTTTGGCGCCGGCCATGTGTCACCCCTTACCAGACGTGATTGGCCTTGAAATCCTTGATCGCGCTGTGGAACGCGGCCTCGATTTCATCGTTGAAATCCCCGCTCTTGTTGATGTCATTCAACAAGTCTTCGCGGTTGGAGTGCATATAGGTGAGCAGGGCCGACTCGAAATCGCCGATCTTGTTCAGGGAAACGTCATCCAGATAACCCCGATCTGCGGCGAACAGGGACACCGCCATCTCCGCCACCGACAGTGGCGAATATTGCTTCTGTTTCATCAGTTCGGTGACCCGCTGACCCCGATCCAACTGTTTGCGGGTGGCCTCGTCCAGGTCCGATGCGAACTGGGCGAAAGCCGCCAGTTCCCGATACTGGGCCAGGGCCAGACGCACGCCGCCGCCCAGCTTCTTGATGATCTTGGTCTGAGCTGCGCCGCCTACCCGAGATACCGACAGGCCAGCATTGATGGCAGGCCGGATACCGGCGTTGAATAGATCGGACTCCAGGAAGATCTGACCGTCGGTGATGGAGATCACGTTGGTGGGCACGAAGGCCGACACGTCGCCAGCCTGGGTCTCGATGATGGGCAGGGCGGTCAGGGAACCGGTCTGGCCCTTAACCTCGCCGTTGGTGAGGCGTTCCACTTCATCGGCGTTGATACGGGAGGCCCGTTCCAGCAACCGGGAGTGCAGATAGAAGACGTCACCGGGATAAGCTTCGCGGCCAGGAGGTCGGCGCAGCAGCAGGGAAACCTGCCGGTAGGCCCAAGCCTGCTTGGTGAGGTCGTCGTAAACGATCAGGGCGTCCTCGCCTCGGTCCCGGAAGTACTCGCCCATGGCGCAGCCGCTATAGGGGGCGATGAACTGCATGGCGGCCGGATCGGAAGCCCCGGCGGCCACTACGATGGTGTGTTCCATGGCCCCATGCTCTTCGAGCTTGCGCACGATATTGGCGATGGTGGAGTTCTTCTGACCGACGGCCACGTAGACACACTTGATGCCCGTGCCCTTCTGATTGATGATCGCGTCAATGGCCACCGCAGTCTTACCGGTCTGGCGGTCACCGATGATCAACTCACGCTGGCCTCGGCCCACGGGCACCATGGCGTCCAGGGCCTTGACGCCGGTCT